>NC_013524.1:0-626365 GCF_000024985.1 Sphaerobacter thermophilus DSM 20745
ATTATCCGGGGGTCTTTACATAGGGGTAGGGACCCTGTAGACTTCATCAATTAACTTGGGCGCGAGCGGAGAGCGGTGTGTCGCGGGTCCTGGCTCTAGCGAATCAGAAAGGCGGCGTCGGCAAGACGACGACGGCAGTCAACGTCTCAGCCGATCTTGCGCGCCGCGGCCGGCGAATTCTCCTCATCGACCTTGATCCTCAGGGCAACGCTACCAGCAGCCTGGGCGTCGACAAGCACGGGGTCGAGCGCTCCAGCTACGACGTGCTGATCGAGGGCCAGCCGGTGGTCGAGTGCCTGCTCGAAGCCGTCCGCCCGCGGCTGGATCTGCTCGCGGCCAACGCCAGCCTGGCCGGGGCTGAGGTCGAGCTGGTCGGGGTGCGCAACCGAGAGTTCCGCCTGCGGGAAGCGCTGGCGGAACCGCGCGCGGTCTACGATGCCATCGTGATTGACTGCCCGCCGTCGCTTGGCCTGCTGACGGTCAATGCCTTGACGGCCGCCGACGAGGTCATCATCCCCATCCAGTGTGAGTACCTGGCGCTTGAGGGTCTGATGCAGCTCATCAACACGATCGACCTGGTCAAGCGGCGGTTGAACCCGTCGCTCGACATCCTGGGCGTGGTGATGACGATGTACGACGCGCGTACGCGCCTGTCGGCGCAGGTCGTGCACGATGTCCAGCGCTTCTTCCCGACTCGGATGTTCCGGTCGGTGATCCCGCGCACGGTGCGACTGGCGGAAGCGCCCAGTTTTGGCCAGACGATCTTCGAGTACGACGCTGCGTCTCGCGCCGCGGCGGCCTATACCTTCCTTGGCGGCGAGGTGGCGGCCCGGCTCGGGCTGGCGAGCGACGAGAGTGACAAAGAGGTGGGCGCGGCGGCTGCGCGCGGGGAGGCGACGCCGTGAGGCGCTCGACGTGTTGCGTACTGCGTGTTGCGTACTCCGTCTGGTGTGATCCGTGACCAGGAACGTCTAGCGCTTGATACGCAGTACGTCGTACGCGATACGCAAGGCGAAGCACGCAAGGGAGTGATCCATGACGGTGATGCGGGACCAGGAGGTAGCGAAACTGCTCGAGGCGCCGAGTCTGGACGAGGTATTCGCAGAGAAGGTCGTGGGTGTCGGCCTGACGTTCGATGACGTGTTGCTCGTGCCGATGGAGTCGAGCGTCCTGCCCAAGGACGCGCGAACGGACTCGCGCCTGACCCGGCGCATCAGTCTGAAGATCCCGATCGTGTCTGCCGCGATGGACACCGTCACCGAGGGTCGCATGGCGATCGCCATGGCGCGCGAGGGGGGCATCGGCATCCTGCACCGCAACATGTCGATCGAGGAGCAGGTGGCCGAGGTCGACAAGGTCAAGCGCAGCGAGTCGGGCATGATCGTCGAGCCGGTCACACTCCAGCCGGACGATCCGGTGAGCGAGGCGCTGGCGGTGATGGCCCACTACCACATCTCGGGTGTGCCGATCACCGATGAGCACGGGAAGCTCGTGGGCATCCTGACCAACCGTGACCTGCGCTTCGAGACCGACGTCAATCAGCCGATCGCCAACCTCATGACCAAGGAGAACCTGATCACGGTCCCGGTCGGCACCACGCTCGAGCAGGCCGAAGAGATCCTGCACCAGCACAAGATCGAGAAGCTCCCGGTGGTGGACGAGCACGGCTACCTCAAGGGGCTGATCACGGTAAAGGACATTCAGAAGCGCATCCAGTACCCGAACGCGACCAAGGACGCGCAGGGACGGCTGCGGGTCGGGGCGGCGGTCGGCGTCGGTGCCGATGCGCTGGATCGGGCGGCCGCGCTGATCGAAGAGGGGGTGGACGTCCTGGTGGTGGACACCGCGCATGGCCACTCCCGCGGCGTGATCGAGATGGTGGCCGCCATCAAGCGACGCTGGGATATCGACGTCATTGCCGGGAACATCGCCACCGGCGCGGCGGCACAGGCGCTGATCGAGGCGGGGGCCGACGCCGTGAAGGTGGGCGTCGGGCCCGGGTCGATCTGCACGACCCGCGTCGTGGCGGGGATCGGCGTGCCACAGATCACGGCGATTATGGACGTGGCCCGGGTCGCCCGCGCGGCGGGTGTACCAGTGGTCGCCGACGGCGGGATCCAGTACTCGGGCGATATCGCCAAGGCGATCGCGGCAGGGGCCGATACGGTGATGCTTGGGAGCCTGCTCGCCGGGGTGGACGAGAGTCCGGGCGAGGTCATCCTCTACCAGGGGGAGCGCTTCAAGGAGTACCGCGGCATGGGCTCCCTGGGCGCGATGAAGGCGCGCTCCTACAGCAAGGATCGCTACTTCCAGGAGGATGTCGAGAGCCTGGCGAAGTTCGTGCCGGAGGGGATCGAGGGTCGGGTCGCGTACAAGGGCCCGCTCTCCGCCACGCTCTACCAGCTCGTCGGCGGGCTCCGGTCCTCGATGGGCTACTGCGGTGCGGCGACGATCTCCGAGATGCAGACCAAGACCCGCTTCATCCAAATCACCTCCGCCGGGCTGCGTGAGAGCCACCCGCATGACGTGGTCATCACCAAGGAGGCGCCCAATTACCGCGTTGTGCGGTAGCGCGACGCACCAGTTTCCGTGCACCGACCCCCGCTCCCGGTACGGGAGCGGGGGTTTTTTCATGCGAGGCGGTCTCCCGGGTTAGCGCCGCCACGTGCAGGCACGCTACCGCAGCATGATGGCGTCCGCGGCCATTACCTTGACACGAATAGGCTCACGTTCTATATATCATTACGGGCGCGATCCTCGAAGTCGTCATGAGGGAAGAACCCCGCTTCCCTCTGATTCAGAGGGTCTGCCTCTGTGCGTCCGGCCGCATGTTCCTGTGCCTCTCAGGCACGGGATGTGCATAGAAACGGGCGGACGGCAGGGAGGGACAAACTCCCCGGAGTGGGGGAGGGTGACTCATTCGGTAGACCAGGGGCGCACAACGATTGATTCTCCTGCCCGGTGGCGCGGGTTTGCCGTGCTGGCACCGTAATTCGGTGCGCGCCACGGGCGATTCTGGGCGCCCGCCCGCGGGCGGGTGCTGAGTCCTTTGTGCACCCCGTGCGGTCGTGGGAGAAGGGATCAGTGCGATGCGAATCGCGCAAGTCGCACCGCTGTACGAGCGCGTGCCGCCGCGGTTGTATGGCGGGACGGAGCGCGTCGTGTACGCGCTGACGGAAGAACTCGTGCGGCGGGGGCACGATGTCACGTTGTTCGCGACGGCGGACTCAATCACCTCAGCTCGGCTGGCGCCGATGGCGGAGGCCGGGATCCGGCTCGCGGGAATCAAAGAACCGCTGCCGCTGCACGTGGCGATGCTCGAAGAGGTCTATGCCCAGGCCGACCAGTTCGACATCATCCACTCCCACGTTGACGTGTTGGGCTTCCCCTTCGCGCGCGCGTCGGCGGTTCCGACGGTGTCCACCATGCATGGTCGGCTCGACCTGCCGGAATACCGGCGGGTCTTGTCCCGCTTCTCCGAGCAGCGTCTCGTCAGTATCAGCCACAGCCAGCGGAAGCCGGTGCGCGATCTGCCGCTGAACTGGGTTGGGACGGTCTACAACGGCATCCGGCTGGAGCACTTCCCCTTCCGCGATGAGCCGGAAGACCCGCCCTATCTCGTCTTCCTCGGGCGGATCTCGCCGGAGAAGGGGCCGATCGAGGCGGTGAAGGTGGCACGCGCGGTGGGCTTGCCGCTCAAGGTGGCGGCCAAGATCGATCCGGCCGATGCCGATTGGGCCGATGAGCATTTCCTGCCGATCCTCGAGGGCGGGGGCGTGGAGTTCCTGGGCGAGGTGGACGAGCCGACCAAGGCGGCCTTGCTCGGTGGGGCCCTGGCCACATTGTTCCCGATTCAGTGGCCGGAGCCGTTCGGAATCGTCATGACCGAGTCTCTGGCGTGTGGCACGCCGGTCATCGCGCTGCGTGGCGGATCGGTGGAAGAGGTCCTGGTCGATGGTGTCACCGGCTTCATCTGCGACTCGCTGGAGGAGATGGCCGAGGCCGTCTCGCAGGTGGAGCGGATCGACCGTCGGGCCTGCCGCGCGCATGTCGAGGCGAAGTTCTCGGCGGCCGCGATGACCGACGGCTACGAGGCGATCTACGAGCGCGTGCTCGCGACCGAAGTCGCTGCGCGACCGGCCCTCACCATCCTGCCCCAGCAGCAGGGCGGAGCGGCTGATCGGGTGGTGCCATTGGCGGCCAAGCAGGACCTGGTGATGCCGAAGGTCGAGGAGCAGGCGGTGCCGGTCGGCGAGTAGCGGCGGCAATGGGGCCAGGCGGCTTGACATCCCGCAAATCGACGCTACACTGGGTAGTATCACCACCTATCGGCGGAGAATGGACGATCCGCGCACCGTTCACCACCTTGCGCGGCTTCCAGCGAATACGAGGTGCGTCCCATGCCACTCTATGCCTTCCGCTGCGACACCTGCGGCCCCTTCGATGTCCGCCGCCCCTTTGCCCAGGCACAGGAACCGGCACTCTGCCCGGTGTGTTCAGTGCCGGGGCAGCGCGTCCTGACTCCACCCGGGCTCTACCGGACCTCGCCGGGCTTGCGTCAGGCTCTGACGTTGGAAGAGCGCAGCGCGCATGAGCCGGAGGTCGTCACCCGACCACCCGGCGGGTTCCCAGGTCGTCCGTTTCACGTCCATGGCAATCACGTGCACTAGAGACTGCATCGCACCCCGATCGGGGTGCGATGCAGTCTCTAGACATCGCGCAGCGCGCCGTGCGGGCGCTGACGAAGCGGACTAGCCGACATGACGTATCAGAGGGGAGGGAGAGAACGGCCGCCGCGTCGCTCACCGTGCATGTAGTGGAGGCGTCCGTGTGACGCATTCCCGAGAGGAGACGCAGTCATGCCACCCGAGGTCGTCTTCAAGATTGATCAGACCAAGTCGATGCGCGATCAGGACGTTCCGGGACACAACCGCTGGCACCCGGACATCCCCGCCGTCGCATCAGTGAAGCCGGGCCAGGATTTCCGGGTCGAGTGTCGCGAGTGGACCGACGGTCAGATCGGCAACAACGACAGCGCCGCCGACGTGCGGGATGCCAAGCTGAACGTGGCGCACATGCTCAGCGGGCCGATCGAGATCGAAGGGGCCGAACCGGGTGACTTGCTGGTCGTCGATATCCTCGACATCGGTCCGATTCAGACTGAAACGACGGGACCCGCGCCGGGCCAGGGCTGGGGCTACACCGGGATCTTCGCCAAGCACAATGGCGGCGGTTTCCTCACTGACCACTTCCCCGATGCCTACAAAGCGATCTGGGACTTCCACGGGATCTACGCGACGTCGCGTCATATCCCCGGCGTACGCTTCGCCGGGATCACGCACCCGGGCCTCTTCGGCACCGCTCCCTCGCACGAGTTGCTGGCGGAGTGGAACCGGCGCGAGCGGGCGTTGATCGAGAAGGACCCGAACCGCGTGCCGCCCCTGGCGCTACCGCCGGAGCCGGACGGTGTGCTGGCCGGCAAACTGACAGGGCCGGAGCTCGAGCGGATCGGGCGTGAGGGTGCGCGCACGGTGCCGGCGCGCGAGAACGGCGGCAACCACGACATCAAGAACTTCACCCGCGGCGCCCGCGTCTACTACCCCGTCTTCGTGCCAGGCGCCAAGCTCTCCGGTGGCGACCTGCACTTCTCGCAGGGTGACGGGGAGATCACCTTCTGCGGCGCGATCGAGATGGGTGGCTTCATCGACTTCGGAGTCGACCTGATCAAGGACGGCATGAACAAGTACGGCATCACCACGAACCCGGTCTTCATCCCGGGCCCGGTGGAGCCGCGGTACTCGACCTTCCTCTCGTTCATCGGCTTCTCGGTAGATGAGCACAGCGGCGAGAACCTCTACATCGACGCCACTGTTGCCTACCGGCGGGCCTGCCTGAACGCCATCGAGTACCTGAAGAAGTTCGGCTACTCGGGCGAGCAAGCGTACCTGCTGCTGGGTGCCGCGCCGATCGAGGGGCGGATCAGCGGGGTCGTCGATATCCCGAACGCCTGCTGCTCACTCTACCTGCCGGTCGAGATCTTCGAGTTCGACATCCGACCGAACGCGCAGGGGCCGACCATGGCCAACCGCGGCTCCGCCGCGCGCACCTAGCCTCGGAGCCGAACGGCGCGACCCCGGTTCGCTGGGGTCGCGCCCGTACCCCGTCTCTATACTCGGGCAATCCGTGACTGCTGCCACGGGAAGTGTGAGCAGGCCGATGATCGCGTTGATTCTTCTCTGGGTGGGAGCCGTTCTGTTCCTCAACGGGCTCTGGCTCCTCGGCCGGATTGGTGACCGCGAGATCGCGGTGATCAACTTCTTCGTCGGCGGCGTGACGCTGCTGGCGGCGCTGGTCAGCGCGTTCCGCGGCGGGGCGACCTTCGACGACATCGGGTTCGGCGCGCTGGTCCTCCTGTTCTCGTTCACCTACATCTGGATAGGGATAAATCGCTTCCTCCAGACTGATGGGCGAGGTCTCGGCTGGTACAGCCTGTTCGTGGCCATCACGGCACTCCCGATCAGCATCGAGCTGCTGCGGGGTGCAACCACCACCTGGGACTACTGGCTGGGGCTGAACTGGCTCGCCTGGGCCGTCCTGTGGTTCCTCTACTGGGCACTCCTGGTGCCCAAGCGGGTCGGGGTCCAACTCGTTGGCGTGCTGACGCTGGCCGTCGGGATCGCCACCGCCTGGCTGCCGGCCTACCTGCTGCTGCGCGGCTACATGGCGCTGTAGGGCGTCGGGAGCGCGGGCATCGCACGGAGTCGGTGAGGCTCCGTCGGCCCTGACTGGCGGATGAGCATCGCCACTCAGGAGAGGGCACGGATCGTCACGCGGGGTGTCACCCCGAAGGTTTCAATGCGGTGACCCTGACCGGACGGGAGCACGCCGCGTCCGCAGCGGTAGCCCAGTCCGCGAGCGGGTTGGTGTCCGCCGAGATCGCCCCGACCGTCATGCGTTCGGTGGCGCATGACGGTCGGGTGAGGTTATCTGCAACGGCTCAACCGTCGGACTTCGGCATCGTGCTCAGCGTCATGGTCTCCTTGATCGGCGGTCGATCAAGGTAAACGCGACCACCAGTGCGATCACGACAAGCAGAAGGCCGATCTCGAGTTCCATCGACCCAATCGCCCCAATGGCTGGTCCCAGCAGCAAGAGGAGCGCGAACGCGGTCGCCAGGATCAGAATCGTGACTCCGATCTTCGCCAGCACCCGTCAGGCTCCCTTCGACGAATGGCGGGGCCAGTCATCCCCGCCGATTGCTCGCTCTGCCCCCTCACAGCGCGACGCGATCCGACGCGCGGATCTGGCGGCAGGAGAGGACGGTGGCGAGCAGCACGGCGAGGTAGAAGGCGGCGATCACCACGCCGATGACTCGCCAGGGGATGCTGAGCACGAAGTTGGGCATGACCATGGCCGTGACCACGACCGGGGGGATCGCCAGCGCCAGGACGACGACGGTGCTCACGGCGACGAAGAACGTGTTCTGGGCAAGGACGACCTGCTGCGCCCAGGTCGGCGTCAGCCCGATCGCGATCAGCGTACCCAGGTAGCGCCGCAGCGTCAGCACCTGGGCGCGTGCCACTGCGACGGCGCAGAGCAGCACGACGAGCATGAGCCCGGCGGCGGCAGTGAAGTATGCCCGTGGCACGAAGGGGTTGACCGTCTCGTAGAGGACAACCTGACGCGGGTCCAGTCCCGCGTCGAGAACCGCCCGCCGCGCGGCCCGCGCGTCGGCGTCTGAGACATCGGTGAACACGATCCCACCGTCCATGATCGGTAGGCCGAGCCGCTCCGCGGTCGCGGTTAGCAGGACGCCGTTGGTGCTCATCCGCCAGGCAGGATGGAGGCTCGCCGCGACCGCGGGGAGGCGCACCTCTTCCGCTCCCACTGCCGTGGGTGTGACGAGCACGCGCTCGCGGCCCTCGCGGTCGTCCCATGCGAGCATGCCGCCGTCAACAAGTACTGTCTGCTCCGTCTCGGTCAGGGGGCGCCCGATGAGCCGGCTGACGTCGTCCAACGTGTCGAGCGCGAGTACCGCGCCGAGACCGCTGCCATCGACCGCTACTGGCCCGTGCTCTCCCCATAGATAGCGGATCTGCACGGTCGGGCGCGATACCCCGAGTTGTTCCCGCACCACCGCGAGTACCTCAGGCGTTGGGGCTTGGAACTTTCCACCAGTCTCGCTCACCAGGACCTGGTGAGGGGCGACATCCGGAGCGAGTCCTTCCTGGCCGGTCTTAATCATGGCGTCGAAGAGGATGACATACCCCAGTGGGAGACCGAGCACGGCGGCCAGCGCAGCGACCGCGATCGTAGTGCGGCTGCGGTTATGCACGAGCTGCTGGCGGGCTAGACGCAGACGCGGGCCTGTGTTCGGAAGCAGACGCATTGCCTGGTCGACGACCTCGGGGACTAAGAGGAGGACTCCGACGGCGATAGTACCAGCGAGGACCATGGGGTCGGCGGCGGTGTCCACGTGAGGCGTCTGCAGGATCGCGGCGCAAGCGGCGAGCGTCGCCGCACCGTGCCGGGCGTGCTCTCCATAGCGTCGGGCCCGCGACGCTGAGGGGCGCGCGGTCGGTGCTTCCGGTACGGACGATGGCTGCCGGTTGACCACGGCGAACCGGATCCACACAGTGCCGACAAGACATGCAGCGGCGGCGGATATACCGAGCCTGAGTATCGGATCGAGCAGGCTGGGGAAGGGACTGAGCGGCTGTGCCCACAGGTGAAAGCGTGATAAGACGCCGCGGGCGATGAGCCCAATTACCGCACCCACTGCCACGCCGGCTGCAAGCGACGCCATGAGCCATCCGGTCACTGCTATGCCGATAGCTTTCGCCGCACGGCCGGGTGGCAGCCCAAGGGCCACGAGCAGGGTGCCGCTCCGGTGGAGCCGTCGCTGGCTGAGTCCAAAGGTCGCCAGCGATGCCAAGAAGGGGAGCAGCAGAGCCGGGATCCCGTAACTCGCTGGAATCCGCTCAATCCAGGGAGTCCGCCGTGTGCGACTGACGTCCGATCGATCCTGGGTTGTCGCCGCGACAGCGAGAGCCACGTCATCTCTCGGCTGACCGAGCTCGCGGGAGAGGAAGTCGCTCACCGCGTCGATGACCGACTGGCGTTGGCTTCCCTCCCAAAAGAGAGTCAACATTGCGCTAATGGATGGGAAGTTGCGGAGAGCTGCCTCCCCGATGCTGGCGAAGGTGCCCGGTGCCGCCAGGATCGCGTGGTAGTCGCCGTAGCGGTCGTCAACGATGCCAACCACGGTGAACCGCTCATGCCCGGCGAGCACGGCAAGTTCTTCGCAGAGCTCTGCGAGCGATCCGTTCGAGGTATGAGCCACGACGACCTCACCGGGCTGCTCGGGCCAACGACCGCGGAGGAGGACATACCGGTTGGGGAATGGACTGCGTTCCCAGTCGGCCTCGGTGAACCACGTGGTTGGTGGGTCAACCTGAGCTGGCTCCACGTCTACCGAGGTCACCGTGACCATCGGTGCGGTCGCACCACCTGCGAGTGCCGTCGCCTCAATCTCGGCTGCGATCGAGGCGTTCTTGGGGGTCAGGGTTAGTGTATTGCCCAGATACGACCGAAAGGCGAAGCGCCCCATTTCCCGCTCCACGATCTGGTCGCCGGAGAGGGTGAGCGCACTCATCCCGATGAAGAGCGCGACCACGGTGGCACTGACCGCCGCCATTAACCAGGTGGAGGTCGCCAAAGAGCGGCTGCGCATGAACCGGCGTCCGACGCGCAGGGTGGCCACGCCTCTCATAGCCGTGCGACCTCCCGCTGACGCAAACGCCCGTCTACCATCTCGTACACCGTATCAGCGAACTCCTGACACATCGGGTCGTGCGAACAGACGACGGCCAGCGTGCCCTGGTCGCACAGTTTGCGGATCAGGGCGAACAGCGCGCGTGAGTTGGCTGAGTCCAGGGAGCCGGTTGGCTCGTCGGCCAGCAAGACGCGGCGCTGGCCGACGAGTGCCCGGGCAATCCCGACGCGCTGTCGCTGCCCTCCCGAGAGTTGGCTGGGCAGCCGGTCCTCAAGACCGGCCAGCCCGACGCGCTCGAGCTCGGCCAGGGCTGAGGCCCTGGCCTCCGCTCCTGTGAAACCGCGTACCTCCAGTGGCAGTGCCACGTTCTCCCAGGCGGTGAACTCATCGATCAGCAGGTGATCCTGGAAGACGACCCCAATCGTCTCCAGCCTCAGGCGTGCCCGGCCCCCCTCGTCGAGGGCGCCGACATCGACGCCGTTCACGTGGATCGTCCCGCTGTCCGCCACGTCCAGCCCAGCGATCAAGTTGAGCAGCGTGGACTTGCCCGAGCCACTAGCGCCGTAGATGCATACGAACTCGCCTGCATACGCGGAGAACGTCACGTCACGGACCGCACACACCGTCTCCGCCGGCGTCACGAATGCCCTGTGCAGCCCCGAGACGTCGAGCAGGGCAGGCGGGCCGAGACTCCCGGTCGTGGTCAGCAACCTCTGTTGGTTCGCCATGAAGAGACCTCATCGCTGTTCCAGAAGGCAACGTTGTTATCACGTCCGAATGCATGGAACGTCTGGCAGTCTCCTGTGCCATCCCAGTTGTCGTATCCCGCTGCATTGGTGTTGCTGCCGTTGGCCCAAGAGTCCATCTGGTTGTTCGCGGCGCCAGACAGGGCTACTAGACCTCCCCCGCTCGGGCGCTCACCAATCAGCCAGTTGAAGTCAGTGTTTCCCCACATGCACACATGTCCGCTATCGCATTCCTCGAGTTCTGCTTGTACGCTCCCAGCCGCGGCAACGGATGAGAGGGCCAGTGCGAGCGCTACGAGTAGGGATTTCTTGTGCACAGTTTCCCTCTAATGTCTGAATACCGATAGCCAAAGAAGGCGCATGACCTGCATCAGGCGCGCATCGTGAACACCTCCATTCAGCATGCAGTGATAATAGGACGATGACATGATAACCTGCTGCATACTGATAAGTCAATGAGTGAACTTGCTGTTGGGTGATACGAGGGGCTTCATTGAAGCGGTGCTAGTCTGAGCGACTACTGTGCTTCGGTTCCGTGCTCTATCCCGCCGCACTGTCGCGTACAATGTCCGCGTCGGCGCGGCACACGGACTGCGGGGCATTCCCCCGACAGTGATCCGCCGCCCCGTCTTCAGCACCATCGGCGTTGGCCAGCGCCAACCTTCGGGTGGGATGCGCGCAGGGAGGGACTCATGGGCATCGGTGGCCGGCTCAAGAACTACGTCGGGATGGTTCCCAACCCGATCAGTTCGAAGACGCGCCAGGTCGGCTCGCGCATCCGCGGCGCCGACGTGACCGTCAGCGTCTGCCCCTACTGCGCCGTCGGATGCTCTCAGCTCGTGTACGCCAAGGATGGGCGCATCATCGACATCGAGGGCAACTACGAGAGCCCCATCAACGGCGGCACGTTGTGCCCTAAGGGCGCGGCGACCTACGGCCTGGTTTACAGCCCGAACCGGATTACCAAAGTCAAGTACCGGGCGCCGTACAGCGATCACTGGGAGGAACGCCCGCTCGACTGGGCCATGGAGCGCATCGCCCAGCTCGTCAAGCAGACGCGCGACGCGACCTACCAGGAGACCGACGAGCACGGCACCGTCGTGAATCGCACCCTCGGCATCGGCCACCTCGGCGGTGCGACCCTCGACAATGAAGAGAACTACCTGATCAAGAAGCTCTTCGCGGGCGGGCTCGGGATCGTCCCGATCGAGAACCAGGCGCGGATATGACACTCCAGCACGGTGCCCGGTCTGGGCGCCCGACTCGGTCGCGGAGGCGCGACGACGACGCTGCAGAGCCTGGCGGACAGCGACTGCATCGTCATCATGGGCTCAAACATGGCGGAGAACCACCCGGTCGGCTTCCGCTTTGTCGTGAGAGCCAAGACCCGGGGGGCGACGGTGATCCACGTCGATCCGCGGTTCTCGCGCACATCCGCGCTGGCGGACCTCTATGTGCCGTTGCGGGCCGGCACGGATCTCGCCGTGCTCGGCGGGCTGATCAACTACGTCATCAACAGCGAGCGCTGGAATACCGACCCGTTCTTCAAGGAGTACGTGACGCACTATACCAACGCGTCGGTCATCATCAACCCGGAATACCAGGGGCCGGAGGATCTCGGCGGCATCTTCTCCGGGTACATCCCCGAGGAGCGACGGTACGAGACCGACACCTGGCAATACGCGGGACAGGATGAGCGGCCTGCCGCGTCCGAGGACAAGGCGCAGACGGCCGAGCCGCGGCCGGAGTACATCGGGCGCCTCGACGAGCCGGTCCGCCGCGACCCGACGCTACAGGACCCGAACTGCGTCTTCCAGATCGTCAAGCGCCACTACGCGCGCTACACGCCGGAGATGGTGGAGCGGATCAGCGGCATCCCGCAGGACGTCTTCATCCGTCTGGCGGAGACGATCCTTGAGAACTCTGGGCGCGACCGGACCACGGCCTTCTGCTACGCGGTCGCCTGGACCCAGCACACGAACGGGACGCAGACCATTGGCGCGTGCGCGCTGCTGCAGCTACTGCTCGGCAACATCGGCCGGCCAGGGGGCGGCATCCTGGCCCTGCGCGGGCATGCAACGATTCAGGGGAGCACCGACATCCCGACGCTCTACAACCTCCTGCCCGGTTATCTGCCGATGCCGATGGCGACCGCGCTGGAGCGGGACGAAAGCCTCGACGCGTACCTGCGCCGCAACCGGCCCATGACCGGCGCCTGGTACAACACGCCCGCCTACCTGGTCAGCCTGCTCAAGGCCTGGTACGGCGACGCGGCGACGCCCGAGAACGACTTCTGCTACGACCTGGTGCCGAAGATCGGCGGCGACGCATCGTTCCAGGCCATGATCCCGATGATGAAGGACGGGATCATGAAGGGGCTGTTCGTCATGGGCATGAACCCGGCCGTGGGTGGGCAGAACGCCATCCTGGCCCGGGAGGGGCTGGCGAACCTCGACTGGCTGGTCGTCCGCGACGTGCACGAGATCGAGACGGCCGCCTTCTGGTGGGACGCGCCGGAGGTCCGCGCGGGCAAGGTGCGCCCGCAGGATATCAAGACCGAGGTCTTCTTGCTCCCGGCCGCGCTGCCCGGGGAGAAGGAGGGATCCTTCACCAACACCCAGCGGCTGGTGCAGTGGCACGACAAGGCGATTGATCCACCGGACGACGTGCGCTCCGAGGTCTGGTTTGTCTACCACCTGGGCCGCCGCTTGAAAGAGCTGTATCAGGGGGACGATACGCCGAAGGGCCGGCAGATCGCCGCGCTTACCTGGGAGTATCCCACGGAAGGGCCGCACGACGAGCCGGTGGTCGAGGCGATCGTCAGGGAGATCAACGGCTACACCGTGGCTGACGGGCGCCTGGTGCCGGACTACACCGCGCTGCGGGACGACGGCTCGACGGCGTGCGGCTGCTGGATCTACTCCGGCATCATGCCGGAGGAGGGCCGCAACCGGGCGAAGGACCGCCGCGGCGACGAGCGCGCGTCGCTGGAGTGGGGCTACTCATGGCCGCGCAACGTGCGCCTGCTCTACAACCGTGCCTCGGCGGACCCGCAGGGCCGCCCCTGGAGCGAGCGCAAGAAGTGGATCTGGTGGGACGAAGAGGCCGGCCGCTGGACCGGCTACGACGTACCCGACTTCCCGGTCACCAAGCCGCCGGACTACACGCCCCCGCCGGGGGCGGTCGGGCTCGATGCCCATCCCGGGGATGCGCCCTTCGTCAACATGGCCGATGGCCGGGGCTGGCTCTTCGCGGCCTCCGGGCTGCGGGACGGTCCGCTGCCGACACACTACGAGCCGTGGGAGACGCCGGTCGGCAACCCGCTCTATCCGGAGCACCCGCGCAGCCCGGCCGCCAACCTGCTGGAGCGCCCGGACAACCGCTACCATGAGATCGGCGATCCGCGCTTCCCGTACGTCATCACGACCTACCGCCTGACCGAGCACCACACCGCGGGCGGCATGTCGCGCTTCGTGCCCTGGCTGGCCGAGTTGCAGCCACACGGGTTCGTCGAGATCAGTCCTGAGCTGGCGGAGGAACTGGGGATCAACAACGGCGACTGGGTCGTGATCTCGACCCTCCGGGGCGAGACGGAGAGCCGGGCGCTGGTCACCGAGCGCCTGCAGCCGCTGGTGATCAACGGCAAGAAGATCCACCAGGTGGGCATGCCCTGGCACTTCGGCTACAGTGGCATCGCCAAGGGCGGCATCGCGAATGACCTCAGCGCGCTGGTCGAGGACCCGAACTCGCGTATCCACGAGGCGAAGGCGTTCACCTGCAATCTCCGTAAGGGCCGGCTGACGCGCAGCACCGACGAGGAGGGGCGCGGATGAGCACCAAGGTAATCCGCGACCAACCGGGCCGGACGGGTACGACCGGCGCCCGGCCAGGGGCGATGGGCTTCCTGACCGACACGACGCTGTGCATCGGCTGCAAGGCCTGCGAGGTCGCCTGCAAGCAGTGGAACCAACTGCCGATGGACGAGTTCGGGTTCACTGGCTACAGCTACGACAACACGGGCGACCTCAGTGGCACGACCTGGCGGCATGTCGCCTTCATCGAGCGCATCAGCGACAGCGAGGGGCGGCGCCCCACGTCGATGCGCGCGTTCCAGTCCAACTGGCTGATGATGAGCGACGTCTGCAAGCACTGCGTCAACGCCGGGTGCATGGAGGCCTGCCCGACCGGGGCGATCATCCGCACCGAGTTCGACACCGTGGTCGTGCAGCAGGATGTCTGCAACGGCTGTGGCTACTGCGTGCCGGCTTGCCCCTTCGGCGTCATCGCCCTTGACCTGGGCGACGGCCGGGCGCGCGTCGGTGACCACAAGGCCCACAAGTGCACGCTCTGCTACGATCGGCTGCGCGACGGTCTGGAGCCGGCCTGCGCCAAGGCGTGCCCGACTGACTCGATCCAGTTCGGGCTGGTCGAGGATCTGATGGACCGGGCGAAGCAGCGGGTGGCCGATCTGCGGGCGCAGGGCGTGGAGGAGGCACACATTTACGGCGACCGGGCGGTCGGCGGTACCGGCGGCATCGACGGGCTGAACGCCTTCTTCATCCTGACCGCGCCGCCTGAGGTCTACAACCTGCCCGCTCAGCCCGAACTGCCGCAGCGCAAGACGATCCCGGCCTCAGTGAGCACGGCTCTCGCGGCGGTGGCGTTCGCGGTGGGGGCGATCCTGTCGCTGCGACGAAAGTGAGATGCGGGGTGCGTCATGCGTTATACGTCATCCGTGTTGCGTGTTCCGTGCCGCTCCCCTCTCCCCTGGTGGGCTCCGTCCGAGAGGGGTCGGGGGAGAGGGGGACGGTTGACCGATGACGTATGACGCACGAGGAGGCGAGGAGGATGGCGTACGAGCGGCGATGGGAGACGCGGCGGCGCGGCGGGCGCAGCGCCGGGGATGAGGCGCGAGAGACCTACTATGGCATCCCCGTGATCCACCGGGCGCCGTGGCGCTGGGAGATCCCGACCTACTTCTTCCTCGGCGGCATCGCTGGGGCCAGCTACGTCATCGCCGGAATCGCCCATGTGTTCGGTGGCGATGAGGAGCGGCCCGTGGTGCGCGCGGGGCGGTATCTCTCCCTGGCAGCGCTCATCCCTAGCCCCATCCTGCTGATCCTCGACCTGGGCCGGCCGGAGCGCTTCCACCACATGCTGCGGGTCTTCAAGTTTCGCTCGCCGATGTCGGTCGGAACCTGGGGCCTGGTGGTCTTCGGCGCCTTCTCGACGCTGTCTGCCCTGATCCAGGCAGCGGAGGACGGTCTCTTCGGGCGCGGCACGCTGGTCGCGCGCCTGCTCCTGCGGCTGCCGTCGCACGCGATCGCGTTCCTCGGGCAGTTCCCGGCGTTCTTCGTCAGCGGCTACACGGGGGTGCTGCTCGCCGCCACCGCGGTGCCGCTCTGGACGAAGAACTACCTCCTGATGGGGCCGCTGTTTATCGCGTCCGCGCTGTCGAACGCCCTGGCGGCGATCACGCTGATCCTGACGGCGACCGGACGGGCCAGCCACCGGTCACTGCGGCGGCTGGAACGGTTCGAGACGGCCGTGATGGGGGTCGAGGCGCTGCTCCTGGCTGCGCTGCGGCTCAACTCGGGCAAGACCATCGCCCGGCCGATGCACGAGGGCCGTCTGGGCCGTATCTACCGCGTCGGCGTCCTCGGCACCGGGCTTGGCCTCCCGCTGCTGATCCAGGCTCCAGGGGCCTGGCTGGGGCGCCGCCTGCCGCGTGGGGTGACTGCGCTGGCCGCGCTCCTGACGCTGATCGGCGGGGCGCTCTTCCGCTACCTCATCGTCACCGCCGGCCACCGCTCGGCCGACGACCCTCAGGCGACGTTCGAGCTGACGCGGGCGCGCGAGAACGGGTCACGCCGGTCCTGATCCAGCGCGACTGTGCAGCATACCCTACTGAACCCGGTCTTCGGCACTAGTATCGACTCGACCAGCACCGCGCGGCGGCCGCTCCCAGTGCATGTGGCGGCCGCGGCGCGCCGCCGTCTTATCGAGACTGACGAAATACCGTGGTGCACCGGAGCTGTCACCGTCGCCCGGTCGCTGTCATCCTGAGCGGAGCCGGCCGGCGGCGCGAAGGATCTCGGGGTGGAATGGCCGCTCCCGCGCGAGATCCTTCGCTGCGCTCAGGATGACAGGCGTGATGGAGCGGGCTGCTGACGGGTTTGCCGGTTAGATCCTCGACGTTCATCGATGGCCGGGCGTAATGGGTACCTCGCCGTGTCGAGCAAGAACCAGATCAATGATTCCTGCAAGCCGCCGCGTATGCACTGGCGAACTTAGGCGCCTAAATGGCGAAGGCGCCGCGGCCAATGCTGCTTACCCTTCGGTACTGCTGCCCACGCTTGAGCGGACCAGTGTCCGGACCGAGCGGCTGATCGACTGGCCGCTTGAATAACCCCCCATGCAATGGTTCTTACGTCAGCGCCCAGGTCCTCATAGCTGTATTCAACGGCAGGTCGACCTTGCAGCGATCGCTAGCTGTGTGAGCATTGGGGCCGATGGGGAATGTTGCACTCAAGACCCATACCATGGATGCAGCCTTCACAACTACGTCGTAATCTGATTGCAGACTTAAGATGCTTGACCTCACCGGCGTGTCTGCTATTATGGATTTACCAGCCTTTACCATTTGGGCACGTCCTCTTTAGCTGAGAGGGGGCACGTACGGGGAAGATGCACTATTGCCTCGGCTTTGATGGCGATTGTGCGACCTGTACGAAGATGGCCCATGACCTTGAAGCCCTCTCTGCCGGGCGGCTCACGGCGCGCAACCGGCGCGATCCTGAGGTGCAAGGATGGCGCGAGCGCGCGCTTGGTCCCGACGCTCCCTGGACACCGACCTTGTTCCGCGTTGATGGCGACAAGGTCCGTGCATGGACCGGTCGTGGCATGGCACGAGAGCTGGTTCGTGTGCTCGGGCCACGTCGAGCTTTCCAGGCGATGCGGTTGTTCGATGACGTTAGCATGCCGGCGACCACTAGCCGCCGCGCTTTCCTACGCAAGCTTGGTACGGCTGCTGCGATGGGTAGCCTGTTGGCCTTCGGCAAGCTGCCGAGTGTGGCAGCGAAGCCTGGAAAGGCGCATAATCCGACAGACGCCTTTGCCACGGTGAGGAGCGAGCGCCTTGAGACTGCGGCATTGCACTCACTGCGTGCGCAGGTCCGTGCTAACCGCGATGTCAAGCAGGTGCTAGCCAGCATACCGTATAAGGAACTGCCGCCTGCAGAGGAACTGAAGGCAGCACGGCACACGTTAGCGAATGGTGCCGAGTTGTTGACGATAGGCTGGGCCATCAATGAGAAGTACGTCGCGGGGCTCCACATTTTGCCGGAGCGGAGGATTCCTGGCATTCACGAGCATTCCTCTATGCGGTGAACGGAGAGGAGTCACTGACCCTCCTGGCAGCAAGCACAGACGGACAATTCAAGACCAGGGCGATCCAGCCTGCATCGGGCATTGACCCCGGAACTGGTGGTGGCAAGGATTGCTCCTGCGGAGTTTGGCACGAAAATAATTGCTGTTGGTTCTGCGATTCATGGGACCGTAGTTGCATCATCTGGAACTGCGCGGAGTGTGCGCTCTCTTGTTTCCAGCTCTGGACGTGCGCAGCGTGTATTATCGGCTGGTGCGGAATGGCCTCAGCAATCAGGTGCTGTACCCACTCGTGGTGGGCGAAGTGTTATTGCTAGGCAGGAGGCGACATGTTCCACTACCTGCGCACTGCTTTGCACTGGAGGCTGGTGCGCGCTGCGCTCTTCTCGCTCCTAGCCGGTGCAAGCACAGTCGGATTCTCGGCTGTGCCGCTTTCAGCGGTGTTAGCCGGGTTGCTGGTCGGGCTGATCGCCGGGTCCTGGTGGGCCCTAGCACTAGCACCACTCGGGTTCGTCATCGGCGGACAGCTGGCTCCGATGCTGGGCCTGCCAGCCTCCACGCTGGAGCTACTGGACTGGGTTCTGGTTATCGCTCTTACCCTCGCTGGAGCGACTGGGGGAGTGACCATCGGGCGCTACCTAGCGGGACGACCTACCCCCGAGAATTCACGCTAGGGACGTTGGTCTGCTGATTTGTTCGCAGCCCCCGACGAAGCGAGTTCGTTGGGGGCTGCGTCATCTTGCCCGCACGCGTGCGATTGTTCTTGGTAGCCCTCCACAGCCCACACAAAGCGGGGCCGGGCACCTAGCTGGCACTACCGTGTAAGGACCGTCCACAGACACCGTCAGCGGCTGCCTGCTACGCTTCCGGCTCCAGCGTCGCGTAGTAGAGCGCATTGAAGAGCAGGCGATAGGTGCCGCGAGTCTGGGCGCGGAACTGCGGCCGGAAGCCGAAGAGGATCACGCGGCCCGCGCCGACCGGTACATCGAGTAGCGCCGCCTTGCCGCGCAAGTGGTCGGCGCCGAGCAGCCAGCCGGAGAGGAGCTGGTTGGTCATCGGGTAGCGCCCGACGACGCCGACGTCGTCGCTGAGCGGCTCGAACACAGGGCTGTTGACGGAGAGCACCGCCGTCTCGCGCTCGAACCCGTAGGCCACCGGGTGGTGGGGGTCGAGGAGGAGGCGCAGGAGCGCGCCCGGCGCGTAGAACAGTTCCGCGGGCAGCCCCTGCACCGCGTTCATCACCGGGAGGTACAGGTGCTCGATCGCGACCTCCCCGGCGGAATCAAGCGCCACCAGCGTGCCGCCTGCCTGTACGAAGCGGCGCAGGTTGGCCGCTCCGAGCGGCCCGATGCCGCCCGCGTACTCAGCCGGGTACTCACCGGGGTCGTTCCCCTCCAGGATGTCGCGCGCCGGCTGTTGCGGCAGCACGATCACGTCGCAGCGGTCGCGCAGATCGCCCTGGCGCAGGTCGCGGTCGCGCAGCGTGGCGTACGGGACGGCGTATCGCTCGAAGATGAAGCGGGTCCAGCCCTCGTCGATCGCGTTGGGCCGCCAGCTCCGGTAGAGCCCGACGCGGGGCGCGCGCAGGCGGCGACGCGGCACTGCCGGCCGCGAGGCCAGACCGTGCAGATGCACGTGTGCCTCGCGGGCGAGCGCCGCCGCGTCGTCGCGAGACAACCCCTCGATGATGAAGCTCCCGGCGGCCCACTCTCGTCCCGCCGCACGGATCGGCGCGCCGGTCCGCCACACGGTGGCTCCCGCGGCGAGCAGATGGTTGACGGCGCGGTATGCGGCGTTCGTCTCGCAGCCGAGGAGGTAACCGGCCCGCGCCGTCCCGCTGACCGTGCCAGGGGGCGGCGCGACCCGCGTGACGCGCTCGAGGTCCGCCTCGAAGGGCGTGTCGATCTGCACCGCATCCACTCCCATGTAGAGCGGCAGGGTGTGGGCGGTGATGTCGTAGGGTGGGCGTGGCGGCCCGCCGGGGGAGACGCGCAGGTCCGGGTAGCGCTGGACCTCGAGCAGGGTCTTGGCGTAGCGGCCGAAGGGCTGGGCCAGGAGCACCACGTGCGAGCCGGCCGGGTAGTGGACCCCGTGGGCCCGGAAGTGCGCCCGCGCCCGGTGAACCTCGACCCGACCGTCCTGGAGGATCTGCAGCATCTCCGCCGTCGTGATCGGGTCGCGCTGGTTGGCCGGGACCACGAAGGCGAACGGCGTGGCCTGCGCCACCGCGCGCTGTTGGATCTGCCAGAACCCGCGCACCCACCGTTCACGGAACGCCGCGGCGTGGCCCAGGCAGGCGTAGATGGCGATCTTGTGGTAGTCGACGATGTCGCGCAGCCGCCAGGTGCCGCCGGTCCAGGGCAAGGGGTGGTTCGCGCGCGCGACGTGCGGGTCGAATCCACGCACCTCTCGCAGGTCCGAACGCTTGAGGTGGACAGGGCTTGCGATCCGGCAACTGGCGGCCTCAGCCAGGATGCGCACCCCGCCGTGGTAGTGCTGATAGGCGCGCGAGGGGGAGTAGGCGTCGAAGATCACCCCGGTGGCGACGCCCGCTTTCCCCTCGGCGGTCAACGCCGCCGCCATGCTGGTCCCGAGCGCGGCGATCTCCGCGACCATGAGCGGGTCGACGTTCGGGTCGTAGGGGTCGATGAACGGCGGCAGCACATACCGCGGCCCGTTGGCCATCATCTGGTGCAGGTCGAACACGATGCGCGGGAACCAGCGGTTGTGGACCTTCTCGACCACCGTGCGCGTCTCGACCTGGGTCAACATAAACCAGTCGCGGTTGTTGTCGTGCCCGGCGTAGGGGTGGTAGAGCGTGGGAGGCGGAGTCCCCTCGGCGGCCGTCCCGCGCGTGCGCTGGTACCAGTCGGCGACGACCTCGATGCCCCACGGGTTGAGCGAGGGGATGAGGAGGAATACCACGTTGTCGAGGATCGCCTGGATCTCCGGGTCGTCGCGGGTGGCAAGCTCGTATACCAGTTCCGGCGTGGCCTGCACGGCGCCGACCTCGGTGGCGTGGATGCCGCAGGTGACCAGAACCACGCAGCGCGCGGCGGCGATCAGACGCTCAGCGTCGTCCGGGTCGAGGCTGCGTGGGTCGGCCAGCCGCTGCTGGATCGCCTGTAACTCGTCGATCCGGGCGAGGTTGTCGGGGGACGAAATCGTCAGGAGCGCGATCGGCTGCCCACCGGTGTCCGGACCCAGCTCCTCGCAGCGCACCCGCGGGCTGCTCGCGGCGATGTCGGCGAAGTAGCGCACCATCTCCGGCCAGCGGATCAGCCGTCGGTCGTCGCCCGGTCGGAAGCGGAAGCGTTGCTCGGGCGCGACGATCGTGGCGGCGGGCTGAGCCATCGGCAACGCCTCCTCCCCGGCGGGCGTGCTCCCGGCAGCGGCGCGGCACCGCCCCCGGATCCAGCGCGACGGGGATACTGTAGCACCGGCCGAACGGCTTGTGGACCAGCACAGCCACGTCAGTCGCGGCTAGTCCACGTGGTGCCGTCGGGGCGGTGCCGGCTCGCGTCGAGTCGGGTGCCACCTGGCGGCGAGGAGCACAGGGGATCGGGCGGAAGCCGATGCCGGGAGGATCGGATGTTCCTCGCCGCGCAATGCCGCAGGTGTCCGGGGCTCATCTTGCGCCCACGACCCGCCGAGGCATAGACTACGCGCGGCATGGCTGGCTACGAAGCGTCGAGGATTTCCGGGGTCGGCGCTGTCGCGCCGGCCCCTTCTGCACTGAGACGTGATTCTCCTGGGCCTGCCCCGTTGCGTGGGGTCGCCGGGAGCGGGCCGATCGAGGTGAGGGATAGATGGGACAGGTGCTCGTCGGCGTCGATACGGGCGGGACGTTCACCGATTTCGTGCTGGTGGAGAACGGGACGGTCCGGGTGCACAAGGTCCTGTCGACGCCGGATGACCCGGCCCGAGCGATCCTGCAGGGGTTGGAGGAGCTCGGCGTCGGGGAGGGGCTGGCTGCGGTCGTCCACGGCTCGACGGTGGCGACCAACGCCGTGCTCGAGCGCAAGGGGGTGCCCACCGGGCTGGTGACCACGGCCGGGTTCCGCGATGTGCTGGAGATCGGTCGGCAGACTCGCCCGGCGCTCTACGACCTTCGGGTCGAGCGGGAGCCGCCGCTGGTGCCGCGCGAGCGCCGGTTTGAGGTCGTAGAGCGGCTGGATGAGCGGGGCGGCGTGCTGACGCCGCTCGACCCGGAGTCGGTGGCCGCGGCGGTTGCCGCGCTTCGCGAGGCCGGGGTGAAGTCGGTCGCGGTGTGTCTCCTCTTCAGCTTTGCGAATCCGGAGCATGAGGCGGCGGTGGCTGAGGCGGTGCGCGCGGCTGGGATGCATGTTTCGGCCTCGCACGAGGTGCTGCCCGAGTTCCGCGAGTACGAGCGCACCAGCACGGTGGTGCTCAACGCCTACGTCGCCCCGCTCATGGACCGCTACCTGCGCCGTTTGGAAGACGAGTTGCCGCGCGGGGTGCCGCTGCGGATCATGCAGTCTAACGGCGGCTCGATCTCGGCGGCGACGGCCCGGCGTGAGGCGGCGCGCACGCTGCTCTCCGGCCCGGCGGCCGGGGTGGTCGGGGCGGCCTACGTTGCGAGCGCCTCCGGCTTCGAGCAGACGATCACCTTCGACATGGGGGGCACGTCGACCGACGTGGCGCTGATCGACGGCGCCATCACCGAGACGACCGACGGCAAAATCGGCGGCTACCCGAGCAAGTTGCCGATGATCGACATCCACACCGTCGGCGCGGGCGGCGGCAGCATCGCCTGGTTCGACACCGGCGGTGCGCTGCGCGTCGGGCCGGTTTCGGCAGGCGCCGATCCGGGTCCGGCGGCCTACGGACGTGGGGGCGAGGCGCCGACGGTGACCGATGCCAACGTCGTGCTAGGGCGGCTGATCCCCGAGGGGTTCCTCGGCGGCGGTATGGCGCTCGATGTGGCGGCGGCGCGACGCGCGCTCGGGACCGTCGCCGAGCGCCTTGGGACGAGCCCTGAGGCGGCGGCGCTCGGGGTGATCCGCGTGGCGAACGCCAACATGGAGGCGGCGATCCGGGTCATCTCCGTGGCGCGCGGGCACGACCCGCGGCGATTCACGCTGGTGGCCTTCGGCGGCGCCGGGCCGTTGCATGCGTGCGAACTGGCGGCCAACCTGCGTATCCCGCGGGTGCTGATTCCGGCAACGCCGGGCGTGCTCTCAGCGCTGGGAATGCTCGCGGCCGACGTGGTCAAGGATTACGTGCGCACCGTGATGGTCCCGGCGACGGGAGCCGCCG
The DNA here is from genome assembly GCF_000024985.1 of Sphaerobacter thermophilus DSM 20745. Lineage (NCBI taxonomy): Bacteria > Pseudomonadati > Thermomicrobiota > Thermomicrobia > Sphaerobacterales > Sphaerobacteraceae > Sphaerobacter > Sphaerobacter thermophilus. Next base: position 23,188 of record NC_013524.1, read on the forward strand.
AGGTGGTCGACCCGGTGCTGGCGGAGCTGGCCGATCAGGGGCGTGCGGACCTGCTGGCCGAGGGGCTTCCCGACGAGCGCATCACCATCGAGCGAATGCTCGACCTGCGCTATGTCGGCCAGTCGTACGAGCTGGTGGTTCCCTACGAGGGAGACATGGCCGCGGCAATTGCGGCCTTCCACGCGGCCCACGAGCGGCGCTTCGGCTACAGCGACCCGGCCGAGCCGGTCGAGGTGGTCAACTGCCGGGTCAAGGCGCGCGGGCTGGCCGAGCGGCCGGAGCTGCCGCGGCGTGAGGTCGACCCCAACGCTCGGGTCGAACCGCTCATGCACCGGCCGGTCGTCTTCGCCGGGGCTGACGGACCGGAGACGCGGGAGACGCCGATCTACGACCGGGCCACCCTGGTGCCGGGGGCGCGGCTGCGCGGCCCGGCCGTGGTGACGCAGTACGACACGACGACGGTCGTGCCGCCAGGCTGGGGCGGCTGGGTGGACGCGGTGGGCAATTTGATCCTGGAGCCGACGCCGGAGGAGGGGGCGCGCGATGGCGATTGAGCCGGAGGTGCTGGTCGATCCGGTCAGCCTGGAGATCTTCCGCAGTGCGCTGACGGCGATCGCCGAAGAGATGGGCGCAGTGCTGACGCGGAGCGGCTACTCGCCCAACATCAAGGAGCGCCGCGACTTCTCCTGCGCCCTGTTCGACCGCCAGGGGCGGCTGCTGGCGCAGGCGGCCCACATCCCGGTCCACCTGGGCGCCATGCCCGACTCGGTCGCGGCGGCGCTGGCGGCTTTCGACACGTTCGCGCCGGGCGACGTGGTCGCGCTCAACGACCCCTTCGCCGGGGGGACTCACCTGCCTGACATCACCCTCATCTCCCCGATCTACGTGACCGTCGACGGAGAGTCGGTCCTGGCCGGCTTCGCGGCCAACCGGGCGCACCACGCCGACGTCGGCGGCATGTCGGCCGGTTCGATGCCGGTGGCCAGTGAGATCTACCAGGAGGGGATCATCATCCCGCCGATCAAGCTCTGGGAGGCGGGACAGCCGAACCGGGCCGCGCTGGCGCTGCTGCTGCGCAACGTGCGCACGCCCGACGAGCGGCGTGGCGACCTGACGGCGCAGGTGGCGGCCAATCGCACCGCCGAGCGGCGCCTGCAGGAGCTGGTCGAACGCTACGGGTTGCCGACGGTCGAGGCCCATGGAGAGGCGCTCATCGCCTATGCCGAGCGGATCACGCGGGCGACGATCGAGCAGATCCCGGACGGGGTGTACCGCTTCACCGATTACCTCGACGACGACGGGATCAACGGGCGCCCGCTGCCGATCGTGGCGACCGTGACGGTCGAGGGCGGCACGATGACGGTCGACTTCAGCGGCAGTGCCCCGGAGGCGGAGGGGAGCATCAACGCCGTCGCCTCGGTTGCCAAGTCGGCGGTGTACTACGTGGTCCGCTGCCTGATGCCGCCCGACGCGCCGATGAACCACGGCACCTTCGCGCCGGTGACCGTCCACGCCCCGGAGGGGACGGTGGTCAATGCCCGCCCGCCACGGCCGGTGGCCGGGGGCAACGTCGAGTGCTCGCAGCGCATCACCGACGCCGTGCTGGGGGCGCTGGCCCAGGCGCTGCCCGGTGTCATCCCGGCCGCGAGCCAGGGGACGATGAACAACGTGACGGCCGGGGGGATTGACCCGCGCACAGGCCAGCCCTTCGCCTACTACGAGACGATGGGCGGCGGCATGGGCGCGCGCCAGGGGCTCGACGGGCTCTCGGGCGTTCATGTCCACATGAGCAACACGCTCAACACCCCGGTTGAGGCTTTCGAGTACGCCTACCCGATGCGCATCGGTGCCTACCGGCTGCGCGACGGCTCCGGCGGGGCCGGGGCGGCGCGCGGCGGCGACGGGTTGGAGCGGGAAATCGCCTTCCTGGTGCCGACCGAGGTGACGCTGCTGACCGAACGGCGGCGGCTGGCCCCCTGGGGGCTTCAGGGTGGTGAGCCGGGTGCACCCGGTGAGAACCTGCTCGTGCGCAACGGCGAGGTCACCAAGCTCCCGGGTAAGGTGCGCTTTTCGGCACGCCCGGGCGACCGCCTGGTGATCCGCTCCCCCGGCGGCGGCGGCTGGGGCAAGCCGTAACGTCCCACGGTGCACACGACAAGCAGACATTGACATGGGAAACCCGCCCGCATCGGTGCACGATGCGGGCGGATCGCTTACTGGAATTGAACGTGTGCGTGAGGCGGGTTGAGGGGCCGTGCCCGCCGCAGGCTGCTGATACCGAGCGAGGGTGATTGCTTGCGCTCGTGTCATTCTGCGCTTGTCTTCGTGTCATCCTGAGCGAAGCGAAGGATGACATACACTGCTCAGGATGACCCATGCGGGAGAGCCTAACCGCACGTGACATGAGCGCAGACGGGTCATTGACTCATGCCGAAACACGCCCCGTATGGCGCCATGCCTGCTGTGCGCTTATCATGCGCCTGCGGACCCGATCAGGGAAGGGAGGACCGATGACAGCCGCGGATATCGAGCGCTACCGACGCAATCTGCAGGCAGAGATCGAAGGGGTGGCTCTCTACCGGACGCTGAGCGAGGTCGAGCCGTCGCCGGAGCTGGGCACGGTCTATGCGCGCCTGGCGGAGACCGAGGAGCGGCACGCTGCGTACTGGCGCGACAAGCTGCGCGAGGCAGGAGCGACCGGTCCTGAGCCGGGGATTGGCTGGCGTACCCGGTTGCTGATGTGGCTCGCGCGGCGGTTCGGTCCGGCACTGGTGCTGCCGACGGTGATCGGCAACGAGCAGAGCGACAGCCACAAGTACGACACACAGCCCGACGCCCGCGGTGCCGGGCTCGCGGCCGATGAGCGCTCGCACGCCCGCCTGTTCCGCATGATCGGGCGGGTGACTCCGTCAGGCGTGCCCGGGAGTGCGATCGCCCAGTTCGAAGGGCGTCACCGAGCGGCCGGGGGCAACGCTCTGCGCGCTGCGGTGCTCGGGGCCAACGATGGCCTGGTATCGAACGTCAGCCTGGTCATGGGCGTGGCGGGCGCCGACCTGGCGCCCCGGAGCATCCTCGTGACCGGCCTTGCCGGGCTGCTGGCTGGTTCCCTCTCCATGGCGATGGGCGAGTGGCTCTCGGTCCAGAGCGCGCGGGAACTCTATGAGCACCAGATCGCGGTCGAGCGGGAAGAGCTGGAAGCCTTCCCCGACGAAGAGATCGAGGAGCTGACCCTTATCTTCCGTTCGCGCGGCATGGACGAAGCGGCCGCTCGGGCGCTGGCTCAACGGATGACCGGCGACCCCGCTGTCGCACTTGACACACTTGCGCGCGAGGAGCTGGGGATCAACCCGGAGGAGCTGGGCGGCTCTGCGTGGGAGGCCGCGATCTCCTCGTTCCTGCTCTTCGCCATCGGCGCAATCATCCCGGTCTTCCCGTATTTCTTCACGGGCGGCCTGACCGCCGTGGGGATCAGCCTCGCCCTGACGGCGGTCGCGCTCTTCCTCATCGGCGCCGGGATCACCGTCATCACGGGCCGCAACGCTCTCTACTCCGGCCTTCGGCAGGTCGCCATCGGCAGCGCCGCCGCGCTCATCACCTTCGCGATCGGCCGCCTCGTCGGCGTCAGCATGATCGGCTGAGGGGCGCGCTGCTCCATAGGGCTGCCGGCAAGCGGGCGGCGACGGCATCACGGCGTCGCCGCCCAGCGTGCTGTCGCTTATTCGATGCGCGTCGTCCTACTCCTCCCGTAGGGGGACGTGGATCCGGGGGCGTTCTTCGTAGTCGTCCATCTCGGTTGTTTGGAAGACATAGCGGGCGGCGAGGCTGGTGGAGGCGGCGGCGACGTTGCCGTGCCGGTCCATGGCGACGATGTTCATGACGTTGTCGCGCTCGGCGTAGGGGTCGACGAGGGCACGCAGGTCGAGCATCGCCGTGCGGAGGGCGTCCTCCAGCGTCATGCCCTGGCGCAGGTAGGTGACGACGCTGTGGGCGGAGGCGGCTCGGATCGCCATCTCGCCGCGGCCGGTGCAGGCGGCGGCGCCGAAGCGCGAGTCGGCGTAGTTGCCGGCGCCGATGATGGGAGAGTCGCCCAGGCGGCCGGGCCACTTGAAGCCCCAGCCGCTGGTGGAGACGGCGCTGGCGATGTTGCCCTGGGTGTCGCGGACGATGACGTTGGTGGTGCCGAAGATCTCCTTGTGGAGGAGCTTCGTCCAGTCCTTGACGACGCTCATGTAGAGGCTGAACTGGTCCTCGTAGGTTTCGCCCTCTACCGGTCCGCCGTCCTCACCGAGGATGTGGCGCCGCCACTCCTGCTCCGCCTCCTCGGTCAGGAGGTTGGCGGTCTGGAAGCCGTGGACGCGGGCGAAGAGCTCGGCACCCTCGCCGACCAGCATCACGTGGGGCGTGACCTCCATGACCTTACGGGCGATCTCGATCGGGTGGGGGTAGTTCTTGACGGCGCCGACCGCGCCCGCCGCGAGGGTCGTGCCGTCCATGATGCTGGCGTCGAGCTCGACCTGCCCGAGGATGTTGGGGATCCCGCCCGTGCCGACGCTGTGGTCCTCGAGGTTGTCCTCGATCACTTTGACCGCCGCAACGGCGGCGTCGAGCGCGCTCCCGCCCGCGCGCAGGATCTCCATCGCCGCGGGGAACCCGACCCGGGAGTTGTAGCTCCCGACGATGACGCCGACCTGTGCTCCGCTTCCCACCTCGCTGCCCTTCCCTCTCCGGGTGCCGCGCCCGGCGCTCCGGGCGCGGTTTCGCTTGCGCTCCGATCTCGTGCCGGGATTGTAGCCGAAGCCGGACGGCGTGGGCGGTGGTCAGTCGCTGAGCTGGTCGAGGTGGGTGAGGAGGTCATCGACGGTGGGGATGTCGCGCATCGAACGGCCGTCGTGGCGGAAGCGGATCACCCCGGCGGGTTCGACGATGAGCACCGCCGGCATGCGGCCGAAACGGAGCAAGCGGACCTGCTGGCCGTAACGCCTGGCTACCGCGTGGCCGGGGTCGGTCAGGCCGGGGAAGGGGATGTGCTCCCGCTCCCAATAGGTGCGCACGGCATCCGGGCGGTCTGGAGCGATGGCGAGGATCTCAGCGCCGCGCTCTTGGAACTGCTGATAGTTGTCGCGCAACTGCGCGAGCTGCCGGCGGCAGTGTGGTCAAAGCAGCCCGCGTAGGAACACCAGCACGACGGGGCCGCGCTGGAGCACCTCAGAGAGGCGGATATCCCGCCCGTGCGTGTCGCGCAGCGTGAAATCCGGCGCAGTCGTCGGGTGTTCGGGACGGATCACAACGTGCTCCTCTCGCTCGCGCGCTGTTCGATATGGTCCAGGAAATCCTCGATGAACTCGACGAAGTCCTCCGGCTTCTCTTCCTGGGGCAGGTGCCCCGTGTGTTCCATGAACACGAACATGAACAGGTCGGGTACGGCGGTCATCCGGAGCACCTGGCGCGGGTTCACGATGCGGTCGTACATACCGAAGATCGCCATGAACGGGACCTGGAGCTCTCCGAACCGGTCCAGCAGGCCCAGCGGTCGGGTGGCGCGGAGGGCGCAGGCGAGTGCCGCATCCCAGCCATCTACCTGGAGCGCCGTCAGGTACCCCTTGATGAGATCGTCGGTCACGACGGCGCGGTCATAGACGGCGTAGCGCAGGATGTACGCTGCCCGCGACGCGGCGGATTGGGCGACGCGGGGGAGCACCCGGTCCAGGCCGGGTGCACGCACGAGCAGGGCCAGCGAGCGGCGCAGGGACGGTGGATCCAGCGCGGGCGTGACGAGGACCAACCCGCTGACCCGTTCGGGGTACTTCAGCGCCGCGAGCATGGCGATGCGGGCGCCCGCGGAGTGCCCGACGAGCACGGCGCGGGCGATCCCGAGGCGGTCAAGCAACGCGATGGTGAGGTCGGCCTGGACCTCGGGGTCGTACGGGTTGCCACGCGGCCAGGCGTCCGGGGCGGGCCGTGCGGTCAGGCCGTAGCCGGGGAGATCGAAGGCCACCACGGTGCCGCGGCGCGCTAGCGGCGGCAGCACCCGGCGCCAGATGAACGCGCCGGCCGCGAAGCCGTGGATCAGCACCACGGCCGGGTCACCCTGGCCTGCGAGCTTGGCGTGGACCCGGAGCCCGTCGACATCGATGAAGACGCTGTCGTCGTCCGCCAGCGCCTCCGGCGGGAGGAGCGTGCGGGGCGGGGCCGGATCGGCGCGGCGGCGGGCCACAGTCATGAGCGCCACCGGCGCCGCAGCGCCGAGCGCGAGCGCGGCAAGCCGGTACCGTCGCTGCATTCGCCGAGCCTCCTCTCACGAGCGTCGTGCCCAGCCTACCCCGAAAAACAGTGATCCGACCAGATCCGGACTTTACATAGTGTGTGGGCGCCGCTAGGCTGAGATGTACAACCCATCGGCCATGCGTACCGGCCAGGCGTATCCTACGCGACGCTCGATCCCTCGCCTGCCGGGCGGAGCGGCGGAACGCGCCGGTTTGGGTGCGCCCATGCGAGAGGAGCGGAGCATGCCCGCCACGATCCAGCGCATCGCGATCGACCCCACGCGGCCGCTCGCCGCTCAGGCGGAGACGGGCCACAACCGATGGCATGAGGACGTCGCCCCCGTGCTCGTCGTCGACCCAGGGCGGACCGTGGTCGTCGAGACGCGCGACGCCTTCGATGGCCAGCTTAACCCGCAGTCCACCGCCGCCGACGTCGCCCGGCTGGACCTGGGGCCGGTCCACCCGCTCACCGGCCCGATCTACGTCAACGGCGCGGCACCCGGCGACTTGCTGGAGGTCAAGCTGCTCAACATCGAGTGCGACCCCTGGGATGCCTGGGGCTACACCGTCGAGGTGCCTGGCTTCGGCTTCCTCCGCGACCTCTTCCCCGAGCCATACATCGTCCACTGGAACCTCTACGGTGACTACGCCGAATCGCCGCAACTGCCGGGGATTCGCATCCACGCCGCTCCGTTCCCGGGCATCGCCGGGCTGGCGCCGTCCGCTGCGCTGCGGGAGGAGATCGCCCGACGTGAGGCGGACCTGGCGGCGCGCGGCGGGTTTGTCCTGCTGCCCGATCCCACCGGGGCGGTGCCGCCGAGCGGGCCGATCGCGGAGCAGGGGCTACGCACCATTCCCCCGCGCGAGACCGGCGGGAACATCGACATCAAGCACCTGACGCCCGGGGTGAGCATGCTGCTGCCCGTCTACGTTGAGGGCGGACTCTTCTCGACCGGCGACGTCCACTTTGCGCAGGGTGACTGTGAAGCATGCGGGACGGCCATCGAGATCCGCGCCGCACTGCACCTGCAGTTCAAGGTTCACAAGGGTGAGGCGGCGCGGCGTGGTATTCGCTCGCCCCAGTTCTTCCGGGACGACTACTTCGCCGACCCGACACTGGCGGTGCCGCGGCGTTTCTACGCCACGACGGGGTTCTCGGTCACCGACGGGATCAACGAGTCGGAGAATCTCACGATGGCGGCGCGGAATGCACTGCTGGCGATGATCGAGTACCTGGGCACGCGTGGCTACGACCCGCAGCAGGCGTACGCGCTCTGTAGTGTGGCGGTCGACCTCCACGTGAGTCAGGTGGTCGATGTGCCGAACTTCATCGTCTCGGCGCTGCTGCCGCTCGACATCTTCATCTGACGAATGTCCGTCGGCGAAGGGCTAGCACTCGCGTAATTCCTTGTCTGATTGCTTGACAAGTCAAGGAAATACAGTTAGAGTAGTCGCAACTACCGCGATCGAGGGGCGGTTGTCGCACCAGCGCGCTTCCCGGCGACCGCAGCCGGGTGGCGCGCTGTACACCTTCGGCCCCCGGCCACAAGGAAGGGACGGCGTCCATGGCTACGCCCGGTGCTCCCTCCCCGACGCCGACCGGTCAAACCCCCGCGGTTTCTGATGTCCACATCCTCTGGACCTCCGAGGGCATGAGTTGCGATGGCGACACGGTCTCGATCACGGCCGCCACGCAGCCGAGCCTCGAGGATGTGTTGCTCGGCGTCATTCCCGGTCTCCCGCGCGTGCACCTGCACAACAAGGTACTTGCCTACGAGACGGGTGAGGCCTTCCTCGAAGCGTTCCATCAGGCGGCGCGTGGCGAGTTGGAGCCCTTCATCCTGGTCGTCGAGGGCTCCATCCCCAACGAGGAGATCAACGGCGACGGCTACTGGACCTCGATGGGCAACGACCCGGCCACTGGTGAGCCGATCACTCTCAACACCTGGCTCGATCGCCTGGCGCCGCGCGCCTGGGCCGTGGTCGCCATCGGCACCTGCGCCACCTACGGCGGGATCCACGCCATGGCGGGCAACCCCACCGGCTGCATGGGCCTGGCCGACTACCTCGGCTGGGACTTCCGCTCGCGGGCGGGCATCCCGATCGTGAACGTGCCCGGCTGCCCGGTGCAGCCCGACAACTTCATGGAGACGCTCCTCTGGCTGCTGTACCAGGCTGCGGGGCAGGCACCGATGATCCCGCTCGACGACAAGCTCCGGCCGACCTGGCTCTTCGGCAAGACGGTCCATGAGGGGTGCGACCGGGGCGGCTACTACGAACAGGGCGACTTCGCGCTCGACTACAACTCGCCCAAGTGCCAGGTCAAGGTCGGCTGCTGGGGCCCGGTCGTAAACTGCAATGTCCCCAAGCGGGGGTGGATGGCCGGCATCGGCGGCTGCCCCAACGTAGGCGGCATCTGTATCGCCTGCACCATGCCGGGCTTCCCCGACAAGTTCATGCCGTTTATGGATGAGCCGCCCGGCGGCGTCCTCTCGACTGCGCTGAGCGGCACCTACGGCACCGTCATCCGCCGCCTGCGCAGCATCACAAACGACACCGTCAACAAGGAGCCGCAGTGGCGACGCCGGGGACCCGCGCTCACTAGCGGGTACAACCCGACCTGGCCACGCTAGGGGAAGGAGCGGCGCTCGTGGCGACGCGAACTGAGACCCCGGCCGAAGCTCGCAAGCTCGTCAGCATGGCCTGGGATCCCATCACCCGCATCATCGGCAACCTGGGTATCTACACCAAGATCGACTTCGACAACCGTGAGGTCGTCGAGTGCAAGAGCACGTCGTCGATCTTCCGCGGCTACAGCGTCTTCATGAAGGGGAAGGACCCGCGCGACGCCCACTTCATCACCAGCCGTATCTGCGGCATCTGTGGGGACAACCACGCCACCTGCTCGATCTATGCCCAGAACATGGCCTACGGCATCCAGATGCCGCCTCTGGCTGAGTGGATCGTCAACCTGGGCGAGGCGGCCGAGTACATGTTCGACCACACGATCTTCCAGGACAATCTCGTCTTCGTCGACTTCTGCGAGCAGATGGTGAAAGAGACGAATCCCCGGTTGCTGGAACGTGCCGAGTCCACGCCGGCGCCGCACGCCGACATCCACGGCAAGCGCACCATCGCCGACATCATGCGCGCCTTCAACCCCTTCACCGGCGACATGTATGTGGAAGCCCTCCAGATGAGCCGGCTGACGCGGGAGATGTTCTGCCTGATGGAGGGGCGCCACGTCCACCCTTCGACGCTCTACCCGGGCGGCGTCGGCACGATGCCGTCCCCGCAACTCTTCTCCGACTACCTCGTGCGGCTGATGCGCTTCCTCGACTTCGTCAAGCGCCTCGTGCCGATGAACGACGATCTCTTCGACTTCTTCTACGAGGCGATGCCGGGCTACGAGGAGGTGGGCCAGCGGCGCATCCTCCTCGGCTGCTGGGGCTCGTTCATGAACCCCGAGTTCGCCGACTACCGCTACGACCACATGACGCAGTGGGGTCGGGCGATGTACGTGACGCCCGGCATCGTCGTGGACGGCGAACTGATCACCACAGACCTGGTTGAGATCAACCTCGGCATGCGCATCCTCCTCGGCAGCTCCTACTATGAGGACTGGACCGATCAGGAGATGTTCGTCACCCACGACCCGCTGGGCAACCCGATCGACCGGCGGCACCCGTGGAACCAAACGACGATCCCCAAGCCGCAGAAGCGCGATCTGGAGGGCGGGAACTATAGTTGGGTAATGAGCCCGCGCTGGTACGACCGCCGCACCGGCGACCACCTGGCGCTCGATACCGGCGGTGGTGCGCTTGCCCGTCTCTGGGTCACGGCGCTGGCCGGGTTGGTCGATGTCGGCTACGTCAAGGCCACCGGGAACAGCGTCCGAATCAACCTGCCGAAGTCGGCTGCCTTCCCTGAGATGGAGTTCGAGTGGAAGGTTCCCCAGTGGTCGAACACGATCGAGCGGGACCGCGCGCGGGCCTACTTCGTGGCCTATGCCGCTGCGATCGCCTTCTACTTCCTGGAACAGGCGATGGACCATGTCCGCCGAGGCGACCTGCGGGTCTTCCAGGAGTTCGAGGTGCCGGACGAGGCGATTGGCTGCGGCTTCCACGAGGCGGTGCGCGGGGTGCTGTCGCACCACCTGGTGATCCGGGACGGCAAGATCGCGAACTACCATCCGTACCCGCCAACGCCCTGGAACGCCAGCCCGCGGGACTCCTACGGCACGCCCGGCCCCTACGAGGACGCGGTGCAGGGGCTCCGGATCTTCGAGGAGAACGGGCCGGAGAACTTCAAGGGGATCGACATCATGCGTACGGTGCGCAGCTTCGATCCCTGCCTTCCCTGCGGGGTGCACATGTATCTGGGCAACGGCAAGCTGATCGAGCAGCGACACTCACCGTTCCTCGGTGCCGGTCGCTAGCGGGCCGATGCCCGCTGTGGGAGGGAAGGCGACATGGTAGGTCGCACCGGCACCCGCCCAGACGACCGCGCGGCCCGGCTGGATGCGATGCTGGCCAGGATCGAGTCGTTCCCGGAGCCGGAGCTGCGCGACCAGGCGCTGGGCGCCATCCAGGAGCTGCTCGCCTTCTACGGTGATGGGCTGGGCCGCGCACTGGCGATCCTCGTCGCCCGCGATCCCACGCTCCCCGCTGCGCTGGCCGAGGATGAGCTGGTCGCGCACATCCTGCTGCTGCACGGGCTCCACCCGGTCCCGGTTGAGGAGCGGGTGGGGCAGGCGCTGGACCGGGTCCGGCCCTACCTCCACTCCCACGGCGGCGACGTGGATCTGCTTGAGATCGTGGATGGTGTGGCGCGTGTTCGGCTGCGGGGCACCTGCCGCGGCTGTCCGGCCTCGGCGGTGACGCTCCGGCTCGCCATCGAGCGCGCGGTCCACGAGCTGGCGCCGGACCTGGACGGGATCGAAGCCGTCACCGATGATGCGCCCGTACCCCGCGAGCCGGGGATCCTGGCGAACGGGGCCGCCGGAGCCGCGGCCGGGGACTGGACAACCGTCGGACGGCTCGAGCTGCCCCGGGGCGAGGCGCGGCTCTGCCGGGTGGAGGGCGTCAGCCTGCTGGTCCTCGACCTCGACGGCACCCTCTACGCCTATCGCGACGGTTGCCCCCGCTGTGGCACGTCGCTGGCCGGGAACCGGCTCGCGGGGCAGGTGCTCGTCTGCCCCGGCTGCGGGAGCCGCTACGACGCGCGCCTGGCGGGGCGTTGCCTGGACGCACCCGAGCACTACCTGGAGCCGGTCCCGCTGCTGGTCGACGCCGGGATCGTCCGGGTGGCTCTGCCCACCGTGACACCGGAGGCGGCGTCATGAGCGACCGTGGGACGCCGATCACCCGCGGCAACCTCGCCGCGCTGCGCCGTTACGCCCGGCCGGAGCCACTGGAGCGCTGCGACCTCTGCGCGGAGCCGATCCCGGCCGAGCACCGCCACCTCCTGGATGTCACCGCGCGGCAGTTCCTCTGCGTCTGCTATGCCTGCTCCCTGCTGTTCGACCGCGAGGCAGCCAGTGACGGCAAGTACCGTCTCGTCTCGGACCGGCACCTCGACCTGGGCGGGCTACCGATCGACGACGCGGCATGGGCACGACTCGGTGTCCCGGTCGGCATGGCGTTCTTCGCCTACAGCTCGCCCGCGGGCCGGATGCTCGCCTATTACCCGAGCCCGATGGGCGCGACCGAGTCGGAAATGGATCAGGCGGAGTGGGAGGCGTTGGTGGCGCAGCAGCCGATCCTGCGGACGCTGCAGCCGGATGTCGAGGCGCTGCTGGTCAACCGCGCACGGGGCGCTCGGGACGCCTTCATTGTCCCGCTGGACCAGTGCTTCGCGCTGGTAGGGGTGGTGCGCCAGCACTGGCGCGGCCTGAGCGGTGGAAGCCAGGTGTGGCGCGAGATCGACGCGTTCTTCGTCGCGCTGCGTTCCCGCAGCAAGCCGGCACCGCCGGCGGACTGACGGGCCGGCGCCCCGAGGGAGGAACCGCGATGTTTAAAGAGCGGACCATCGCCAACATCCGGGTCGGGAAGCCGAAAGTGCGGCCCGACCTGCCATCGCACGTCCCCGGTGTGCGACAGGGGAACGAGCCGGGGAGCTACGACAGGACTCCGGGTCTGCTGGAGGGTGGGAAAGTCACCGCGCGCCGGTCGACCGGGATCAACTCGCACGCGCGCAACCCGATCGACCAGCGCAGCCCGAACCTGCCACCGCCGTAATGCGGCGGCGGCACGACGCATGTCACGCGGGGGGCCTGATGGACGATGTGCAGCGCCTGGCCGAGACACTGCTCTATGAGGGCTACATCCTGTGGCCCTACCGACGCTCGACCACCAAGAACCAGCAGCGCTGGACGATCGGGGGCGTCTACCCCCGCGCCTACAGCGATGCCGGCGGGGGCACCGACCGCTGGTGGGTGAAGGCGGAGTGCCTCGTCCGTGGGGCGAAGCCGCGGGTCACGGTCACCATCCGCTTCCTCCAGGTCGTCGCGCGGCAGGTTGGTCGTCTGGAAGCCGACGGGGGGCTGACCTACGTCGACGAATTGCAGGTGGGGGACGCGCGCTTCGTCGCCTGGGAAGAGGCGCGGGAGCACGCGGTCCGCATCGAGCCGCGCGACCTGGCTACGCTCGCAGCGCCGCATCGTGTGCCGGTGCACATCCCGGCCGGGTCGGATCGGGAGCCGCTGCTGGCCGCGGATGGCACCGAGGTCGGAGCGCTGGTGCGCCGCTGGGAAGCGCTCGACGGGCTCGTAGATGTGGCGGCCGCTCCGGTACAGCCCGAGGTCTTCCGACTGACCGTGCGGTTCGAGAACACGTCGGCCTGGGAGGGCACCGAGCGGACCGGCGCGCTGGCGCGTACCTTCGTCGCGGCTCATGCCATTCTGGAAGCCGACGGCGGCGAATTCGTCTCGCTCCTCGATCCGCCGGGCGAGTTGGCAGCCGCGAGCGCGGCCTGCGAGAACGCAGGCGTCTGGCCGGTTCTGGCCGGCGAGCCGGGAACGGCCCGGACCATGCTCGCCTCGCCGATCATCCTCTACGACTATCCCCGGCTGGCGCCGGAGAGCCCCGGCGACCTGTTCGACGGGACGGAGATCGACCAGCTCCTCATCCTCAGCATCCTCGGCCTCACCGATGAGGAGAAGGAGGAGATGCGCGCGGCCGACCCACGGGCGCGGGAGATCCTGGAGCGGACCGAGCGGCTGACGGCCAGTGATTTCGCGCGGCTGCACGGGGCGATCCGCGAGTTCCAGATGCTGCGACCGGAGCCGGACGTCAGCCCGGCATTCGCTGCGCTCGAGGCGCCCGCGCCGGAGAGCGTTCGGATCGGGGGTGTGGAGGTCCGGCCGGGAAGCCGGGTGCGGCTGCGACCGCGGTCGGGCGGGGACGTCTTCGATCTCGCGCTGGCCGGCAGAATCGCCATCGTGGAGAGCATCGAGCAGGACCACGAGGAACGCATCCACCTGGCGGTGACGATCGAGGACGACCCGGGGCGCCACCTGGCTGAGGCGGGCGTGCTCGGGCACCGGTTCTACTTCGGGCTCGACGAGGTGGAGCCGCTCGGGCCGGAGGAGGGGCCGCCATGACGCCCCGCATCCTCGTCGCCGGGATCGGCAACATCTTCCTGGGCGACGACGCCTTCGGCGTCGTGGTGGCCCGGCGGCTGGCGGAGCACCCGCTGCCGCCGGGGGTCGAGGTGCGCGACTTCGGGATTCGCGGACTCGACCTGGCTTATGCGCTGTCCGACGGCTGCGATGCCGCCATCCTGGTCGACGCGATGCCGCGCGGGGGCGTGCCCGGCACGCTGTACCTGATCGAGCCAGACGCACCTGAAGCAATTGACGCTGCCGGGCCGGCGCTGGCGGCGCACAGCGTCGATCCAATGGCCGTGTTTGCCCTGGCGCAGACGCTCGGCGGATGCCCGGAACGGCTGTTCGTGGTGGGCTGCGAGCCGGGCGCGGTCGCGCCGGTGCCGGATGATCCCGACGGGCTGAGCCCGCCGGTGCGGGCTGCGGTCGACGAGGCAGTGAACATGATCGAGTCCCTACTCGTGCGTCTGCACGACGGCCGGCCAGCGGTCGCGCCGCAGGGCCCGGCGTAGCGAGTACCGGAGAGGAGCGTAATGATGGAGGTCCTCCGCGCGCTGCGTAACGCCCTCCTCGTGATCATCTGCCTGACGCTGATCGGGATGCTCATCGCGCTGGTGGCGTCGCAGGCGGACGTGCGCCGCTACCTGCGCGTGCGGCAGATGTAGCAGGCGGTGCGATGCACGAGCTAGCCCTGAGTGCCTACCTGCTGGAGTCGGTTGAGGAGCGCGCCCGCGAGGCGGGCGCGCGGCGCGTCGTTGCGATCAACCTCGTTGTGGGGGATCGCTCGTGCGTCGAGGAAGAGGCGTTGCGCTTCTGCTTCGAGCTGCTGAGTCCGGGGACGCTGGCCGAGAGGGCGCAGCTGGCGCTGCGGTGGGTGCCGATGCGCTTCTGGTGCAACACCTGCGCCGCCGAGTACACGCCGGACCTTGCGGGCTTCCACTGCCCCCGCTGCGGGACCGTCGGTGGGGTGTTGGACGACGGCACGGATGTGCTCATCGAGAGCCTGGAGATCGAAACATGACGGTGCAGCGGGTCAAAGTGGTGCAAAGTCTCTTCCACGCCAACGACCAGGCGGCCGAGGCGATCCGCACGCGCTGCGATGAAGCGGGGGTGGTCGCGGTCAACCTGCTGGCCGGGCCGGGGGCAGGGAAGACCAGCCTCATCACGCGCACGATCGCGGCGCTGGCCGGGGTGGCGCGTGTCGGCGTCGTCGAGGGGGACATCGCCGGGAGTGTGGACACGGAGCGTGTCCTGGCGGCGGGGGCGGTCGACGCGGTCCAGGTCAACACCGGTGGCGGGTGCCACCTGGAGGCCGGCATGCTGGCGCGTGCCCTGGACGACCTGGACCTGGGAGCGATCGACCTGCTCATGGTCGAAAACGTGGGAAACCTGATCTGTCCCACGCACTGGGACCTCGGTGAGCACGCGCGGGTGTGCCTTGTCAGCGCGGCCGAGGGGGACGACAAACCGGTGAAGTACCCGGATGTCTTCGCGCGGAGCGACGCCATCGTGCTCAACAAGATCGACCTGATCGATCTGGTCGACTTCGACCGAACGCGCTTCTACGAGGCGGTCCGCGCGCTCAACCCCGATGCGCCGGTCTTCGAGGTCTCGTGCCGCACCGGTGCCGGGCTCGAGGCTTGGGTCGACTGGCTCCGGGCGCGCCTGGCGGCGCGGGTCGCGGGTGGAGAGGTTGGCTGAGATGTGCATCCCGCTGGTGGCGCGCGTCCGCAGCGTGAGCGACGGCGTGGCCGAGGTCGAGCTGATCGAGGGAGAGGTCGTCCAGGTCAGCACCGCGCTCTTTCCTGACGTAGCGGTTGATGAACACGTCCTGCTCGACCGCGGCCTGATCATCGAGGTGGTGACCCCGGAAGAGGCCGAGCGGCTGCTGTCCTTCTTCGCCGACCTCGCGTCGCTCTGGGAAGAGGAGGACGCCCGTGCGTGACGCGACCACGCGGTTGGAGACGGTATCCGGCGGGCCGGTGCGGGCGATCACCGGGACAACCCGCTTCATCCGCTATGCGTTCATGCCGAACCGGCTGCGCTACTGTGGGGGCGACGATAACCGCACGCTGTTCGACTACGCACTGGCGATGGTGCGTGAGCCGCCATTGGAGCAAATGCTGGCGCGCTTCACCGGTGCGCTACCGTACCTCCGGCTCATCGCGCGCGAGAACGGCATCCCTGACCCGTTCGACGAGCGCGTTGTGGAGGCGTACTGGATCGGGAATGAGCTCCTGGAGCGGGTCGAGGCCCGGCAACTCTACGACGCGCTGGATGAGCGCTTCGGCAAGCAGCTCTCACCCCGGCTGCGGGCGCTGGTACTCGGCAAGGCGCCGGCCGGGGCGCGGCCGCACCATACTTTCCACGTCTTCGACGTGCATGCTCGGGTTGGCGAGTTGGAGCACTCGCTGGAAACCATGGACCAGTGCCGCATCAGCTGGGGGCGTGTCCGGGCGGTCGACGGCGCGGAGTTGGTCGTCGACCGGCAGCCGCTTGTCCTGGTGGACGGAAAGCTGGCGCTCGGTCCGGCCGAGACGGTGCGGGTGACGCGCCAGGTCGACGGCCGGGGCTTCGCCGACGCGGCCCAGCCGGGCGAGTTGGTGTCGCTGCACTGGGGCTGGGTCTGCGAAGTGCTGACGCCGCACCAGCAGGTCACGCTCGCGCGATACACCGCGCACCACCTGGCGCTGGCGAACCAGACGCTGTAGCGACAGCGCCGATCCCCAAGAAACCCTGTCATCCTGGGCGAAGCAAAGGATCTCTCGCGGGTGCGGCCACGCACCGGAGAGATCCTTCGGCTCGGACGGAGTCGCCGGGTGCGGCTGGCCGCCGCTCCCGGCTCTGCTCAGAGTGACATAATCCCACCCTTGAGTGTCCTCAGCGTGAGACGCACCCAAGCGATCACCCGAACCCCGGGTAACAGCGTTGGGAGCGGGGGCATCGTGCCGTGTCGCCGCTTCGCACGTGACGGCGGTCGAGGCAGCTAGCGGAACAGATCCCGCTCCGGCTCCATGACGAGCGCGCGGGCGTTGCCGTCGCCGGGCTGGTAGTCGTAGCCGCGCACGATGGCCACCGGCCGGCGCGCCAGCTTGCCCATGACTAACTCTGCGGCCGAGGCGATCTCATCGGCAACGGCGATCACGGTGGCGCGCAGCTCGTATCCCTGCTCATCGTATTGTCCACGGTAGTCGAGGAGCGGCTCCATCCCGGCCACGCCCACCGCGACGTTCACGATGCCCTTGCGCCAGGGTCGGCCGAACGAGTCGGTGATGATCACGGCGATCTCGACGCCCGCACGTTCGGCGAGCCCGCGGCGGATGCGCTCGGCCGAGGCGTCGGGGTCGACCGGCAGGAGCGATACCTGGTCCGGGGCGGAGACGTTTGAGGCATCCACCGCGGCGTTGGCGCAGACGAAGCCGTGGCGCGTCTCGGCGATGATGAGGCCGTTGGCCATGCGCACAATCCGCCGCGCCTCGCGCAGCACCACCTCGACCTGGCGCGGGTCCTTGCCGAATTGTTCCGCCCACTCGCGAGCGAGCACGGACGGCTCGATTTCCCGGAGGTCGACCAGTTGCCCCTCGGCCTTGGAGACCAGCTTCTGGGTCACGACGACAATGTCCCGATCCGCCAGGGTGAGCCCGCTCTGTTCAAGGCCGTGGGCGATCAGGTTGGCCAGGTCGTCCCCAGGCCGTGCCTCCGGCACATGGTCGACGCCGATGATCCGGACCTCGGCGCTCATCTCTGCGATGCCTCCTCAGCGCATCGCCGCCCGCCCGCGAGGGCTCGCGGCGCTTAGAACCCGTGGGCGGACACCCGGTCGATGGAGATGTGCAGCGTGATGCGTTTCTGGCGGCGGAACTCCGCGACTTGCCGCTCGGCCGTCTCCGGGTCGTGGTAACGATGGGCGAGCGCGGCGATGTCGGCCTGTGCGATCTCCTGGTCGTCGACCAACTCGGCGCGGCCGGTGATGGTCACGTAGCGGTATCCGTCCTCGACGCAGATCGACACGCGGGGGTCGCGGCGCAAGTTTGCCGATTTGACCCGTCCCTCGGACGTGTTCATCATGATCGTGTTGCCGCGTAGCTCATACCACATCACCGACTGGTGCGGCGCGCCGTCGGCACCGATGGTGGCGAGCACCGCAAACCGCGGCTCGTTGAGGAATGCGCGGACCGCCTCTGACATCATCCTGGAAGCCTCCTCATAGTCGTTCGAGTCACGCGAGTAGTGCGGGCGAACCCCGGCGCGTCTGGATCACGCCGGGAACCCAAGGGTCTCAACCGATCGACACTACGTAGCATTCCGGCCATCCGAGGCGCGCACCATCTCCCTCCGCGGGTCGGTGCCTGGCGCCCCTCCCGGGTCACGCACTCTACCAGAAACGAGGAGCCTGCGCCCTCCTGGCTTGCACGACGCGAGGGACGGGAAGAACCGCGTCCTTCCCGTCCCTCGCGACGTGCTGAGCAGAGCGAAGGATCTCGTTCCCCGGCAGCCATCTCGGTCGGAGATCATTCGAGTCCGCCGCCCGCGATGGCAGGGATGACATGGCAGCCTCGTCACGACGAGACGTGGTAGGGGACGGTGGTGACGATGATACCGGGATGCGTCCAGAGGGCGGTGCGCAGGCGCCACGCGGTCTGGTTGTGGAGAGGCAGTTCGTAGAGGTGGGCGGGCACGAACTCGGGCACGACCACCATTAGCGTGTCTCCCTTCTCGGCGTGGAGTTGCTCGATGTAGGCCAAGAGCGGGCCGACCAGCTCCCGGTAGGGTGACTCGATAATCACCAGCGGCAGGTCGAGCTTCGCGTCGCGCCATTGCTGGCGAAGCTGCTCTGCCTCCGCCGGGTCGCTGGTGACATGCACCGCCGTGACGTCCCCGGTGATCTCGCGGGCGAAATCGAGCGCGCGGATCGTCGCGCGGTTGTACCCGGCGATGGGCACCACCGCCGCCAGCGGTCCTGGCCAGGATGGCCGCTCGGACGCGGCCGGCTCGGCTGGGACGGCGAGCTGGGCGGCGACCCGCTCGTAGTGGCGGTGGATCCTGGTCAGCAGCCAGATGAGCAGGGGCTGGATGCAGATCACGATCCAGGCACCGGACAGAAACTTGGTCGCGATGATGATGAGGGTCACGATTCCGGTGACGGCGGCGCCGGTCCCGTTGATCAGCATACCGATGGTGCGGTGACGGCCGGGTGGCTCGCGGCGCCACCAGCGGTACGTCATGCTGGCCTGGGACAGGGTGAAGGCGGTGAAGACACCGACCGCGTACAGCGGGATCAGGGCGTTGACGTTGGCGTGGAAGACCACGACCAGCACTGCGGCGGCGAGCCCCAGGGCGATGATGCCGTTCGAGAAGGCCAGGCGATCCCCGCGGTAACGGAACTGGGTGGGTAGGTAGCGGTCCCGTGCCATGAACGAGGCGAGGCGGGGGAAGTCGGCGAAGCTCGTGTTCGCGGCCAGGAACAGAATGCCCGCCGTCGTTGCCTGGATGTAGAGGTAGAAGGGTGAGTCGTCGACGACGGTGCGTGCGAGCTGCGAGAGGATGGTCTGATCCTCGCTCGGCGTCAGGTGGAAGTGGTAGGAGAGCACGGTGATGCCGAGGAAGAGCGAGCCGAGGATCGCCACCATCCAGCCGAGGGTGCGGGCGGCGTTCTTCGCCTCGGGTGGCTGGAAAGCGGGGACGCCGTCCGAGATCGCCTCGACGCCGGTCAGCGCGGTGCAGCCGGAGGAGAAGGCCCGCAGGATAAGGAAGAGGGTGATCCCCTGCTGCGCCGGTGGGACAGGATGGCTCGCCGGGTGCGGCTCGAACAGGCCGAACCAGGCGGCGCCAATGCCCAGCGGGATCAGGATCGCCATGCCGGCGATGAAGAGGTAGGTAGGCACGGCGAAGAGCGAGCCGCTCTCCCGGATGCCGCGCAGGTTGCCGATCACCAGAGCCAGGATGGCCAGCACGGCGATTTCGACCCGGTACGGTTTTAGTCCGGGCGCGGCCGAGGTGATGGCGGCGACGCCCGAGGAGATGCTCACCGCGACCGTCAGGGTGTAGTCGATCAGCAGCGAGGTCCCGGCGACCAGGGCCGGGCCGGTGCCGAGGTTGTCCTTGGTCACGATGTAGGAGCCGCCGCCCTGGGGATAGGCGAAGATCGTCTGGCGGTACGAAAAGCCGACGATGACGAGCAGCGCGGCGATGGCAAGTCCGATCGGGATGACATAGCCGTACGCTGCCGCACCGGCGAGGACGAGGATCAGCAGGATTTCCTCGGTGGCATAGGCGGTCGAGGAGATGGCGTCGGAGCTGAGAATCGCCAGCGCCTTCGTCTTGGTCAGGCGCTCATGTGCCTCCTGCGCCGTGCGGAGCGGCGGGCCGATGAGCAGCCGGCGGAGCTGGCGGTAGAGACGCCCGATGCCGCTGCCGGGCTCGGTCGGTTCGGCCACGACGTAGCGCGGCTCGGCTGAGCGGGGGCGCAGGTCGGTGGAGCGTACGACACGGATGTAGCGGTCCCCTGGGTGCGTGCCGCGAACCGTCTTCTTGGCCGGTACGCTTGGCTGGGACTCCTCGCTTCCGGTATCGTGTGGGTCTTGCTCGCTCGTCGAACGTGTCTCCCCCGCGGAGGTGGCAATACCGAGGGCTCAAGATAGCAGAGGGCGTGCCCCGGTGCATGGCGGCGGGTAGCCCGGACGGCTCAGTAGCCGGTCCACGGGTGTGGCGGAATCGGACGCCCCGCGAGCGGCTCGCCCTCGTCCTGGGACCACTCGCCGTAGTAGACGTGGATGTGTTCCGACGAGGTCAGTTCCGGCGACTCGGGCGGGCTGGCCTCGTGGCTGACGAGGCTGGCATAGCGACCCCGGTAGAAGAGCAGCGGCTGCCCCTCCGGGTCGTCCACGCGCAGGCCGACCACCCGCCCCACGACGATGATGTGATCGCCGCCGTCCAGGATCTCCGCCACGCGGCAACTGATCCCGGCAAGTGAGCCGACGAGATAGGGGACGCCCGCCCACTCTGCGAAGCGGTGCTCGGGCGGCGTGGCCGGGCGCCAGGAGCGGGCGAAGAAGCGTGACAGCGGCTCCTGCGTGTCGCGCAGGATATTGACGCCGAACGCCCGCGCCGTCTGGATGTAGCGAGCCGTGCGCGCCCGGCGATCGATTGCGACCAGGATCAATGGCGGGTCGAGCGAGAGCGACATCACGGCGTTGGCCGTCATGCCATGGACGCCCTCATCGCTGTAGAGCGAGATGACCGTGACACCGGTGGCCAGGTAGCCCAGCGTGCGCCGGAAGGCAAGCTGGTCAACGTCGCTCCCTGCTCGGTCAGACGGGGCCGGCGGAACTGGTTCCATGCGCCCAGAGGGATCCATGCTGCTCTGCTCACCTCTCTGCCGGTGTGGCGCGGCTAGCGGCGCGCCCTCCGTGATGTGCGGCTGACGGCCAGCACGAGTGTGGTCAGCGCCACCAGGCTGGCGAGCGCGATCCGCGTGTAGTCCACGATCGGGAAGAACTCCGCGCGGTCGCCGGTGACGTCGATGAAGCCGACCGGGCGTGCCTGCACGCCGCCCCCGGCACCACCGCCGCCGCCGCTGCCCTGGCCCTGTCCGTCCGGCCCGGTACCCGAGCCACCGCCCGCGCCGAGCCCAAAGCCGTAGCGCACTTCCGATACCGGGATCACCGTGCGCCCCGCGGCTTCATACGCCGGACCAAAGACCAGCTGCGAGCCTACTGAGCCGGTGATGCGGTCGACCACCGAGCGGGCGAGGTCGTTGATCGTCGTCGATACCTCCATGATGACACTCCCTCGACTATCCCTGCAAGCAGGGTCAACCCGCGTGTCCGGCGGCGCGCGGTACGCACCCCGTATGGCACCCATCTTACTCCCCTGGTCCACTCACCGCAGCCCGCGCTCGGCGAGTGGCCGGTTACAATAGCCGCAGGCGCGGTTCCGGAGTGGAGGGAAGAGGCCATGACATCTATCGGCACGATCGTCGTCCCCCTCGACGGTTCGCAGCTCGCGGAGACGGCCCTTCCCTATGCAGCGGCGCTGGCGCGGGCAGTGGGCGCCGAGATCGTGCTCTTGCGGGTCGTCGAGGAGATGCGGCCGCTCTACGATGCGCGGCGGCGGGAGGTGGTGTGGGTCGATCCCGCGAACCCGCGCCAGGAACTCCTGTCGCCGGAGCTCTTGGGCGCCGCGGTGGAGCGGCTGGCCGGGCTCGGCTTGAAGGCCCAACCCGTGGTGCGGCTGGGTGACCCACGCAAGGAGATCCTGGCCGAAGCCGAGCAGCACGCGGACCCGGTCATCGTGCTGGCGAGCCACGGGCGCGGCGGCTTGGGGCGGGTACTGCTGGGCAGCGTCGCAACGCGGGTGCTGCAACTGTCGACCTGCCCGGTCCTGGTAGTCCGCGCGCGGGAGACGGACGCGCAGCCGGCTCATGTCGCATTCACCCAGATCGCGGTGCCGCTTGACGGGTCGCGCGAGGCCGAGCAGGCGTTGCCGATCGCACTCGACCTCGTGCGTGCCACCGGCGCGACGCTCCAGCTTGTGCGCGTGGCCGAGACCTTCCGGCACGAGTTGCCCGAGGATCCGGGACCCGTGCTCCGTACTCCCTCATATGAGGCGATCCTGCAGCGCTTCGATCAGATGGAAGCCGAGGCGCGCGACTACCTGCAGGCGACCGCGGAGCAACTTCGCGAGCAGGGGCTCACCGTGACCGTCGAAGTCCGCAGCGGCGATCCCTGGGACGAGCTGCTGGACTACACCCGGACGACCCGGCCGGACCTGATGGTCATGACCACGCACGGCCGGGGCGGCGTGGCGCGCTGGTTCTTCGGCAGTGTCGCCGACAGGCTGCTGACGCACTCCGACGTGCCGCTGCTCCTGATCCGCGTGCGGGAGGCGGAAGGAGACTGAGTCCCTGGCGAGAAGGTTCCCACGGCGTGGTGCATGCCCGGGGGATGGGCGGTGTGAGGTTCCCCGCGGTGAGGATCCCCGCGCCGTGGTTGGGGCCCGGGGGTAAACCCCCGGGCTGACCACTCGAAGCCCACTGAAGGGGCTGGGGACGTGGAGCTCCGCTGGTGCTAGAGCGAGTCAGTCTAGGTGCGGGAGAGCCCCTTCAGTGGGCATTCCTTTATTCAGCCCGGCGGCTTGAGCCCCGGGCCCTAACTTGCCGGTGGGTACCTGATGCCGGCGTGTTAGCTCTGCCCCTGGCTATACCCGGCGGTAGGTGGGGCTGAGAACGGCAACGCTGCCGATGATGGCGGCCAGGAGGAACCCGGCGACACCGATGGTGATTGGTGCTCCGAACTGATCGACCAGCCAGGAGATCGGCACCGTGCCGAGCGGCATTATGGCGAAGGTCATCATGTAGAGGCTCATGACCCGGCCGTGGAACTCGTGCTCGGTGTGGTGCATGATCAGGGTCGAGTTGAGCGTGGCGTAGCCGGAAGAGGCCGCCCCGGCGATCGCGATCGCGACCAGCGCCAGCGGGTACGACCCGCCGAGGGCGAAGACGGCGAGGGCCAGGCCGAACATCAGCCCGAGCGATAGCTGTACGAGCCCTTTGCGTCCCAGCCCGGTGGCGCTGGCGATGCCCAGCGATCCAGCGAGCGCTCCGAGCCCGTTGACGGCCATGAGCGTACCGAGACCCTCGGAGCCGACTTCGTAGACGTCGATCGCGAAGACCGGCATGACCTGGACATACGGCAGGCCCAGGAGGACCGGCACGGTGGCGAGCGCGAGCAGCATCCGCAGGATCGGGTGCTGCCATACGTAGCGGAGCCCCGCTTTCAGTTCAGACAGTCCGGTCCCGCGCGGCGCGCGGGCGGGTCGGCCGGGCGGCAATAAGAAAAGCATCAGGACCACGATGACGTACATCGCCGCCATCAGGGCGAAGATGCCGCCGGCGCCAATGAACGGGACGGCGATCAGGGACCCAGCTAGAGCCGGTCCCACCACACGGCTCATGTTCATCCCGGCGTTGTTGAGCGCGATGGCGTTCATCAAGCGGGCGGGGGAGACGATCTCCGCGACGAACGCCTGCCGCGTCGGCATGTTGAAGGCGAACGCGATACCCTGGACTGCAGAGACGGCGATCAAGTGCCAAACCTCGATCTTGCCGGTGATGACGAGCACGGCGTTGACGAGTGCGGCCAGCCCGATTGTGCTCTGCGTGAAGAAGAGGACGGTACGTTTGGGCATCCGGTCGGCGACGACGCCTCCGATGAGTGAGAAGACAAGCATCGGCACCCCTGAACCGGCTGAGATCCAGCCGAGGGCGGTCGCCTCGCCGGAGATGGTGTAGGCCACGTATCCCACCGCGACCTGGCCCATCTGCATGGCCAGCATCGACGGGAGCATGCCCAACCAGAGGATGCGGTAGGGCCGCTCACGGAACGCGGCGAAGGGTCCCTGTCGCTCCGCGACCACAGCCCCGGCGTCACTGGCCGGGGCTGTCGACTCGGACGCGTGTCTCCTGACAGCCAAGCGTGTGCTCTCCCGTGTGACGCGGGGTCCGGACGTTCGGTCCAGCCCCAGGCGTACCTTTCAATGTACCAGGGTCGTGCCAGATGCGCCAGTAGGTGACCATCGTGGCTCGGTGCCTCGGTACCTCTCCTTGTCGTCATCGTGCTCCTGCTGTATCAAGGGCACGAGAACCGGGTGCTGGTGCCGAGGTAGGTGTACGGCAGCAGGCTCCATCTGCTGACGCTCGCGATGTTCAGGGCGCTCCTGGTAGGCGTGGAGCTGGCTGGTGTCGTGGGCGCGCTCACCGCTCAGGGGCTGAGCGCCGCGCTCCGATTCGTGTCGGCGCCCCGCCGGGGTCTGTGCTGCGGAAGGGGGAACGCATGCGAGACGTCAGGCAGCCGATGACCGCGGTGCGCGTGTCCGATGTCGCCGCGAGCCTCCGCTTCTATGTGGACATGCTGGGGTGCAACCTGGTTCGGCACGACACCGGCGCGGACCTCGCCGTGGTGGACGCCGCCGGGTATGCGATCTTGATCGCCGGCCCCGCTGCAGGGGACATAACCCATGAGCTGCACACCGTGCGGGAAGTGGTCAAACCGGGCGGGAGTGTTCACATCTTCGGCGGTGATCTGGGCGCCCGACGGGCCGCCTTGGCCGACCGCGGCGTTGCGGCGACGCTCATCGAACGGCCCTGGGGCGACCGGCAACTGCAGGTGACCGATCCCGACGGGTACTCAGTCGTTTTCTGGACCATCGTTGAGCGAACGCCGGAGCAGGTGCTGGATCTCTATGCGTCCGGTGTCGACGCGCTGGAGAGGGCGCTGGACGGGCTGAGCGAGGCGGATCTGGACCTGGCGCGCGAGCCGGGCGCATGGACGATCCGCCAGATCGTGCACCACCTGGCGGATGCCGAGACCGCGGCGTTGGGCGGGCCGAAGTTCGCGCTCGCAGAGCCAGGTCGCGTGTATCATGGGAACCGGTACAGCCAGGATGTGTGGGCTGAGCGTCTCGACTACGCCGGGCGGGATATCGGCCCGTCCGTCGTGCTCTTCAAGGCGATCCGTGCGCACATGCTCCAACTGGTGCGACACGTGCCGGATGCCTTGGAGCGGCATACGGTCGATGCCTCCGGAGCGCCATCGCTGCCGGTCGGCCGTATTCTTGGGATGCTGGCTAGCCACGCGCTGGAGCACATCGAAGAGATCGAGGAGACGCGGCGGCGATACGGACGCTGATGCGTGGGATCGGGGCACCCGGGCCGCCGCGTTCATGATTGGGTTGCGAAAAACGCCGCCGGTTACGACACTATAGCCCGTCGCGCTTGCCGCGGCTGGCGGTGCGCAGTGAGGTGGACTTGATTGGGGGACTGGTCCAGTGCGGTATGAGCAATGGTTCGCACGACGACTCGATCGCCGGACACTGCTGCGGCTGGCTGGCGGGGTGGCTCTCGCGGTGCCGGCTGCGTCGCTGCTGGCGGGCTGCGGCGCCGGGACGGACGGTGGCGGCGGGTCGGCAGTGACCTCGACTCCGGACCAGTCCACCGGGGCGGAACCGCGTCGAGGTGGGACCCTGCGCGTCGCCCTGACCGGTGAGCCACCGAACCTCGACCTGCACCAGACGACCGACTCGATCGTCCTCCTCGTAACCGGCCACATGTACGAGACGCTCTTCACCTGGGACGAGCGCTACGAGCCGGTGCCGCTGCTCGCCGAGTCGCACGAGGTCAGCGACGGCGGCCGCCGGATCCTGGTTCGCCTGCGCCAGGGCGTTCCCTTCCACAATGGCGAGGAGATGCGGGCCGAGGATGTGATCGCGTCGATCGAGCGTTGGGGGCGTGTCGTTGGGCTGGGCCAGGGCTTGATGGCTGTGACCGAGTCGCTCACGGCGGTTGACCCCTACGCCGTGGAGTTCCGGCTGCGCGAGCCGTTCGGCACCTTCCCCACGGCGCTCTCCCGGGCGCTTCAGGGCTGCGCGATCTACCCGAAGTCGGTGCTGGACCGGTCTGACGATACCCGCCTGGCGGAGTTCGTGGGGACCGGGCCGTACCGCTTCGTCGAGTGGCTCACGGACCGGCACATCCTCCTGGAGCGCTTCGACGGCTACGCCAACCCGCCCGGCGAGACGAACGGCTACGCGGGCCACAAGGGGCAGTACCTTGACCAGATCGAGTTCATCCCGGTGCCGAACGAGGCGTCGCGTGTCGCCGGGCTCCGCTCGGGCAACTACCACTACCTGGAGACGATCAGCACCGACCATTACCCGACGTTGAAGGACGACCCGGCCGCCGCGGTGGACCTGCTGCCGCCCGATGCCTGGCTCAATATCGTGCTCAACCTGCGCTCGCCCATCACCGGCGACCTCCAGATTCGGCGTGCGATCCAGCTCGCGCTCGACCACGAGCCGATCATGCAGGCCGCGTTCGGGGAAGACTTCTATGAGCTGACGCCGACGCTACTTCCCGGCGCGGCTGCCTGGTACTCCGACGCGGGAGCCGATCGGTTCAACCCGCGCCAGCCGGACGAGGCGCGGCGGCTGCTGGAGTCCTCGGGCTACGACGGATCTCCGTTGCGGATTCTGACGACGCAAGAGATCCAGCAGGAATACAACGCCGCTGTCGTCTTCAAGCAGCAGTTGGAGCAGGTTGGCTTCACCGTCGATCTCCAGGTGTACGACGGCGCGACCCTCAGCGACCTGCGCGACGACGAGACGGCCTGGGAGGCGTACCTCGCAACAGCGAGCTTCCGGCCGGATCCGGTGCTGCGCAACCTGACCTGCTCGGCGACCGGCTGGTGGTGCACGCCGGAGAAGGACGAGCTGCTGGCTCAACTGCAGACCGAGTCCGACTTTGAGAAGCGTGTCGAGATCTGGGCGCAGGTGCAGGAGCGCTTCTACGAGGAGGTGCCGCGGCTGAAGATCGGTGACGCGCGGCGGATCCTTGTGCGCTCGCCCAAGCTCCACGGCGTCGGACCGACTGAGTTGCAGCCCGACTTCTCCAACGCGTGGCTGGAGAAATGATCGCATACGTGCTCCGGCGTATCCTCTTGCTGGTGCCGATCGCGCTTGTGGTCGGCACCGTCGCTTTCCTGTTGCTGCACGTCATCCCGGGCGACCCGGCCGCCGTCATGCTTGGCCCCGAGGCGACGCCGGAGCAGGTGGCGGCACTGCGCGAACGGATGGGGCTAGACGAGCCGCTGGCGGTGCAGTACCCGCGCTGGCTCGCGCGCCTTGCCCGGCTTGACCTGGGCACCTCGATCTTCCTCGACAAGCCGGTCACGGAGGCGATCCGGGAGCGGGTCGGGCCGACGGTGCAACTGGCACTGTACGCGCTCCTGATCGCCGTCGCCGTCGGTGTTCCGGCGGGGGTTGTCGCCGCGCTGCACCAGGACCGGCTGCTCGACCGGGCGCTGATGCTCTTCGCCATCAGCGGCACCGCGATCGCGGACTTCTTCCTGGCGATCCTGCTGATCCTGCTCTTCTCGGTGACGCTGCGCTGGCTGCCGTCCGGTGGCTACGTGGAGTTCAGCGTCGACCCGGTGGGCCACTTTCAGTCGATGCTGCTCCCGGCTATGGCGCTCGGCCTGTCGATCGCCGGTCTTCCGGCGCGTCTGGTCCGGTCGACATTGCTCGAAGTGTTGCGGGAGGACTACATCCGGACCGCGACCGCCAAGGGTCTCGATCTGGAAGCGGTCGCCTTCCGGCACGCGCTGCGCAACGCGCTGCTGCCGGCAGTTACGGTGCTGGGTTACGCGCTCGGTGACCTGCTGGGCGGCGCGGTGGTGGTGGAGACGGTCTTCGGGCTGCCGGGCATGGGGCAACTGGTGGTCAACAGCATCGCCCGGCGCGATTTTCCGGTGATCCAGGGGGTCGTCATGGTCTTCGCCGGGATCTACCTCCTGTGTAACCTCCTGGTCGACGTCCTCTACGTCTACCTCGACCCGAGGGTGCGCTATGCCGGCGGGTAGGGCAGGCGCGGTCGCCCGGGCCAGGCTGCGCTCGCGCCCGCGCGGCTGGCGGGCTACCTACGTCAGGGATCGCCGGCGCGCCTGGTACCGCGTGCTGCTCTCCTCACGGGTGGCGATACTGGCGCTGGCGTTTCTGATCGGCGTTGTGCTGACGTCGGTCCTGGCACCCCTGCTGGCACCGGCCGATCCCCAGGTGGCGAACCCGGCGGTGCGACTGCGCGGCCCGTCGGCGGAGCACTGGCTCGGCACCGACGATCTGGGGCGGGATGTCTTGAGCCGCCTGCTCTACGGTGGACGCATCTCGCTGCTGGTCGGCACCTGCGTCACGGTGGTTGCGGTGGCAGTCGGTGCCGTGCTCGGACTGCTCGCCGGATACTTTACCTGGCTCGACGGGCTCCTGATGCGGTTGCTGGACGGCGTGATGGCCTTCCCCGGCGTCTTGCTCGCCATCGCCATCGTGGTGGGGTTGGGACCGGGCGTGGACACCGTGGTGATCGCACTGGCGCTCGTCTACACCCCGGTGGTCGCCCGCCTGATCCGCAGCACGACGCTCGTCATCAAGCGGATGCCCTACGTCGAGGCGGCCCGCTGCGTCGGGCTGTCGAACGGGGCGATCCTGTGGCGCTATGTCCTGGCCAACTCGGTGTCGCCGCTGATCGTTCAGGCCACGTTCATCGTGGCCTATGCCATCCTGGCCGAGGCGTCACTCTCGTTCCTGGGCGCGAGCGTCAATCCGGAGGTGCCGACGTGGGGGAACATGCTGCGCGATGGTCAGCGGCTCCTATCGCGCGCCTGGTGGGTGGCACTCGTGCCGGGAACGATGCTCTTCCTGACTGTCTTCGCGCTCAACATCCTGGGAGACCTGCTCCGCGACGCGCTCGACCCCCGATCACAGGAGCGCCGCGAGGATGCGGTGGTGAAGTAGGGGTTTTCTTACCCCTCACCCCCAACCCTCTCTCGGACGGAGCCCACAAGGGGAGAGGGGTGTTGTGTTAGTCGGTGGGGTCGAGGGCGAGTTCGACGAGGATGTCCCCGGCGTCGACTTGCTGATCGGGGTAGCAGTGGATGCTGCGGACGCGACCGGGGGCGGGGGCGCGGAGGACGACCTCGATCTTCATAGCGCTCATGATGACCAGGGGCTCACCCTCTGCGACCGGCGCGTCGGATTCAGCCGGGACGCGCAGGATCTTCCCCGGGAGCGGCGCGCGGATCGTGTCGTCGGCACGGGCGGCGGCGCGGCTTGCCTCCGGTGCGCGGCGCCCCGGGCGGGCCAGCCACCGTCCCTCGGCCGTGGCCATCTCGATCGTTCCGTCGTCCCGGCGTGCGATAGCGGCGGTGCCGACCTCGTCGCCGTAGGCCACCGTCCAGAGCCCGTCGCTGCCGCGCCACCAACGGAGCGGAGCCTGGCCCTCGCCGTCGTCAGCGGTCCAGATTCCACCCTCCCGCTCCACGACGATGACTCGTTCCCAGTCGGCGTCGACGCCGTGGAAGGCGATCTCGGCGCCACCGGCGAGGCGGAAGGGACCGATCCGCTCCCACGGGTCGCTGCTCGGCGGGCGGTCCAGCGCGGTGGCGAGGAGCGCGGCGGCCGCGAGCCGCGGCGGGGGACCGGCGGGAGGCGGGACCGTCGCCGCGGTCGTGGTGGTGTAGGCACCGGCGCGCACCTCAGGGGCGTCGAGCAGAGCGATCAGCCAGGGCCGGTTCGTTGCGACGCCGGCCACGCCGGTGCGGGTCAGGGCGTCGCGCAAGCGGGTGAGCGCCTCGTCGCGGTTCGCGCCCCAGGCGATCAGCTTGGCGATGAGCGGATCGTAGCGGTCGGGGACGACGTCCCCGGCGGCATAGGCGGCGTCCACCCGGAGTCGTGGCGCTGTGGGCAGCGCCAGGACGGTGAGCCTGCCGGGGCTGGGCAGGAAGTGGCGCGCCGGGTCTTCGGCGTAGAGCCGGGCTTCGATAGCGTGGCCGTGCGGCGCCGGGGCGCACTCGGGGAGCGGGCGGCCCTCGGTCAGATCGAGCTGGAGCGCGACCAGATCCCATCCGATCACCGCCTCGGTCACGGGATGCTCTACCTGCAAGCGAGGGTTCACTTCGAGGAAGGCGATGGTCCCGTCGGCGCCGTAGAGGAACTCGATGGTCGCCAGGCTCACCAGCCCGACCGCTTCGGCCACCGCGATGGCATAGGTATGGAGCCGCCGGCGTGCTTCGTCCGACAGGTTCGGCGCGGGCGCCTCCTCAATCACCTTCTGGTGGCGCCGCTGCAGCGAACACTCGCGGTCACCGATGGCGATGGCTCGTGTGCCGTCCCCAGCGACCTGTACCTCGATATGCCGTGCGCTGTCCAGGAAGCGCTCTAGGTAAAGCACCGGCCCGGCCCCGGCGGCCTCCGCCTCGCGGCGGGCCGAGGCGACCGCTTCCGTCAGCTCCTTCGGGTCATCCACACGCCGCAAGCTGGTGCCGCCTCCACCCAGAGCCGCTTTGACCAAGACCGGATAGCCGATGGCCTTCGCAGCGGTGCACCACTCCTCCGGGGCGTCCCCCAGCGGCTCGCTGGCGGAGAGAACCGGGACTCCGGCCTCAACCGCGGCCCGTCGGGTCTCCACCTTGTCGCCGCAGCGCTCCAGCGTCTCCGGGCTGGGGCCGAGGAAGCGGATGCCGGCCGCGGCGCAGGCGCGGGCAAGCGCGGGGCGCTCGCTGAGGAACCCGTAGCCGGGGTGGAGGAATATGGCCCCGGCCCGGCGCGCCGCCGCGACGACGGCGTCGGGGTCCATCTCACTCCCGGCCGGCCCGACGACCTCGACCCGGCCGATAGCGCGCGCCGCGAAGCCGTCGGCGTCGGGCTCGCCGCAGAGCAGGACGGGCTCGTAGCCCCGCAGCCGGCAGGTGGCAGCGATCCGGACTGCGATCTCCCCGCGGTTGGCGATGGCGACCCGGCGAGTCATCAGTGCGTCACCCATGCGGCGTCGCGCTTCTCCAGGAAGGCGCGCATTCCCTCTTGCCCCTCCTCGCTGGCGCGCCGCTCTGCCAGGGTGCGGATCGTCAGGTCCCGTGCCTCGCCAACGCCCAGACCCTGCACCTGATCGAGCAGGCGCTTGACGGAACCGAGGGCACCCGGCGCAGCCCGCCCGAGAGCGCCGACGATCTCGTCCACCGCCGCGTCGAGTGCGTTGGCGGGGACGACTCGGTGGACCAGCCCGATCCGCAGTGCCTCGGCGGCGTCGAAGGGGGCGCCGGTGAGGAAGTGTGCCTGCGCCGCCCGGCGCCCGATGGCGCGGAGCACGAAGGGGCTGATGACGGCCGGGACCAGGCCGATCCGCACCTCGGTGAAGCCGAAGCGAGCGTCGTCGGCCGCGACCACGATGTCGGCCGCGGCGACCAGCCCGGCACCACCCGCCAGGGCAGCCCCCTGCACCCGCGCGATGACCGGCTTAGGCGAGTCGACGATTGCCTGGAGCAGGCGAGCCAGCAGTTCACCATCGGCGGCGAGAACGGCCGGGTCCTCTGCCTGGACAAACTCGGTTAGGTCGGCACCGGCGCAGAAGACCGGCCCGGCTCCGGCCAGGACGATGCAGCGGACGTCATCGCGGTCAACGGCCCCCATGATCGCGCCGTGCAGCGCCCGCAGCAGATCCCGCCCCAGCGGGTTCCGCTTCTCCGGCCGGTTCAGGGTCAGCCACAGTGCCGGCCCGCGTTGTTCGGTGCGGAGGGGGTCCATGGGTGTCTCCTCGTGTGTGCGTCATACGTCATGCGTCATCCGTCATCCGTGATGCGTGTTCCGTGTCTCTCCCCTCTCCCCTGGTGGGCTCCGTCCGAGAGGGGCCGGGGGTGAGGGGGACGCGTGACGCATCACGCATGACGCGTCAAATCCGCAGCACCCCGTACTCCGTCGGCGGGATGGGAGCGTTGAGGGCGGTCTGCAGCGCCAGTCCGAGCACCTGTCGGGTCTGGCGCGGGTCGATCACCCCGTCGTCCCAGAGCCGCGCGGTGGCGAAGTAGGGGCTTGTCTCCTCGGCATAGCGCGCTTCGACCTCCTGGCGCAGGCGCTCCAACCCGGCCTCGTCTAGCGGCTCGCCGCGGCTCGCGGCCGCACGCTGGCGGATCGTGACCAGCACGCCGGCTGCTTGCTCGCCCCCCATCACGCCGATCCGGGCGGTCGGCCAGCTAAAGACAAACCGCGGGTCGTAGGCCCGGCCGCACATCGCGTAGTTCCCGGCGCCGTACGACGCGCCGATCATCACGGTCAGCTTCGGCACCTGCGCCACCGCGACCGCCGCTACCATCTTCGCACCGTCGCGCGCGATCCCCTCGTGCTCGTAGCGTTTCCCGACGATGAAGCCGGTGATGTTCTGGAAGAAGATCAGCGGGATGCGCTGCTGGGCGCAGAGCATCACGAAGTGCGCGCCCTTGCGGGCCGAGTCGCTGAACAGCACGCCGTTGTTCGCCAGCACGCCGACCGGGATGCCGTAGAGGTGACCGAAACCGCAGACGAGCGTCTGGCCGTAGTCGGCCTTGAACTCTCGCAGCCGGCTGCCGTCCAGGATGCGGATCAGAACCTCGCGCGCGTCGTAGGGGCGGCGCGGTTCCGGCGGGACGATGCCCAGCAGATCCTCGGGGTCCTCCTGCGGATCGACGATCGGCTCCCGCTCGAAGGGTAGCGGGGGCGGCGCGGGTCGAGGTTGGGCCAGCAGATCGTGGGCGATGGCGAGCGCGCTGGCCTCGTCGTCGGCCACGTAGTCCACCACCCCGCTGACCCGGCCGTGGACGTCGGCACCACCCAGCTCCTCAGCGGTCACCTCCTCGCCGGTGGCGGCCTTCACGAGCGGCGGGCCGCCGAGGTAGATCGTGCCGGTGCCACGCACGATGACCGCTTCGTCGCTCATGGCCGGCACATAGGCCCCGCCGGCCGTGCAAGGACCGAGAACCACCGCCACCTGGCGCAGCCCCTGCGCCGAGAGGAGTGCCTGGTTGCGGAAGATCCGCCCAAAGTGGTCACGGTCGGGAAAGACCTCGCTCTGCAGCGGGAGGAAGGCGCCGCCGGAGTCGACCAGATAGAGGCACGGCAAGTGGTTGGCGAAGGCGATCTCCTGGGCGCGCAGGTGCTTCTTGACGGTGATCGGGAAGTAGGTGCCGCCCTTGACGGTCGGGTCGTTGGCGACGATGACGACCTCCCGGCCGCCGATCCGACCGATGCCGGTGACGATCCCGGCCGCCGGTGCCTCGCCGTCGTACATGTCCTCCGCGGCGAGGGGAGATAGTTCGAGGAAGGGGCTGGCCGGGTCGAGAACGCGCTCGATCCGCTCGCGAACCGGGAGTTTGCCGCGCTGCCGCTGGCGCTGGTGGGCCAGCTCGCCGCCGCCGGCCTGAGCGCGCCTTAGCCGCGCTTGCAGCTCTTCGATGGCCTGGAGGTTCGCCTCACGGTTGGCCTGGAACTCGGGATCGGACCGGTTGACCCGACTGGTGAGCCGCACGGACTGCTCCTCTCCTCGTCGAGCGGAGGCGCTGGCGCCGCTGCCGGCCGTGCCCGCCTACAGGATGGCCTCCCTGGCCCCCGCAGGCCACCGCTACTGTAGCACTAAACCGGCCGGGGTTGGATACCCAGGGTTCCTGCTATCGCAGCCGCGTGGTCAGGGACCAGGCGGCCCACCGCCGGGTGGGGCTCTCAGCGAAGGCGCCCGGTGCCAGTCCCCAGGTCCAGGCCCGTGGTGCGTGGGCAGTGCCCCCCAACCCGGTGGTGTGAGCGTGCCCGGTGGGTTCCGGGGTGGCGGGCGGGGAGAGTATCGCGAAACCGTGGTCGAGGAGCACGGTGGCGTCGTCGTACCAGCGCTCACTGGTGGAGCCGAGGAGGACGACGATCACCCGGCGGCCGTCGCGCTCAGCGACCTCGACGAGGCAGTGGCCGGCGGCTCTGGTCCAGCCCGTCTTGCCGCCGATGATGCCGGGGTAGCGCTCCCAGAGCTTGTTGGTGCTCTCGTAGCGGTGGCCTTCGCCGGAATAGTCGTGGGCGCCGAAGATCGGGGCGAGGACCGGGGATTCGAGGACCGCGCGGGTGACCAGCGCGAGGTCGTGAGCGCTACCGAAGTGGTCCCGCGCATCCAGGCCATGCGGGTTCACTACCCGGGTGTCGGTCAGGCCAAGGCTGACGGCTCGCTCGTTCATCCAGTCGATGAAGCGCCCGCGTGCGGCCTGGTCGTCTGCATGTGGGCTGCCGCCGACCGCGCGGGCAATCGCCAGCGCCGCGTCGTTGCCGCTCGGCAAGAGCAGCCCGTAGAGGAGGGTGCGCAGCGAGAGCCGCTCTCCCTCCCGAAGCCTCGCGCTGGAGCCACGGATCAGGTCCGACCGCATCACCGTGACCACTTGCTCGAGGTCCGCCCGCTCGACGGCGACCAGTGCTGTGAGCATCTTGGTGAGGCTCGCGATCGCCGTGCGCTGGTGCGGTTCCTGGGCGTCCAGCACGTCGCCGGACGCCCCATCCATGACGATCCAGTTCCGGGCGGCGACATCGGGCCGCGCGGCAGCCGGCCGCGCGGTGAGCACTATGTGAATCGGCAGCACGAGAACGGCCAGGAGGAGGACGCGAAGACGACGCACGGGAGCCTCCTTCCGTTCCCGTGACGGGAGGACGGCAGTGCTGCCAGTCAGTAGCGCACGGTGTCACCCTGACCGGCGGTATCGATCCGGTGTGGCTCGGCGGCCCGCCAGTTGAGCCGCTCGATGTCGGCACGGAGCCCGGCGAGCAAGTAACGCAACTCGCTGGCCATGCCACACAGCCGGAAGCCCTCGGCCAGCCGCTGATTGACGCCGTCGGCGTTGCTGCAGTGGATGCCGGGCACGACGCCGAACCGGACCGCGGTTTCGCGCACGTGATTGATCGCCTCGACCACGCGCGGGATGTCGCACTCCAGCGGGACGCCCAGCCCCAGCCCCATCGAGGCCGCCAGATCGTTCGGGCCGATGAAGCAGGCGTCGACGCCCGGGACGCTCAGAATCTCGTCGACACGCTCGACCGCGTCGATGTGCTCGATCTGGAGAACGAGGAGGATCTCGTCGTTGGCATGGCGGTAGTACTCGCTGGCCGTGGTGTCGAAACTGAGCGCGTGGCGGCCGCCGCCGACGCTGCGGTTTCCCAGCGGGTGGTAGCGGGTCGCCTCGACCGCCCGCTCGGCTTCCTCGCGGCTCTTGACCATCGGGACGACGATGCCCCAGGCCCCGGCGTCGAGCACGCGCTTGAACCACATCGGGTCGTTCCACGGGATGCGCACCATCGGGGCAGTGGGCGTCGCTGCCACGGCCATGAACATCTGCGCCATGGTGCGGATGTCGATGGCATAGTGCTCGGTGTCCACCACCACCCAGTCGAAGCCTAGACGGCCAATGAACTCGGCCGCCTCCGGGCTGGGCAGTGCCAGCCAGGTGCCGACCGATGCCTCACCTGCGAGCAGGCGTCGCCGCACATGGTTCCCCCGCATCGGCTCTCCGTCCTTTCTTTGATCCCGTGCCTCGCCGTGTGCGCGGCATTGTAGCGCGGGACCGGTTACCCCTCACCCCCTAGGCCCCCTCTCCCACAAGGGGAGAGGGGGGAACGGGGCAACTAGGCGGGCTCGCCGAGGTAGTGCTTGAACCAGTTCAGGATGCGCGTGAAGACGTCCTCGCGGTGCTGCGGCGGACCCAGGCGCAGCATGCCGTGCGACCCGCCCGGGTAGCGGACGAACTCGACCTCGCAGCCGGCCTTCAGCAGCGCGATGAACATCTGCTCCCCTTGCCCGATCGGGCAGCGCTCGTCCTCCTCTCCGTGGATGATCAGCGTCGGCGTCGTCGCACGGTGGGCGAACGTCGACGGCGACTGTGCCGCGAACTTCTCCGGGATCTCGTGGGGCCGGCCACCCCACTCGAGCTCGCCGAAGGTGTGGCTGATGTCGCTCGTGCCGTACATCGACACCAGGTCGAAGCAGGGCGCGCCGCAGACGGCTGCCTTGAAGCGATCCGTCTGCCCGATGGTCCACGCCGTCATGTAGCCGCCGTAGCTGTAGCCCCAGATGCCGGTCCGCTCGCGGTCAGCGTATGGGCGCTCCAGCACCGTGTCGAGGACCGCCATCAGGTCCTTGAAGTCCTCGCCGCCCCAGTCCTGGAGGACCGCCTGCGCGAACTCGCGGCCGTAGGAGCCGGAGCCGCGCGGGTTCGACATCACCACCAGGAAGCCGTTGGTGGCCAGAATCTGCTGCCACGGGGTGAACGTGTAGCCATAGAAGCCCTGCGGGCCACCGTGGACGTCGAGGATCACCGGGTAGCGCTTGTTCGGGTCGAAATCGGGCGGCGTCAGGAGCCACGCCTCGATCGTGTACCCGGCCCGCTCGATCTCGAAGCGCTCCCAGTTGGCCGGCGGGTGCTCGGTCAGGACCTGCGTGTTGTACCCGGTGACGACCGTCGTCTGGTTGGTCTGCGTATCGTGGACGGCGATCTCACCGATCTCGGAGAAGCTGGTGTGCCCCTGAACAACGTAGCGCCGGTCGCGGTCGACGCTCATCCCGGCGTGCGTCGCTTCCCAGCGCACCACCGTCTCAATAGCGCCGGTCTCAGCGTCGATGGTATAGAGGCCGCTGGCACCGGCCCGGATCGCATGGAACAGCACCCGGCGATCGTCGAGCCAGACCGGCTGAGCCGGAGCGCCGCGGCCGGGCTCGCCGCCAACCGGGCTCACGTCCAGGTCGTCCGTCAGACGCGTGGTCGTGCCGCTGGCGACGTCGTAGACGAAGAAGTCGTCCTGGAACGAGTGCTCGGTGTCACCTGCGTAGATGATCCGGTCTCCGGAGGGCGACCAGGCCCAGACACTGATGACGCCGGTCTCCGGGCCGATGCGGATCTCCTCGCCGCCGTCGACCGGGAGCAGCGCGAGGTAGGAGCACATGCCGTTCAGGATCGGGACGCGGACCGAGACGAACCGACCGTCCGGCGACCACTGGGGGAAGAGGTGGTCGCGCAGTTCACGGCTCAGCCGGCGTCGCTCACCGGTCTCGACGTCGACGACGAACGTGTGGAAGCGCACGTCGTTCAGGTAGCCGCGGCCGTCCTGCTTATAGTCGATGCGTCGCGTGACCCGCACCTTCGGCGGCGCATCCTTGTCGGGCGGTGTCTCGTCTGGGTTCTCCGGGTCGAAGGTGGTGGTGTAGGCGATGCGGGTGCCGTCGGGAGACCAGGCGAGGTCGCTGATCGCCTGGTTGTGCCGCGTGATCTCGCGCGCCTCCCCCGGTCGGTCCAGGTCGAGCACGAAGATGCCGGCCTTTTCGACCCGGTTCGAGACGAAGGCGATGCGCCTGCCGTCCGGCGACCAGACGCCGCCGCTGTTCCGCTCGCCGCTCCAGGTGAGCCGGCGCGGGTTGCTGCCGTCGATCCCACAGAGCCAGATCTGGCTGGAGCCCTTCTTCGTCTCGCGGTCGACGGCGCTGAGCGTGTACAGGATCTGCGTCCCGTCCGGAGACACCTGCGGTTCACCGGCCATGGTGAGTCCATAGACGACGAGCTCCGGGGTGATGGGCTGTGCCATGCTTGTCCCTCCAACGTCTTCTCGACTGAGCGCCGGAGCGAGGATAGCGGCGAACGAAACACCAGGCAACAGGTGTGGGACGCGGTTCAGTGCGTCATGCTATCGTCTGCGCATCCACACCGCAGCCGTTGAGCCGAGGGTGAAGGAGGCCCAATGATCCAGATCGACCGCCGCCACCTGCGCGAGACGCTGGCCGACCTCGTCCGTATCCCGTCGATCAACCCGGACCTTGTCCCCGGTGCGGGCGGTGAGCGCGAGATCGCCGAGGCGATCGCCGCGAGGCTTCGCACCACACCCGGGATCACGGTCGAGCTGCAAGACGCCGGGGGCGGGCGGCCGAACGTGATCGCCATCGTCGGCGAGGGCTCGGGACGGCGGCTGATGCTCAACGGCCACATGGATACCGTCGGCGTCGCCGGGATGGCCGACCCCTTCTCGGCACGCGTCGAGGACGACCGGCTCTACGGCCGCGGGGCGTTCGACATGAAGGGGTCGCTGGCGAGCATGATCGTGCTGCTCGAAGCGATCGCTCGGGCCGGTGAGTTCCCCGGCCAGCTCATCGCGACCTTCGTTGTCGACGAGGAGTACGCCAGCATCGGCACCCAGGCGATCTGCCGTGAGATCGACCGCTGGCGCCCCGACGCCGCGCTGGTGCTGGAGCCGACCGACCTCAACATCGGCGTCGCCCATAAGGGCTTCGTCTGGGCCGAGATCGTCACCCGTGGTCGTGCGGCCCATGGCAGCGACTTCCGCGCGGGCGTCGACGCAATCGCCCATATGGGCCGCGTGCTGGTCGAGCTGGAGCGCCTCGGCGCCGACCTGCTCGCCCGGACGCCGCACCGGTACGTCGGCCCGCCGTCGATCCACGCCTCGCTGATCTCCGGCGGCCAGGAGCTCTCCTCCTACCCCGAGGAGTGCTGCCTCCAGATCGAGCGCCGCACCGTCCCCGGCGAGACAGCCGCGCAGGTCGAGGCGGAGTTGCAGGCCATCCTCGACCGGCTAAGCGCCGAGGACGACCAGTTCAACGCCACCCTCACGATGGGAGTGGTGCGGGAGCCGTTTGAGATCAGCGAGGACGCTGAGATCGTCCGGGTGCTCGGCCGCGCCGTGGAGCGCGAGCTGGGGCAGGAGCCGGTGGTCTATGGCGGCTTCGGATGGATGGACTCGGCCCTGCTGGCCGCCGCCGGGGTTCCGACGGCGATCTTCGGCCCCTCCGGGGAGGGGGCCCACGCGTTGGTCGAGTGGAGCGACCTTGCTTCCCTGGAGGCCGTCACCCGTGTCATCGCCCGCGTCGCCTACGACTTCTGCGGGATGTAGGCGGTGCTGGGGATCCCCTCACCCCCGCCCCCTCTCGGACGGAGCCCACAATGGGAGAGGGGAGGACAGTGTTCAGCAGCAGGCTGAGGGACGCTCAGAGCGTGCCGGGAGGCCAAAGGGAGAGCCAGACCTGACCCTTGATTGCACTGATCGGTACGGGGCCGAAGTCGCGCGAGTCGCGCGAGTTGCTGCGGTTGTCCCCCATCACGAACACGTACCCTTCCGGGATAACCTGCTCGTTCCCGGCCCTGAGGAAGCGGCCCGGTCGGGTCGTGGCCATGCCGTTGATGTAGGGTTCATCGAGCCGCTCGCCGTTCACATAGAGTGCGCCGTCGTGGATTGATACCCGATCGCCGGGGAGTCCGACGACGCGCTTGACATAGGGTTTCCCGCTGGCGTCGTGGGCGTCCAGGATCACGATGTCGCCACGGCTGGGCTTCCCGAAGGGGTACACCATGCGTTCGCCGTCGCGTTCGACGAAGGGGAGGGCGTCGAGGATGCCGTTGACGTCGATGTGCAGATAGGCGTGCCGACCCACGAGCAGGAGCTGACCCGGCTGGAGCGCCGGAACCATCGACGTGCCCTCCACCCGGTACGTCAGGACGACCGCGCGGATCAGCACGAAGATGATGACGGCGGTGAGCAGCGTCTGCACGATCTCGCGGAGCGCGCTCCGGTCTTGGGCTTGCTCCTGCTGCCCTGCTGCCTGCTTGTCGCTGCCGGTTGCCATCCGCGTCCGTGTCCCCTCGTCGAAGTGGTGTCGACCCTGCTGCGCCTGAGGATACCCCATCGCGCCGCAGTGGCGGGTGAACACCGGGCCATGCCTGCTGGCACCACGTGTGCGGGCTGCGTAGGAGATGTGTCCCGACCGCGAAAGGAGTGGAACCCATGACGGCGCAGCGCACCGAAGGCGAAGGCCAGGAGCCAACCCATACCCACCCGGCGGTCACCCATTCGCACGATCACTACCACGTCACGCACCACCACACGGGCGGTGCCGGGGATCCGCTCGAGCACCGGGTCTACTGGCACACCCATCCGCACAACCACAACGAGCTCACGCATAGCCACGACTACGATCGGGACGACGAGGAGCAGCACCACGGCCGTGAGGCCCACGTGCACGACCATGCCGCCCCGACCCAGTCGCCGGCCTAGGTCCAGGAGCGCCGGCATCCTTGCCGGCCCCCGTGCTGCCCTGGTGACACAGGACGGGAGCCGATGAGACGCGGGCGCTCCTGACGCCCTAGAGCGGCGGGCGGCGCGTCGCGAAGTCGGTTGTCGCCTCGTAGGCGCGGGCCGCGCGGCAGATCGTTGCCTCATCGAACGGCCGGCCGATCAACTGGAGGCTGGCGACCGGCTGGTTCTGGTCATTGAAGGCGCAGGGGAGCGCGATCGCCGGCTGGCCCGACAGATCGACCGGGCAGGTGTAGCGCACCATGCAGTCCAGCGTCGTTTCCTCCACCCCGTCGATGGTGACCGTGTCCTGACCGATCGGGACGGGCGGGTGCGGGAGCGTCGGCGTCGCGATGACGTCGCACTGCTCCATGGCCGCGCGGAAGCTCTGCTTGATCATCGTGCGTAGCCGCTGGGCTTTGAGGTACATCGGGCCCGAGATGGCCTCGCCCGCTTCCAACAGGACTCTTATGTCGGGGGCGTACTTGTCCGCCCGCGTCCGCAGCAGGTGTTCGTGATAGCTTGTGGCCTCGGCCATGACGATGGCGAACTCGGCGAGGAGTGAGTGTTCGACCCAGGGCAGGTCGACCTCGACGATATCGGCGCCCAGCTCGCCAAGCCGGGCGATAGCCTGTTCGACCCCCTGCTTGACCTCTGGGTGGATCCGCTCGAAGAAGTAGTTGCGCGGCACGCCGACGCGCAGGCCGGTTAGCCCGCCCTCGATCCCGTCGGTGTAGTCGGGCACCGGCACCGGCTGGGTGGCGGTGTCCATCGGATCGTACCCGGCAATAACGTTCAGCATCAGAGCCGCGTCGGTGACGGTCCGGGTCATCGGGCCCACATGGTCCAGCGACCAGCTCAGCGCGAGCGCGCCATAGCGGCTGACCCGGCCGTAGGTGGGCATCAGCCCGACGTTGCCGCAGAGCGCGGCCGGGATGCGGATGGAGCCGCCGGTGTCGCTGCCGAGGGCGGCGATGCACTCTCCAGCCGCAACGGCGGCGGCCGACCCACCACTGGAGCCGCCGGGGATGTGCCCCGGCATCCACGGGTTGTGGGTCGGGCCGAAGGTCCAGTTGTTGGTGGTGACCCCGAAGGCAAACTCGTGCAAGTTGAGCTTGCCGGTGAAGATCGCGCCGGCCTGGCGCAGGCGCGTCACCGTGGTCGCGTCCTCGTCCGGCACGAAGTCCTCGAGCACCGCCGAGCCCGCGGTCGTGCGAACGCCGCGGGTCATCAGCAGGTCCTTCAAGCCGACCGGGATGCCGTGGAACGGACCGAGGTAGTTACCCATGGCGATGTTGCGCTCAGCGGCCTTGGCCTGGGCCATGGCCTCGTCGGCGAGCACGGTGATGTAGGCGTTCACCTTCGGCTCGACCGCCTCGATCCGCTCCAGCACCTGGTGGG
Organism: Sphaerobacter thermophilus DSM 20745; assembly: GCF_000024985.1. Classification (NCBI taxonomy): domain Bacteria; kingdom Pseudomonadati; phylum Thermomicrobiota; class Thermomicrobia; order Sphaerobacterales; family Sphaerobacteraceae; genus Sphaerobacter; species Sphaerobacter thermophilus. Next base: position 64,897 of record NC_013524.1, read on the forward strand.
TCAACTCCACCGGTGAGACCTGCCGCGAGCGGAGGAGCGGCGCCAGTTCGGTGACGGGGAGGAAGGGCAGATCGTCATAGGAGCTCATCCTCGTCGCTCCTCTCGGCTGGATAGCGCGGCTCGAAGACGGTGCTGGGTTCCACGAGCCAGAGCGGCTCAGGGTCGATGGCATTCAGCCCGTCGATGATCGGGCCCGCGACGGCGGCAACGGCCTCAGCTACGTCGGGCGGAATGTCGCGCCCGACCTGCTCGGCGAAGAGGCGCTCGACCGCTTCCCGGGACAGGGGCATGACGTCCCTCCTTTCGGTTGTCCGGATATCTCGATTGTCGCCGGAATTTCGGCGGGCGTCAATCGTGAGACGAGAGGAACCCCGCCACTCGGTGCGTGCCGCGGCGTGGAATCCTTCACGCCACCCACCCCGAGCACGGGCTGGCCGCATACACCTGACTCATTCGTGGAACTTCATGAGCATCTGCCGTCCTACGCGGAGCTGCATGCCATAGGGTGGCGGTTGGCTTCGCTCAGGATGACATCGGACGGGATGAAATGGGAACGAGAGTGCAGCCGCATTCCGTGGCGGGCTGGGGTGCCTGTTCGTCTACCTGGGTTCACTCGCCTGGGAGTGGGGGCGCTGCATCTCGGCGCGGCTGAGGAAGAGGATCAGGCCGGTAATGAGTTCGGGCACCACGACGAAGAAGTAGTCGTTGGCAACGGCACCGCCGATGCCGGCCAGCACGACGAGCAGCCCGCCGATCCAGGCGAAGGGGAGCCGCAGCAGGACGGCGCCTCCGGTGGCGAGGTGGATCACCAGGAGCGCGGCGTTGAGCCAGACCAGGGTCGGCTCGTTATCCACGCTCCGGAAGAAGCTGAGGAGTGCCCAGGCGGCGCCGGTGACCATGAAGCCCACCCCGGCCATCAGGACCTTGCCCGGGAGCGTCCCCGCCTCAGGCTGCTGTGTCGCGCGTGTGTCGTCCGGCCGCACCCTGTCCCTACTCTCGCTCGATCGGTCGAAGCCAGCATAGAGTCGCCGGGTCCCGGCGAACTCCACACCGATTCTACCGAATCTGTGTGAGGTGCAGCCGGCAGGCGGGGACTTTTCCGGCCGCTCGCGCGGGTTGCCGCGCTCGCCGCTTGCGCCGAGCGCTGCACGGTTTCCTCGCGGCACGATGACCGATCATCCGGCGCGGACGGCGGCTCACGGCTGTTGGCCGTACCGCCACATGTAATAGTGCTGGCCGACGTTACCCGCCTCGACTTTCCAGCCGTCAGGATTGCTCGGGGTGTAGGTCAGCACGCGGCGCTCGAAGACCTGGACCAGCACCAGGGTCGGCACTCCTCTGACGTTGACCTGGGTCCAGTAGGGTTCGGTCAGCGGATAGCCGGTAGCGTAGATCGGGTTCTCGAAATACGGCCCGATCACGTACTGGCCGTCCTCGTAGATGAGCCCTGTACCGGTCATGAACTCCCAGAACACATTCGGGACCGAATGCACCGGGGAGCGGGTGTCATACAACGCCGCAGTCCAGACGTTCTGTGCGGCCAGCGAGGGGTCGGTGCCGACCACGCCCTCCGGGGTAATCGTATGGATGATCGGCTGGTCGATCGGGTGGGGTGGCTCGTTCAAGAGTTTGGCGAAGGTGGCGTATGTCGGCCCAGGTGAGTCAGGGTCCCCCGCGACGACAACGTTGGCAGGTTCGCGTGGGTCGGAGAAGGCGTCGTCGCCCAGTTGCACCACGCCGGTCACCAGCTCCTGAGCCAGCAGGCCGTTGGTAACGTCCCAGGGTTGTTCCGCACGCCAGGAGTTGTCTTCCATCCGGGTCTTGTCGAAGTACCGGACGTGGCGTTCGCCGCTGGGGGCGTCGCCATAGATCTCGACGATGTCCGTGACCGCGTTACCCGGGCCCCAGATCCAGGTGCGGTTCACCCGCCCCTCGGTAACCGGGCGGTCCATGCGCGCCCAGGTTCGCTGGAAGATCGCCTCCACCTCCGGGGGCGGCGCGGCAGGATTGACGACCGGCCCCGGCTCGAGGGCCGGTGCTTCCGCGGCGACGGCTGGGGACCAGAGTACGCTGACGGCAAGAACCAGTGTTGCGCAGAGCAGGGTCGAGGGTAGCAACCGGCGGCGCGGCGAGGGTGTCATCGTAACCCCCTTCTCGGAATGCCCCGATCCGCAAGCCGTCACCAGGGCGGTGGGTGCGACCCTCGCGCGGCCCCGGATGCCGATGCGCTGCATGTATCTACTCTAGACAGGGCCAATGATTAGTCAATAGCTATTAAAAATCTGTCAATGCCGGAGCAGCCGCCCCGTGGCGTTCGGGAGCGCCTCCGGTGGTGCGATTCTTAGGGGGCTATCGCCGGCTCGGGGCGCCGCTCGGCACCGGTCCGGGCCCGCCCGCAAACTCGGCCAGTCCCCACAGATCGCGCCAGATGAAGTCGGGCTGCTCCGGGCCGGGTGGGGCTTCGACGTGGCGGTTGACCCAGGCGGTGTGGAATCCGAGGCGCTGGGCCGGGCCGATGTCGTACTTGAAGCCGAAGGCGACGTGCAGGATGCGCTCGGGTGGCTCGCCGACCTGCTCCAGCAGGTAGCGGAAGCCCTGTTCGGACGGTTTGTAGGCCCCGACATCCTCAGCCACGATGACCCGCTCGAAGGGAAGGTCGAGATGCCGCAGCGTGTGCGCCATGATGTCGCGGTCCGTGTTCGAGAGGATCACAAGCCGCAACCCTGCTGCGTGGGCCTGGAGGAGGGCCGGGCGGGTGTCGGGGAACGGCTGCCAGCTCCGCATCGAGCGAACGAGATCCTCGCCGTAGGCCGGGTCCCAGGAGTAGCCGCGCTCTTCGGCCCAGCGCCGCAGGCTCTCAGTCAGGATCTCCTTGTACGGGCGGTAGCCTCCGGCCAGGAGGTCGAACTGGATCGCCTCCCAGCGCTCGCGGAGCGTCATGCCGGGGTCGGGTGACGGATCCCCGAGCCGGAGCGCAAGCGAATAGAGGAACGAGGCCGCGCCACCCTCCCAGTCGATCAGCGTGCCGTAGCAGTCGAACGTCGCGACGCGGATGTCCTCCCGCCTCACCCGGAACCTCCCTTCGGTGCGGAGTCCATGCCGTCCACGCGCGTATTGCAGGCACAGACATCATACGGCAGCGCAGGGCATGCGTGCTCCACGAACCGAGGGAACAGATGAGACGACAACGAGGGAGGCTCCACAGCCTCCCCCGTTGTCCCCAACCCTCCTGTGCGTTTTCAGAACTCCGGCCTGCCAGCGGGCCCCAGGTCGGACGCCGTCGGTATCGTCACCGCGGCGGGATGTTCTGGTTGACGCGGAACAGATTGGCCGGGTCGTACTTCGCCTTGATCGCGGCAAGCCGGTCGTAGTTGTCCCGATAGGTGGCTCGGATGCGCTCCGCGCCCTCCTCCATCATGAAGTTGATGTAGGAGCCGCCGGCGGAGTAGGGGTGTAGCGCCTCCCAGTACTCGCGCGCCCACTTGGTGATCCGGTCCTTGTCGGCCGGGTCGGGGCTCACGCCGACGATGACCTGGACCCACTTGGCATCGCGGTAGCTCCAGGCGGTGGTGTCCTTCGGAATCCGGTTTGCGGCGCCGCTGATGGCGTAGATGTGCGACCCCGAGAGGAACGTCGGCAGCTTGGTGCCGTACTCAATTTCCGTGGGGATCGCCTCGTCTGGGATGTCGTTGAAGAAGTCGGCCTTCCAGTACCACTGCAGGCCCGGAGGGTAGAGCGCATCGAACAACTGCTGGAGCACGGGCAGTGGCATCGGCCCGACCCAATCGAGCGCCGGCGGGCCAAACTGCGCCCGGATCGGCGCGAAGGTGGCGTCCGCTTGCTCCATCGGGCCGGTATAGGTCCAGATGACGCCGCACATCGTCTTGTTGTGCAGTTCCTCCGGGAACGGCTCCGCCGGCGGCACCTTCAGGAAGGCGAAGAAGCCGCTGAGATCGTCCGGCTGGGGCGGCAGGAAATCGCGGAACCAGCGCAGCACATCGCCTGCCTTGTCGGCGTCCCAGAGCATCGGGCCGGCGTATACGGTGCTGACCGGGTGCAGCCGGAACAGGAACGAGGTGACCACGCCGAAGTTGCCCCCTCCGCCACGCAGTGCCCAGAAGAGGTCGGAGTTCTGCTGGGCATTGGCCGTGACGAAGCGCCCATCCGCCAGGACGACGTCTGCTTCGAGCAGGTTGTCGATCGCCAGCCCAAACCGGCGGGTGAGGTGGCCGAGCCCGCCTCCGAGCGTGATCCCGCCGATGCCGGTGAGCGAGACGGTGCCGCTGGGGGTCGCCAGGCCGAAGGCGTGCGTGGCGTGGTCCACATCGCCGAGCGTGGCACCCGCCTCGACCCGCGCGGTCCGCGCCTCGGGGTCGACCCGGACGCTGTTCATCTCCGACAGGTCGATGACCAGCCCATCGTCGCAGACGCCGAGGCCTGCCCCGTTGTGCCCGCCACTGCGGACGGCAAGGAGCAGGCCGTGCTCGCGGGCGAAGTTCACAGACTCGATGACGTCGGCCACGTCGACGCAGCGGGCGATCATCAGTGGATGCTTGTCGATCATGGCGTTGTAGACCTTGCGGGCCTCGTCGTAGTCCGGGTCTCCCCGGCGGATGAGTTGCCCGCGCAGCGACTGAGCGAAGGCCTGGACGTCGGCCTCCGGAAGCTCACGCATCTCGGTTGCCGTCTGCAGCGTCATCGGTGCACCCCCTTCGCTCCTGGGTGCTCCCCAGGGTGATAGTGTCGGCGCGTCATGCTCGATGCTGGCAGCATAGGGAAACCGCGTGGCGTGAGATATCCGGGGATTCCCGGTATTTTCCCCTGGGTTTGGGGTGTCGACGGGGAGGGTGTGGCGTGGGCAGGCGCCATTCGCTGCGTGGCAGGTCCGCTGCAGGCTGGGAAGGTTTGGCGCGGTGGTCGGTGTCCGGGGGTTCACCCCGGGATCGCGCCGACTGTGGACAGTAGGGTTCGTCACAGCTCGGCGCTGGCGCCGGACGGCTGGCCGGAGGTGGATGAGGCGACCCAGGCTGCCAACTGGGCGCGGGAGCGGAGCCCGAGTTTGGTCAGGCAGTTGCTGACGTGCATCTCGACCGTCTTCTCGCCGATGGAGAGGTCTGCGGCGATCTCACGGTTCGTCTTCCCAAGCGCGACGTGGAGGGCGACCTCGTACTCGCGCCGGGTCAACCCGCCGAGTTGCGTGCGCGGTCGACGGTGGAGCCGGCTGGGGCCGGGTGGGGTAGCGAGGAGGCGTTGGGCCCGCTCGACGGCTTCGGCGAGTGTCAGCGCCCGGCCCTGGGTCCAGGCCGGCTCGAAGGCGGCATCGTCCAGCATGCCACGCACGACCCGGACGCTCCGCTCGTACTCGGCGCGGTCGGCCGGCTCCCACTGGACGCCGATGGAGGCGCGCAGGGCATCGGCCGCGCCCAGGAGTTGCGCGGCCTGGATGGCCGTGGCCCAGCCTCCGGAGATCGCCCCCGCGATGCCGATCAGGCAGATCGCGGTGCCGTGGGTGTTGCGCAGCTCCCAGGAGAGGGACAGGCTCTCGGCGAAGAGCGCCAGCGCGCGGGGCCGGTCGCCCAGGCGTGCGACGACCGGTGCCAGGTTGTGGAGCACCATCGCGATGCGCTCCTGCTCGGCCAGGGAGCGCCAGATCACCAGGCTCTCTTCGTAGCGGGCCGCGGCAGCGGCATCGTCCCCGCGCAGCCGCGCGATCTCCCCCAGCCGGTTGAGCGTGCGCGCCACGGTGCGCCGAGCGCCGACCCGCCACCCGATCGCCAGCGCGTCCTCGAAGTAGGTCGTGGCCCGTTCCACGTCGCCGGTGATGAAGTGGAGGCTGCCGAGGTCGAGCAAGGTCTGGGCGCGGAGCGCCTCGTCGTCCACCTCGTGATAGAGCACGAGGTTGACCTCGTGAAGCGCGCGGGCACGGTCAATTTCGCCCTGCCGCACCAGAAGTGCAGCCAGCGCGTCACGCGCCTGGGCCGTGACCAGGGGCGGCGCGTCACCGGGCATGGCGAGGATCTCGTCCAACCATCGCTGCCCGGTGCCGAGGTGGTCGTGGATGAGCCAGAAGTTCTCGAGGGCGGCGCCGAAGCGGAGCGCGGCTTCCTTGTCTCCGTGATCAATGAGCCAGCGGAGCGCCGTGCGCAGGTTGCCCACCTCCTGCTCAAGTCGCTCGATCCAGCGGGCCTGGGTGGCGTGGTAAAGGTGAGCCGCCGCCGTCTCGACGAATGACAGGAAGTAGGTCGCGTGCCGCTCACTGAGTCTGTCCCAGTCGCCGCTGGCCTGCAGGTGCCCAAGGGCGTACTCGCGGATCATGCTGAGCATGCCGAATCGGGGCGTGCCGTCGGGACTGGTCGTGCGCTGGATCAAGCTCTTCTCGAGGAGCGATGTGAGGCCGTCGAGCACGGCCTGCCGCGCCTTCGGGCTTTCATCCGCGGCGCAAATGGCCTCGGCCGCGTCGAGCGTCCAACCGTCGACGAAGATGGCGAGCTGCTGGAAGCGGCGGCGCTCATCCGGTGCGAGGAGCCCGTCGCTCCAGGCGATGGCGTCGGAGAGTGTTTGGTGCCGGGCGGGGACATCGCGGGCGCCGTCGCGGAGTTCCGACAGGCCGCGCTCCAGGCGCTCGGACAGCATGGCCGGTGAGAACATCTTGAGTCGGGCCGCTGCCAGCTCGATCGCGAGCGGGATCCCCTCAAGGCGAAGGCAGATCGCAGCGATGCTTGCGGCGTTGTCGGCCGTAAGGGAGAACGTCGGGTCCACCGCCCGTGCCCGGTCCACCAGCAGCGCCACCGAGGAGTAGCCCGCGAGTGTGGCAGGCGATGCAGAGATGGACGGAGGCAGAGCCAGGGGCGGGACCGGCCACTCATGCTCGCCGCGGACGCGTAGGACGGCGCGGCTGGTCACGAGCGCGACGAGGTGGGGGCAGCGCGTCAACAGCTCCGCGATGTCCGGAGCCGCGCCGACGACCTGCTCGACGTTGTCCAGAAGCAGCAGCGTCTCCGTGCCCCACAGCGCGGCGACGAGCCGGTCGAGGAGGGGCTGGCCGTGCGCGGTCGGGACTCCGAGCGTCCGCGCCAACACCGAGAGGACCCAGGCAGGGTTGCGCACCGCGGCGAGTGGCACGTAGTAGACCTCACCGCCGGTCCGCTGCTGCCACTCGCTCGCCACGGCCAGCCCGAGCCGGGTCTTCCCGATCCCTGGCGGCCCGGTCAGTGTCACCAGTCGCGCGCCGTCGCGGGTCAGCAGTCGCAGGAGAGCGTCCAGCTCCGCTTCCCGTCCGATGAGCGGGGTCAGGGGCTGCGGGAGCCCGCGCGTGCCGGCGCGCATCAGCGGCGAGATGGGGATCGGCTGGTTCTCGGGCACGTTTCCCATGCCGGGGCTCCGGTGCGTAATAGGTCGCGGTGGGTTGCGCCTCGTACCGATTAGACTAGCACTCACTATGAGCCGCTTCCAGGGGGTAGCGGGGGTGTTGGAGTTTGACGAGGCCGACCCCGTCGTGCAGTGGCTGTGATCCTGAGCGAAGCGAAGGATCTCTCCGGTGCGTGGCCGGTCCGACGCGCGATCCTTCGACTCGGACGGGGCCACCACCCGGCGGCCCCGCGCCCGCCGGCTGTGCTAGCCCTGCTGCACGCGTTGGATCTGCGCCAGGATGGTCGGATCCGTGATCTGGTCGTCCTGCGCAAGGAGCAGGATCTTGCTCACCACGATGCTCACCTGCCGGTCCCCCTCGTCGGCGAAGGGGAGGAAGAGGCCGTCCGCATCGGTCCCCCAGCTCGCCGGGACGATGCAGAGGTGGTTGCCCGGCTCGATGTGGATCGCGCCGCTCCCGAGGTGGACCCGGTAGTCGGCCCGCCGGCCCTGGATCCGTGCGAAGTGGCCGTCGACCGTAACGTTCGGCAGCCCGAGCTCCGTCAGAAGCGCCTGCACGAGTTCGCCCCTGCGCTGGTACCCCTCCGGCGAGAGGCGCACCGCGCCGTCCCGCTGGGCGACCGATACGACCAGGTCGGCGTCTCGCATCACCTCGGAAAAGAGACGTGGAGGCACGTCCGCGAGCGGCACTGGATCGCGTGCCATGCCGTGGCTCGGCTCGAACCAGATCTCGCCGCTCGTAACGGCAGGGTGCTCCGCGAGGAAGTGCCCCGCGTCCGGGAACTCAAACACCGCGGTGAGGCTGGCAGACGCCAGCCGCTTGCGAGGGCGGGCGATCTCGTCCTGTCCCATTTCCCAGCCGCGGGCCTGGAAGAGCCGGGAGGCGACCGCTGCGTCGAGGGGCTGCCCGGCGAAGCGGCGGGACCGCGGTGACGTCCCCTGCTCGGCGGGGGTGAGCAGGTACAGCTCGCGGAAGACCTGCGCGAAGGGTTGAACGATGCGGCGGCGCACGATTGCGCGCTGCCACTCGCCCAGACTTCCGTCTTGATAGAGATCGTAGGGGTGGGCAACGCGGAGCGGGGCACGGAGCGGGAGCCGGCCGCCGTCGAGCGTAACGAGCGCTGCCCCGTCGTCCGCCAGCATGCCCAGCGCCCCTGTCTCATCGACGAGGACCAGGCTCGCCAGCATCGCCCGTCCGAGCGGGAGCCGCAGGATCCCGGCGATGTCCTCGGCAGTGAGCGACGCGCCGTCGCCCATCATCTGCTCCAGGGTCGCGCGCAGCCGCGCCGCCTGGTCACGCATCTGCTTGATGGTGTCCGCCAGCTCGGCGTAGGCCGGACTCTTCCGCACGGCTGCCGGGACGCTCTTGAGGATTCGTCCCCCGCGGCGGACCCGGATCTCAGGCCGGAACCCGTCCAGGGCAATCTCCACCTCGTAGCCCTCGATCGACCGGATCTCGCCCGGCTGTGCCACCGCGCTCCCGAGTCGTGCCTCCATGGCCCACTCCAGGCGGACCACGTCCGGGTAACCCGCGTTCTGCGCCAGGTTCGCGAGCGCCACCTGTGCGGCCGCCTGCTCGCTGGCCTGGCGCTGCGGGCCGAATGAGCGCGCTTCCCGGGCGAACGCGCGCAGGAACAGGTAGCGCTCCGCGACCTCCTCCGCTCCGCGCTCCAGCGGAAGGAGGCCGAATGCCTTCACGGCGATCTGGTTGCGCTTGGCCAGACCCTGTTCGACCCACGCGCGCTCCCACCCGGCGAGAGCCTCGATCAGCCGGACCGTGTTCCGCGCGCCGACCTGGGCCGAGCGGAACAGCGCCAGCACCTGCCGCGCCGTGTCGTCGCCCGCCTGCGCCAACGCGGCGCGCACCGCCGCGACGTCGAGCACTCCATTGTTCGGATCGGGTGAGTTCCGCACGTCGGTCTCTTCGAGTGGGCCGGCACTCTCCAGTCCGGCCGTTGAAACGATCTGCTCGACGAGCGGCAGTGCGTGCGACCAGCCCAGCGCGTCGAGGATCGGGGCGCGAGCGCGCCACGCGATCGGGAGCATCGCCTTCAGCGTCTGCGGGCGAACCTGCCGCAGGTCCGCGACGAGCTGGGCGTGCTCCTCCGCGCTGGCCGGCTCGACCGCGGCGGCCGCCAGGTGGACGATCCCCGACTCCAGGCCATCACTGAAACGGTAGTCCTTCCAGACCAGCCGGCCGAGGCGCAGGCGGTCGTGCAGGCGGGCGGCCTGGACCAGGTATTGGTTGCCCCGCAGGCCCCGCATCTGTTTGAGCAGGTGGTAGTTGTCCTCGGAGAGATCCTGGGCGAGGTCCCAGGCCAGGCGGCCGCTGTAGTCCCGCACGGTGCGCAAGAACGGAGACAGATCGGCCTGGGGTGCCCGCCATCGCGGATCGGCGCGCTGGCTGAGGTTGCCGATCGCGAAGGGCATACAATGGGCCGCTCGCGCGAAGACCTCGTAACCCAGGCGGCCGTGCTGGAACAGGCGCTCCAGCAACGCAGGCACCTGCTGGTTCAGGGGGCCGAGGTGGACCTCGTAGCCGCGCGCCGCGCCCCGGCCGATTCCGTGAGGCGGCGGGCCGTTGACGGGGGCATCGAGATCACCCATCACGAGCCGCTCGATCACGTCGAGCACCGCCGATGTGGGCTCCAGCAGCGTGAGCAGCGCCAGGTAGTCCTCCAACGTGGGTGGGGGCTGCGTAGTGAACGCAATCTCCCCACGCTGCACCTGGAGATGGGGTGTCAAGGGGGCGTACGGGTTGGCGAAGACGACGCGGAGGCGGGCTTCCAGGCGCGCGTCGATGTCGGGCGGCGGGTGCCGGACCACACAGGCACCGAGTACGGTGACGGTGACCGGAATCAGGTGAGCGTGCTGGGACAGCCGCTCCTGCCAGGGGAACGGATCGAAATACGGCTCGGCGGCCAGCACGCCGAGCTCCGCGGGTGACCAGCGCGTCTCAAGGCGCCGCAGGCTCTCCTCCAGCGCCCCACGCCATGGGTGATCCTCGGCACGCAGGATCCACGCGAGCGAGCCGGAGAAGGGGAGCTGTCGTGCCCGTGCGGGCCACACCTCGTCCGCCCAGCCCAGGATTTCCTCCGTGATCGCCGGTTCGCGATGGCCGAACGGCCACAGCCGGATCACGGTGCGCCCCCCACCAGTGGCATCAGTCGAAGGAAGGTCACGGTGGTGCCGGGAGCGAAGCGAACTTCCTCGTCAAGCCGCTCGACGCGCTGGCCGTCCACCAGAATCAGGTACGCGCCCGCCTCGAAGGCGCGGAGCGCTCGCTCGACCTCCGCCGCGGGATCCACTTGGCGTGGATGCAGGGCGCGCCGTGGCGGGCGCGGGCGGATCGCGCCCCGCTCGGCCTGCGCGACGATCTCCTCGGCGGTCAGGTACTGCCGGTCGAGCGCGCGGCGTGCCTGCTCGAGGTCGAGGTGCTGCCGCACGCGCAGCTCACGGACCTGTTCCTCGACGGTCCGGCGGATCAACTCGGCGACGGTGATCGTCTCCTCCGGCAGGTCGAGCCGCACCGGTGCCAGGACCGGTTCGTCGGGACTGCCACCGACCACCCGGCTTCGGACCTCGACGGTGACTGGAGCCAAGCGTCACCTCCCGGCGCTGACTGATGCGGGAGCGCCTACGCCGGGATCGTATCGGCCGCCGAGCGGCGGGGACAATCCATGCGTGGGGGACGATCGTCCCAATTCGGACCCGGTGCAGCGCGGTAACCGGTTGGCGAGCGCGGCACCTCACTCTGGCAACCGGGGCGGCCAGGATCACAGCCACCGGGTCTGGCTTGATCGTCCAGCGACCTGGTGCCCACAGGAGTCTGACCGGCGCGGGACGAGATGCGGTTAGAATGCCGCTGGACGTGCGGCAGGGGCCGCTACTTATCGAAGTCAAGGGGGGAACCGTGGACAAGGCGGAGATGAAGCGCCGGGTCTGTGCGGAGATCGACCGGCGCGCGGATCTGCTCATCCAGGTCGGACAGGACATCTACCACGATCCCGAGCTGGGTTTCAAAGAGCACCGGACGGCGAAAATCGCAGCAGAGGTGCTGCAGAGCCTCGACCTCTCGGTCCAGACCGGTCTGGCGGTGACCGGGGTCAAGACGGTGGTGGACTGCGGCTCGGCTGGGCCGACGGTGGCAGTGCTGGGCGAGCTCGACTCGCTGCTGGTGCCCGACCACCCGGCAGCCAACCCTGAGACCGGCGCTGCCCACTGCTGCGGGCACAACGCGCAGATCGCTACCATGCTCGGCGCCGCGGTCGGCCTGGTCGGCTCGGGCGTGCTGCCCTCGCTCAGCGGTCGGGTCGCGTTCTTCGCCGTGCCGGCCGAGGAGTACGTCGAGATCGAGTACCGCAACGAGCTGCGGCGGCAGGGCGTGATCGAGTTCCTGGGCGGCAAGAGCGAGCTAATCGCCCGCGGTGCCTTCGACGACGTGGACATGGCGATGATGGTCCACGGCGCCAGCGCCCAGTCACTAAAGGGCAAGGCGGGCGTCTCCGCCTCGAACAACGGGTTCGTCGGGAAGCAGGCCCGTTTCATCGGCAAGGCGGCCCACGCCGGGGGCGCACCCGATAAGGGCATCAACGCCCTCTACGCCGCCCACGTCGCCCTGGCGGCGATCAACGCCCAGCGGGAGACGTTCCGCGACGAGGATGCCATCCGGGTCCACCCGATCATCACCCGCGGCGGCGACCTGGTGAACGTGATCCCGAGCGACGTTCGGCTGGAGAGCTACGTGCGCGGCAAGACGATCGAAGGGATCGAGAGCGCGTCGCAGAAGGTCGACCGGGCGCTGCGTGCCGGCGCGCTGGCGCTCGGCGCCAAGGTAGAGATCACCACCCTACCCGGCTACCTGCCACTCATCAACAACCGGGCGATGGCCGACGCCTTCAAGGGGAACTTCCTCGAGTTCTACCCTGAGTCGGAGTGGGAAGAGACGGGCCACCGCAGCGGTTCGACCGACATGGGCGACATTGCCCACATCATGCCGGCCCTGCATCCCTACGTCGGGGGCTTCAAGGGCACCGCCCACGGCGCTGACTGGGGCATCGAGGATCCGGAGATGGCGTACATCCTGCCCGCCAAGCTCATGGCGATGACCGTCATCGACCTGCTCGCCGATGGCGCCACGCTGGCCAAGGAGATCCTTGACCGCGACAAGCCGCCGATGACCAAGGATGAGTACCTGGCCTTCATGCGCCGCATCGCACGCGAGGAAGTGTTCGACGGAGCGAGCGAGGAATAACCCCGCCGTCGGGTTATCGCTCGTTCTCGTGCCACAGAAAGCGAAGCCGCCCGCCGTGAGGCGGGCGGCTTCGGCCCAGGATCGCTCCGCGGCGCGGTGAGTCTGAAGCGGGATCATTCGATACCGCGGCGGGCCCGGCTCTGCTCTGGATACGGAGTATCAGGCGTCGTCCTGAACCGGGTATCTGCCGCCGGTCAGCAGCGCGAAGTCGTGGGCGTCGACGATCTTGGTGCCCTGGACGAACCAGGCCCAGGGACTCTGAGGATCGCGGTCCCTAAACTTGTTGAGTCGTGCACGGAGAGTGGCGTCGATCACGACCGGTGCATCAAAGAAGTAGTTCACATTCTTGACCTTGAAGGCCCAGGGGAATCGTTCGGATTCGTTGACGCCTGGTATCTGTTTGCGCTCTGGGGTGGAAGCCACCTCAGCAGTGGCCACGACCCCCTTGCCGGTCTCGTAGAAGGCGAGCATGTCAAGCAATTAGGTCCTCAATCGCATCGTCGACCGGGTGCTACGGACTCCCGCCTCGCCGCCTACCGCGGTAGCTGCTGCAGCTTCCGCGGAGTCGCCGCTCGCTGCTCGCTTCGCGCCGTGGACCTGGCACCTTCGGCGCGCAGCAGGCCGACCGCCAGCACCGCGTACCAGATCATGGGGAGATAGCCGACGACGCGCTCGTTCAACCCCATCCACGGCGTCGGCTCGTTCGCGGCCAGGGCACTGTTCTGCTGGCTCATCATGAAACCGGCCACAAGGATCACGAGGATGGTCGCATACGAGTAGTACCGGAACCGCTTGCCGAGCAGCCGCGACCCGAAGCCGACGGCCAGCGCGAAGAGAATCGGCATCCCGATGCCGTACCATTGGTGCATCTGGTTGCGCAGTGTGTCCTGGCTGGCGGCCATCACCTCCCGTGTGGCCATCGGGAAGGCGATCCCGCCCACGAGACCCCACACGGCTTCGGCGATCACAAGCGCGCCGGTGACGTGCCCGGCGCGGCTCTCTCCTGCTGCTCGCCAGATGCCGATGCCGAAGGCGGTCAGCAGCGCGGCATACGGGATGCCGCTGAACACCTGCATGAAGGTCCGGGTTGGCGCCCCTTCGGCTGACAACTCACTGACGACCTGGTCCGCGTAGCTGTACCCTGGGTAGCGTATGCTGCCAACCATGTCTATGGCGACCCACCACGCCGACCCGGCGATGCCGCAGCCGAGCAGGATCTGCTGCAACGTGGGGTGGCGCTCCACGGCCCGGCGCAGTGGCGGGAGCAGGGCGACCATGGATGCCTCCCATTCGCGCGGTTGTGGGATATCCAAGGGCAGCCTACTCCTACGCCGACCGCAGGGGCATCACATTGCCTGATGCGTTGTGTCAGGCTCGTGACATATCGGGAGATAGCAGAATCGCTGTTCGTTGATGCCGTTGCGGTAGTCAAGACCACCGCATCAGGCACGAGGTCGGCGGCGACCCAGGGGGGTATGTTCGCCTGTCCGGCACTCCGGGTTGTCATGCGTCATGCGTCCCCCTCACCCCCGGCCCCTCTCTCACCAGGGGAAAGGGGAGAATGACGCATGACGTATGACGCATGACGCATGACGGCTTACTCATCCTCCGACGGACCCTCGACCCACTTCCCGGTCTGCTCGTCCTTGTGGTACTTGCGCTTGAGGGCGCCCCAGGCGATCCGGTGGGCGCGGGCTTCGTCGTGTCCGTACTGCTCGTAGGCCGAGTTGAACGCCTCTTTGTAGATGCCTTCGGCGTGCGGTGGCAGCGCGTCGCGGACGCTCTCCGGTAGATCTGATCGGCGCTTGTAGGGCATGACGTGTGCTCCTTTCGTCGTACCGATCACCGAAGGTTCTGGCAATCGAGGTGCCAGGGGCCAGCCGTATACTGGGTGACAACGCAATCGGACATATGACTCGCCGATGACTCGCCGGGCCAGAGGCGCGGCGGAGAGGGAGGGACGAGCGATGCGGTACCACGATGAGCCGGAGCCCGTCCGTGCGCTCCTTGAGCGCCAGCGCCTGGATCCGTCCTTCCCCACCTGGGTCCGGCCGAGCTACGACGGCTACGGCGTGGTGAACCTGCCCTGGACGGTGCTCGATATCCTCGGCGCACCGGTGGAGGGAACGCCGCTGGCGCCGGAGCTGGTGCCGGCGGCGTTGCGCGACGGTGTGCGCGTGGTCGTCCTGATCGTTGTCGATGCGCTCGCCTACTTCCAGCTCCGGGAGGGGATGCGCGCGGGCGACACGCCGGTCCTGGCGCGAGTGTGGGAAGAGGGGACGGCCTTCGCGCTCACGTCGACCTTTCCGTCGACCACCGTGGCGGCGCTCACCGCGCTTCAGACCGGCGTCCCGCCGTCCCAGCACGGGATGGTGGCGTACACCTGCTACCTGCGCGAGTTCGGGATGCTGAGCAACCTGATCCGTTTCAGCCCGGTCGGCCGCTTCGACAGCTATGCTGCGACGGGGTTCGATCCAGGCACGTTCCTCCCGGTGCCGACGATCTACGAGCGCGCCGCGGCAGCCGGCGTCGCGGCGGAGATGATCAACTACCGCTCCTTCCAGCACAGCCCGCTGACCCGGATCCAGGGGCGAGGCGCGGCGTACCGCGGCTACCGGACGCTGGGCGAGTTCGGCACCGTGATCCGGCGAGCGGTCGCTGAGCCCGGGCGGCGGCTGATCTTCGCCTACTGGCCGATGATTGACCTGATCGGTCACATCGAGGGCCCGGAGGGGGAGACGTCGCGAGCGGATCTGCGCCTGCTGGATGCGCTGCTGGGGCGAGAGGTGTTCGATCAGGCGCGAGACGACGTCCTCTTCATCCTGACGGCGGACCACGGGCAGATTCAACTCGATCCAGACCAGGTGCTCAGCCTCAATGAGGTGCCGGATCTCCTCGCGGATCTACGGGTGCCACCGGCCGGGGAGCGGCGGGTGGGCTATTTCCATCCACGCGCCGGGCGGGAGGAAGCGGTGCGGGAGCGCCTACGTGAACTGGCCGGTGAACGCGGTGTGGTCGTCGAGGGCGCGGAACTGCTGGACCAGGAGCTAGTCGGCCCGGGGCCGTTGTACCCGGAGGTGCCGTCGCGCGTTGGGGAACTGGTACTGCTCGCGCGCGGTCCGGCGACATTCCCCTACAGCGCAGCGGGCGATCCGGCCGAACCGATGCTGGGGGCGCACGGAGGGCTGGAGGCCGAGGAGATGCTCGTGCCCTGCCTGCTGTGGCGGCGCTGAGCGTAGGAAATCGCGTTAAAAGCGACACGGAGCGCTGGGGGACACAGGCGCTCCGCGTCAAGGGAAGGGAAGGGATTGGGTTCCGGGTCGTCGGCGGGGGTGCCGCGTCCCGGTATTACGTAGTCTACCTGTTTGACATAAACCTGTCAAGACCACTCCCCGACCTGGCAGGTTCCGGTTCAGTGATGCAAACGGCGTGCCACCCCTGTGACCTTGCGTCAGATTGAAGATCGGCCGCCGCGTATCTACGGACTTATGCGGGTGTCGGCGGCCGTTTACGGCGCACTGAAACATGGGATGGAGATCGTTGCGGTCGGAAGGGGGAGGGGGCGAGGATGGGGACTCAGCCCCCTCCCGGGGGGTTGTGGGGTGGGATGTGCTACGGATACGGCGTGCCGTAGCGCTGGTGCAGCGCCCAGGCGCCGATGCGGCCGAGCAGCACGTCGAACCGCGGCGGGAACTCGCCGGGGTGCCACTCGAAGCGCGCCCGCTCGAAGTACTGCACCGTGTAGAGCTCGCCGGTATCGGGGTTCCGCTCGACGAACTCCTCGCTGATCGGATAGCCGTAGATCGCCAACCCTCCGAACGCCTCCCAGTAGGACCGGAAGCCGAAACAGAGGTTGTGGCCGGTCGCTTCGAAGTAGGTGCAGCTATCCGCCGCGCCGGGATTCGCCCGCTGGAACGGCGGTTCGTCGCCGCGCCCGGCGGTCATGTCGCGCCCGAGCAGGCCGAGGAGGACGTCGTAGCGCTCCGGCCAGACGCCGGGATGCCACTCAAAGCGGGCGCGCTCGAAGTACTGAACGGTCAAGCCGTTCTCGACGAACTCCTCGGTCACCGGGTAGCCGAAGGTCGCCAGGCCACCGAAGTTCTCCCAGTAGGAGCGGAACCCGGCGCAGAGGTTGTGCTGCGTCTGGGGGAAGAAGATGCAGCCAGCCTTCGGCTCAGCAGGCTGAGCCGGCGGGAACTGACCGGGCGGCGGTGAAACCACGGTCCAGGTGATCTCCACGCTGTCGCTCAGGTCGGTTCCAGCCACCGTCGCCGTCACCGTGTCGTCCCCCTCGTAGGTGCCGGTGTAGCTGAAGGTGGCCTCGCCGTCCTCGTTCGTAGTTCCCTCGCCGGACTCGTCGTGGATGCCGTCGACGTCGAACTGCACCGTCACATCGGCGACCGGATCGCCCTCGGCGTCCGTGACTGTCGCGGTCAGGGTGACCTCCTCACCGGCCGTGGGCGAAGTGTTCGAGGCCACGAGTTCGATCGCTTCGACCGCGGGCGGCGGTGAAACCACGGTCCAGGTGATCTCCACGCTGTCGCTCAGGTCGGTTCCGGCCACCGTTGCGGTTACCGTGTCCGTTCCGGCGAAGGAGCCGGTGTAGCTGAAGGTGGCTTCGCCGTCCTCGTTCGTGGTTCCCTCGCCGGACTCGTCGTGGATGCCGTCGACGTCGAACTGCACCGTCACATCGGCGACCGGATCGCCCTCGGCGTCCGTGACTGTCGCGGTCAGGGTGACCTCCTCACCGGCCGTGGGCGAAGTGTTCGAGGCCACGAGTTCGATCGCTTCGACCGCGGGCGGTGGGGTGGGCGTGCTGACGATCGTGACGGACGTCTCGACCGTTTGAGCATCGACCGTGGCGGAGATCGTCGCCTCGCCGGCGGCCTCGGCGGTAAAGGTCGTGGTGGCCGCGCCGGCTGCGGTGCTGGTGTTCGCCGGGTCGAGCGTGCCGGCGTCCGCAGGATCGACGTCGAAGTCCACCAGGATGCCGTTGGGCACCGTGCCGTCGCTGCTGGTGTCGTCGCCGTCGCTGTTGGTCGTGAGCGATGCGGTGACGGTCGCCTCCTCGCCGCTCTCGAGCTCGGCGGTGTCGGTCGTCACCGTGAGGGTGAGCCACGGGTCGAGGTTCACTGGGCCGGCAACGGTGTTGCAGCCGTCCTCACCGGGACCCGCGTTACAGCCCCACCAGTTGTTGGTGGCGTCGAGGACCGTCGTTGACTGGTTGTTGATCCCCATGCCATCGACGTTGCCCGCGATGCGGTTGAACGCGATGCGGTTGCCACTCCCAGTGAATTCCGAGAGGAAACGGATCCCGGCACCGCCCTCCGGCTCCAGGGACTTGACGTTGTTGCCGGTGATGTTGTTCGAGGCGATGGTGACGTTGTCTGCTCGCGCCTCGAGCAGGATACCGTTCCCGTTGCCGCTGATGGTGTTATTGGTGATGGTGGCGCCGTCAACCCCCGAGGACACGTAGATTCCCGTCGGGTAACCAGTGATGACCGTGTTCCGGACCGTCGAGCCGCTGCCCTGGTAGCCCCAAGCGATCGCGATCGAGTTTTCTACCCCTGCCGGTCTCCGGATGGTGAAGCCCTCGATCGTCGTATCGGCGCTTGTCAGGGTGATGGTATAGGACTTGTTCCCCGCAACACCGGTGATGCTCGTGCGGTCGACGCCGGCGCCGCTGAGCGTCAGGCCGCTCTTGTCGGCCGGCAGCGTAAGGTCCTCACGGTAGGTACCGGCCCCAACGTGGATCGTGTCGCCGCTCTCGGCCACGTCGATCGCGTGCTGGATCGTGGCGCACGGGTTGTCCTCGTCGAGGCAGTCATTGCCGTCGTCATCCCCACCGACGGCGACCCAGCGGTCTGCCTGGGCGCTGGCCGGCCCGGCAGGAACCAGTGCCGCGCCGAGTGCGGCGATCAGCGCCAGGACGCTGACCAGCCTGATGGCGCGCGCCAGCACACCGCTCGGGCGTCGCGCGCGCCGCGCCCGAACCGAACTCACCATGAACTGTCCCTCGCTTCCTACTCCGCCGCCGCGGTCCACAACGTGCCACCAGGACCAAGGGCGGGCCCCGAGCTGTGGTGTTGTCGCTCTGCTGGAGTCCTACGGTGTCTGTCGACGCACGGGGGGCTGCGGCGGTCCACGTGCCATCGTGGTGCGGGAACGAACCGGGGCCAGACGCCGGACGAGTGTGCCGCGTACGCTCATCGGTCGACATCCTCCTGTCCAGCACTCGCGTGCGCGTGGTTTCTTCACACCGTTGACGACGACTGCGGACAGGATGATCTGTGATCGTTGCAACATCTGTGCCAGCTTCCGCGTTTGTTTCGCGCTGACGCATCGGGCGGGTTACCCGCCGGCCACGAATGTACGGCAGGCAGGTTCCCTTCCGGTTCCCGGTGAGCACTGGAGTGGGATTGGAGGGTACACAGAGTGAAGAAGCGTTTGGGGTGCCGGGCCGGGGCATTGCGCCCCGGCCCGGCCGCGGACTACTCGGAGCCGTTCAAGTAAGCGAGGGTGGCGCGGATCAGTGTCTCCACACCGATCGGGAGCACTTGCTCGTCGATGTCGAAGCGCGGGTGGTGGTGGCCAAACGTCTTCCCGGTGCCCTCATTGCTGGAACCGACGAAGAAGTAGCAGCCCGGCGCGGCCTCCAGGAAGAAGCTCATGTCCTCGGAGCCCATCGTCGGTGTGGCCTCGACCACGTTCTCCGACCCGACCACCTCAGCCGCTGCGGCTCGCACGATCTCGGTCATGGCCGGATCGTTCACCGTCGCCGGGACGCCGAAGCTGTACTCGACCTCCGCTTCAGCCCCCATCGCCTCCGCGATAGAGCGGATCAGCGCCGGCACCCGCTCGCTGAGGTGGCGGCGGACTTCCTTGTCGAAGGTGCGCACGGTGCCTTCAAGCTCCGCGTGGCTGGCGATGATGTTGCTGGCGGTTCCGGCGTGGAGCTGGCCGACGGTGACGACCGCGGACTCCAGCGGCGGAACCTCGCGGCTGACGAGCGACTGGAGCGTGACGACGGTCTGGGAAGCGATGAGCGTCGCGTCGATGCCGCGGTGCGGCTCGGCGGCATGGGCGCCGCGGCCGCGGATGACCGCTCGGAATACGTCGCCGGAGGCCATCAGCGGGCCGGACCGAACGCCGATCACGCCGACGGGCAGGTTCTGCCACACGTGCAGGCCGAAGCAGGCATCGACGGGAGGATCCGCCATCGCCCCTGCCTCGATCATCTCCTTGGCGCCGCTGACGATCTCCTCGGCGGGCTGGAAGGCGAACGTGACGTTCCCGGCGATCTCCTCGCGCATCCCGGCGAGCACCGTCGCCACCCCGAGCAGAATGGCGGTGTGGGCGTCATGGCCGCAGGCGTGCATCACGCCCGGATTCTGCGAGCGGTAGGGGACGTCGTTCTCCTCCTCGATCGGCAGGGCGTCCATGTCCGCCCGCAGGAGCACCGTGCGGCCGGGCCGCCCGCCGCGTAGCACGCCGACCACTCCGGTTCGCCCCACGCCGGTGCGCACCTCCAGACCCAGCTCGCGCAACCGCTCGGCGACCACTCGGGCGGTGTTCTCCTCCTGGAAGGCCAGTTCCGGGTGCTGGTGGAAGTAGCGCCGGTCCTCGATCAGTTGCGGCGTCAGCCGCTCGACCTCCTGGTCAATCATGCGTCCCGTCACCGTTTCCGTTCCTTTCCTCTCAGTCGGATGATTCGACCGGAGCATCATAGCGCCCTCCGCTGCCAGCCGGAATGTCTCGTGCACGCAGACGGCGAGATCATGGTCGATGTGGACTCAGAAGGAAGTCGGCCAGGCTGACGAGGAGTAGCGGATTCGTGATCTCTCCGAGGAGGAGTTCGGGGGAGGTCGCTGAATCGAGGGACGCATTACGCGCCAGTAACAAACAAGGGCAGAGCGCCCCGCCTGTCACCCGTCTCAACTCTACTCCGAGTCGTATACTTCCAGGTGTTCCCTGATCCATTCTGCGATCTGGTCCACCGTGAGCTGGTGCTTTGCGACGTTGATCAGAAGGGAGAACTTCTCGTCTTCGGTCGCTACGATCCTCCAACCGTTCGCGGCTAGAAACCCCTCCGCCACCACACTGGCAATTCGCTTGTTGCCGTCGATAAACGGGTGTCCCCGGATCAACCCCCAAAGCAGGTGTGCCGCCTGCATGACCAGATCAGCGCCCGCGTAAAACGCCGCCTGGCGCGGTCGCTGGAGTGCCGAATCGAGCACATCCCTGTCTCGGACATAATTCGGCGCGGCCTCTGGGGGGATCCCGGTCACATCGGCATAAAGCTTAAGGACATCCTCGACCGTCGGATAAACGGGCGCCCCCCAGCACTCGCGCCCCTTGCTAGGACTCACCTCGGTCATACCGCTTCAGCCGCTCGTACAGCTCGCGGTTCCGCTCAATCACCCTGCGCGACGCCTCAAGGAAATCGTGCCGGGCCCGCGGCGTGATCGCGACTGGCTCGACAATGAGGCATCCGTTCTGCTCGTCGGCTGTCACCTGGACATGCGACCCAATCTCCAGGTTGAACTTCTTCACCAGGTCGGGCGGCAACGTAATCACGGTGCTGTTGCCGTCACGACGCACCTTCACCAGCGCCACAGCAGTCCTCCCATCTTCCGTACTCTCGGAAGTGGGGACGGTCACCATAGTCCCCACGCGAGGGTGCCATGCAAGGGTGACGTTGTCAACTCATCCGTGACGTTCGTCTGTCGCCTCGCGTGACTTCGTGGTGGCTGGCGACGCGGCGTGGTGATGACGCCTCCTACTGTCTGGTGATCTGCAACTGGGGGGCGCCTGATTCGCGATCGCCCCGAGGAGGCGTTGGAGTAAGGAGAGGCGCTGAAGGGGTCACGATGTGCCCGAACATGCGCCAGGCGATAGCAGAATCATGTCCGGCCGTCGGCGCCGGTCCAGGCGTCTGGGGAGATGGTGTGGGCGCGGTATCCTAAGTAGGCATTAATCGCGCGGCGTGCCGCGACAGCGGGGGCAGGACGCCGCGCCGCGTGAACCCGGGGGATTGGCGAGGCCGCTGAGCCCGACGGTAGGGCCACGAGCGGCCGATTGAGGGGGAGGCGTGAGGGCAGGGCGCCCGGTCGCTGAGCCTTCCTGGGAGGGCCGAACCGTTATGGTCGTGCTGCGGAACTACGAACCGGGCGATCTGGTCCAGATCAGCCGGCTACGAGCAGCCGTCTACTCCCGTCATGATGATGAGCGGCTGGCGTGGCATGCGTCGGTCTGGCATTGGCTGGAGACGCACCCGCTCGCCCCGGAGCATCTCCACCGCTGGGTCCTGGCGGACGGTGACCGCATTGTCGGCTTCCTGGCCGCGGTGCCGCAGTACTACCGCATCGCGGGGAAGCGCGTCGTCGCGCACACCCCCACCGACTACATGGTCGATCCCGATTACGGGTTCCACGCGGTCAGCTTGATGCGTACGTTCTTCCGGACCGTGGAGAACTGCGTCAGTGTCGACTGGTTGCCGTCGGTGATCCGCGTGCAGACCTGGCTGGGTGCAACCCAAGTGGCCAATCTGCGGTACGCCGCCAAGATTCTGACCACGGCCAAGCTGCCGGTGTCGCTACCGGGTCCGGTCGCCGGTGGTGTGAATCTGGGATTGCGCGCAGCTGACCGGCTACTGACTCTGGGGCGGCAGAGCGTGACGGTCAAGGTGCTCGACTCGTTCGACGAGCGCTTCGACCGCTTTTTCGAGTCGCTGACGGCGCATGTTCCCTGCCTCGCGGAGAAGGACGCGGCCTTCTTGCAGTGGCGCTACGGACTCTCGTCGCCACAACCCGCGGGGCCGCTGCTGGGCGCGCTCAACGGGGACGAGTTGGTGGGCTATGCCGTCTTACGCGTGACCGACACCGACCGGTCCGGGTACATCATGGACCTCACGGTGCGGCCCGGCCGCCAGGACGTGGCCGCCGCGTTGCTGCGTGCCTCGATTCACCATCTCCGGCAGAGAGGTGCGCATCTGATTCGGTACCGGTTCTTGCCGTCGTCGCTAGCGCCGCTGCCGCGCGATCTGTGGCGTTTGGGGTTCTTCACACGCAAGCAGACGCATACCTTGCAGGTGAAGTTCGCCGACCCGGAGTTGCAGTCGGTGGCGACGAACCCGCTGAGCTGGGCGTACAGCGCCGGTGACGGGGAGTTGAGTTTCTGGGTTGAGTAAGGGATTGCGGTCCGAACGCTACTGGGCATGACGCCCTGCGTCCCGCTTCTGCCCGCGGTTGCTCCGGTCGACTCGAACAGGACCTTCAGCCTGGTAAGTCCCTTAGCGAACGCGCAAGGTTATATATGGTTAGATGGTGCTAGAGATAAGCGCCGTCAGATGCATGCACGCGGTGCAACGGTAACTCGGAGAACCGAGTCCTGGTGAAGGACCAGAATATCATGGCAGTAGTGCGGGAATTCGAACCGGCTGACCTCGATGGCGTGAAAGAGTTGCGCGCACGCGCGTTCTGGCATGCGACCCCGGAACGCCTGGAGCGGGATGCGTCGATCTGGCGGTGGCTGGAGACGCACCCGCTTGCCGCGGAACATCTGCATCGCTGGGTGCTGGTGGACGGCGACCGGATCGTCGGCTTCCTCGGTGCCATCCCGCAGTACTACCGTATCGCCGGGCGACGCGTGGTAGCCCATGCCCCCGGCGAGTACATGGTGGACTCCAATTATGGGTTCCACGCTGTCTTGCTCATGCGCGCGTTCTTCCGCACGGTGGAGAACTGCGTGACCTGCGATTGGCACCCGGAGGTGCTGCGCGTCCAGGGCTGGCTCGGCGCGACCGACGTGGTAGACCTGGAAGCCTTCACCAAGCCGCTCACCACGGCCAAGCTGCCGGTATCGCTACCGCGTCCGGTCGGAGCTGTCGTAAATCTCGGGTTACGGGTGGTAGACTCGATCCTCACCACTGGTCGAGATCGGTTTGAGATCAAGGTACTCGACGACTTCGACGATCGCTTCGACCGCTTCTTCGAGGCGGTCTCGTCCCAGGTTCCGTGCATCCCTGAGAAGGACGTTGCCTTTCTGCGCTGGCGATATGGTGAGTCGTCGCCTCACACCGCCAGCGCGATCCTCGCGGCACTCGACGGCGATGATCTGCTCGGCTATGCAGTATTGCGGGTCACTCCGACGGACCGGGCGGGTCTCATGCCCGACGTTACGGTCTTGCCGGGGCGGCACGATGTGGCGCGGGAGCTGGTGCGGGCGGCGGCCCGGTATTTCCGGCGGGCCGGCGCTACGGTGATCTGGTATCGTTTCCTGGCGTCGCCCGTTGGGCCCCGACCGTCTGACGTCCGGCGGTTGGGTCTTATTCCGCGCAAGCGGCGACCCCGCTTGCAGGTAAAGTTTGCTGATCCCGAGCTACACCAGATGGCGGTGAACGCTGCCAACTGGGCGTTTAGCTACGGTGATGAAGAAGTAGGCTTCTGGGATGAGTGACGGGGTGCGCCCGGCGCAGCGTGCGCGTACAGCTACATTCTCTGCATCCGCCAAGAGAGGAGCGGCTTCGACATGACGGTGGACGGCGCCGTGAAGGGTCCGATTCGCGAGTGGTTGATGGCCAACGCCACCGGCGGCCGGCCGGTGAGTGACGACCAGCCGCTCATCCGAGACGGCCTGCTGACCTCGCTGATGGTGGTGGAACTGGTCATGTTCCTGGAACAGCAGTTCGGCGTGGTCATCGACGACATGGACGTGAGCGAGGAAAACTTCGCCTCGATCCAGGCAATCGCTGAATTGGTGGATCGGAAGCGCGCATGACGCATCGGGCAGTCTTCACGTTACATGACATGGCCCGCAACGCCGCCGAGCGTGACCCGAGCGGCATCGCGATCGTCTCCGGGTCGGATCGGTACACCTTCGCGGATCTGCTCGGCGCGGCCGAGGCCATGGCGGCAGCGCTGGTCGAGCACGGCGTGAGGCTGGGGGATCGCGTCGCCATCTACGCCGAGAAATCGTTCGTGGCGGTGGCAGCCATGGTGGCCGCGTCCCTGGCCGGGGCGGCCTATGTGAACGTCAACCCGCTCCTCAGGGCGCGTCAGGCCCTGCACATCCTGCGCGACTGCGACGTGCGGCTCGTCATCGGCGACGCGGACAAGCTCGCCGCTCTCGGCGAGGAGGCGCCCGAGCGCGCCTTCGTCATCGGTGACAAGGTGCCCGATGTCCCGCGCGCCGGGGGCTGGCTTACGGTTGCCGAGGTGCTGCGCGGTGAGCACGGTCGCGCGGCTCTGCCGCGGGTTCAAGAGCACGACATGGCGACCATCATCTACACCTCCGGCTCGACCGGCCTGCCCAAGGGCGTCGTCTTCAGCCAGCGGAACGTCGTCGTCGGGGCCGAGATCGTGGCGACGTACCTGGAGAACACGAGCGACGATCGCATTCTGTCGGTGCTGCCGTTCAGCTTCGACTACGGCATGAACCAGTTCACCACCGCCCTTCTGGTGGGTGCGACGCTCGTGCTCCAGCGCTCGGCATTCCCGGCTGACGTGATCCGCTCGCTGCGTGAGTACGAGATCACGGGCCTTGCCGGGGTGCCGCCGCTCTGGGGCCTGCTGGTGCAGATGGGCCGGGAACTGGAGGAGCGCCCGCTCACGTCCCTGCGCTACATCACCAACTCGGGCGGTCAGGTGCCGGCGGCTCACGTGGCTGAGCTCCGGCGGCTGTTGCCGACCACCAAGATCTACCTCATGTACGGACTGACCGAGGCCTTCCGCTCGACCTACCTGCCGCCTGACGAGCGGGACCGCGGCCCGGCCTGCATCGGGAAGCCGATTCCCAACACTGACATCTGGGTGCTGAACGAGAAGAACGAGCACTGCGCGCCGGGCGAGATCGGCGAGCTGGTGCATCGGGGGCCAACCGTGTCGCTCGGCTACTGGAACCGGCCGGAGGACACCGCAGAGCGGTTCCGCCCCAACCCGTTTGCACCGCCTGGGCTGCCGCACCCCGAGTGGGTGGTCTATAGCGGCGACCTGGTGTGGCGGGATGAGGATGGCTTCCTGCACTTCGTGGGGCGGAAGGACAACCTGATCAAGACCCAGGGCTACCGCGTGAGCCCCGAAGAAGTGGAGGACGTGCTCATCGGCACCGGGCTGGTGCAGGAAGCCTGCGCCTTCGGGATGCCCGACCCCGACCACGGACAGCACATCGTCGCGGTGGTGGTCCCGCGCGGGGACCAGGAGGTGTCCGCCGACGAGGTGCGCCGCGCCTGTGTGCGGCAGGCACCACCTTACATGGTGCCCAAGGTGATCCAGATCCATCAGGGGATCTTGCCCCGGACGCCCTCGGGCAAGATCGACCGTCAGGCGGTGCGCGATGCCTACGCAGGTTGACCGGGCACTGGCCGCAGCTGAGCGGCTGGGAGGCTGGCAGAACGGCGTCTTCAGCCCTGGGGGTGTAGCCCTGGCCGATGTCGTCGATCGTGCCGGGACGCCCTGCTACCTCTACCACGGCGGCGTGGTGCTGGAGCAGCTCGAACGTGTGCGGGCCGCCGTCGGACCGGATGTCGAGGTCGCTTACTCGGTCAAGGCCAACCCCAGCCTGGCGCTGACCCAGCTCCTGGCTCGGGCCGGAGCCGGCGCCGAGGTGGCCTCGGCGGGTGAGTTGCACCTGGCGCTTGCGGCCGGGGTCGACCCGGAGCGTATTGTCTTCGCCGGTCCGGGCAAGACCGAGGACGAGCTGCGGCGCGCCGTTCGCGCGGGTATCTTCGCGGTCAACGTCGAGTCGCTGGGTGAGATCGAGCGGCTGGCCCGCGTTGCCGAGGGGGAGGGGCGCGACGTCGGCGTCGGGCTGCGGATCAACCCCGCCCAGCCGCTGATCGGCTCGCACATGCGCATGGGTGGCCGGCCGACCCAGTTCGGGGTCGACGAGGCGGACCTGGAGCGGGCCGTCGCGCTGGTCGAGTCCAAGCCGCGGCTCCGGCTGCGCGGGCTTCACGTCTACACGGCGACGCAGGTGTTCGATGCCGACGCGCTCGTGGAGCACGCCCGCAACGTCTTCGACCTCGCAGCGCGTGTTGCGGACGCGGCGGGCCGGCCGCTGGAGATGATCGACTTCGGTGGCGGGTTCGGGATTCCCTACTTCGAGCACCTGGAACCGTTCGACCTCGACCGGTTCGGCGCCGGGTTCCGCCCACTCCTGGACGAGCGGCTCTCCGACCCGCGACTGGCCGGTGCCCGCTTCATCCTGGAGCTCGGCCGCTATCTGGTCGCCGAGGCGGGCGTCTACCTGACGCGCGTTGTCGACGTGAAGCAGTCGTGGGGCAAGACCTTCGTCGTGACCGACGGCGGGATGAACCACCACATCAGCGCGACCGGGAACTGGGGGCAGGTCTTCCGCAAGCCGTACCCGATCCTCAACGTCAGCGCCGATCCGGCGGCCGCGCTGGAGCAGACGGATCTGGTCGGCCCATGCTGCACGCCGCTGGACATGTTCGGCACGGACATTCAGATGGCACTGCCGCAGCCGGGTGACATCATCGGCGTCTTCCTCAGTGGCGCGTACGGCTACAGTGTCAGCAGCCTGAAGTTCCTGAGTCACCCTGAGCCGGCCGAGGTACTGGTCTGGCAGGGCGAGGTCCACATCCTTCGCCCGGGAGGCCGACCGGAGGACGTGCTGGCGGGGCAGAGCGGACTGCCCACCGAGCAAGGGTAGGAGGGCCACGTAGCGCCCGCGTCCTCGCCCTCCTCCTGCGGGTTGGTCACCTGCCCGGTGTCCGAACTGAGTGGTGCAAGGGCTCGCGCGCGGTGGTCTTGGCCCGGCGGCTTTAGCCCCGGGCACGCGATGACCGGCGGATATCCATGGAGTTCGTCACCCTCCACTAAGCCGGGACCGGCTCTCCCCAGGGTGACATGGCAACCAGGTGCCCGCTGCACGTGCCGTCACAGGCTCGAAGCGAGGAGCCGGTCGATCCCGATGCCGACGGCGCCGAGGAGGACGGTGATCCCCAGCGCCAGGGCGAGGCGGGTGGTCAGGCGACGGTCTGCGCCGACGCGCGCCGCGAGCGTCAAGTTGATCCCGATGCTGGTCAGCGTCGCGAGGACCGCGCCGGTGCCCGCGACTGTGGGATTCAGCGTTCCGTTGGCAGTCAGGATTGCCGCGGTGGCGACCGTGCTGGCGCTGGAGACCGCCCCGCCGATGAGGCTGGCCACATAGAACCCCGCGTCGCCGAGCAGGCGCTCGGCGACGGTGCCGGCGACCGTGATGGCGAGGAAGATCAGTCCAAAGCGGAGCGCTGCGGTGATCGAGAAGGGGGAGGGCAGTTCGATCGGGACGTCGCTGCTCTTCTCCTCATCGGACCGCTGCCCGATCACGGCGAACGCCACGGAGGGGAGGAACAGGAGCGCAAAGGAAGCCGCGGCAGCGACGAGCGCACGGGGGGCGAGGAGGCCGAAGACCACGGCGTTGCGCACCAGGGTGCCAGCGGTGGCGAGGAGCACGCCCTGATAGACGACGTTGCCGAGGCCATGCTTCGCGCGTCGGTGGAGCGTGGCCAGCTCCACGACCGCAATGCTGCTGTTCACCAACCCCCCGAGAAAGCCGGAGACCCGCACGCCCCGCGTGCCGTACACCTTCAGCAGGATGTAGTTCGCGAATCCAAGCCCGGCGATCAGGATGACCGTCGCCCACGAGTCGCGGGGCGAGATCAGGCCCCATGGGTCGACGGCCTCTTCAGGCAGGGCCGGGTAGATGACGAAGGCCAGCATCGCCAGCAGAATCGCCGAGCGCAGCTCCTGCACACTCAGCCCGCCGGTGAACCCGGCTAGCGGCTCCTTCCAGGCCAGCAGTCCGGCAGTGACAACCGCTACGGCGGTTGGGGTGAGCGTGTGTCCTAGTCCTGCCAGGACGCCCGCGAAGCCGACCACCAGGAGCGCGGCGGAGGTGGTCAGCTCGAGGTCGCGACCGAAGAGGATCGCGCGCACGCTGATCAGGATGACAAGGATGCCGAGCAGGCCGAGCGCCGTCAGGGCGTAGGGTGGGCCGAGCAGTGCTCCGAGGCAGCCGAGGAGGGCACCGAAGCCAAACGTGCGCAGGCCGGCCTCCTTGCCGCGCCACTCCCGCTCCATGCCGACAAAGAGCCCGATGGCGAGGGCCAGAGCGAGACGCTGGAGCGTCGGCAGGTAGGGCCAGAAGTCGGATTGCATCACCGGGCCTCGGTCGATTGCACTTCCTCGCTGCTTCCAACTGGCAGAGCTGCTGGTTCCTCGCCCGCGTCAGGAGCGCTCTCGCCGGCCTCGGCCGCCTGGAGATCCTTGATCGAACCCCGCGGGAAGCCCAGCAGCACGACGAGGAACGCGACCACGGCGATGCTCAGGACACCCAGGTAGACGTAGACCAGCGAGTCGGCCAGGGCGGTGCGCATGGTCTCAAGCATGGCGGGCGAGAGTGTCGACCGCACGGCCGGGTCGAGGAGAGCGTTGACGTCGCGAGCGGTTTCGGGCAGCGCGGAGAGGCGTGTGGCCATGCTGGCGCTGAGCACGGTCCCGAGGGCGGCGACACCGATCGCGCCGCCGATGGTGCGCGAGAAGGTGATCGACGCGGTTGCGATGCCTCGCTCGGCCCACCCAACCGCGTTCTGGGCTGCGATGATGAAGGCCGTCGCGCTCAGGCCCATGCCGATCCCGAAGGTGCCCGCGGCAACTACTGCGAGCCAGAGCGAGTTACCGTGTGGCACCAACTGGAGGACGACCGAGGCCAGCACGATCGCCGTCAGCCCGGCGACGACCGCCGTACGGTAGCCGAACCGCAGGATGATCCGGCCCGAGAGGATCGACGCCAGCGACCAGCCTATTGAGTTTGGGGCGACCACCATGCCGGCCGTGACCGCGGTGCCGAGGAGCACGCCCTGGACGTAGAGCGGGAGGTAGGACGTGACGCCGAACATGGCTCCGCCGACCAGAATGCCGGCCAGGAAGGCAGCGCCAATGACGCGTGTGCGGAACAGGTGGAGCGGCAGGATCGGCTCGGCTGCCCGCTGCTCGGTGCGGACGAAGAAGACCAGCAGGACGACTGCGAGCGCCAGCGACCCGACCACGATCGGGTCGGTCCAGGCGCGGCCTTCGCCGACCTCCAGCAGGGCGACGAGCAGGGCAGTGACGCCGAGGGTCAGACTGACGGTCCCGGCGTAATCGATCGCGTGGCGCTTGCGCTCCACCTGCTCGTTCAGGAAGAGCCAGAAGAGGATCGTCGCGGCGATGCCGAAGGGGAGGTTGATGTAGAAGACCCAGCGCCAGTCGACGTAGTCCACGATGAAGCCACCAACGGTCGGCCCGGCGACCGCGGAGGTGCCCCAGACGGCGCTGAAGAGACCCTGCATCCGGGCGCGCTCCTCGACATCAAACAGGTCGCCGACGATGGTGAGCGTTACCGGGATGATGCCGCCGGCCCCGAGGCCCTGGAGCGCGCGGAAGGCAACCAGTTGGGGCATGCTCTGCGCCGCGCCGCAGAGCATCGACCCGAGCAGGAAGATGCCCGCGGCGGCGATGAAGAGCGGTTTGCGGCCGTAGAGATCGGCAAGACGCCCGTAGAGCGGGACGGTGGTGGTCGAGGTCAGGAGGTAGGCGGAGAAGACCCAGGAGTAGAGGGACATCCCGCCCAGTTGCCCGATCACGGTCGGCATGGCAGTGCCGACGATGCTGGTGTCCAGCGCGGCGAGGAACGTGCCCAGCATGACTGCTACGACCACGACGCGCCGGTTGGTCTGCCGCATCAGCCATCCCGTCTCATACGTACCGGCCGCATGGCGCGGCCGGTTCTAACCACGTCGTATCGCTATGGTACCACGGTCACACTGGATGGCCGTGAGACGGCGGGCTACCGCATCGCGGCGCGGGCACGCTTCCGGGCGCGCTCCGTTTGCTGGGCCGTATCCTCTTCGCTGGGGCGCAGCAGGCGGTAGAAGAGGCTGAGGAGGATGAACGTCGGTGGCCACTGGCCAACGAAGATCGCCGCCGTCCGCTTGCCGAACAGGAAGAGGATCGCGGAGATCAGGAGCGAGACGATGGCTGCCGTCCAGTAGAACCGGACCGGCAGTTCCTCCATCGTTGCCATCATGCTGGTCGTCTGCTGCTGCTTCTCTTTGCCACGGCCGAACATGTGCTGTCCCTCCCATCGTGGTCCCGGGTGAATCAAACGACGCTCGCTGGTCCGCATGTTCCATACCAGTTACGGGAGGTCGCCTCTCGGCCTGGACAGGTTGTCACGGGCGGCTCGTGGTGCCGGGCTCGCTGCCGAGGCTGGGGGCAACGGACTCGTGGTTGGCGGACGTGTCCAGGTGGCGGATCATCGCCAGGGCCACGTCAACCGCGCGCGCGACCGTGCGGATGTCCACACGCTCCGGGGTGTCGGAGGTCTGGTGCCAGTTCGGGATGAACCCCTGATCATCGGCCGCAAAGAGCCCGATTGCCGTGTAACCGTGGAGGAGAACAACGGACTGATCGGTCGCGGGCAACCGGTGGGTCTGAGGCCGCAGCCCCCACTCGGGATGCTCCCGCGCGACTTCCCCGGCGATGCGCAAGAGCATGGGCGATGAGCGACGCAGCAGCAACAGCCCCTCGCCCCGAGTGAAGCGTATGTTGCCGGCGCCCACCGAATCCAGGGAGATGAACGAGGTCCGGTCGGGATCGAAGAGATTGTCACGGAGAAACTGGCGTATCCCGGCGCCGCCCGCCTCGGCACCCGCGGTAAAGAGGAGCCAGACCTCCAGCTCGCGTGGCGGGTTGCGTCGCAGGGCACCCGCGATGCTGAGTAGCGCCGCCACGCCCGAAGCGTCGTCGTTCGCTCCGGCCACCGGCACCCCGCGGAGCTCGCGCTGCAGCAGGAGCACGGTGGCCCCGATCAGGATGACCAGCGGCACCAGCGAGGCATACCACGGGATCCGCGACGGCGTGGCGAGCGCGACGGCTTGCAGCACCGGGAGCAAGATCATCGATGCGGCCGTCGCCACGGCCAGCAGGCGGAGCCGCGCGACGATGGGCTGTTGGGAGAGCCAACCGGAGCGGGCTGTGTCGAGGTGCGCGGTGATCACGACGCGCCGCGGCTGTTCCCGTTCCCCGGCCGGTAGCCCCCGGGCCGGCGCGATCAGCCCAAGCACGTTGTGGCTTATGCGCGTCGCGGCGAGGCGAGAAAGCGCGGGTCGCCCGGTCACTTCGAGCGCCGCCAGCACCAGCGCGGCGAGGCTGATTACCAGGGCGAGGATCTCGGACACGAGCGCCAGCGGCACGCTCAACGCCGCGACGACAAAGAGCGTCGCGTAGACGAGGTTGAAGCCGCGCGGGATCCGTACCGGCAGGAGCGTCGAGGCAACACCCATCTGTTGCAGGCGCTCGATGACGTAGCCGGCGGCTCGCCGCTCGTAGGGACTGCCGGGTGGGCGCGGGCCGATCCTCGTTGCGAGTGTGGCGATGTCGTTCGGGTCGACGGCCACCGGGCGTCTCCCTTCGGATACGCGCTGTCCTCGGGCAGCCTGGCCGCGCCAGTGCCCTGCGTAGGTTCGTTCGTACGCCCCTTTTCCCTATCTCAGCACGGCGCGTCGCGGCCGTCAACCCCACAGCGGGTGTGTGTTCGTACAGACCCTCGCTTCCCTGGAGGCGCCTCATCCGCCGGGCGGAGGGAGTTGATCGAGCCAGGGATAGGAGAAGGTGTCCCGGAACAGCGGGCGCAGGTCCACCGGACTGTGGAGCTGCCACGTCAGGAGCACGTCCCACGGTGTGACGATGTCGAATCGGAAGCGCTCGTAGAGCTCGCGCATCGCCGCCCAGAAGGCGTCGGGCCCCATCTTCTCGTACACCGTCTGGTAGAAGGCATGCCCCTGGCGGTAGATCGACTCGTAGCCGGGGATACCGGGGCCCGGTGGCAGCTCGCCATCGGTGCTGTCGAGCGGATGGAGATAGCCGCCCGGGGGCGGGGGCGGCTTTTCCTGAAAGTCGGATGCGAGGCCGGCTTCGAGGAACTGGGCACCTCCTTCATCGATCCAGGGGTCCTGCTGCGGGCGGGTGCCGATAATCCCGTAGAGCCACTGGTGCGCCGTTTCGTGGTAGGTCAGCCGGTCCAGCCAGTTGACGCTCAAATTCAGGTATACCAGCATCGGGAACTCGATCCCGCCGTGGAGCGACGGCCCGGCCTCGGCCATGCGGAACACCGGGTAAGGGTACGGCCCGATCAGTTCCGAGAGCCGGTCGAGGGCCAGCACCGCGGCCGAGAGCGCCGTCTGCCGGGCCTGCTCGGGCGTGCCGGGCAGGCTGTACAGCTCGACCTGCACACCCCCGGCCGTCGTCGCGGTGTCGATCTGGAGATTGGGGGCGGTGATCATCGCGAAGTCGCGCACGTTCTCGGCGCGGAGGTGGTACCGGACGGCGCCGTCCGGCAGCGGCTCGCGAGTGACCTCCTCGCCGGTATGCGCCAGGACGTAACCCGGCGGGATCGGGATGCGCACGTCGAACGTCGCAGTGCGGGTGTACGCCGGGTCGGCCGTGCTGGGGTACGGGTGGTCATCGGAGAGGATCGGGAACCAATAGCCCAGGCGGACGATGTTGCCGTCGAGACCGGTGCCGTACCAATCCTCCGGCACCTGGCGCAGGTTGAGGGTGAACCGGAAACCGACTATCGCCGTTTCTCCGGGAGGTGCCGGGATCGTGAGCGTGAAGCCGTCGTTGCGTACGTCCGGCGTGACCGGCTGGTTGTCGAGCGTCGCGCCGTCGAGCTGGAAGTATCCCGCCTCGGCCGGGGTCACGGTGAAGTGCAGTTCGGGTAACGGGCCGCTGCGGCTTCGGAGTGTGACACGTTCCACTACCTCCAGGTGGCCGGTGCCGGGATCGAAGGCGGTGACCTCGAGGTCATAGTGGGCGTCGACGTCCGGCAGCTCCACCTGCTGGTCGGGCGGCCGCGTCAGGGAGGGTGAGGGCACGGGTGTTGGAGTGAGGATTGCGGTGGGGGCGGGCGTGCTTGGCGATGGAACGGTGACCGTCGCGGTGGCGGAAGGCGCGCTCGACGATGGGGCGGTAGCCGTCGCGGGAACGGTGGCCGTCGGCACGAGGGGTGTGGTGGTGTCGCCGGGGCTCGACTCCCCACCGGCACGACCACAGGCCGCGACCAGAGCGAGCGCGACCAGTGCTGCGATGAGGCGCGAATGGTGCACGCCGCGCTGGGGCATCCGTTACCCTCCTTCTGCAACCGCAGTCCAGGGAATGTTTCGCTGTGAGGCTAGCATACGTCGGGACCGGCTGGATTGCATCGGGAAGGAACGCGGCTCGTCGCGCCTCCAACGGTCGTGTATGAAGGGCGGGGGCGAAGAGGTGCGGTTCCGTGTCGGCAGACCGTAAGTTCCTCCCGCGCGCCTCAGCCGCGCGGCAGGTGGAGATACCGCAGGTGGAAGCGCGGGAACTCGCGGCTCCGTCGCGCCACTGGCCGATGGCCGTATGGCGCACGCTGGGGGCTGGGGATCGCGCAGTCATAGGCGCAGGTGGTGTCCTCGGCACCATCTTGCTGGCGCTCACGATCGTCACCGTCAGAGCCGGAGAAACTCCGGCGCATCCGAAGCTCCAGGAGTTCGCGCGCAATGCCCGGCTCTTCTCCAGGGTGGTGCCCCACGTCGCGGAGCTGGGGGTGCTGCCCTACGCGATCTTTGCCTGCGCCTGTGTCCTCGCTCTCTGGCTGATCTACCTCTGGCTGATCTGGCTGGTGCGCGGCAAGCAGATCGACCATCGCCTGGTGCTCGCGGGCGCAGTGGCCTTCGGGGTGGTGGCGCTCACGGTGCCGCCCGTCTTCTCCACCGACATCTTCTCCTACAGCATCTTCGGCCGGCTTGCGAGCGTCTACGACCTCAATCCCTACCTGACCACCGCCGCGCTCGGCGCGCCCGGCGATCCGGTCGTGCCCTACCTGTACTGGCAGTGGCGCCATATCCCGTCCCCTTACGGCCCGCTCTGGACCCTGGTCTCCGAGGTGGTCACCCTGGGCCGACACGCGACCCCGCTGGACCTGGCGATCCGGTTCAAGGTGCTGGCGCTTGGGGCGGTGCTGCTCGACGGGTGGCTGATCTATGTCCTCGTGCGGCGCCGCTGGCCGGAGCATGCAGGGTGGGCCTACCTGGCGTTCGCCTGGAACCCGATGGTACTGGTCGAAGGTGTGGTGACCGGCCACAACGACGCGCTGATCCTGGCTCTCGTCCTGGTCAGTGCCTACCTGCTGCTCCAGGCGCGGCCGTACCTCGCCTTTGCCGGGCTGGTGGTCTCGGGCCTGGTGAAGTACTCAACGCTGCCGCTTCTCGCCGTGGTCGGGCCACGGTTCCTGATGCGGGCGTCGCCGTCGCAGAGGGCGGGTATCGTAGCGCGGCTGGGCGCCATCGCGGCGTTGCTGGCGGTCGGAGCGTTCGCGCCCTACTGGGGCGGGCTGGCTGTGCTGATGAGCACGCTCGACGAGCCGGGCCGTGGGGTGAACAACCCGGTGATAGTGGTCGGGCGCTGGCTCATTGCCACGCTCACTGAGGGCCACGTGCGCCTCGGTGTTCCGGCGACCGTCGCGCTCTCGCTGGCGGCGTTTGGCGCGTGGCAGGCGTGGATGTTGTGGCGGGCACGTTGGCGGAAAACCTGGGCAATCTTTGACGAACTCGCGCTGTGGGCAACCTCCCTGGCCGTCTTCCTTCTCCTCTGGCCTCGCATCCACACCTGGTACTTCGTGGTACCCTTGGGTCTCGCGCTCGCGGC
Source organism: Sphaerobacter thermophilus DSM 20745 (assembly GCF_000024985.1). Lineage (NCBI taxonomy): Bacteria > Pseudomonadati > Thermomicrobiota > Thermomicrobia > Sphaerobacterales > Sphaerobacteraceae > Sphaerobacter > Sphaerobacter thermophilus. Next base: position 100,237 of record NC_013524.1, read on the forward strand.
GGGGCCGGTGTACCGGCGGGTGTATTGGGGGATACTCCTGGTGTCGCTGCTCTCGTACGCGTCCTACGGATTGTAGGCACAGCGACCACCCGAGCCCGGCCGCCGGGAACCGCAGCGCCGCTCGCTCGTTGCAGCTACGGGGATGCTCTGGAGCCACCGGCGGGGGATCAGTGCCGGAGGCGCCGGAGCGGGGAAGCAGGGAACGGAGCGATCCGCGTGACCAGAGGGATAGGGAAGGGACCGCGGGCTGTCGCCGCGCTCCTGGTGCTGCTGCTTGGGGCCGTGTTCGGCTCACTCCCGGTCAGCGCCACAAGCGATGCGATCTCTCAGACACCGCCGTCCACCGACTGGATCGTCGCGCTCCGTCCGGAGGCGCGTTATCAGTTCCAGTCACTGCACACGTTGGTCGGCGATGCCGTTCTGAAGCCGCTGGAGTATGTGCCGGGGACGTACGTGGCGCGCTTCATCGGCCGGACCGGTGCGGCCGACGGAGTCGCCCGGCTGCTCGCCAGCTCGGCTGTGGCGTACGTGGAGCCGGACATCCGCTTCACCTACCAGTGGGAGCCGAACGACCCGCTCCTGCCGAATCAAGATTGGGTGCGAACCATCGGCTTGCCCGACGCCTGGTCGCTCACGACCGGTACTCCGTCCGTCGTCGTGGCGGTCGTCGACTCGGGCGTCCATGCCGACCACCCCGACCTCGCGGGAAAGGTGCTGGAGGGCTACAACTTCCTGCAGAGCGGGTCGGACGTGTCCGACGACGTGGGGCACGGCACCGCCGTCGCCGCGATCATCGCGGCGCGGGGCAACGACGCCGTCGGTATCGCCGGAGCGGCGATGGATGTGACCATCCTCCCGGTCAAGGTGGGTGACGCGGACGGCGCGCCGGTGAGCGCCATCGCCAACGGCGTCCGCTACGCGGTCGACCACGGCGCCAGTGTCATCAACCTGAGCCTCGGCGCCGAGTCCGAGAGCGCCACGCTCCACCAGCAGATCCAGTACGCCTACGAGCGGAATGTTCCGGTCGTCGCGGCGGCCGGAAACGACCCGAACCGCCCCACCTTTCCTGCCACGTACCAGGAGCCGATCTCGGTCGGCGCTGCCACGCACGATGGTGCGGACGTGGCTCCCTTCTCCTCGCGTGTCAGCCGCGTCGATCTGACCGCGCCCGGCATGTCGATCCTCTCCGCTCACTGGCAGGAAGGTGTCGGCGCCACCTGGGAGACGGTGCACGGCACGTCGTTCGCCGCGCCGATGGTCGCGGGTACGGTCGCCTTGATGCGCGCGGTCAATCCCGGCATGTCGATCGAGGCGATCCGAGCGGCGTTGACCGGGACGGCGCGTCAGACCTACCCGGCGGGGACGCTCGGAGGCGGCGCCGGCCTGCTCGACGCGGCCGCTGCCGTGCGGCAGGCGTACCGGCCCGCTTTTGCCCGCACCTGGGAGGCGGCGGACCAGCCGGTGGCGGCGCTTGCGACCCAGCGCACCTGGCTGTGGGGTCCGGCGGCCTTCGCGGTCGGTCCGGAGCCGTACGTTGAGACGCAGCACGGTCACCGGCTCGTGGCCTACTTCGACAAGGCGCGCATGGAGGTGACCGATCCCCACGCCGACGCCAGCAGCCCCTGGTATGTGACCACCGGTCTACTCGCCACCGAGATGATCACCGGGGCGCTCCAGCTCGGCCACAACAGCTTCGAGCAGCGATCACCGGCCAACATCCCGGTCGCGGGTGACCCGGATGATCCGTCCGGCCCGCGCTATGCCACGTTCGCCGGGCTGGTCGACGTCCCCGCATTGGACGAGGGAACGGTCATCACCCAGACGCTGGACCAGGATGGGCGCGTCGGGTCCGACGAGCGCCTCGCGGCCTACGGTGTTACCGCGGTCGACTACATCCCGGAGACCGGGCACCGGATCGCCAGCGTCTTTGCCGAATACCTGAGCAGCAGCGGGCTCGTGCTGCGGGACGGCCAGTATCAAACCGGACCACTCTTTGATCCCGCCTTCTATGCCAGCGGTTACCCGATCACCGAGGCCTATTGGGCGCGGGTGAAGCTGGCAGGGGAAATGCGCGATGTGCTGGTGCAGTGCTTCGAGCGGCGCTGCCTGACCTACGCGCCGGACAATCCCGAGGGCTGGAAGGTCGAGATGGGCAACGTCGGGCGCCACTACTACCAGTGGCGCACCGGCCAGTACCCGCCGGAAGGGGCGGCGCCGGAGAACCCGGTTCCGCTTGCCCGCGGGCCGCAGTGGTGAGGGGTGCTACGCCTCGGTCGGCTCAGTGGTGTAGAAGATGAGCCAGATCAGGCGAACCAGCCCCCAGCCGATGAGGAGATAGACCACCATCGCGATGAGGGAGTTGATCTCCAGCACGGAGTTGCCGCTCTGCGGATCGTTCACGATGCCCAGGAACGGGTTGACGAAGACGCCGCTGAAGTCGTAGACCCCGTTGACGAACGCGTTGTCGGGGTTGGCGGCGATCAACTTCAGGAGGACTCGCAGGCCGATGAGTGCCTCGATGAAGCCGATGATCGTCCAGACCACGGTCGCGATTCGCTGAAAGATGGCCCGGCGCCGGAGGACTTCCTGCGCCGGGTCACGCTCGTGGACGACCTCGTGCTCTACGCGGCGACGGTATTCTCCAGGTGGGTCAACCGGACTGGTCTCCTCGACCCGCCGCTCTTCGCGGACGCGGCGCTCTCGCTCGTAATCAGCCATCAGTGCAACTCCTCATCTCCGCACGCTGCAGGCTCTATAGGACTGGTTTCCCGGAACACGCAATGTACGTGCCGGGCGGGACAGGATGCTGACCGTCATCAGCGCGGCTGCGTGACGCAACGAGCGGCGGTGAGTGCCCGGGGGTTTACCCCCGGGCACAGACTCCTCGCCGGAAAGCAGGGGGGACGGGCGTCATCCCCCTACAACGTCCCAAAGATGCGGTCGCCGGCGTCGCCGAGGCCCGGGATGATGAAGCCGCGGTCGTTGAGGTGGTCGTCGAGCGCGGCGAGGAAGATCCGCACCTCAGGGTCGGCGTCGAGCATGGTCTGAACCCCGAGCGGGGCGCCGATGATGCCCAGCGCCGACACCCGACCGTGGTAGCCCTCCCGGACGATCTCGAGGGCGGCGCGGAGTGACCCGCCGGTGGCCAGCATCGGGTCGAGCAGCAGCAGGTGGTCGATCTCGGCGTAGGATTCAGGCAGGTTCGTGTAGTACACGGACGGCTGGAGCGTGGCTTCGTCTCGGCGGACGCCGATCTGGTAAAGCGGCGCGGACGGGAGCAGGTTCCGAATCGGCTCCAGCATGCCCAACCCGGCGCGGAGGATTGCAAGCGCAGCGACGCGCTCCGCGAGGCGGTGACCAGGGACGGGCGTGCCGCTGTGCCCCGGCACGGGCATCGGGGCCGTGGCCGTGTCCGCGAGCGCGGCCCAGAGGAGGAAACGTGTCACCTCCTCGATTGCGCGTGTGAATTCAGGCGCCGGAGTGCGGATGTCGCGCAGCAGCGTGACCTGGGTGGCGAGCAGCGGGTGCTCGAGGACCGTCAGTCGCGGGTGCTGCGCGATCTCTGCGCGAGCCGGCTGGCTGCGTCCCCGCATTGGTGCCGGTGCGTGTGTCCCGTCCATAGTCCTCCCTCTACCGGCGGTAACGCCGGTCGGACGATAGTCCCCCTCTACCGGCGGCGACGCCGGTCAGACGTTGGATATCATCCAACCACCGTGCAAGCAATGGGTCATCTGCCCGTTTCGGGTCTGGCACGAGCTTCACCTGCCCGGGCTCCGGCGCACCCAGACCGAGCGCGATCGCAGCCCGGATCTGCTCCTGCTCCCAGAGTCCGGCCCTGCGCCGCGGGGACCCGCGATCGAGCGTGGCCAGCACCGCGGCTCCGCAGACGTCCAGCGCGATCCGGTCGCCGCTCGCCAGGAACAGGCCCGTATGCGTCGTATATCGCTGTGCCGAGCCGCCGTCCAGCACCAGGAGGTCCGGACGGAAGGCGAGGTTCATCTCCGCCGCGGCACGGCCCCGGTCGCGCGCGGCGCGGGCCGCCACCTGGGTTCGCGGGTGGACGATCCCCGACCAGAGCGCAAGGCTGGGCGCGACCGATTCCGGACGGTGGGGCGGGAGCACCGGCACGCCGACGATCACGTCTGCTTCGTAAACCGACTGGGGGATCGAGACCGCCTTGATCGCCCGGGCGCGGTCACCCAGCGGCACGGTAACCCACCGGTCGTAGCGGAAGTCGACAAAGTGTGCCCCGTTGTTCTCGATCACGTCGAGCAGGCCGCTGCGGAACACCCGAGCCGTCGTGTCGTGCCAGGGTGGACCGGCCATCTCTCCCACGATCACCTCCCGCGCGCCGTGGTCCTGCACGAGTTGGATAATCGCCTCCAGCGCTCCAGGGCTGGTGGACGCGGGCGCGGGAATACCGGATGCCGCGTCCGGCTTGATGAGCACCCTCCGCCCGGCGATGTTCAGTCGCTCCAGCCCGCCAAGCACCTCGATGGCGCGCCTCACGCCCTCCGCCGGGTCCGGGGCCGTGGTGACGGCAACCAGGCTGCGGCCGCTCTCGTCCACGTAGGCGTTCGTCTTGGGGGCCGGGAGCGGCATCGTCGGCCCGGTGTCGGAAAGCAGCGTCTCGGCCGCCGGGATGATCCGGCGCGCAGCCAGGATCGTGGCCCCGGTGGCCCCAAGCGCCATAGTCAGGCCGGCGACTCGGCCGCTGCGAAGGATGCGCATCGTCCCCGCTCTCCCAGAATCAGGGCGGTTCGCGGCCGCCAGTATAGCCGCCCGGGGATGCGATTGGGCCCGGGCATGTCCAGGCTTGACACCGCGCGAGGCGTGCCGGGACAATCGGGCCTGCTTTCGCGCCAGGAATGAGCAGGGCTGGGAAGGATCGCGCTGGATGGGGACGCCGAAATACCCCGAGCATGCGGTGGCCGATGCGCGGGCGCAGGCCGTGCTGGACCGGTTGCGGGCAGCGGATCAGGCGCAGCGGGACGCGGGGCTGCCGCAGTCGCGGCGGACCCGCAACATCACGGCGCCGACCGGATCGTTCCTCTACGCCACTGTGCGCGCAACCGGCGCCCGTCGCATCTTCGAGATGGGCTCGTCGAACGGTTACTCGACCATCTGGCTCGCGCTGGCCGCGCGGGAGCTCGGTGGTTGGGTGGTTGGCAGCGAGATCCTGCCGGAGCGCGTCGAGGCGGCGAACCGCAACCTCGCCGAGGCCGGACTGGCGGAGGTGGCGGAGGTCCGCGCCGGGGACGCGGCGGTCCTCGCCGCCGACGTGGACGGGCCGCTCGACCTCGTGTTTATCGACGCCGAGAAGGACGACTACGGGCGCCTCTTCCTGGCGGTCATCGACCAGGTCCGCCCTGGCGGCCTGGTGCTGACCGACAACGTCGTCTCCCACGACTGCACGGCATTCCAGGAACTGGTCCGCAGCCGCGACGATGTGGTCACCGTGACCTTGCCCTTCGAGCGCGGCATCGAGTTCACCGTCAAGCGGTAAGCCATGACCTAGCTGAACCGGCCCGCAAGGGGTTCTCCCCGCTGAGGGCCTTCGGCCGGGAGCGGGGCGGCTCGCGCCAGGTGGCGGCCTGCGGTCTCGGCCGGCGTGCCCGACGCGTGGGTGGCCGGGGCGTGCTGGAGGCCGGTGGTGACCCAGGTCGTGGCGAGGATAACCGTGGCGATGGCCACCGCCGGAGGGAGCACGAGCCAGGGCCAGACCGGCCGCGCGAAGAGCAGCGGGTCGCTGAAGGCCCAGCTCAGCATCGACCCCCAACTCACCGTGCCGCTCTGCGCCAGCCCCAGGAACGCAAGCGTGGCCTCGGCGAAGATGGCGAAGCGCACGGTGAGGATCACCTTGGTCGGCAGGATGTCGAGAGTTGCCGGGAGGAGGTGCCGCCGGGCGACGTGGACGCTACTGCCCCCAAGGCCGCGGGCTGCCTCGACGTACGGTTCGGCCCGGATGCGGATGACGACGCTGCGGACCACCCGGGCGAAGGCCGGCCAGGAGAGAAGACCGAGGGTGAGGATCAGGTTGGTCTGGCTCGGCCCGACCAGGGTGACGATCAGCAAGTAGAGCGGGATGCTCGGCAGGGCAAGCAACAGGTCGGCAAGCCCGATGAGGGGCGCCTCCAACCGCCGGGAGAGCCCGGCTGCCAATCCGACCAGCCAGCTAAGCGCGGCCGAGATCGTGGCCACGGCGAGGGCCACGACGAGCGAGGTGCGCGCCCCGGCGATGAGCTGGCTCAGGACGTCCTGGCCGATGTCGTTGGTGCCGAGTGGGTGGCCCGCTCCCGGTGGTTGCAGCGGCGGGCCGACCGGCAACGTCGGATCGTACGGGGCGAGCCACGGCCCGAACATCGCGAGGATGCCGCTCACGGCTAGCAGCCCGCATCCGAACCAGAAGAGCCGGGGACGGGTGCCGGGGAACCGCCGCGCGGCGTTGTGCCGCGCCGGGTGACTCTGCTTCCGGTGATCTGGATCAGCGTGCAGCGGCGGTGCCCAGTGGTGGCGGTCGGTTCGCTCAGCCATGGCCTGTCCCTCCGCGCGGGTCGAGCCGGAGGTAGGCCAGCTCGGCCAGGAGGTTCGCCAGGAGCACCCCGAGGCTGGCGAGCAGGAACTCGGCCTGCAGCACCGGGTAGTCCCGGGCGCGGACCGCCTGGAAGGCCAGCAGTCCCAGGCCGGGAACGCCAAAGACGCGTTCGACGACGAGCGCCCCGCCCAGGACGGCGCCGAGGCGCAGGCTGAAGAAGGTCAGCAGCGGCAGCGCCAGGTTCGGCAGGGCGTGCCGCAGGACGATCTGCCGCACGGGCAGCCCCTTGGCGTGGGCCACGGTAAGCCAGGATTCGCCGCGCAGCCCGGCCGTCGTATCGCGGGCCAGCAGCAGGAATCCGGCGACCCCGGCCAGCGCGAGCGCGGTGGCGGGCAGGGCCAGGTGCCATGCCGCATCTGCCAACCGCTGCACAGTGGCGCCGGCCCCGTCGCCGTACGCCGCGAAGACGGTCCGCCCACCCATAAGCGGGAACCAGCCGAGCCCGACGCTGAAGACCGCCAGCAGGCCAATGCCGATCAGGAATTCCGGGATCGCGCTGAGCGCCCCGCTCAGTGAAACGAGCACGCGGTCAAGCGCCCTGCCCGCGCGCCAGCCGGCCAGCAGGCCGAGCGCAGTGCCCAGCAGGGTTGAAAGCGCGAGCGCCGTTAGCATCAGCGCCAGCGTCCAGGGGAGGCGCTCAAGAATGAGCCGCGAGACGGGCGCGGGCTGCGCGATGGACCAGCCGAGGTCGCCGCGGGCGAGGTCGCCGAGGTAGCCGATCAACTGCCGCCCGAGCGGTTCGTTGAGGCCGTAGTAGTCGGCGATCTGTGCCCGGGCCTTGGCCGGGAGGGGCATCGCGGCCGTCATCCCCTCGGCGCCGCCCGGGTCGAGCGGGTCACCCGGCAGCAGCCGCGGGATCAGGAAGTTGAGCAGCACCACCGCGGCGGCAAGGAGCAGATAGCGGACCAGCAGGCGGGCCGGGTCGCGACGCACGGCGGTCCCCTCAACTCTCGATCAGCGTGAGCTTGTTGTTTGGAAAGGGGATGCCGTTCATCAGCCCACCCCAGGTCTCCATCGGCGTGAAGACGCGCGGGTCGTAGACCCAGTAGAAGCGCCGGTGATAGAGGACGATGGTCGGCAGCTCCTCGGCCAGGATCTCCTGCATGCGGAAGACGATCTCACGGCGCCGCTCGGGGTCGCGCGTGGCCGCAGCCTCCTCGCCGAGGCGCGCGTACTCGTCGTGGCGGAAGATCGAGCCCTGGGCGAAGGCGTTGGCCTCCTCGCCCGCGTACCAGCGCCGCAGGTAGTCGGGATCGCCACCGACGCCGATGTGGCTGGTGAGGGCAAGCTGGAAGCTGCCCTCCGACAGCAATTGGGTGCGTGTCGGGGCGTCAACCCGCTTGACGTCGAGGGTAATGCCCACGGCGGCCAGCATCGGTGCCATGAGGTCGGGCTCGCGCGCGCCGGTGTCGGCAATCAACTCGATAGTGAGCTGTTCGCCGCCGAGCAGCGTGCGGGCACGCTCCGGGTCGTACGGGTACTGCGGCAGCGACGGGTTGAACCAGGGCGTCTCCGGTGGCACAACCCCGGCACTGCCGACGATGGCCGGCCCGCGGGTGATCGTCTCCGCGATGCGGGCGCGGTCGAGCGCGTAGGCGATGGCCTGCCGCACCTCCCGCCGGTCCAACGGCGCTCGCCCGGTGTTGCAGACGAGGCGGACCAGCGAGAGGGGCGCCGTCGCGAAGACGCGGAGGGACGAGTTGTCAGCAATGAGAGTTTCGACCGAGGCGTCGGTGCTCAAGGACAGGTCGGCGTCTCCCTGCTGCACGACCTGAACCCGGGCCTCGGCCGGGACGGTGAACTGCTGCCACTCGCGGACGCGTGGGCGGCCTCGCCAGTACCCCTCGATGGCCTTCAGGCGATAGGCACCGGCCGCCGAATCGTAGGCGGCCAATGTGAAGGGCCCGCTTCCGATGGCGCGATCCTCCCCCTCGTAGGTGGTCGGGTCTGCCACCCTCTCCCAGACATGGCGCGGCACGATGGGGACGATCCCGGCGATCTCCTCCAGGAAGGCCGCGTAGGGCTGCGTGAGGGTCATACGCAGGGAGCCGTCGTCCTGTCCCTCCTCCGCGGAGGCGACCATCGGGATCGCCATCCAGCGGTACGGGTGATCGCGGTAGTACTGGAAGGAGAAGACGGCGTCGGACGCGGTTAGCGGCTGCCCGTCATGCCAGGTGGCTCCGGACACAAGCCAGAAGGTGTACTCCGTCCCGTCGGGAGTGGCTTCCCAGCGCTCGGCGAGCCACGGGATGATGCCCTCTTCGTCCTTCCAGGTGAGCGTGTCGTAAATGAGCGTCAGCAGGACAGCACCCCCTGGCCCGGTTGTGGAAACCTGAAAGGGGTTCGGATAACCGACGTCGGTCCACCAGGCGAAGCGCACGGCGTCCACCGCCTGCGCCGGGGATTCGACGGGTGCGGTGGGCGTGGTGACCGAGATAGGCGCGTCGGTTGTCGAGGTGCTGGTCGGTGGTGCGCCACCCTGCTGGGCCTGACCACCGCCGCAGCGGGCGAGCATCGCCGAGGCCGCGGCGCCACCGGTGAGGAGGGCGCCCCGGTGCAGGAGCGTGCGCCGCGTCAGCCGGACCACCACTCACCTCCCGTCCCCGTCCCGAGTGCGGAGCTACGATGCCGCTGTCGCCTTCAGGGCCGGCGCGAGTCGCTTCTGCCGCTCCAGCCAACCCAGGATCGCCCGCAGCAGGGGGCGCGTCGTCTCGGTCCCGAACCCGGCGTGGCAGTCCGGGTCCATCGTGCCCGCGAGCACCGCGCCGGGGAACGTCTGCTCGTCCAGGAAGAGCAAGACGGCGCCGTTACCATCCCCGACGAGCACCTGGGCGTTCGGGTGCCGCTCGTAGCGACCGTGCGAGTGCCACCGGACATCATCGACCGTAAGTCCGGCCACAAGCGGGTGGTTTCCCAGTGTGAGCGTGTCGAGATTGGGCCGCTCTGGCTGCCACGTGCCGACCGGGAGCCACGGCTGGTTCACCTCCTCAAAGCACACCAGGATCCCGCCAGCCTGCAGGTAGGCTTGGATCTTCGCGCGGTTACGCGTCAGCAGCGTCTGGTTGCTCTCGCGAGGGACCCACAGCGCGGCATAGTCGTTGAGGTTAACCGCCTCCAGTTCCCAAACTGGGAGGACGGCGAAGGCCGGTGCGAACTCCGGGTCATCGTAGAAGGCGCGCTGGAAGTGGACGCCGGAGTAGAGCCCGGCGATCTTGCGCGGGTGACTGCCGCGGCGACTGCGGCTGGCGGCGGCTTCGGCGCGGGCCCATTCGAGCAGGTTGTCCAAGAACCGGCTGGCGACCGCGCTCCCGTGGAAGGTGTGGGTGTCGGGATCGAGGTTGCTGGTAGCCACGATCACCCCGTTGGTGCTGACGCGATCGACGTAGAGCCAGGGGTCGCCCCGCGCGTTCCGCACGAGCACCTCGGCGCCCGGTGGCGCCACCAGGTGACCGTGGCAACACCAGTGCTCCCGCGCGGGGTGCCAGTGCAGCTCGGTGGCACTGAACCCCGCCACGATGGGGTGATCCGGTGCGGTCACCACCGGCTCCAGCGTGTCCTCGACGCACTCCTCCTCCCACCGGCAGCCTGGGAACCAGTCCGCCCACAACTCGCCAAAGGCCAGCAGTACGCCACCCTGATCCAGGAAGCGGGCGATCTGGTAGCGGCGGGCGCGAAGTGCCTCGCCGTCCGTCGAGCGCGGCACCACCACGAGGTCGTACCGGTTGAGGTCCACCCCTGCGAGATCGCCGACGTCGAGCACCTCGAAGCCGGCGAAGGGCTGGCCAGGCTGGAGCAAGCCGTAATGGTAGGCCACGCCGCCGGAGATGATCGCCTGCCGGACCATGACACACTCCTCTGTGGCGATTGGACTATTCGGTTGGCCCGCACGCAATACTCATTCGCCCGCCGCACAATGGTTGCCACGAGCAAGCTGCGCGTGAGGCGGACTCCTTCGGTGGGGTCTGGTGAGTGACGCGCGGCAGGTTATCGGTGGTGAGCGCTTCCGGTATTGTGGGGCTCTACGTCGGTGGCGCGTGCCCGGGGATGGGTGGTGCGATGACCCCTGCACCGTGCCAAGTGCCCGGGACGGGTGGCACGAGGATCCCGGTGTCGTGGCGCGTGCCCGGGGGTAAACCCTCGGGCTGACACAGCGAAGCCGACTGAAGGGGCTGGGATCACTGCGTCCGGTGGGAGGTCGGATCGGATACGCCGGCATGTCGGCAACGCAGCCCCTTCAGTGGGCTTACCCATCTATTTAGCCCGGCGGCTTTAGCCCCGGGCACGGGCCGAGCCGCCAACACCGTATTGTCCGGGTCTGAGACCTGCTACGCTCTTAGCCCGCTTCAGCGGGCTTTCGTTGTGAGCCCGGGGGTTCACCCCCGGGCATGCGCCACGGCTCGCGGACTCTCCCACCACCCGCCCCGGACACAGACGGCGGCATTCGATGGTGGCCCGTGGATCGGTGCGAGCGGATTCCCGCTGTTAGTCGGTCGGACTGCGTTCCACGTCGAGAGGGCCGAAGAATCCCTCGGGCGCCACGTCACCGGTGGGAAGGGTGATGGGCAGGCGCGGAAGGTCGGGAGTCGTCGGATCGTACAGAGCGACGAGTAGGCGCAAGGGGCCGTCCGGCAGTGTGTCGGGCAGGCGCAGCGACGCGGGCAGGGCGATGGTGGCGCCGGGCTGCCAGCGGCTCGTCGGCAGTGCTCCGTCGAACGGCTGGCTGTCGTGCTGGGCGACGACGCGCTTGGCCTCGTCGATGACCTGGACCGTCACGGAGAAATCGCTGTCCATCGGACGCTCGACTGCCCAGTGCACCGTGACGGTGATCTTGTCGCCGGGCCGATACACGCGCTGCTCCCACTCAACGGCGGCGAGGCGGACGGGAGTCTCTCCCCGCGGCGCCGAAGCGGGTCGGATCTCGACCTCCTGCTCGAGCGTGGCACCCAACGCCCCCGCGGTCAGGCGGAGGTGGTAGCGGCCGGGCTGCGCCGGCGTCGGGACGGCTACCAGGATCTGCCGGTCGTCTGGGTCGATCACGACCGGGAGGTCCAGCGGGACCGTTGCTTCCTTGACCACCTGCTCTCCGGGATCGGTCCAGACCGCCTTGGCCGCTGGTGGGCGGTCGAGGGTTGTGACCGCCTGGTTGCTGTTCGGGTTGATGGCGGTCAACACAGCCGGGAAGGTGGCATCCGGGAGGGCGGTGGTGGGCGCGCTGAGCCGGTACGACACCGGTGCCCGAGCCGCAGGGTGGACGAGGTAGACGGTCGCGTTGCCGAACTCGCCTTCCCGCTCCAGTTCCGGGAGGCGGTCGGCGGCGGCCACGGCCGCCTGCCAGTCGTAGCCCGGTGCGTCGTGGTGGTGGACCACGACGTAGCGGACGCCGATGTCCTGCAGGACACCGACGTTGTCGGCGTCGATGCGCGACGGTGTCTCCGGGTTGTCGTCGTGCAGGCCGCTCATGAGTCGCACGTACCGCTCCGGGAGGAAGCTGGTGTAGCCTGCGACGATCGGCTGCCAGTGGCGTGTCGAATAGTAGATCTGTCGTGTCGTCTCCGTCACATCGGCCCAGAGGCCGTTGGCTGGGAGTTCGAAGACCGCGCCGCGCGGCTGGGTCGCCAGCCAGTCGTACACCGCGACGGTGTCCGGGTCGCGCGGCACCCGCTCGGTTCCCACATCACTGCGATACTCGGCCAAAGCCGCGCCTGCCAGCAGCAGGAGCAGCGTGCCGCCGATTACCCCGGCCCGAGCCGCCGGTAGCCGGGGACGAAGCGTTGACCAGGCGGTGGCGAGGCCGAGCCCGGCAAGGATCTGGAGTCCGAGCAGCGCCACCATGCCGAAACGCGCCACGTCGCGCATGGCGGTCATGCCAGGAACCCAGTCGTACAGCCAGCGGTAGGGGAGCGTGACGGTGCGTTCGCCGATGGTGGTGTCGGGACCGAGGGAAAGGACGACGCCGATGACTATGAGGAGGGTTGCGTAGGCGACCCACGGCCCGCGGTGCCGCGCGGCCAGCCCGAGGCCCAGCAGCGCGCCAAGGACAGCGACAGCGCCGGGGAAGAGTGGGTTCGGGTAGGCGTGGGGCAGCGTCTCGCGCCAGAGGTGGTTGAGCGGGCTGACCGCGATGTAGCTGGTCGGTTTGGCTGCGAAAGTCCGCACCAGCTCCAGGTCGCGGGCGAAGCCGTATTCACGGTTCACCTCCAGCCGCGCGAGCACGATTGGCGCGAATGCCAACACGGGAATGCCCACGACCAGCGCGATCCAGGCGATGAGGCCCGGCGTGAGTCGTCGGCGCGCCTCCCAGAGGAGGAACGGGATGACCAGCCCCACCATGCCGAGTGCCATCAGTGCCAGCGTGTCGGAGGCAAGGACCTGCACGGTGAGGAACCCGGCGGCGAGCGCTGCGTCGCGGGGGCGGCGGTGCCGGGTGAATCGGACCAGCGCCCAGATCGTGAGCGGGATCCAGCCGTAGCTGAGCAGGTTCAGGTGGCTCAGGTGGCCGTAGCGGTAGGGAGTGTAAGCGGCGAACGCTCCGGCCAGCAGTCCCGCGCCGAAGCTGCCGCTCAACTCCCGAACAAGGAGCGCGACGCCGGTCCCGAGCACGACGAAGGTGCTCAGGAAGAGCAGGTTGTAGGTGAGCACGTCGTTGCCGGTCAGGATCTGGACCGGCCAGGCCAGCAGGGACGTGCTCAACCGTGGCTCTGAGAAGAGCAGGGAGTAGCGGAAAGGGTACGCCGTGTTGCCGTGCCACTGGTTCGTGGGATCGCGCAGGAGCTGGTGCTGCGTCCAGCGCATCGTCCAGATCTCATAGAGCGGATCGCCCAGATCCTGCACGGCCGAACCGGCGTGGGGGGCCAGGGGCCAGGTCATCACCAACGCAAGTGCGGTGAACGCCAGGAGGTAGATGCGTGGCGGGCCTGGCCGAGCCGGAGCGCGGGTTCGGTCCTCTGCGCTGCGTGCCGCGTGTTGCGTACTGGGTGGTGCGTGGTCCGTCGTCGACGTCATGCGTTCCCCTCACCCCGAACCCTCTCCCACCAGGGGAGTGGGGGAAAGTACGCAGTACGCAGTGCGCACTAGTAGTGGATGTGCACGATCGAGCCGAAGTCGAGGAAGTTCCAGAAGAACTCGGCATCATGCAGGAGCAGGCCGATGCAGCCATTGCTCCCGTAACCGCCGAACTGCCACGGCGGAGTCCACCAGTTCTGGTGTATTGCGTAACCGCCCGCCTTGAAGTATTGAGTGAACTGGACGTTCTCCAGGTAATAGTACTCGGGATGGCCCTCGGGGATGCCGACCGTGGCCGAGTCCATTGTTTCATTGCGCACCCGGCGCTCGATCTGGAAGATGCCCAGCGGCGTCCTGCCGTCGCGCCCGGCGGTGATAATGGCGGCGTAGACCGGCGTGTCGCCGTCGTAGACCACCGCGTAGAACGTGCTCAGGTTCACGTCCACCCAGTGGCCGTCGAAGATCTCCGGGGGTGCATCGGCCACGAACGGCTCGACATACGCAGCCGAGACGTACCGCTCCCCTCCGAGCCGGTACCAGACAGTATTCCCCTCCACGTCGTCGCCCTGGACTTCTTCGTAGATGGCGAGCGTGTGGCCGGCGTACGTCGTATCGACCACATCGGCGTCGAGGCGCGGCGCGGAGCGGATATTCAGGCTCCCGGTCGTCACCCTGCCCATCATGGCGCCGTCCGGTGTCCGGATCGCTTCAGCCCAGCCGGGACCGGCGAGCCCGGTCGTTGGGGTCGGCGTTGGTGTCGGCTCCGGGGTCGGTGTCGGAGTCGGTGTCGGCTCCGGAGTCGGAGTGGGCGTTGGCGTCAGGGTCGGCGTTGGCGTCGGGGTCGGCGTTGGCGTGCTGGTCGGGCTGGCCGCGGCGGCTGGTACCTCTGGCGTTGGCGTCGGGAGGATGTTTCGCTGAGCCGCGTCGCTGGGCACCGGTTGCGCATAGACTGCCGCGACCATTGCGATCACAGCTGAAACGGAGACGAAAAGCAGCGGGATCACAAGTCTTGCAGGCCCGAGGCGGGTCTGCCGACGTACGAGCGCCACAGGCACCGATCCTATCCGGGCGCTATGCCCCAATCCCCAGTTTCGCGAGTTGACTCTCGAGCGAGTCCTGCGTCGCGATGCCAAGCCACATGTAGACGACCTTGCCATCGCGATCGATCAGGTAGCTCTGCGGGATCCCGTAGACCGCGTAGCGCTCCGAGATCTTCCCCTTCTCGTCGAGCGCGAAGGTCCACGAGTAGCCCCCTTCCTCGACGTACGGACGCACGAGTTCTGGGGGCTCCGCTTGATTAACGCCGAGGATCGTGAATCCGTTATCGCGGTACTTCTCGTAGACCGCCTGGAACTCGGGCATCTCGATCTGGCACGGCTTGCACCACGTCGCCCAGAAGTTGACCAGCACCACCTGCCCTCGGTAGTCGGAGAGCCGGACGGTTTCCCCGTTGAGGCCGGGAAGCTCGAAGTTGGGTGCCTTCTTGCCGGGCTCCACCACGCCGCCGGAGTTGCCGGCGAAGGCGAAGGTGTAGACGAGGAAACCCGTAATCAGGAGCACGACGACGGCGAGGGACATCAGGGGCACGCTGGACAAGCCGGTAGCGGATCTGGCCGGCGAGGCAGTATCCGATGCGGTGCTGTCCGGAATGTGGGAGCCGCGGTTGGCGTTCGAGTCCGCGTGCATGAACACCCCTCGCTAATCAAGGAACGGAACAGCGCGCCTGGCCGAGGCGAACAGCACGGTTGGCTGCTGTACCCTGCTAACGGCCAGGGAAGCAGCGACGCCGATGGCGTTCGGAGCGGAGCGCATGGCGCTGAGTTGGACCAGGATCTCGACCGGCTCGTGCAGGCCGGCCACGGTGCGGGCTTGGTTGGCGGTGATGGCGAGGCGCACGACCCTATCCTCTCGCAAGTCGCCCACGGGTATTCTAGCCACGCCTTCCGGTTCTCTTCAACCGGAGCCGGGGGCCGGTCGCTTACCCCCAGGCCAGCTCGGTGAAGGCGCGGTCGAAGTAGACCAGCGGGTCGTCGGCCTCGCCGAGGGCGACATGCTCCACCTGCCCGACCACGATGGTATGGTCACCACCCGGGTAGCGCGCCCACGGGCGGCACTCGATCCAACCGACGCAGCCCTCGATCAGCGGGGTGCCGAGCGCGCCGACGCGGTGTGGAACCCGTGCGAACGTCGGGTCGGCCAGCGGCGCGCGTCCGGAAAACTGATCGGCCAGGAATGACTGGTCGCGGGCGAGGATGTTGACGGCGAAGGCCGGCGCGCGCTCCAGCTTGTCGTGGCCCTGCGTCTCCCGGTTGATGCAGGCCAGGACGAGCGGCGGATCGAGCGAGACGGAGCAGAACGAGGACACAGTCATGCCGTGGTAACCGTCCGGGTTGGCGGTGGTCACGACCACCACGCCGCTCACGAAGCGGGCCAGGACATCGCGAAACAGGTCTGGATCGACCATTCGTGCTCCTCTCCACGTGGCGCGGCTGCCGCGGCCTCGCGCGTGCGAAAGCGATGGACGAGGGCCGTTATCGTCGCTCGATCGCGGGAGACGTGCCGTGGCGAAGGGTGAGAGCGGACCGGAGATGACCGTCGACGGTGAGAGCTTCGATGACCGGCTCGCGCCCGGCGCGGCGGATGAATTCGCCGCGCGGGGACAGTGGGTCATCGCTGACGGACTCCGTCTCTTCCTCCTCGATGAGGGGACCGGCTTCCCGGTCCTCCTGCTGCACGGCGTGCCGACCTCCTCGTTCCTCTGGCGTGACGTCGTGCCGGTGGTCGCGCGGACCAACCGGGCGCTGGCGCCGGACCTGCCCGGATTCGGCTACTCAGACAAACCCCGCGGCCGCTCGTACGCGGTTCCTGCTCAGGCCGACGCCGTGGCCGCGCTCCTCGACCGACTGGGCATAGACCGCTGCGCGCTCGTCGGGCACGACCTCGGGGCACTGGTCGCGGCCGACCTTATCGCACGGGAGCCGGAGCGCTACACGCACCTGGTGGTGACGAATACCAGCCTGCGGGTCACGGGCTGGCACGGAGCCTCGCCGCTGACGCTGCTGCGCCTCCCGCTAGTGGGTGAGTGTGCGATGGCGCTGGCGCGGCGGTGGATGCTCGGGCTGGCGATGCGCCCCTATCTCGCCCGGACCAGCCGGCTCACCCCCGAGGCGCTCGACCACTACTGGTGGCCGTTCGCCCACGGCTTCAAGTCGGTCCTGCTGTCGATGGTACGCGAGAGGATCGGTTCACCGGACGACTTCGCCCGCTGGCGGGCGGCGCTAGCTGCCTACCCCGGGGCGGCCCTGATCGTCTGGGGCCTGCGCGACCCGACCTTCGGCCGCGGCGAACTGGACGACGTACGTTCGCTCCTGCCGAGGGCGACGGTGCAGGCGTTCCCCAACGCCAACCACTTCATCCCCGAAGACCGCCCGCTCGCGCTCGGCCGCCTGATCGCGCTCTTCGTTGCCGGGGAGCCGATCCCAAATGCACTGCCGGAGGGGTGAGGTTGACGTCATGCGTCATGCGTCACACGTCACAGGTCATCCGGGTGGCGTCGTGGGTGCTAGGCGGAAGGCAGGAGGCCGCGCCCTGCACTGAACACCCATCACGCGGATTGATGACGCATGACGTATGACGCCCCTACTCCTCCGCGCTCGCTGCCGCCGCGGCGGCCCGGGCCTTCTTCTCCATGATGTTGGTCGAGTGACCGGGGTCGAGCCGGGCGGAGGGGTCGATGTAGACCATCGCGTGGTTCACCGCGCTGACCGCCTCGGCCACGCCGGTCGCGATCAGCTTGAACTTGGCCGGGTAGGTCACGATATCGCCCGCACCGAAGACTCCCGGGATGTTCGTCTCCATCGTGATCGGGTCGACCACGATGCTGTTGCGCTCGATCTCCAGACCCCACTCGGCGAGCGGGCCGAGCCGTCCCGAGAAGCCGATAGCAATGATCATCTCCTGGGCCGGGATCACGTGTCGCTCGCCGGTTCGCGTGTGGTGGAAGTGGACCTCCTCCAGGTGGTGGTTGCCGCGGACCTCGAGCACCTCGTAGAAGGGGTAGTGGAGCTTGACCGACGAGGCTTCCAGATCACGCACCGACTTCTCGTGCGCGCGGAACTTGCTGCGGTGAATCACCGTGACGCTGCGCGCCATCGGCTCCAGCGTCAACGCCCAGTCGACCGCCGAGTCGCCACCGCCGACGATGACGACGTCCTTGTCGCGGAACTGGTCGAGGCCCCGGACGAAGTAGTGGACGCCACGCCCCTCAAACTCGGCCACGCCGGGGGCGGTCAGGCGCTTCGGCTCGAACGCGCCGACGCCGGCGCAGATGATGACGGTCCGCGTCCAATGCTCGGCCTTGTTGGTCACGAGGCGGAACAGCCGCTCGTCCTCGAACCGCTCCAGTGCGCGAACCTCTTCACCCAGTGCGGTGACGGCGCCGGTGGAGAGGCCTTGCTCGACCGCACCGGCTACGTAGTCCTTGGCCAGGATCTTGGGGAAGCCGGCCACATCGTAGATGTACTTCTCCGGGTAGACCGCGATGAGCTGGCCGCCGAGCTCGTCGAGCGAGTCGACGATCTTGGTGCGCATGCCACGCATGCCGGCGTAGAACGCGGCGAACAGGCCGACCGGCCCGCCCCCGATGATGGTCACGTCGTAGATATCGCGCGTATCGGCCACTCCCACGCTCTCCCATGCCAGTCATGACCCACCGCGTGTGCCCGCGCGTGTCGATCGCGGCGGGTCCTTCACCCCATATTCCTTATGATTATACCTGGAGGGACGATACCCATTTGCCCGGGAGCGCCGACTGGCGCGGGTATAATCCGGGGGCACGACACGAACGGGAGCCGCACGGACGCGCGCGGCGAGCGGGTTGGCGCGCGGTCCGCTGCGAGAGGAGGCATGTAGTGAACGAGGCATGGATCGTCGCGGCGGTGCGCACGCCGGTCGGCAAGCACGGGCGAGCGCTCGCGGGCGTCCGGCCGGACGACCTCGCGGCGGTGGCACTGCGGGCCTTGATGGAGCGGGCGGGCGTGCCACCTGGTGAGGTCGAGGACGTCTACATGGGCTGCGCCAACCAGGCAGGCGAGGACAACCGCAACGTCGCGCGCATGAGCCTGCTCCTGGCCGGCTTCCCCGAGCATGTTGGCGGCTGCACGGTGAACCGGCTGTGCGGTTCGGGCCTGCAGGCGATCGCCGACGCGGCGCGTGCCGTCATGCTCGGCGAGGGCCACGTCTATATCGGCGGTGGGGTCGAGTCGATGAGCCGCGCCCCGCTGGCGATGCCCAAGCCTGAGCGCGCCTACCAGTCGGGCAACGTCACGGCCTACGACACGACACTCGGCTGGCGCTTCGTCAACCCCAAGATGAAGGCGATGGGCCACACCGAATCGATGGGGGAGACGGCCGAGAACCTGGCCGAGGAGTACCGGATCCCCCGCGAGCTGCAGGATCGATTTGCGCTGCGGAGCCACCAGAAGGCGATCGCCGCGATCGAGGCGGGAAAGTTCCGTAACGAGATCGTGCCCGTCGAGGTCAAGGACGGTGTGGTCGCGCAGGACGAGGGGCCGCGCCCCGACACCTCCCTGGAGAAGCTGGCAGCGCTGCGCCCGGTGTTCCGCGAGGGCGGCACGGTAACCGCCGGCAACTCCAGCCAGATCAACGACGGTGCGGCGGCCGTGCTGGTCGTCTCCGACGAGTACGCCCGGGCGCACGGCCTGCGGCCGCTGGCGAAGGTCCGGAGCGTGGCGATCGCCGGGGTGCCGCCGCGCATCATGGGTATCGGTCCGGTGCCCGCCACCGCCAAGGCGCTGGAGCGGGCCGGGATCAGCTTCAATGACCTCGGCCTGATCGAGTTGAACGAGGCGTTCGCGGCGCAGTCGCTGGCGGTGCTGCACGAGTGGCACATGGACCCGGAGGATCCGCGCCTCAACCCGAACGGCGGGGCGATCGCCCTGGGCCACCCGCTGGGCTGCTCCGGCGCGCGGATCATGACGACACTGCTGCACGAGATGCAGCGGCAGCCGGATGTCGCCTTCGGCCTGGCGACCATGTGCATCGGTGTCGGCCAGGGCATCGCCATGGTCGTCGAGCGAGTCGCCTGACGACAACCGAATCGCGGGCGTCTCGTCCGTCCTTCGCCAACCCAGCGCAGGTTGGTGAGGCGAGCGAGGCGCCCGCGTTCCTGTTTGCTGGCGCGCCACTTGCGCCACCGTTCAGTGGCAGCCCTCGCGGGAATCCCAGCGCAGCTTGACAACAGTGTGAGGTTCCGGTACAAGAGGGTTGCGAGGTTCACCTAACAAGCGTTCGTTTGGAGCCCGCATGGATCGGCGGACCGAGATCATGACCGCGGCCGGCCGGCTGTTCAGCGAAGCCGGCTACCACGTCACCTCGATGCGCGACCTGGCGAGAGCCGTCAACCTCCAGGGTGGCAGCCTTTACGCCCACATCGCGTCGAAAGAGGAGATCCTCTTCGAGATCGTTTCCCACGCGGCGGATCTCTTCCTGGCCGGTGCCGCGGCGGTCCCGCCGGACCTGCCGCCCGCGGAGCGCGTGGCCCGGCTGGTCGAGGCACACCTTGCGGTCATCGCCCGGGAGATCGGCAACGCCACCGTCTTTTTCCACGAGTGGCGCTTCCTCTCGCCGGAGCGCAAGGCGCAGATCCAGGAGCGGCGTGACGCCTACGAGGCGTACTTCACCCGGGCGATCGCGGACGGCGTGGAAACCGGCGTCTTCCGGGTTGAAGACCCGAGGCTGGCGACGCTGTTTGTCCTCTCGGCGTTGAACTGGACCTATCAGTGGTACGACCCGGCCGGGCCGATCCCGCCGGATGAATTCGCGCGCCAGTACGCCGCGATGGTGCTGGGCGCATTGGGAGCGGATGGCCCCCTCACCCCCGGCCCCTCTCCCCGGGTGGGAGAGGGGAGGAGTACGGAGCACGCTGGAGGTGCGGCATGACCGACGAGCAGCGGGTCGAGGAATTCAAGCGAGCGGTTCAGTCTGGTCGCAAGGTCGAGGCGGGCGACTGGATGCCCGACGAGTACCGCCAGCGGCTGATCCGCTTCATCGAGATGCACGCTAACTCCGAGATCATGGGCGCGCTGCCGGAGCGCGACTGGATCCTCCGCGCGCCGACGCTCCAGCGCAAGCTCGCCGTGACCGCGAAGATCCAGGACGAGGTGGGCCACGCCCAGTTGCTCTACCGGCTGGTGGAGGACCTGGGGAAGCCGCGCGAGCAGATCTTCGCCGACCTCATCTCCGGCAAGAGCAAGTTCCACAACGTGTTCCACTACCCGACTCGCTCCTGGGGGGATGTCGGCATTATCGCCTGGCTGGTCGACGCCGCCGCGGTCATCAGCCAGTCGGCGCTGCTCAAGAGCAGCTACGCCCCCTATGCCCGCACCATGCGCCGCATCTGCTGGGAGGAGGCGTTCCACCTCAAGCACGGTGAGGACATCGTGCTCACGGCCATGATGGGCACCGCCAAGCAGCGGACGATGATGCAGGAAGCGCTCGAGCGGTGGTGGGAACCGCTGATGATGTTCTACGGCCCGCCGACACCGCCCGAGCAGGACAAGGACCTCGCCTGGGCGATCAAGTCGCGTCCAAACGAGGACCTGCGACAAGACTTTCTGACCAAGTACGTGCCTCGCATCCGGGAGATCGGGCTCCGCATCCCCGACCCGAAGCTGCGCTTCGACGAGTCGACCGGGCGCTGGGTCTACAGCGAGATCGATTGGGACAAGCTGGTCGCGGTGGCGCGGGGCAATGGCCCTGCGTCGCAGCAGCGCCTCGGCTTCCGGCGACTCTCCTACGAGGAGACCGCCTGGGTCCGCGAGGCGATCACCGGCGGCGCGGAGTTGGTGGCGTAGGTCGAGACGAGTGCGTCATTCGTTCCCCGCACCCCAGGCCCCCTTCGGACGGAGCCCACCAGGTGAGGAGGGGTGAACGACGGAGTACGCAGTACGCAGCACGCATGACGCATGACGTATGACGTTCCAGGAGTCGCCCATGCAGATCTACGAGGTCTTTCGCCAGGAGCGCGAGGGGGAGCCGATGGTCCACGTCGGGAACGTCCAGGCGCCCGGCGACGATCTGGCTCGACAGTACGCTCGCGAGGTCTACTCGCGCCGCGGGGAGGCGACGCGGCTCTGGCTGGTGCCTCGCGCGGCCATCGAGGAGATCGGTGACGCCTACTTCCTCCGGCCGCCGATCGAACGGTCCTACCGCATGGGCGAGGCGTACCGCGTGACCGTGCAGAAGCGGCGGCAACTGGCGCAGGAGGGCGCACATGAGAGCTGAGGTGACGTCGGCGTTGGGGCGCTACCTGCTCACCGTGGCCGACGATGAGTTGATCCTGGGCTATCGGGACTCGGAGTGGACCGGGATCGCGCCGCTGGTCGAGGAGGACGTCGCCTTCAGCTCCCTGGCCCAGGACGAAATCGGGCACGCGCGGCTCTACTACATGCTGGCGGCCGACCTGCTGGAGTCAGACGCCGACCACCTGGCGCTCGGGCGTGGGCCCGACGACTACTACCACGCGAGCGTGCTGGAGACGCGCACCACCCCGAAGTACGACTCGTCCGGTGCGCATCGCGGCGGTGGGGACTGGGCGCGCGCCGTGGCCAGGCGATTCCTGTACGACCTGTTCGACGACCTGCGCACCGACGCGCTGGTGAGTTCCAGCTACGCCCCGCTGGCCGGGGCGGTGCAGAAGATCCGGCGGGAGGAGCAGTACCACCTGCGGCACGGTGCGGCGTGGTGGCGGGCGCTCGCCAGTGCCGAGGGTGAGGCGCGCGAGCGGCTGGAAGGGGCGCTGCTCGCGCTCTGGCCGGGCCTGCTCGGGTTGTTCGAAGACGCTCCGGGGGAGGATCTACTGGTGGCCGAGGGCCTGTTGTCACGTCGCACCTCGGACCTGCGCGATGCCTGGCTGGAGCGAGTGCAGGACCACTGCGCTGCCGTGGGAATCCGCTTCCCGGCGGAGCGGACGGCCGCCGGCTGGTCCATCGCCGTGTCACCCGAAGCGGGCGGGCGCCAGGGGCGCCACGGGCCGGCGTGGGCCGAACTCTACGACGAGATGACCATGGTGCGTCGCCTGGAGCCGGAGGCCGTCTGGTAGCCGGGCCGCGAGAGGGGGCCGTCGATGGGCGCGAGCACGATCACGGAAGCGGAGATATGGGAGGCGCTACGCGAGGTGCCCGACCCCGAGATCCCCACGATCAATGTCGTCGATCTGGGGATCATTAGGCGGGTGACGGTCGGTGACCCGATCCGAGTCGAGATGATGCCGACCTTCACCGGCTGCCCCGCGATCGACATGATGCGCCAGGACATCGAAGCGCGCCTCAGCGCCTTCGGGCCGGTCGAGGTCGTCGTGGTCTACGACGAGGCATGGACCAGCGATCGAATCACCGCCGCCGGTCGGGAAATGCTCCGGGCGGCCGACCTCGCGCCGCCGCCCCATGGCGCCATCCGGCTGACGCCGGTCCCGGTCACCCCGGTTGCCTGCCCCTACTGCGGCTCAACCGACACTCAGATCGAAAACCTCTTCGGCCCGACCCCCTGCCGCTCGATCTTCTACTGCCGCGCCTGCCGCCAGCCGTTCGAGCAGTTCAAGGCGGTGTAGCGCATTGGTCCACGACGGCGGCCAGTGCCCGGGGAGAACCCCTGGACTCACAATGGGAAGCCGGCTGGAGCCGGCTGGGGAACCATCTGGAGTGCGGCGGCATGAGCCGCCGCTTTGGCATGGCGCGGCGTGATGCCGCGCTGGGGTTGGTTTCGTACAGTCGGAGGGACGCCGGATAGGTGGCGGAATGGTCCCGGCGCCCTGCCGCGTGCCCGGGGCTCAAACGCTTGGTGTGAGTTAGGGCGCCGTGGCTACCAGGTGATCAGGTTCGCCACCGCCAGCAGCGGCCGTCCCCGCTGCCGATTTAGCCAGCAGCAGAGATTGTGCAGCGCCACCCGGGCCGCCAGCCGCGCCTGGAAGCCCGCCAGCGTGTGCGGCCGCTCGCGCTCCAGCCCGAAGGTGTGCAGCAGCCGCCCGATGACCGTCTCCACGATCTGGCGATGCCGGGCCGCCCAGCGGCGGACCGCCTTGGGCCAGCGCCGCCGACTGCCTCGCTGCGGGGTGGCCACCAGCGTCACCCCGTAGGTGGCCGCCAGGTGCGCCTCGTAGTCCTCGCCGGCAAAGCCACTATCCGCCAGATAGGTCGCCACCGGCGTGCCGACACTGGGCAGGCGGGGATCGGGGTGGGCCCGACAGGCAATCAGGGTCTCGGCGAGGGACCGCTCATTGGTGCTGGCCGGGGCCACGCCCCAGCCGGTGATCGCCCCCTCCAGGCTGACGGCGGTCAGCACGCGGAAGCCGGCAAACCAGCCCAGGCGCAAGCTGAAGCCGATGTTGGCCTCGCCGGCCAGCCAGCCCCGCCCGCGGCGCTTGGCGTTGCGCACCGGAGCCGGCGCCACATCGAGCACATCCACCGCCACTGGCCCCCGGCCAAGTTGGTCTGCCAGGTAGAGGGCGAACTGGGCCAGGGCGACCTGATGCCGCCGCAGCAGCCGGTTGTATTGGCTGCGGTGGGGCAGGGTCGGGAAGTAGGGGCGCAGGTGGCGCTCGGCGTAGCGGTAGAAGTCCTGCTCACTGGAGAACCTCATCCACTGCCCGAAGATGGCCAGGGTCAAGACCTCGCTGCGGCTCAGGGCCGGCGCGGGGCCGGGGCGGTGGGGCTCCGGGGGCAGGTGGGTCTGGCAGAAGGTGTCGACCAGGACATAGACTGTAATCAGGAAGGTGTCCACATCCATCGGGTGCTCCTTTCGTGGGAGACGGATACGAGCTATCTCCCGTATGGAAGTGGGCACCTTCCTGTGTCAAGAGGGCACAGCATGCCCCGGCTAACTCACACCAAGCGTTCAAGCCGCCGGGCTGAATAGTTGGGTCAGCCCACTGAAGGGGCTGTGATGGCCACACGTCGGCGGAGCCTATCCAGCACTCGTTAGTCTCAGCGTCCCCAGCCCGCTTTAGCGGGCTTCTCTTGTGAGCCCGGGGGTTTACCCCCGGGTCCTCAGCACGGCGCGGGACTCCTCGCGCCATCTTGTCCCGGATCTCATTGCCCGGCGGGCGTCGCACCGACGCCAACCCGGCCTGCCACCGCTACCCCGGCTGGTGCTCAACGCCGCCTGCGGCGGGGGGCACCGGGGGCGGATTCGGGGTGAGGAGGAGATCTTCGGCGTCGGTGATGGCGCTGGGGGAGACGCCGAAGAGGCGGGCAAGGCTGAGCACCTGCCCCTCGTTGGGTGAACTGACGCCCGATTCCCACTGTTCGATGACTTCGGGGAGCGTGCCGAGGCGCCGTGCCAGATCCTCGCGGCTCAGCCTGTGGTGCTCTCGGAGTGTCGTGATCGTGCTCATGGGTCGTGCCTCCGATCGTGTGCGCCTGCGGAGGTGCGGCGCAGGGTGCGTGCCCTGGCGCGGTCATTGCCGGTGGAACAGGGCGGGGCCCGGCGGGCCAGCCATGTGGAGCGGATGACGTCGGCGGCACCAGTGCCAGCGTGGAGGATTTCCCGCTCCACTCCCTCCTCCTCGCCCACGCTGACCCGGCGCAGCCGACGATCCGCACTGGCACGCTAGCGCATCGAGGTGGTCTTGTCTTTGCGCACGAGCAAGTACGGGCGTGCTGTGTGGCGCGTGCGGGCAACAGGGCTTATGATGGTTGCCAGTTCCAAAGTACGCACGTGGCGCCTGCGTGACAGTCCCTCCGGGTGGTTCCTTGCCGCCCGACCAGCGATCTCTCCCCGCCTGTCGACGCTCTGACGGGCGGTCGGTGCACACCGTCTCACGACGAAGGAGGGAGAGCCATGCCGATGTTCCAACCCGAGATCGAGACCCTCCCCAGGGACCGCCTGCGCGCATTGCAGGACGAGCGGCTGCGCGCTATCGTGGCCTACGTCTACGACCGCGTACCCTTCTACCGCGAGTCGTTCGACGAGGCGGGGATTCGGCCGGCCAACATCCGCTCGGTCGACGACCTGACGCGCCTGCCCTTCACCCGGAAGGAGCACCTGCGCGATCACTACCCCTTCGGCCTGCTCGCCGTGCCGCGCGAGCGTCTGGCACGCGTCCACGCCTCGAGCGGCACCACCGGGAAGCCCACGGTCGTCTCCTACACCAAGCACGACCTGGACGTCTTCGCCGAGGTGAACGCCCGCTCGCTGGCCGCTGCCGGGGGAGAGCCGGGGATGGTGCTGCACAACGCCTATGGCTACGGCCTCTTCACCGGAGGGCTCGGCCTGCACTTCGGTGGTGAACGGCTCGGCATGGTCGTCGTTCCTGTCTCGGGCGGCGTGACCGAGCGGCAGGTCACGCTCATCCGCGACTTCCAGCCGGACATGATTGCGTCCACTCCGTCCTACGCCCAGACGTTGGCCGGGGAGTTCGAGAAGCGCGGCATTGACCCGGAGGAGATCAGCCTGCGCTTCGCCATCCTCGGGGCGGAGCCGTGGACCGACACGATCCGGGAGCATGTCGAGCGAGGACTGGGGTTGACCGCGGTGAACATCTACGGCCTGTCGGAGGTAATCGGGCCGGGCGTCAGCCAGGAATGCACCGAGGAGCGCGCCGGAAGCCACATCTGGGAGGACCACTTCCTGGCCGAGGTGGTCGACCCGGAGACAGGCGAGCCGCTGCCGGACGGCACGGTGGGTGAGCTGGTCTTTACCACCCTGACCAAAGAGGCGATGCCGGTCATCCGCTACCGCACCGGAGACCTGACCTACCTGACTCACGAGCCGTGCTCGTGCGGGCGCACCCACGTGCGCATGGGCCCGATCCGCGGCCGAACTGACGACATGCTGGTTATCCGCGGGCTCAACCTCTACCCGACGCAGATCGAGGAGATCCTGCAGGGGATACCCGATGTCGTGCCGCATTACCAGCTAGTCGTCACCCGTGACGGTGCGCTGGACGAGGTCGAAGTGAAGGTGGAGGTCACCGAGGCGCTGTTCCGGGAGGTCGGGCAGGATGTCCTCTCCTCGGAGGTGCTAGAGGCGGACCAGCGGTTGCGTACGCTGCGGGAGTCGATCCAGCGGAAGATCCGTAACACGATTGGCCTGCGGCTCAACGTGACGCTGATGGCGCCGGGCACAGTGCCGCGGAGCGAGGGCGGCAAGCTGCGGCGGGTGCTCGACCTGCGCCAACTGTAGGAGGGACCGGTGCGGACCATTCCGATCGGGCATGCGGCGACCTTCACCTTCGTGGTGACGCCGGAGATGACGGTTGACTTCGAGGAGCTAGGCCGGGTCCACCCCGTCTATGCCACCTACTGGATGGCCAAGCACATGGAGCTGGTGGGGCGGAAGATCCTGATCCCCTTCCTGGAGCCGGGCGAGGAGGGGATCGGGGCGGCGGTGAGCGTGCGCCACCTGGCTCCGGCGCTGCCGGGCGAGCGGCTGACCGTTGAAGGGGTCCACGATCGGACCGAGGGCAACCGGCTCTACGTCCGCTGCCGCGTCGTCAACCAGTGGGGTGAGGTGATCGGCGAGGGTGAGACGACGCAGGTCGTTCTGCCGGCGGCCGAGATCGAAGCGCGCTTCGCCCGGCAGCGGGGGCGGCTGGACGCGACACGAGAGGAGATGCGAGCATGATCCGGGTCGTGGCGCTCTACAAGCAGCCGGAGGACGTCGACGGCTTCATGCGGCACTACGAGGAAGTCCATACGCCGCTGGTGCGCAAGGTCCCGGGTCTGGCCGGGCTCGAAGTCACCCGGATCACGGCCGACGCCTTCGGCGGGGAGGCGCCCTACTTCCTCATGGCGGTGATGACGTACCCGAACCGGGAGACGTTCGACGCCGCCATGCGCTCCGAGGAGAACCGCGCGGTGGCCAAGGACCTGATGAGCTTCGCGCGCGGGCTGGTGACGGTGATGGTCGGCGAGGACGTGGAGTGAGCGGGGGATGGGCGTGACCTACGAGACCCTGATCGTCGAGAAGCTGGATGGCCGGGTGGGCCTGATCCGGCTCAACCGCCCGGAGCGGCTCAACGCGCTCAACCAGGCGCTGATGCGCGAGCTGGTGCAGGCGGTTGCGGCGTTCGACCAGGACGACGAGGTCGGCGTCATCGTGCTCACCGGTAATGAGGCGGCCTTTGCCGCCGGGGCCGACGTGACCGAGATGGACGGCGCGGGCGTGGCCGACATGCTGAGCGGCTACTGCTTCGACGAGTGGGAACAGCTCCGCCGGACCCGCAAGCCGATGATCGCGGCTGTATCCGGCTGGGCGCTAGGTGGTGGCTGCGAGCTGGCGATGCTGTGCGACATGATCGTCGCCTCGGAGACGGCCCGGTTCGGCCAGCCGGAGATCAACCTCGGGATCATGCCGGGCGCGGGCGGAACCCAGCGGTTGACGCGCCAGGTCGGCAAGTACCTGGCGATGGAGATGGTGCTGGCCGGGCGGCAGCTCACCGCTGCCGAGGCGGAACGCTTCGGGCTGGTCAACCGGGTGGTGCCGGTCGAGGTCTACCTGGACGCCGCGATCGAGCTGGCCCGCACAGTGGCGGCAAAGGCGCCGCTGGCGGTACAGCTCGCCAAGGAGGCGATCCTCCGTGGGCAGGACGTGCCGCTGGAGGCGGGGCTGGCCCACGAGCGCCACAACTTCTACCTGCTCTTCGGCACCGCGGACAAGCAGGAGGGGATTCGGGCCTTCTTGGAGAAGCGTCGCGCCGAATGGCAGGGACGATAGCGTAAGTCCGCGGCTAAAGGCCCCCATTTCTCCGAGCCGTCTCTCGGCTGCTCGGAGCACCTTATCACGCATTCCCCCTTTCCCAAGGTTGGGAGAAGGGGCCAGGGGGTGAGGGCCGTTCACGTCAACGAGGAGGCACGATGGGCGTACTGGAGCGCGAGCAGGCGGGTGGGGTCTTGACTCTGACCCTGAACCGGCCAGAGGCGCTGAACGCCTTCACACGCGAGATGCTGCGGGAGCTGGGCGCCGCCCTGCGTGACGCCGCCAAGGACCCGGCGGTGCGGGTCGTGGTCATCACCGGTGCCGGGCGCGGCTTCTCTCCAGGCCAGGATCTCAACGAGCTGGAGGACGGGGAGACGTCGTTCCGCGCCGTGCTCGACAACTACAACCCCGTCATCCAGCGGATCGCCGAGCTGGAGAAGCCAGTGATCGCCGCGGTCAACGGCGCCGCGGCGGGGGCGGGTTTCGCCCTGGCGCTGGCCTGCGACCTCCGCATCGCCTCCGAGGCCGCCGTCTTCGTCACGTCGTTCAGCCGGATCGGCCTGACAGCCGACTCGGGCATGAGCTACTTCTTGCCCCGTCTCGTCGGCTGGGGTAAGGCGTTCGAACTGCTTGCCCTCTCGCCCAGGCTGACCGCGCAGGAGGCGCTAGACCTGGGGCTGGTCAACCGGGTCGTGCCGGCCGAGCGGTTCGCTGAGGAGGTGCAGGCGCTCGCATCCCAGCTCGCCGACGGTCCGACAAAGGCGTACGGCCTCATCAAGCGGGCGCTGCGCAAGGCGGCGACGGCCACCCTCGACGAGGTGCTGGAGTACGAGGCCTACCTGCAAGAGATCGCCGGGAACACCCGCGACTACCGTGAGGGGGTCTCGGCGTTCAAGGAGAAGCGCCCACCGGTTTTCACCGGGGAGTAGCAACCTGCCGAGTTAAGGCACGCCCCACCCGGCGTGCTCATCGCGGCACGCCCGGCGGGTGACAACTGACAACTCGGTCCTATTCGCAGTTGACAGAATGTCCGCTGTGCCGCAGACTGTGACGCACGTGGTGGGCAGCGGCTTCAGGTGCTGGGGAGCACCACCATGGAGTCACCGGCGCTCCGTATCCGGCTCCTGGGCGATCTCGAAATCCGCCGCGGTGGCGAGGTTCTTCCGCCCCTGGAGTCTGCACGCGCCGCGTCGTTGCTCGCGTACCTTCTCCTGCACCGGGACACGCCTCAACCCCGGCAGCGCCTCGCCTTTCTCCTCTGGCCTGACTCGACCGAGGCGCAGGCGCGGACCAACCTGCGCCATCTGCTCCACCTGCTGCGCCGGGCGCTCCCCGATGCTGACCGGTGGCTCGACGTCACGCCGCGGACGCTCCAGTGGCGGCCGGAGGCGCCCGTCTGGCTCGACCTCGACACTTTCGAGGAGGCGATCACGCGCCGTGCGCGAGGAGGGCGACATCGCCCTCGCGTCGCTGCGGGAGGCCGTGGATGTGTACCGCGGTGACCTGCTCGCGGGGCACGACGACGAGTGGCTGTTGGGAGAGTGCGAGCGGCTCCGCCTGCTGTATCTCGATGCCCTGGAAGGGCTCGCCAGGCTGCTAGAGGCCCGCGGTGAACTTGCCGAGGGGGTCGCCTACGCGGAGCGTCTGCTGCGGATCGAGCCGCTACGGGAGGAGACCTATCGGCTCCTGATGCGGCTGCACGACGCGCGTGGTGATCGCGCGCGGGCGCTACGGGTGTATCACCTCTGCGAGGCGACGCTCGAGCGCGAGCTGGGCGTCGGACCGTCGAAGCCGACGCGCGAGGCGTATGAGGCGCTGTTGCAGGCGCGCGAGGCGCTCGCAGCGCCACCTGCCGGACGGGTCACCGGCCCGCCGCTGGTCGGCCGGGCACGGGAGCGGGCGCGCCTCGCGGATCTGTGGCGGACAACGGAGCGGGGTCGGGCCCACCTCGTGCTCGTCACGGGCGAGCCGGGCGTGGGGAAGACGCGTCTCATCGAGGATCTGTGTGCTCGGTGTGCGCATCGGGGCGCGATGATCGCGGACGCGCGCTGCTACGCGGCGGAGGGCTCGCTGGCGTACGGGGCGCTGGTCAGTTGGCTACGGGCACCGCCGGTGCGCGCGCTCTTCGGGCGACAGGAACAGGCCCACCTCACGGAGCTGGCTCGTCTCCTTCCCGAGTTGTTGAACGAGGTGCCCGGCCTGCCGCCCCCGGAGCCCCTGGCTGAGCGGGATCAGCGCCACCGTTTGGCCGAGGCGGCCACTCGCGCACTCCTCGCGGTGGGCCGTCCGACCCTCCTGGTCATCGACGATCTCCAGTGGTGCGATGAAGAGACGCTTCAGGTCCTGCACTACCTGCTGCGTGTCCAGCCGGAGGCGCAGCTCATGGTAGCGGCCACGGCGCGGCGGGAGGAGATCGACGAGCAGCATCCCGTGAGCGGCATCCTCGCCGCACTGCACGCCCGGGAGCGCGTCGTGGAGATCCCGCTCGGGCGGCTCAGCCGGTCCGAGGCCGCGATGTTGGCCGCCACGCTCACGGCGCGCCCGCTCGTGGAGGCGGACGCGGACCGGCTCTACGCCGAGACGGAGGGCAATCCGCTCTTCGTGGTCGAGACTTTGCGCGCCGGGTGGGGGCGTGGACCGGTTCCCGAGGGGACGCTCAGTCCGAAGGTCCAGGCCGTCATCGAGTCGCGCCTGACACAGTTGTCCGAAGCGGCGCGGGAGTTGACGGGGGTCGCGGCGACGATCGGTCGCGAGTTCACTGCCGAGGTGCTGGCGGACGCGAGCCAGTTCGCCGAGGGCACGTTCGTCCGGGCCCTGGACGAACTCTGGCGGCGGCGCATCGTCCGCGAGCAGGGGGCGGTGGCTTACGACTTCAGCCACGACAAGATTCGTGAGGTCGTGTACCAGCGGCTGAGCCCCGCGCGGCGGCGTTATTACCACGTGCGGGTGGCCGAAGCACTGGTGAGATGCCGTGCTGACGACCCGGAGGCGCTGAGCGGCCGGATCGCTTTCCATTTCGATCGCGGCGGGCGCGCGGACGAGGCTGTGGAGTGGTACCAGCGCGCGGCGGGAGCGGCGATGCGGCTGCACGTGAATACCGAGGTGGTCCGCCTGCTCGACCGCGCGCTCGACCTGCTCAGCGCGCTGCCGCGCACAGCGGAGCGTGACGCGCGCGAACTGGCGCTCCTCACCGCGCTTGCGACGCCGCTCGGGACCGTCGAGGGCTACTCGTCTGAGTGGCTGTCTGTCGTGCAGCAGCGTGCGCTGGCACTGGCGGAGTCCCTCGCCACCCCGCCCGATGGCCCGCTGCTGCGCTCGATAGGGATCGCCAGCCTCGCCCGGGGCGATTTCGCGGCGGCCCAGCGGGCCGGGGCGCAACTTCGGGCGCAGGCCGACGCGGTGGACGACGACGGGATCCGTGCCGAGGCGGCGTACGTGCTGGGAATTGCCGCGTTCTGGCAGGGCGCGTTCGTGGCGGCACGCTCTCACTTCGAAGCGGCCGTGGCCTGCTACCGGCCAGAGCACCGGGCGATCCATCTCCTCCGCTACAGGCTCGATCCTCAGGTCGTGTGCCTGAGTCGCCTGGGCAACACGCTGTGGTTCCTCGGCTACCCGGACGCCGCGGTTCGCGCCTGCGACGCCGCCCTCGCCCTGGCGGAGAAGGTCGGGCACCCGTCGAGCCGTGGGACGGCGCTCGTATTCGCCGCGCTGCTGGCGGTGGATCTCCGCGATGAGGCGCGCCTCCGCCACTCGGCTTCCGCGCTGGTGGCCGGGCGCAGGGAGGACGAGATGCGTCCAAACCACGTCGTCACCCCCGCGCTGGAGGGGTACGTCGAGGTACTCGATGGGCACGCACGATCCGGCATTCCCCGCATCCAGCACGCGCTTGCGTAGTCCGGCGGGACGGACCACGCACCCGGTATGCGCGCAGGGGTGGTCCGCGTGCTGCTGGAAGCCTGCAGCGTGGCCGGCGATACCGGGGCGGGGCTGGCAGCCACCGAGCAGGCGCTCGCGCTGGGCGGCGCGGCGCGTGTCTGGGAGGCTGAGATACATCGGAAGCGCGCGGAGTTCCTGGCCGCGCTCGGCGCTCCCCGCGACGAGATCGACGCCGAGCTGACGCGAGCCCTGCTGATCGCCCGGCGTCAGGCGGCGCGGACGCTCGAACTCCGGGCCGCGACCAGCCTGCTCCGGCACCGGTCGTCGCGCGGCGGTGCTGTCTCCCGCGAGGCGCGCGCCCTGCTGGCCGCGATCGTCGATCGGTTCACCGAGGGCTGGGACACGCCCGACCTGCGTGCCGCCACTGCGCTGCTCTCCTGACACGCCCGACGCGCACCGCGGCCCACTCGGACGCTGGTCGCCCACGGGATCACCAGCCCCACCCGGCCGGGGCGCGTGACGTGTTGATCGTTCAGCCGAATGTCCAGAAACGCGCCGTGGAACGCTTCTGGAACGCACGGTACGCGATGCTGGAACCGGAGATCGGGACACCGGCCGAGCTCCGGAGATGGCGGAATACGTGGCGGCCCGCGCCGCACCCACGGAACGAGGGACATCATGGCGACGAACTTGGCGACGATCGACGCGTCGGATATCGCCGGGCTGCGCGCACGGTTCCGTGGCGCGCTGCTCCAGCCGGGAGAGGAGGGGTACGACGAGTCCCGCCGGGTCTGGAACGGCGCGATCGACCGGCGGCCGGGCCTCATCGCGCGCTGTGCCGGAGCCGATGACGTGGTGGCGGCGGTTCGGTTCGCGCGGGAGCGTGACCTGCTCGTCTCGGTGCGCGGTGGGGGGCATGCAGTCGCCGGTCACGGCGTCTGCGACGGCGGGCTTATGATCGACCTCTCGCTGATGAAGGCCGTCCGGGTCGATCCGGCGAGCCGCACGGCGCGGGCGGCGGGCGGTGTCCTGTGGTCCGAGTTGGACCGGGCAACGCAGGCGTTCGGCCTCGCCACTACGGGCGGCATCATCAGCCACACCGGCATCGGCGGCCTGACCCTCGGTGGCGGGCTGGGACACCTCATGCGGAACTTCGGGCTGACGGTCGACAACCTGCTGGCGGTCGACCTGGTGACCGCCGATGGCCAGCGGCTGCGCGTCGACGCCGAGACCGAGCCCGACCTGCTCTGGGGCCTGCGCGGCGGTGGCGGGAACTTCGGGGTGGCCACCGCGCCGGAGTACCGGCTGCACCCGGTCGGGCCGATCGTCCTGGGTGGACCGATCTTCTGGGCGATGGCGGACGCGCTCGAAGTCTTGCGCTTCGTGCGCGACTTCATCCGGGAGTCACCGGACGCCCTCGGGATCAGCCTGGTTCTGCGCCGGGCGCCACCGACACCGTTTCTCGCGCCGGAACACTATGGCCAGCCCGTGATCGGACTGGTTCCCGTCTGGGCAGGGGATATCGCGGAAGGCGAGCGGGTGATAGCGCCGCTCCGCCGGATCGGCACGCCGCTCGCCGACGTCGTCCGCCCGGTGCCGTACCTCTTCGTGCAGTCGATGTTCGACGGGGGCGCGCCGCACGGGATGCACTACTACTGGAAGGCACACCGGATCCCGACGTTCTCCGATCCGGTCATCGACGTGCTGGTCGAGCGCATCGCCAGGATCCCGACGCCGTTCTCGCAGATCGGCGGCTGGGCGGTCGGCGGTGCGGTGAGCCGGATTGACCCGGCGGCTACCGCGGTGGGAGAGCGCGACCCCGGTTTCGAGATCAATGTCGTCGCGGCATGGCAACCATCCGACCCGAATGGTGCCCAGCACACGGCGTGGGTACGCGAGGGTTGGGAGGCGCTACGACCGCACAGCGCCGGGGTGTATGCGAACTTCCTCTCGGACGAGGGTGCGGCGGGCATCGCGAACGCCTACGGCCAGCGGCTGCAACGGCTCACCGCGCTCAAGGACCGCTACGACCCAACGAACTTCTTCCGGCTGAACGCGAACATCCCGCCGAGCCGGGTACCGGCCAGAGGGAGTGCCTGAGAAGGGTGGAGGGACACCGATGAGCACCATCCTGGTCACGGGTGCAACCGGGAACGTCGGGTCGCAGGTGGTGCGCGAGCTGCGCAGCCGCGACGCTCCGACCCGCGCCTTCGTGCGCGACCCGGAGAAGGCCGGCGTCGTGCTCGGCGCGGATGTGGATTTGGCGGTTGGCGACTTCGCCGATGCGACATCCATCCGGCGTGCGCTGGACGGGGTCGAGACCGTCTTTCTTACCTCAGGGGATGGTCCGCAGAAGGTTGAGCATGAGACGGCGGTGATTGACGCCGCGGCCGCGGCAGGCGTCTCGCGGATCGTGAAGCTCACGACGGTGGGCGCGCGAGCCGGGTCGCCGCTGCCGCCGTTCGACTGGCACGGCCGGATCGAGGAGCACCTGGCGCGGTCCGGCGTTCCTGCGGTCATCCTTCGGTCGAACTTCTACATGTCGAACCTGCTGCTGTCGGCGGAACCGATCCGGCACGAGGAGCGGCTCTTTGCGCCCGCCGGCAGGGGTCAGATCGGGATGATCGACCCGCGCGACGTCGCGGTCGCCGCCGCGGTGCTGCTGACCACGCCGGGGCACGAGGGGAACGAGTACGTCGTGACCGGACCGGCGGCGATCAGCTACCAGGAGGTCGCCGATGACCTCACGGCGGCGACGGGGCGGCCGGTGACGTATGTGGATGTACCACCGGAAGCGGCGCGGGCGGCTCTGGTCGCGTCCGGAATGCCCGACTGGCTCGTGCAGCACCTGCACGCGATCTTCGGCGTCATCCGGGAGGACGGGCTGGCCGTCACGACGGGCACGGTGCGGGAGCTCACCGGCCGCGAGCCCCGGCGCTTCGCGGACTTCGCGCGCGACCACGCCGCTGCCTTCGGCGCGGTTGCACCCGCCCCGGCTGAGGGAGATCCGGCGCAGGCGGTGGATCGCTGAGGCGGACGCTGTCGCCGGTCAAGCATTGGGTGCGAGCCGTTAGGCTCGCACCCAACTCATGGTCCCGCGGTGTTGTCGGAAGGAGAACCGCGCAACACGGGCCGTGCGGGCGTGTGAGTGATTCCCGGGACGGGCTAGACAATGTCGTCCCGCGAGTTCCGGATGATCTCCGCCAGCTCCCGCATAATGGGCGCGAACCGGTGGTGGCTGTAGGGCGCGCCAGCGTACCAGGGGCCGACCTGGCCGGCCTGCACCGCCGGGAGACTCGTCCAGGTCGGGATCGCGTTGAGCTGCTCCTGGGTGAGCAAGCCGGGCCGCTGGTCGACCAGGATCAGGTCCGCCGGGTACTTGTTCGCCTGTTCCCAGCTCAGCGACTCGAAGAAGTCCTCGGTTTCGTGGGTGACGATGTCGAGCCCCAGGTCGGCGAAGTGGCGGAGATCGGTCATCCACTCGGGCGAGGCGATGTAGATCTGGTCGAGCGAGTTGGAGATGACCAGGACGCGCAGGTCGGGCTTTTCTTCGATGGCGGCCTTCAGGTCCGCCTCCGCAGCGGCGAACTCCTCCTTGGCCTCGACCACCTCGGGGGCGGAGAGGTCGGCGCCGAGCAGGCCAGCCAACTCCTCAAACCGCTCGATTGATTGGAGAATCGACACCCCCTGCATCGAGATGCCGATCGTGGGCACGATCTCTTTCACGCGGGGCTCGGTGTCGCCGAGGTACCAAAGCTGGTCGTCGTACAGCGCGAAGTCGACGTAGACATCAGCCTGGAGGGCGACCAGCTTCTCCAGGTCCATCTCGCCGTAATCGCCGAGGTACTCGACCGCGTCGAGGTCGATGTTGCCGGCCTGGAAGTCGGGTGAACCGTCTTCCATGCGATACGGCCCGAAGATGCCGACGGGGCGGATACCGTAGTCCCACAGCGCAGCCGCTGCGGCGGTCTGAGCGACTATGCGCTCCGGTCGCGATGGCAGGGTGACGGTGATCCCGCGGTCGTCGGTGAAGGTCCATTCGCCGCCGGACGCCTCGGGGTTGGCGGCTGCCGTGGGTGACGCAGTGCCCGGAGTCGCTGCGGAACCCGTCTCGTTCCCGGCAGGTTCGGTCGCCGTGGTGGTGGCGGCTCCGCCGTTGTCCTCCCCGCCGCAGGCCGCG
Organism: Sphaerobacter thermophilus DSM 20745; assembly: GCF_000024985.1. Classification (NCBI taxonomy): domain Bacteria; kingdom Pseudomonadati; phylum Thermomicrobiota; class Thermomicrobia; order Sphaerobacterales; family Sphaerobacteraceae; genus Sphaerobacter; species Sphaerobacter thermophilus. The sequence continues at coordinate 136,605 of NC_013524.1, forward strand.
AGCAGGGCGGCGAGCGGCATAGCGGCGGTCAGTGCCCCGGCGCCGCGCAGGAGCCGGCGGCGTGTCATCCGGCGGCGGAGTCCTGCTGGGTCGCCGGCGCTCAAGTCAAGCGGCATCGTTGCGCTCCTCTCTCATCCTCTCGATGAGGAAACCTCCCAAACCGTCCGATCCAGCACTTGGTCTTGGCCGGGCGTTCATGGCGGTCGCCCGGCAGTCGGGGAGAGCCAGGGCGGGTGGGCTAGTGAATCTGGCCGTTACCCTCCAGGTAGGCGCGGCAGAGCGCGATCCGCTCCTCCAGCGGGCGCAGGCAGCAGGTGTCGCACTTCTCCCGGCCGGGCAATCGGTAGTTCAGGCAGCAGCCGCCACGGTTCAGGAACACGCCGCTGCGCCCGGCGTGCTCGACCTCCAGGATGCCGGTCCGTGCGTTCGGCCGTGCCAGGGCCACGAGCGGGGGAACCTCTCGGCGCGCCAGGTCGAGGTCGCCCACCTGCTCGGCAATCCAGATGACGGCGCTGGCGAGCCGATCGACGTAGTTGGCACGCATCCCGTTCAGGCCGTAGGGCGCGACGGAGCGGAGGGCGGCGAAGAGGGGTGCTGCATGCTCCTCGAACTGGGAGGTCAAGCGCTCGCGTAGCTCCTGTTGGTTCGCAACAACGGTGACGGTGGGGTGCTGCGCATCGGGATCACCCGGCAGCGCCCAACAATGGGGCGAGAGGAACGTGACGCCGCCCCGCAGGTCGAGCGCAACGGAGCCGGTAGAGAGGTCGGGGACGCGGTTCTCCAGCAGGTAGCAGGCGGTGGCCCCGGCCATGATGTGCCAGAAATAGCCCAGGACGAGGAAGGCAGCCGCCACCTGCCGGTTGTCCATCTGGTATAGCTGGCAGACCTCGTCCAGCAGGTCCTTCACGGCGTCCGGGTTGTCCACGATGTCGGCCGCGCGGCGCCACGAATCCGGCTCGGACCCGACGTGCACGCTCACACCGGGAATCTGGGCGGCCACCCGCTCGATCGTGGCCTGAATCGGGACCGTCGCTCGCGGCGTTGCCCCCTCGGCCACGATGCCCGTCATGCGCTCTGCTCGGTCCATCACACGCTCCTCTGTGAGGCTGCGACCGCACCACCGTGCTGCGCGACGGTCGGGTCGTCGGCCACCGCCTGTTCGGGGATGATGAGCGGCCTGCCGGTCATGGGATCTTCGACCACACTGCTTTCGACGCCGAACACATCGCGCACCAGTTCCGGCGTCAGCACGGTCGCCGGGGCACCGGTGGCCACGATCTGCCCGTTCTTCATGACCACGATGTGGTCGGCGTAGCGGCACGCCTGGCTGAGGTCGTGCATGACCATGACGATCGTCCGGCCTTCGCGCCGGTTCAGGGTCCAGACCAGGTCCAGCATCTCGACCTGATGGGCGATGTCGAGGAAGGTGGTCGGCTCATCCAGCAGCAAGACCTTCGTCTGCTGGGCCAGCGCCATCGCCAGCCACGCGCGCTGCCGCTGCCCACCGGAGATGGCGTCTACCGGCTTCCAGCGCAGGTGCTCCACACCGGTTGCAGCCAATGCCTCATCGACCGCCTTCTGGTCGTCGTGGCTCCACTGCCGGTACCACCGCTGGTAGGGGTAGCGTCCCACGGCCACGAGGTCTTCCACCGTAACCCCGTCGGGGACCGCTGCGTCTTGGGAGAGCAGCGCGACCCGCTGAGCGAATTTCCGGTGTGACCAGGTGACGACCGACCGGTCGTCGAGAAGGGCCGTCCCCGACATCGGCTTCAGCAGCCGAGCGAACGTGCGCAGCAGGGTCGACTTCCCGCTCGCGTTGGGCCCGACGATGGCCGTCATCCGGCCGGCGGGGATCGTCAGGCGTGCCTGGTCCACGATGCAGCGCTGCCCGTAGCCGCAGCAAAGCCGGTCGCACCGCAGCCGGCCGATTGGCGGGGCGGGCAGCGGTTCGGCCGTGAGCGCTGCCGAGCTGCGGGGCATCGACACGAGGCGGTTCGTCTCCGGCACGAAGACGATGTCGCAGGCGATCCCGAAGACCGTCTCCATCATCTCGGGTGTGAGGACGCGCTCGGGCGGGCCTTCGGCGACGATCCCGCCGTCGCGCATGGCCACGACGTGGTCGCTCACCTGGGCGGCGGCATTGACGTCGTGCAAGACCATCACGATCGTCCGGCCTTCGGTGCGGTTCAGGCGGCGCAGGAGCGACAGGATCTCTTGCTGGTGGGCGATGTCCAGGTAGGTCGTCGGCTCGTCCAGGAGCAGTAGGGGTGTCTCCTGCGCCAGTGCCATGGCGATCCAGGCCCGTTGGCGCTGTCCGCCCGACAGCTCATCCACCGGGTAGCGGCGAAGGTCCGTCATGCCGGTCACTTCGAGCGCGCGCTCGACGGCGGCGCGATCTTCCCGGCTCATCGGCTGCAGAAGCGACTGGTGCGGGTAGCGCCCGCGCCGCACCAGGTCTTCGACGGTGATCGCATCGGGTGCCGTCGGCTGCTGTGGCAGGAGCCCGAGCTGGCGGGCCACCTCCTTCGTCGACTGCCGGTGGATCGCATGGCCGTCGAGCAGCACGGCGCCGCGCTGCGGGGCCATGAGCCGCCCCAAGGCCCGGAGCAGCGTGCTCTTGCCGCACCCGTTGGGGCCGATGATCGCCGTGACCGCGCCATCTGGGATCTTGAGCGTCAGATCCTGAATCACGGCCTCGGGGCCACCGTAGCTCAGGGTGATCTCGTTTGCCTGCAGTCTCGTCATCCGCCGCCCCTATACCCGTGTATTCGCCCGGTACATGAGGAAGAGGAAGTACGGTGCGCCGACCGCGCCGGTGACGACGCCGACGGGGACGCCCACAGGGAGGGCATGCTGTCCCACCATGTCGGCCCCCAGCACCAGGAGGGCGCCGAGCACACCTGTGACGATGAAGACGCTGCCCGACATCGGGCCGGCGATCATCCGCGCGATATGCGGCACCATCAGCGCGACGAAGCCGATTGGTCCAGCCACCGCGACGGCGCCCGCGCTCAGGGCGCATCCGACCAGGACTAGCGCGAGCCGTGTCCGTTCCAGCGGCAGCCCGACGCTGCGGGCTGTGGTGTCGCCGACCTGGATCACCCGCAGCGCCCACATCAGCGCCACGCCCACCGGCACCAGGACCGCCAGCACCGCGGCGACTACGCGCACGTCGCCCCAGGTGGCGGCGTACACGCTGCCGGTGGTCCAGTGGAGCGCACGGCTGGCTTCGTAGATATTGGCGCGGACGACTAACCCCGTGGTGAGCGCGGTCAGGATGGCGTTGACGCCGATGCCCACCAGGATCAAGCGGGGACCGGCGATGTTCCCGCGCCAGCTCAGGAGGTAGATCGCCGCCGTCGTGGCCACGGCCCCGGTGAAGGCAATCACTGGGAGCAACGGCGACGGTTGCCCGGTGACGATCCAGAACACCGCCGCGAAGGACGCTCCGGCGTTCACGCCGATGATGTCCGGCGACACGAGCGGGTTGCGCACGAGCCCCTGGAAGATCGCGCCGGACATGGCCAGCGCAGCGCCGACGAATGCGGCGGTCAGCACCCGCGGCAGGCGCAGGTCACGGACGATGAACCGGGCGTCGCCCGCCTCGGCACCGGTGAGCGCATCGATGACTGCCTGCAGGGGCAAGCGGAAGCTGCCGAGCGTCAGGGCCCACGCGCCCAGCGCCACCAGGACCACCAGCGCCAGCCCGATCATGCCCAGGACCCGAGTGTTGACCCGGAAGGCGACGCCGCCGAGCTGCACGAAACGCACGGACGGCGGCGTGGTCTCTGGCGACGGGATGGCAGAACGGGCCATCATCGCTACAACTCCGCGACGCGGCGCTGGCGTGCCAGCGCGATCAGCAACGGTGCCCCAAGCACGGCGGTGACGATCCCGACCTGCACCTCGCCCGGCCGGGCCACTACGCGCCCCAGGATGTCGGCGCTCAGCAACAGGAGCGGGCCGACGACAAGGCAGTACGCGAGTGTCCAGCGGTAATCGGGACCGGTGATGAGGCGGACGATGTGCGGGACCGCCAGCCCAAGGAAGCCGATCGGCCCTGCCGCGGCCACCGCAGCCCCCGCGAGCAGGACCACCAGCGCTGTGACCACCGCGCGAACCCGGCCCGTACGCATCCCGAGTGAGCGCGCGGTGTCTTCACCCATGCTGAGGATGTCGAGCTGGTTCCCCATCAGCAGCATGCCGATTAGCCCGACCATGAGGAACGGCAGGACGGAGGTGAATGTCGCGAGGTCCCGGCCGGCGAGCGACCCGGCGAGCCAGAAGCGCACGACCTCGAGCGTCTGTTGATCCAGCAGGAGCAGCGCGGTGAGCCAGGAACTCAGCAGCGACGACACGACCACGCCGGCGAGCGCGAGCTTCACTGGTGTGGCACCACCCGTCCCGGCCGACCCGATGGCGTAGGTGGCCGCTGCGGCCGCCAGGCCACCCGCGAACGCGAACCAGACGAACTGGAGCGGGTGGGTCAGGTGGCCGTAATAGACGGCCGTGACGATGCCGAAGGCCGCGCCGCTGTTGACGCCCAGCAGGTCGGGACCGGCCAGCGGATTTCGCGTGGTCGCCTGCATCGCTGCGCCCGCCATGGCCAGCGCGGCGCCGACACCCAGGCCGATGATCGTCCGCGGCAACCGCAGCGTGCGGACGACCGTCTGCTCGTAGGACTCAGGGTTGAAATGGAATAGAGCATCCCATGCGTCTGAGTTCGAGATCCCGATTGAGCCGACGCGCAGGCTCAGCAGCGACACGACCGCGAGCGCTACGACGCAGAGCAGGAGCGTCACCCCCAGCTTCGCCGCCGGGAGTGCGCCCCGGTGCGACACGGTTGATGGAGCCGGTGCCGCACTGGTGACTCTGCTCACGAGGTTGCCTCGGTGCTGGGATCGCCGTCGACTGCAGCGGCGAGCCGAGGAACCAGTTCCTCGACCAGGTACGGCAGGCTCAGCACGGTGCTGAAGCTCAACGCTCCGTAGATCGGGTCGTCGCTGCTCTCGAAGAAGATCGTGCGACCCTCGCGCGACACCCGGAGTTGCTGGTAGAGGGGATCTTGCTCAATAACGGACCGCTGCTCGGGCGAGTCCACCTGCATGATGAGGACATCGGTGTCGAGGAGGTGGACTTGCTCGTGGCTGATCTGTGCCGAGTCCAGATCCCCGATGACCTCCGCGAGGTCTTCCGGCACTTCGAAGCCGAGCGAGGTCAGGAAGCGCATCGGCGGTGTGTTTGGCCCGACCGCCCAGAACTGACCGTCATCACTGGGCGACGCCCACGCGATGGTCGCCCCGGCGAACGCGGGATGGGCCGACGCGGCCTCGGCGATGGCTGCCTCGACCTCGGCAATCCGCTCCTCTGCCACAGACTCACGCCCGAGCGCGCGGCCGATCAGCCGGGTCTGCTCCTGCCACGGCATGCCGAAGTCGGGGTAATCGCCCGACTGCGCCACCGTGGGGGCGATCTGCGACAGCGTCGCGTACTCCTCTGCCGTGATACCGGAGTGCGTCGCGATGATCACGTCGGGCCGGAGCGCTGCGATCGTCTCGAAGTCCAGCTCACCGTACGGCATCACCAGAACCTGGGGCTCGGCATCGCCGAGTTCGTCCAGCGCCCACGGCCAGACGGCGTACGGGTGGTTCCCGAACCATTCGCGCACGGCCACCGGCTTGACGCCGAGCGCGAGGACCGGGTCCTGTTCGCTGAAGCCGATCGTGACCACCCGCTCCGGCTCTTCCGGGATCTCCGTGGTCCCGAACTTGTGCTCGACCGTGACCGGGAAGACGCCGGACGTACCCGTGGCCTCCGCGGTCGCCGTGGTTCCGGCGGTGGTCGGAGTCGCCGCGGCTTCTTGCGTGGTTCCCGGCGATGCCGTCGCTGCGCTCGTGGGCGAGGTGGTGCTCGCCGGTTCGTCCTCACCGCCGCAGGCCGCCAGAGCCGCTGCCAGCGGCAACACGGCGCCCGCACTCGCCAGCGCGCGCAGGAATCGCCGCCGCGTCAGTACTTTGAGGTCTAGTCCCTGATGGTTCCCCGCCGTCGTCCCGGGTCGTACGGATCCCATCCCTCTCCCTGTCCCTATCACGTGCCGTGGCAGTCCCCGCATCGAAGGAGCGGTTCCCCGTCCGCTCCACGGATCGTCGCCCCGGCTTATCGCCACCCAGACGCCGGTCCAGTCCCGATCACCACCCGCGTCAGTGCGTCACCATGTCGCGCCCCGTGCCTGGATCCGAACATTCCGTCCACGACCAGTTACGGGTCACGATCGCACCTGCTATACTCACCACGAAGGACAGCGCGACGCTCGTCGTCTGTCTTTCTACCGGCGCCGGTCTAGTCGGGCTCGGTTCCCCACCGCGTCCCCAACTCGAGCGATTGCCGGAGCCGGGGCAATCCCGACTAAATTAGTCGGGATTGGTCTAGTGATCCCCCTGTGCCCTGTCAAGAGGAACTTTGCCGTTGGCGTAGTTCTGCGACGGCTGCCGCTCAGCCTGCCGATGACGGCTCTGCCGGGCTGACAATGAAAGCCGGCTGCAGCCGGCTGGGAACCTTGAATTCACATCTGGCTGGTGCGGTGTCCACCGTCTGATTCGTGCCCGGGGGTAAACCCCCGGCACGCGCCGGGATGGTGGGAACCTGATATCGGGGTGTGAGTCCTGTCCCACTTAGCCCGCTAGAGCGGGCTTCCGTTGTGAGCCCCGGGGCTTAATCCCGGGCACGTTCCGCGACCCTAGGCGCTCCCAAGACGGAATCCTCATCCTGAGCGAAGCGAAGGATCTCGCGCGGGAGCGGTGATCTCACCCCGAGATCCTTCGCCTCCACCAAACCCGGCTCGCCGCCGGGCCCGGTTCCGCTCACCATGACATAAACTGGCACATCCGCTCCAGACCCGCGCTATTCACACGGCCAGCTCCACGGCGCGGCCTTGAGCCCGCGGATCAGGAGCGGGAAGGGGCTCGGCATCTCGCCGACCGGTACCTCAATCAGGACCGGGCGGTCGTGCTTGAGCGCCTCGCGCAGGGCGACGCGGAGCCCCTCGGGCCCCTCAGCACGCCGACCCTCGACGCCGAAGAGTTCGGCCAGCTTGACGAAGTCCGGGTTTCGCAGTTCCGTGGCGATGTATCGGCCGTGGAAGAACTGCTTCTGGAACGCGCGCACGTTGCCGTAGGCGTTGTCGTTGAAGACGATGGTGATCACGGGGATGTTATGCAGGGCCATCGTCGAGAGTTCCTGGACGTTGAACATGAAGCCGCCGTCACCGTTGATCGAGATCACCCGTCTGTCGGGGTTACCGACCTGTGCGCCGAGAGCCGTGGCGAAGCCGTAGCCGAGCGTGCCCTGGTAGCCTGGAGCGATAAAGGTTCGCGGCTCGTAAACCGGGAAGCCGACCCAGTTCCAGTAGCCGACCTGGGTGCTCTCATTGACGACGATCGCGTCGTCCGGGATCTCCTCGCGGATCGCCAGTGCGTAGGAGGCCTGCGGCTGGAGCTCAAACAGCAGGTCGTCGATCCGCTCCTTGACTGCGGTCAGCTCGTCTTCCCGCGACGGGCGCTTACGGTTGTGGCGCGGGACGCGGTCGACGAGTTCCGCGAGCCCCGCGCGGGCGTCGGCTACGATGCCGAGTCGACGGCCGCGGCGGCCGTTCACGCTTGGCTCCGCGTCGAGGTGGATGACTGTTTGGTTGCCGTTCGGGCCCCACTCGGTGACTTGCGGCAGCGCGAAGCGTGTGCCGACGGCCAGGATCACGTCGGCGGCCGGCATGAGCTCACGCGCCGCGATCATGTTCTGCGCCAGGTAGTGGCGAGCCGAGATCGCACCTTTCCCGTTGACCGTCATCACGACCGGCGCCTGCAGCATCTCCGCCAGCTCTCGCAGCTCTTCCCAGGCTTCAGCGGCGTGGATGCCACCTCCAGCGAAGATGAGGGGGCTCTTGGCCCGGCCGAGCTTCTTGGCTGCGGCCTCTAACAGATCGGGGTCGCCGGGCGGTTGCGAAGAGCGCCGGACCGCGTCGGGCACGGCGACGTCCTCCGTCGCCGCCAGCACGTCCGGCGGCAATTCGATCAGGACCGGGCGCGGTCGCCCGCTCGCCATCTGCTCGAAGGCCGTCGCCACCAACCCCGGCACCTCCCCCGGTGCCAGCGCCCGCGCCGCCCACTTGGTGAACGACCCCGCCAGCTCCAGCTGCCGCGGCACCTCATGCAGCACTCCCCGCCCCCGGTCGATCAGGTCACTGGCGATCTGCCCCGCCAGGCACAGCACCGGGCTGGAGCAGGCATAGGCCGTGGCCAGCCCGCTGGCCGCATTGAGCAGCCCCGGTCCCGGCACCACCAGGCACACCCCCGGCCGCCCGGTGGTGCGCGCATAGCCGTCGGCCATGTAGGAGGTGGCCTGCTCGTGGCGGGTGTGGATGACCCGGATGCGGTCCTGGACCGCATACAGGGCGTCGAAGGCCCAGTCGAGCTGCACGCCCGGCAGGCCGAAGACGACCGCCACCTCGTGCGCCACCAACGCGGCTGCCAGCGCCTCCCCACCCGTCATCTGTGCCATCACTGCACCCCCTCTCGCCGTCGAGATGTACTGGTGGGTCACCTGAGTCGGTGCGTACACCCCATCGTGTCGCACCCGCTGTCCCAGGCTGGTCGTTGATGCGATTGTATGACGGTTCTCCGCGAATGTATAGGATGCGCAAGTCGTGGGCCGGTGCGCCGCGCATCACATCAGTATCCCGCTTGTGGAATGGCGCGAATGAGTGCGCGCGGGTTGCCCCATGAGTGAAGAATCCGCCCCCGAGAGGCAGTGAACGGCTTGTGGCTTGTGTCGCTCGGCGGGTGCGTTCGGGCCGGCTCCAGAGCGGTGTGTCGCTGCTGGCAGCGGCCGGGATGGGTACCGAATCACCCCGTTTCCCACGTCGCGCCCGGCATGATGGTGCGAATCATGCGCCGAAAACGTTGGTGGCAGAAGGTCATGTGCGGGGATGGGGTGCTGGTGGTGCGGCCTGCATCGTGCGGCGTTCCGGCCCGGCTGCTGGCAGCACCCATGCCTCGGAGAAGGAGTTGTGATGGGTTCGACGCAGGAGACTCAGGGCGCGCGCGACCTGCCTCACACCCTGACCGGGTCACGGCTCGAGGGTGACGGCAATGGGCGCCGTGAGGAGCCCGTGCCGTCGCAAGGGGGCCCGCCTGTCCGATGGTATCCCGAGGAGACGCCGGATAGCGACATCCCCGGAGACCCGCCGGATCACGCAGCCGTGACTCGGTCAGACCTCGGCGCGTGGTTGCGCCGCCTGGCGGAGCGCAGCGATGAGGTCGTCCTGGCACTGGGGCGAGCCGGCATCCGTGCCTGGAACGCGGCGCGGGGCGCCGCGACGACCTTCGGCGACGATCTATCGTCCTGGAGCGCGTCGGTCACCCCTCGGATGCCGCGACTTCCAACGCTGCCCAGCCTTGCGCGCGGCTCCCGCTCGCGACCACGTGAGGAGCAGCCGGCGAAGGAGGAGGGCAGGAAGAGGTCCAACGCCCCAGCGGCGCCGGCGCGGCTCCCACCACCCGAGCTTCGGCTGCGCGAGATCGCCGTGGATGCCTTCCGGGCGCGCCAGCTCCGCGAAGACCTGCACCGGAACGAGGAACAGCGCCGGGAGCGCATGCGCGCTGCGGTCGCGCTGCGGCAGCTACTCGCGCGGCGGCTCGGGGTGCAGGTGGAGCCGGTTTCCGGCCAGATCGAAGTCGACGGGGTCCGCTTCGCCGCGCTGAGGGATTCGGAGTCGGGCGCGTTCGATCTCGTTGTACTGGGTTCGTGCCCCGGGTGCGGTGCGCCGGTTGCCAGCAGCGGGATCCACGACCTCGCCGATCTCGGTCAGGCCCTTGAGGAGATGCAGCTCCAGCGGAACCACTGCGACGAGTGCCGCTCCCACCTCCCCGATGAGACGCCGCCTGTCCCGCTCCCGCCTCCGGCGGCGGGGCCGGGCAGTGAATTGCCATCCGCCGCCGGTGATGGGGGAACCGGGGAGTCGAGGCGTTCCACTACGCAGCGCTCGGAGCGGGCCGACCCCGGTCCGTCGAGCGCACTCCCGCCGGGCTAGTCCGCTCCAACGAGTACGTGGCCCAGGAGGTCGTCGATGTCTGCCGGAGTGAGGTTACCGGCCTGGAGGTCGGGCCCCCCGGCGGCCAGGGCCTCCGTGCGAATCTGTTCGGGCGATAGGCGCTCCCGCTCGTCGAGGTAACCCTGCTCAACAAGGTGCGTGTGCAGCTCATCGAGTTTGCGCTGCTGGAAGCCCGGGATGACCCGGTCACGTAGCGCGGTGACGAGCGCCTTGGCGTCTCCGCCCTTTTCCCGGGCGAGATCGGTGACACGATCGATGAACGTCGCGCTGATCGCGCCGGAGTCGAGCAGGACCGCGCGGTCGACCGGCTTGCCGCGACCGATACGGACGGCGTCGAGCACGGCGGCGAGGACGCGGGCGCGCGCCGCCGCGCGCTGATAGACCACGGGGTTGTCCAGGAGGCTGTCGAGCACACCCCGAGCGGCGAGGTTCTCGGCCTGGCCCCAGGTGGCGATACCGTGTTCGAGGAGCCGGTGGAGGGTATCGAGGTCCGTCACCAGATACCAGAGGTGGACGCCGCCGATATGGGAGGTGAGTGGGTCGATCCCGGGCACGCGCAGGGCACGGCCGTACTCCTCGCGCGTCATATCCCCTGGAGCTGGCACCGGGGTACGCAGCGGAACCGGATCGGCCAGCGGCAGGCGCTCGTAGTCGGCCAGACCGCGGATCTCGGTCAGGTCGTGGACGGCGTGCGGCAGGTCGGGGTGCTCGCGCAGGATCGCCCGCCACTTGCTGACCTCGTCGTGCTGGGCGGTGAAGTAGAAGACCTGGCGGCCCGCGCGGCAGATCTCAATCGTGGCGTCGATGATGGCCCGGGCACGTTGCTCGTCGCTGTTGCCCAGCGTCTCGTCGAGCAGGAGGGGCAGGCGCGGGCCGTGCTCGGCCTCCTCGATAAAGGCGAGGCGCACAGCCATCAGGAGTTGCAGCCGGGTTGCGCTGGAGAGCTCCTCCAGGCTCTGCCCGATGCCGGTGCCGGTGTCGGTCGCGCGGAACGCGGGCGGGGACTCGTCCTGGAACTCCAGGTGGTAGCGGCCGCGGGTGATGCCGGCGAAAATCTCACGGGCGCGGTGGAAGACGCGAGGCCGGGTGCCGTCGCGGGTGCGCTCCTGCACGAACTCGCCCAGTACCGCGCCGGCGGCCAGGGCGTAGTCCCGCTCACGCGCCGCGCGCAGGGCGGCCATCGCGTCGTCCTGCTCGGCCAGGGCGCGTTCCAGGTCCTGCTGCCGCCGCGCCTCGCTGATGCGCCGCTCGATGCCACCGATCTCCCGTGTGATGGACTCCAGTTCGGCAGCAAGTAGCTGCTGCTCGTGCAGCTCCTGCCTCAGCGCCTCCGCGGTGGCGTCGAGGAGGTCGGGGTGCTCTGCGAGAGCAGACGCGCTCACGCTCACTACCGCCTCAGCGTCGGTGACGGCGCGGACGGCGTTCCGGTAGTCGTCCAGGACGCGCAGCCACTCGTACAGGGCGCGAGGATCGTCTTCCGAGAGGCCCAGTGGTTCGAGCAGTGCCCTGCGCTCGTCCTCCAGCCGGGCGATCTCGTGTGAAGCGTCCTCCAACGCCTGACGGGCACGTGCCGCCTGATCGGTCGCTTGGCGCAGGCGCTCTACCCGCGCGGCGAGATCTTCCAGGTACCCGGCCGCGGACGGGAGGTCGACCGCTTCGGAGTAACCGAATCGCTCGAATTCGCCGTTCAGGCGTGCCAGCGCGTCCCGGAACCGAGTGCGCGCCAGATCCCGCGCGCTCTCCTGGGTGACGACCTCGTCATTGGCTCGCTGCCAGGCAGCAACGTTGCTGGCCAGGAGCGCCAACCGGGCCACGTCCCCGTCCACGATGAGGCCGTACCGCTGGCGGATTCCCTCCCGCCGTGCTTCGGCCTGGAGTCGTGCGGCTGCAAGCTCCGCGACGCGCGGAGCTAGACCAGCCCAGCGCTGTGCGCGCTCGTGCTCCAGCGCCGCGGCCTGGAGCCGCGCAATCAACTGGTCGAAGAGCTTCTCGACTTCCTCGGTCTCCCAGGCTGCCGGGCGGCCGAGCTCCAGCCGCAGGAACTCCCGCTGGATGTTCTCCCTGACGGCCGCCGCATCGGAGTCGACCGGGCGGCGTCGAATGACGATGAGCAGACCGATGCCGACAACGGCCAGCACCCACAGTGCCGGGTGTACCAGAAGCCCAAGCAGCGCTCCCTCGGCCGTGACGAGGAGTGCCGCCGCGACCCCGGCGCGGATCGCCCCCGTCTGTTCCCCTTCGTCGTGCGGAGCAGGTGTCCTGAGCCACTGGCTCAGCAGCCCGATCCCCTGTTGGAGCCGCCGCAGGTCCTCGACGGCTTTGCCGGACCCGACCCAGGCCTGGAGCTGACGTTCGGCGTCCTCCGCGGCCATCACCCGCGCCAGTTCGTTGGTCGCCTGCACGAAGGCGTCAAGCCCGTCCCGGTCGAGCGCTGCGATCTGCTCGTCGGTCAACCCCGGGTCGATCCGGCGCCGTGCTTCCGTCCGCTGGGTGAGTGCTTCCTGGTACGCGGCTTCGGCCCGGCGGATCTCGCTCGCGAGGTCCTGCAGTTCCGCGTAGAGCCCGCGGAGACGCTCAATGAAGCCGGGGGGCAGCTCGTGGCCCATCAGACCGGTCTCTCTCGCGTCTGCCTCGGCGCGTTGCAGTGCCTGCTCCGCCTCAGTGCGGCGCTGGCGAGCGCTCGTGAGGTTCGCTTCGATCCGCTCCAGTCGCTGGTCTTCGTCCCCGTGCAGGCGGGCCAGCACCTCCGGGAACGTGGCGAGCCGCTCGCGCGCCTCATCCAACGTCCGGCGCGCCGCGGCGTACGCCAGCGCCTGTTCGAGCAGCGCCGCGCGGTCTCGTGCTTCCATCGCGCGCTGCGCCCGCTCACGCAGCTCATCGAGCCGCGCCTCCTCGCGCCGCAGGTGCTCGTAGCCCTCGCGCGTGACCCGCACGGCCTGCTGCGCGGCCCGCACGCGCTCGACGACCTCCGGGGGGCGCCCACCGCGGGGCGGGGATGCGCGATAGCCGAGCGTCGCGATCGCCCGGGGCACGTCGTAGCCCCCGGCCGACTCCCGGACGATCACCTCGGCCAGTGGTCCACCGGCATCCTCCTCGCGGAGCAGGTCATGGAGCGAGAGGAGATAGCGGTCCCGGTGGTCATCGGGTACGGCGACACGAAGCGGGTCGGCGTTGACCCCATTACGCTGGTAGGTCGCATGGCCGGCGTCGTAGTCAATGCGCCACTGCTCGTTCCCGAGGTGCAGCACCCCGCTGAACGCCGCGCGCGACCAGCCGTCCGGCAGTACGTCCGGCCAGAGGAGCCCGTGGATGACCCGCGCGGTCGTGGTCTTCCCTGAGGCGTTCGGGCCGTAGACGAGGTTCAGCCCGGGACTGAGCCCCGTGATGCGGAAGCCGCTCGGCATCCCCGGTGTGCGCCGGACTTCGATCTCGGCGACGCGCAGGGCGTCGCGGCCGTCACCCCCGCGCATCACGCCTCACCTCGCTCCTGGAGCAGGGTATCCAGCAGGCGCCAGCCTTCCTGCACGAGATAGCGGCGAGCGACCGAGGCGTCCGGGGCGGGATCACCGGCGACATCCCGATACCAGCGGTGGTCTGCCACGGCGCGCAGCGCAGCAACGGTTCGGTCAATCAACGGCCGGTATTCGGGCGGCGGATCGGTATTACCATCGAGCGCCTGCAGCATCCGGGCGACCTCCCCCGCCGGGTGAGGCGCCGCGGCGAGCGCCTGCAGGTCGATCGCCGGGCGGGTATCGATCGTCACTCGCTCCACCAGAGCGGTGACGCGCCCGCTCATGTCCGGGAGGCTGAACTCTTCCTCGAACCCGCGAGCAATACCCGTGAGGGAGCGGTGCAGGTGCGTCCGGCCTGTCAGCCGTACCCGGCAACAAAGATAGGTCAGCGGCCCCGCGTCGGTCGCTGCCTCCTGCAGAGCGGCGCGGATGGCTGCGACCACGCGGGATCGAGCCTCGTCCTCGTCCGTCACACCCGTCAGGTCGACCTCGAGCGCCTCGTAGCGAACGGTGGAGAGCGGGATGCAGCGCGGGGCAGGCCGGGCGCCTGCGGCAACCGTGACAATCCACGCGCCGTGCATACCGGTCTCGCCCGGGTCCATCGCCTGGACCGAGCCGGGGTAGAGCACCAACGGGCAGCCTGGCCGTTCACGCAGCGCAGGTGCGTGGATATGCCCGAGGAGCCAGATGTCCACCGGGATCTGGTGCAGGTCAGCCAGTGCTACCGGGCAGTAGCGGCTCCCCGGCTGGTCGAGATCGGCGTGCAGCAATCCCAGTACCGGGACTCCGTCGTGTGGGTGGCGTGGATAGTCGGGCAACGGGCTGGCGGTCACGCGCTCGGCCGGGAAGGACCAGCCGTCGATGTGCAGCAGCGGGCGACCCTCGCGCACGACAGTTGCCCGCTCCCAGGTCCCGCCCTCGCCGAGCAGGCGGAAGTTCCCGGCGTCGATCGTGCGGGCCAGGTGGGGGAGGGTGTCGTAGTCGTGGTTGCCTGCGACGGCGTAGACCGGGATCCCGGCGTCCGCAAGGCGCTTCAGGCCCCGCTCCAGCGGGCCGAATGCTTCGAACCATCGGTTGTCGTGGTCGACGAGGTCACCACTCAGCGCGACGAGGTCCACTCGCTCACGGATGGCGCACTCGACGAGCCTCATCCAGGCTTCGGCGCACGACCCGGCGGCGCCGTCGCCGTCCCACGGCACTCGACTGGAACGACGCCCGAGGTGCAGATCCCCGGCGCAGAGGATACGCACGTGTCCCCCAAACCCAAGAAACGCATCCCGGCCGCCCCCGACGTTGGCCGGCGGGTCCCAGGCGGATCGTAGCACCATTGACAAAAAGGCTGCAAGGAGTGTCAAAGTTGCCCGTCGGTCCTGAGATCCCATCTTGACCACGGCTCGCCGCTGGGGTACCAAGACGACGCAGCGGCGGCAAGGCGTGATGCGTCATACGTCATGCGTCACCCGTACTGCGTATTGCGTATTCCGTACTTCTCCCCTCTCTCTTGGTGGGCTCCATCCGAGCGGGGCTGAGGGTGACGGGGAGGCAAGACGCATCACGTATGGCGCACGACGTATGACGCATCACGTATCTCTGAGAGGAGCATCCCTGATGGAGACAGCGGACGTCGTTGTGGTGGGCGCGGGTGCTAATGGCACCAGCATCGCTTACCACCTGGCGCGCGCCGGGGTGAAGCGCGTTGTGGTGGTCGAGCGGCGCCACCTGGCGGCCGGGGCGACCGGTAAGAGCGGAGCGCTGGTGCGCACCCACTACACGAACGAGCCGGAGACGCGGCTCGCGGTCGAGAGCCTGAAGTACTTCGCCAACTGGTCCGACATGGTGGGCGGCGAGTGTGGGTTCCAGAAGGTGGGGCTGATGGTCTTCGTGCCGCCGGAGTACGACCACCACCTGGAGGCCAACGTCGCCATGCACCGCGAGCTGGGCGCCAACGCCCACCTGCTGACGCCGGACCAGGCGCGGGAGCTCGATCCGTCGCTGCGCCTCGACGACGTGGTGCGCGTGGCCTACGAGCCGGACTCGGGCTTCGCCGATCCGAACGCGACGACCTACAGCTTCGCCCGCGCGGCGATGGATCTCGGAGTCACCTTCAAGCTGGACACGCGGGTGACGCGCGTGCTCACCGAGGGCAATCGCGTCGCCGGGGTCGAGACGACGGCGGGCACCATCGCGGCGCCGGTGGTCGTGGTGGCCGCCGGGGCGTGGGCCAACCAGCTCTTCGAGCCGCTGGGGATCGACCTCCCGCTGGTGCCGAGCTACGCGCGGGTGACGGTCTTCCGCTGGGCGCTGGAGCGCTCGCCGCGGCACATGACCTACATCGACCGGATCAACCACACCTGGGCACGGCCGGTCGACGGCAACTGCACGCTTATTGGCGGGGAGCAGGGCGTCCGGCCCGCGGCCGACCCGGAGGCGTACAGTGAGGCGGTGTCGCAGGACTTCGTCGACTACTGCCGCGAGCGGCTGATCGCGCGCTGGCCGGTCATGCGCCACAGCACCATGCGGGGCAACTGGGCGGGCATCCTGATGCGCAGCGCCGACTCCCGGCCGATCATCGACCACCTGCCGCAGTACGAGGGGCTCTACTGCATGACCGGGGACAGCGGCACCTCGTTCAAGACCGCCCCGGCCATCGGCAAGTGCCTGGCCGAGTGGATCACCGAGGGCCAGCCCAAGACGGTGGATCTGACGCCGTTCCGCTCCACCCGCTTCGCCGAGGGCAAGCCCTGGATCGACGAGAACGACTACGGCGAGAGCCAGGCGACGATCTCGCGGTAGGGGCCGGGTGGCAGAAGAACGCAGCATACCGCCCTTGCCTAAGTTGGGTGGTGTGAGGATGAGCACGTCGTGGCCTGTGCCCGGGGGTAAACCCCCGGGCTGACAATATGAAGCCCGCTAAAGCGGGCTAAGAAAGGGCAGTGAGCGCATCGCGTGTAATGAGGAGTCGCCAGATTGTGGTTTCGTGCCGGGGCTGAAGCTGCCAGGCTAGGAATCGAAGCCCACTTCAGGGGCAGGAGACGCCGCGCTCGGCAGGCTGCCAAGTCGGGGACGCATGCATGTAGCCATCACAGCCCCTTCAGTGGGCTTACCCGCCACTCAGCCCGGGGGTTTACCCCCGGGCACGCGCCGACGCCGATACACCCCTCATCACTCCCGCTTCTCTCACCACCAATCCCAGCCGGCTTCAGCCGGCTTCCGTTGTGAGCCCGGCGGCTTTAGCCCCGGGCTCACACCACAGCGCGGGATCCCCGTGCGTGTCCTCCGCCCCTACAGCCGCTCGCCGAAGCCGGCGGGGCCGGGGGTGGGCACCCACCACTCCTCGCCGCGCTCGGTACGGATGTACTCGGGCCAGCGCAGGTCGACCGGCGGATGGAAGTCGCGCGGCAGCAGGGGCGCGACCCACTTGTCGCCGCCGACGCCGCCCCCGGTGCGTTCGACGAACTCTGCCTTCGCACGGGCCAGCTCGTCAGGTTGGGTGAGTAGGTCCAGCAGCGTCGCCGCGATCGTCTTCCCGGCGACGAACATGCCAGGGTCGACCGCCGCTGGCAGTCCACCCAGCGCGTTGTATGCCCACGCCGGGTACTCATAGGACGGGTCGTGTGGTCGCAGGCGCGGCCGGCCGGTAAAGAGGCGGACCGTCGGGGCGTGCCAGGTGTACTCGACGTAATCGTCCGAAGTGAAGTTGCGCTGCCAGTCGGGGAGGACCCGACGCAGGCGTGCCTCGTACTCCTCGGGTGAAACCAGTTGCTCGCAGGCCGGGTCGAACGGGTTCTCCATCGGCGGGATGCCGAGGTTGCGCTGGATCTCGCGGCCGAACGCGCGCGCTTCCTCGCTGAGGACTGGCGCCCCGACCGCCTCCAGATTGCGGTAGGTGAGCGCGGCCAAGGCGTTGTTCGGCAGCCCGACGCGCGTCTTGGTGACCCAACGCACGGAGACGACGCAGCCAGTCGCTGCCGCGGCGTGGCGGGCGTTCTGGACCAGCACGTTGTAGATCTGCTGCTGGATGCCGAGCGTGGGGCTGCGCCAGGAGTACTGGATCTGGCTCAACCGCGGCGGGAGATTGTCAGACGTCGCGTCTCCCCCGACCAGGATGAACTCGTTGAGTGTCCAGGTCCCGGTGTGGGGGAACATGGCCTCCTTGGTGTACTTGGTGGTCGTGTACATGAGGCAGAGCGCGTCGATCGCGCCCGGGCAGCGGGCGACGGCGTGGGGGCTGCTCGGTTGGGGCAGGAGCGTCTTGTCGATCCAGGTCTCCGGCTCCAGGCACTCGAAGGTGAAGACCGCGCTCCAGTAGGAGCCGCACTGCGTCTCCCAGGCGACGGTGTTCGTCGCGTGCGGGTGGTAGGCGATGAAGGCGTCGAAGCCGTCGTAGTAGCCCTTGGCGGCGTGGACCGGCTTGGAGCCGCAGACCTTCTCCGCCGGCTCGCCGAAGAACTTCAGCGTCCCCCGGATGCCGTAGCGCTCCATGGCGGCCTTGGCGGCAAGGACCCCGGTCAGCGCGGCGGTGCCGAGCATCGAGTGGGGGTCGGTGTGTCCGGCGGCCCACGGGCTCAGCCCCTCGCGCGGCGCCCGGTAGGGTACTACCTGCTGGGAGTTGCCGGGAACCGCGTCGTACTCGGCGTAGGCGCCGAGCACCGGGCCGCCGTCGCCCCAGGTGGCGACGAAGGCGGTCGGCATCTCGCCGGAGCCTTCCTCGACATGGAACCCCTCGGAGCGCAGCAGCTCGACGTAGGCCCGAGCCGAGCGGTACTCGCGCCAGGCCGGTTCGGCGTAGCGCCAGATTTCCTCATTGAACGCGGAGAGTCGCGCGGATTGCTGGTCGATCCAGTCCATCGCGTGCTGCTTCGCCGGGTAGCGCATAGCGATCACCCCCACCCTTCTCTGCCGGCTACGGCCGGTTCGTTCTGGTGCGACTGTGACGGCGGCACGGTAGCCGGGGACGCGGCGGGGTGTCAAGCGGCAAAGCAGGAGCGCCGGCATCGTGCCGGCGCTCCTCGGTGGCGTGCTTACAGCGGGTCGCGCAGGAGGGGACGGGTGAGGCAGGTCGGGCCACCCGTCCGGTTGTGGGAGATCTCCCGGCCCTGGTACAGGATCACCTCGCAGCCGGCTGCTTC
The DNA here is from genome assembly GCF_000024985.1 of Sphaerobacter thermophilus DSM 20745. Taxonomy (NCBI): domain Bacteria; kingdom Pseudomonadati; phylum Thermomicrobiota; class Thermomicrobia; order Sphaerobacterales; family Sphaerobacteraceae; genus Sphaerobacter; species Sphaerobacter thermophilus. Next base: position 155,351 of record NC_013524.1, read on the forward strand.
GAGGCGGCGGGCGGTCTCGCGGTTTTCTTCCAGCAACAGGCAGCGGCGCGGGCCGAGCGCTAGGACGTTCGGACCCTGGGTCGGGAACTCCTCGTCAGGCACCTCCACCAGTTGAATACCCCGCTCCTGGAGGCGCTGGACGAACTCGGCGGCGAGCAGCGGCAGGTATACGACCGCCAGGTCGCGGTCGAGCATGCTGATGAGCGAGAGCAGATGCAGGCACTCGCCGGGCCCGCGCCAGTGCGGGAGGTCCACGGTGATGACCTCGACCCCCTGCGCCGCCATGATCTCCGCCATCTGCCGGATGCCCTCGGTGTTGGTCCGGTAGCCGCGGCCGATGGCGAGCGTCTGGGCATCGAGCCAGAGGCAGTCGCCCCCTTCGAGCGTGCCCGGTTCGACGATGCGCCCGGCAATGGGGATTCCCAGGTCGCGCATCGTCTCCTCGGCCAGGGCGACCTCGGGCGCGCGGAGCGGCTTCCCCATGCGGCACAGGACGGCTCCGGCGTCGGTCATGAAGACCGGGTCGAAGGGGAAGATAGCGTCCGGCAGCCCTGGGTCATCGACCTCCCCGACGACGAGGTCCACTCCGGCGTCGGTCAGGATCTGGCGCAGCGCGGCGTGCTCACGCACTGCCAGGTCGTGATCGATCGGCCGCAGGTAGCCGAACGCCTCCCAGGAGACGTCGGGTCCGGGCGGGACGGGCGGGAAGACCAGCGCCCGCCGCAGTGTCCCCGCCATCGTGTTGCCGCCCCAGTGCCGTTCGCGCTCGGTTGCCATGCGCCCCTCCCCCCGTTTTCACCAGACGTACGGTCGCATGGTAGCAGCCGCCGTGGCCGGCGTCACGACCTGCCGGACGCCTCCAGCAGCGTGCCGTAGAGGTCCAGCGTCTGCCGCGCGATGGCGTCCCAGCTAAAGCGCTCCTCGACCCGGCGTCGGCCGGCGCGGCCCATGCGTGCCTGCATGTCCGGGTCACGCGTGACCCGGTTGACGGCCGCGGCGAGGTCGGACGAGAACTGTGCCGGGTCGACCGGCTCGAAGGTGCCCGGCTTGAGGGAGAGCGGCACCAACACGCCGGTTTCCCCGTCGACCACCACCTCCGGGATACCGCCGACCGCCGAGGCAACCACGGCTGTCTCGCAGGCCATGGCCTCGAGGTTGATGATGCCGAACGGCTCGTAGACCGACGGGCAGACGAAGACGCTGGCGTGGGAGTAGAACTGGATCACGTCCGGGCGTGGCAGCATCTCGGGGATCCAGAAGACCCCGTCGCGCTTCGCGCTGACGGCTGCCACGCGCTCCTGCATCTCCCGCCCGATCTCGGGTGTATCGGGAGCGCCGGCCAGGAGCACCACCTGCAGCTCCGGATCCAGCTCCGGGATGGCGTTGACCAGGTGGATGATCCCCTTCTGGCGCGTGATGCGGCCGACGAAGAGGACGTAGGGCCGGTCGGGATCGACGCCGTAGCGGCGGATGGCGTCGGTGTTGGGCGTGGGCTGGTACTCGTTCAGGTCGATGCCGTTGTGGATGACGTGCACGCGCTCGGGCGGCACGTTGAAGTGCGCCAGCACGTCGTTCCGCGTCTCCTTGGAGACGGCGATCACCGCGTCGGCCCCCTCGATCCCGGTGCGCTCCATCCAACTGCTGAGGTGGTAGGCGTTGCCGAGCTGCTCCACCTTCCACGGCCGCAGCGGCTCCAAAGAGTGGATCGACACCACGAGCGGCACGCCCCAGAGCTGCTTGGCCCAGAATCCGGCCAACTGCGTGTACCAGGTGTGGGCGTGGACGATGTCGGCGTCGAAGTTGTCCTTCGCCATCAGGAGGTCGCGAGAGAGGGCGTCCAGTGCGCCGGTGAAGCGCGCGTCGGTGTTCTGCTTAACCTCGTCCCATCCCAGGTACCCCTTGACGCGGAGGTTGCCCTCATCGATGTCCTGCGTGCCGAAGCAGCGCACCTCGACCGGGATGATCCTGGCGAGCGCCTGACTCAGGTACTCCACGTGGACGCCCGCGCCGCCATAGATGTTAGGCGGGTACTCGTTGGTGAAGATCGCGACTTTGCTCGGCTGAACCACTGATGTGTCCTCGCTCCCGTCGTCGTTATTGCGCCTTATCGCAGTCTGCCTCCGCTTCGCTCGCTGGGCTGGCGAAGCGGACACGAGGGCCAAGTCAACAATAACATTAACGATGACGCAACCGGCCGCCCCGGACACGGGGCGGCCGGTCAGTGCGTGTCGGCTGGGTCGGCGCGTCAGCTCTCAGCGAGCGAGTTGGCCAGGGCGGTGGCCTGCATCAATGCGTCCTCGATGCGGTTGCGCTGGCGCAGGAGCTGGGTCCGCAGGAAGCGATAGTCGTCGCTCTCCGGATCGAGAGTCGCCAGCTCCTGAACCGGCGCCAGGCCGGGCAGGACCGGCAACTGCAGCGCCGGGTCGAACTCGTACGCACCGGCAATGGTGAAGAGCGCCGGGTTCAGGATCCGGGAGAGGGCGCGCATGCCCGCGTTCAGGTGCGTCGGGTCGCTCCCCTCGGCCGCGACGCGAGCCGCCTTCTCCCGCAGCCGCAGGGCCGCTTCTCGGAAGAGGTCGGCCTGGTGCTGTGCCGGGGTGAGGTCGAGGTGAGCGCCTCCCACATCCTGGAAGTCGCGCAGGTGATTGATGAAGTCGTTGGCCACCGGGACGAAGTCGTAAGGGTGCAGCGCCGGGACACACATGCGGGCCGTCATCGTGACGTAGAGCCGGGTGTCGTCGGCGAGGATCTCCGGGTCGGCCTTGTCGAGGGTGTCCTCGGGCGAGTGCCACCACCAGCCGCCACCGCAGCCGCCCACGGCCTTGCGGTCGGGGTGGTCGATCGGGAGCATGCGGAAGGCTCCGAGTGAGGGGAGTCCGACGCCCAGGAACGACTGGTCGCCCGCCTTGAGCGGCCGGCGCACGTTCGGATCCTGCCCGGTCAGCTCCTTGACCGCAGCACGGGTCAGGTGCTCGATCTCGCCGCAGTTGTAGCGGCAGTCCCAGATCTCCGTCTCGCGGACGCCGGGGGAGTCGATGTTGAGGTAGCCCAGGCAGTACTTGCGCAGTTCCATGAAGTGGGTGTCGGCGTACCAGGTCGAGCCGGCGTAGCGACCGGTGGAGTGGCCCGGCCACCAGGCGAAACGAACGCCGTGGCGCAGGTGCTCCCGGTACTTGCTGAGCACGCGCGCCATCTCGATCAGCGCCGCGTCGCCGGTCGCGTTGTCGGTGATGCCCTCGTACCAGGAGTCGATGTGAGCACCGACGAGCAGGAAGGTGTTGGGCTCGCTCCCGGGGATATCGGCGACCACCAGCGGGAGGCGCATCCAGGCGGTGTGGACGTCGGAGGTGATGCGTACCCGGACCGTGCCGGCCTCGCACATTTCCCGCAGTCGCTCCCCGTCGGCGTGCGTTACACCGAGGGCCGGGATGCGCGGGATGCGCGGCGCCGAGTCGCGCGTGGGCGTGCCCCAGATGCTGGTGGCGATCATCTCGTGGATGACCGGCTCGTCCGACGGCCAGATGTGGATGTGGGCGAGGGCGCCGCGCTCCTGGGCACGGCGGACGCCGTCCGGCCCGCCGTCGGCGGTGAGGACGATCTTGCCGCGCACGTCGCGTCCGGTATAGTCGCCGGCGACGGCTCGATGGCTAAAGATCATCTCGCCCTTGGCGGGCTTGTTGAACGGAATGAAGACCAGCTCGGCCTCGATGCCTTCTGGAGGGGTCGAGGCACCGAACGATCGGGTACGGACGGGGATCTGCTGAGCGCCGCCCTTGTCGTCGAAGACCGTCAGCGTACCCTCACGGGGCCAGGAGATATAGCCGTCGAACTCCAGGATCTCGGTCGCCACCCCGTACTCGCGCATGCGCTCGGCGATGTATTCCGCCGCGCGGCGCTCATCCTCGGTGCCGCTGTCCCGGAAGAGGCGGCTGAACACTTCCAGATGGGCTTTGAGCCTTTCGGCCGATATCTCGTCGCGGAGCGCCTGCTCCAGCGTGGTCAATGTCGCGTCAACCATGTCTTCGAACCCTCCGCTCGTCGCGACTGTTCTTCACTGCGCGACTGGCACAGTACAGTCTTTCGGTTCCGCATGATCCCACATCGTGTCACATGTGCGGTCATGCGCGTTCGGTGTCCCAGCGGGCAAAGGAACGGCGCCGCGGGGTGTCCGGCGGCGCCGTGATCAGGCTGGGAGCGATCAGTTCGCCGTGGCGGCCTCGACGGTCTCGCGGGCCAGCTCCAGGGTCCAGACCAGGCGGTTCTGCCCGCGGGTCAGATGCGCGCGCAGCACCCCCCGCCGGTGCGGGTCGCTCGCCTGTGCCAGCGCCCCCGCCGGGGCCAGGTCCGGCAGCGGCGGCACGTTCAGCGCCGGGTCATGCCAGAAGGGCGCCTGCCGACTGTAGTTGACCGGGATCAGCAGCCGCCCCAGCCGCACCTGCGCCGCGTTGAAGCGCCGCGCCGCCGGCTCGGCCGGATCGTCGACGGCCGGGGCCGCCGCATAGAAGCGGGTTAGCGCCGCCTCCAGGGCGTCCACCGCCGCCTGGGCCGGGCCGAAGTCGAAGCCGCTGCCCGCGGCCTCCTGGTAGCGCGCCAGGGTGGCGCGGAACTCGGCCGTGGTGCGCGTCCAGTCGAAGGGCAGCAGGGGGGCAGTGAGCACCCGCAGCACCGAGGCGGCATACATGCGCATATCGCGCAGCAGGATGTCGCGGTCGGCGATCGCGAGGGTGTCGCCCTCGGTGTGCCACTCGATGTTGGCCCCGCAGCCGCCCACGGCGTAGTAGCCCTTGGCGAGGCGGTCCTCCTCGGCCATGGTGGAGCTGAGCATGTAGAAGCTGGAGAGGCCGATGCTGTTGAAGGAGTAGTCGCCGGCCCGCGGTGGGCGCTCGGGCTGGGGGGTGATGCCGGTGGTGGCACGGATGACGGCGTCGACGAAGGGCTCGGTCTCGCTCATGGCGGTCAGGTTGTTGTAGGTGGTGGCCCAGCGGCAGCCGGGGGAGTCGCAGTTGACCTGGGCCACGCAGTGGCGCGCCAGCTCCAGGGCGAAGGTGTCGGCATACCAGGTGGAGCCGGCATAGCGGCCATGGGAGTGGCCGCTCCACCAGGCGATGCGCAGCGAGCGCGCCAGGCGGTCGCGGTGGGCCCAGAAGACGCGGGCCAGCTCCAGCAGGGTGGCATCGCCGGTGGCGTTGTCGCCGATGCCGACGTGCCAGGAGTCGAGGTGGCCGTGGAGCAGGACGAACTCCTCGGGGACGCGGGCACCGGGGATCTCGGCGACGAGCACGGGGATGGGGCGCCAGCGGGTGTCGAGGCGGGTGGCCAGGGCCACCTGGGCACCGGCCTGGGCGGCGGCGATGAGGGCCTGGCCGTCGGGGTGATTGACGGCCACGACGGGGATGGTGGGCTGGCGGCCCATCGAGTCGAGGTCGGGAGTGCCCCAGATGGTGGTGCAGATGCCCTCGTGGATGGCCTCGCCGGGGTTGATGAAGATCCCGGCCTTGGCGCCGGCGGCCATCACGTCGGCAACCTTGCCCGGGGACGCCATGCCCTCGGTCAGCACGATCTTGCCGGCCACGTCCTGGCCGCCCAGGTCCACACCCGTGGAGAAGACGTCACCCGAGTTGGCCCCGGCCCCGCTCGGCACGTAGACAAGCTCCCCGACGATCTCCTCGCCGTCGGTGGAGACCGACATCGCCGGGGTCTTGGCGCGGAACGAGCGGCCGTCCGGTCCGAGGGTGCGGACGCTGGCCTCGAGGGGGATGGAGATGAAGCACTCGGGCTCGTAGAGGGTGTAGGGGATGCCCGCTTCCTTCAGTTGCTCGATGATGAGCTCGATGGCGCGCCGCTCGTCCTCCGAGCCGGAGAGCCGGTGCAGCGTCGAGAAGTCCTCGATCAGCTTCCAGGGCACGTCGAGCGAGATGGCGTCGACGATCTCCCGCTCCAACTCCGGGTCGGTCCACTGTGTGATCGTGGTCAAACGATCCATACCGCCATTTCCTTCCTTGGGGAGCGGAGCGGCTCCCCGTCCTCCCTACCCGACGACGACCTGCGCGCGGTCGCCACTAATCTCCAGTTGTGTCCCGAAGGGCTGCGAGAGCCGGTTGAGCAGCGCGAACACCCGCTCGGCGTCGGCGCCACTGACGAGCTGCGGGAAGCCCGCCTCGTCCAGGATCAACGGCACCAGCTCGACTGATGGCTCCGGCCCGAACGTAACGCGGGCGATGACTGACTCCGGCTCCATGAAGCCGCGCGGCTGCTCGAAGATGAAGTTCCCGAGGCTGTAGAAGATGGGCTTGTTCTGGTAGATCTCGATCGGATGCAGCGAGTGCGAGTGGTGGCCGCATACGACATCGGCGCCCGCGTCGATCAGGGCGTGCCCGAGCGGCTGCTGGTACTCCGCCAGCAGACCCTGGTACGGCGACAGCCAGTAGGACGGGACGCCCCAGTGGATGCCGACGATGACCGCGTCGGCTTCCTTCTTCAGCGCGGCGATCTGCTCGCAGACGCGCTCCTGATCGGTGGGGTCGACCCAACTGCGCACGATCGGCATGGTGCCGGGCTGCTCGACCAACAGGTTCGCGTCAACCTCGAAGGAGAAGCCGACGCGGATGGGCGCGATTCCCGGCTTGCCCGGTCCGGCGTCGGACTCGACCGGGAGCGTGGAGGCGACGCTCAGGAGCGCGATGCGGGCGCCGTCGTGGGTCAGCCAGGCCGGCTGGCTGGCCGCGTCCAGGTCGGCCCCGGCGCCGCAGTGCAGGATGCCGGCCCGCTCGCAGGCCTCCAGCGTGTCGAAGAGCGCCGGGTGACCGTAGTCCATCATGTGGTTGTTGGCGAGCGTCACGGCGTGGACACCCATGCCCTTGACGTCGTCGATGATCGCCGGATCGGAGCGGAGATTGGAGTGCTTGGGGACGCGGTAGCCGCGGTTCGACAGCGGCATCTCCAGGTTGGCGACCACCAGGTCGGCGCTACGCATCTCAGCGACGGCGGCGGCAAAGGCGGGATCCTGTGCGGCCGGCTGCTGCGCGAACGGCGTGCGGATCATAACGTCTCCGACCAGGCTGACCGTGGTCGGGCGACGACTCTGCATGGCTGTCCTTCCCTCCAAACTCACCACTGGTGACCTACAGGTTCCCTTCGCGGTACTGCGGGTCCAGGGCGTCGCGCAGCGCGTCGCCGAGGAAGTTGTAGGCGAGCACGGTGAAGAGGATGAGCAGGCCGGGGTAGACCGGCAGGATCGGGTTCTCCCACAGGTATGCCTGGGAGTTGCTCAGCATGTTGCCCCAACTGGCCTGCGGTGGCTGGATGCCCAGCCCGAGATAGCTCAGCGCCGACTCCAGCAGGATGGCGTTGGCCACGCCCAGGGTCGCCGCGACGATGATCGACGGGACGGTATGGGGCACGATATGGCGGAACAGGATGCGGGCGTTCGTTGCCCCGAGTGCCCGCGCTGCCTGGACGAATTCCAGGTTCCGGTAGCGCAGCACCTCACTCCGCACGATGCGGGCGACCACCATCCAACTGGTCACGCCGATGACGATGACGATATTTCGGAAGCTCGACCCGAAGACGGCCACCACGATGAGGACGAGGAAGAAATACGGGATTGCCATCATCCCGTCGGTCAGCCGCATCAGGACGCTGTCCACCGCCCGGCCGAGGTAGCCGCTCGCGGCGCCGATGAGCGAGCCGATGGCGATCGAGATCACCATGGCGATGAGACCGACGCTCATCGACGCCCGCGAACCAACGATCAGGCGCGAGAGGACATCCCGGCCGCTCTCGTCGGTCCCCAGCAGGTGCTCGCGGGACGGCCGGGCGTGGGTATAGAGGATGTCGACCTCGTTCGGGTCGTACGGCGCCAGGACCGGTGCGAACAGCGCGACCAGGTACATCACGATCAGGAACAGGGCCGACAGCACCGCCACGCGGTTCCGCACGAAGCGCTGCCAGGCGATCCGTCCCCACGAGCGGGGTGCCCGCTGGGTTTCGATCTGTTCTCTGCTCAGGGTCTGTGCTTGTGCCATCCGCGCCGTCCCCTAGCCCACGCGGATGCGCGGGTCGAGATAGCCGTACACCAGATCCGTCACGAGGCTGCTGATCAAGACGACGATCGCCACCGTGAGGGTCGCTCCCAGGACGACCGGGTAGTCACGGGTGCTCGCTGCCTCGACTGCGAGCCGGCCCATGCCCGGCCAGGAGAACACCGTCTCGGTGATCGCTGCGCCGCCAACCGCGCGCGGCAGGAGGACGCCGATCACCGTCACCACCGGGATCAGCGCGTTGCGCAGCGCATGGCGGCTGACGACCACATTGCTGGGCAGCCCCTTTGCGCGGGCGGTGCGGATGTAGTCCTCACTGAGCACGCTGATCATGCCGGAGCGGGTGTAGCGCGTCAGCTCTGCCAGGTTGGCCGTGGCCAGCACGATGGTCGGCAGGATCAGGTGCTTGATCCGGTCCACCAGGGAGAACTCCTCGCCCAGGGTGGCCATTCCGCCGGCTGGCAACCACCTCAGTTGGATCGAGAAGACGATGATCAAGATGATGCCGAGCCAGAAGACGGGGATCGAAACCCCGAAGAAGCTGACTCCCGCGACGATCCGGTCGAGCGCCGAGTTGCGCCGCAAGGCGCTGATCACCCCCAGGGGGATTGCCAGCCCGATGGAGAGGAGCAGAGCGATACCGGTCAACAGCAGGGTGTTGGGCAGCCGGTCCGCGATCAAGCTACCGACCGGCTCGATGGTGTTGTAGCTGCGACCGAGGTTCCCCTGGAGGACGTTCTTCAGCCAGCGGCCGTACTGGACTGGGAGCGGATCGTTCAGGCCCAGTTGCTCTCGCATCCGCTCGATGTCCTCGCGGCTCAGCTCCGGGTTGGAGAGCAGCGACGGCCCACCCGGTGCCGAATGGATCAGCATGAAGGTGACGATACTGACGATGAAGAGCAGCACGACCGCCTGAAACAATCGGCGGATGAGATAGGCGCCCACGATTCTCCTCAATCAGCGTCGGTCGACGGCTGTCAACGTCGGGCTTCCTGCGCTACCCTGCCCCTGACCCGGCGGACGGCGAGCCGACCGGCGGTCCGTCATTCGGTGGCGGGAAGGTGAGGACCGGGTTGCCGCCCGCGCGGCGGCCGGGCACGTGGCCCGGCCGCCGGGGACGGACGCCGGGTCGTGCGCCAGTAACGACCCGGCCGGTCCCCACCGCGAGGACCGCCCTACTCGACCCAGACCTTCTCCATCCAGGTCAGCGCGTCGCGGTAGCCCATCGCCGGGAGACCCTTCGTGCGCGTGCTCATCGCCTGGATCTCTTCCGGGTAGTAGAGATAGACGACGGGCACATCCTCGGCGAGCTTCCGCTGCAGCTCGTGGTACAGCTCGATGCGGGCCTGCTCGTCCGGCTCGCTCCGGGCCTGCACGATCAGCTCGTCGATCTCCGGGTTGTTGTACGCCCACCAGTTCGAGGACGACTCGCTGTGGTAGTGGTCGTACAGGTCCGCGTCGGGCGGGGTGATCCACCACTGCATCAGCAGGTCGTACTCGAGGTTGTGATACATGTCGAGGTGAACGGGCCAGTCGACGATCTCCAGGGTGACATCGATACCCAGCTTCTGGTACTCCTGCTGGGCGTAGGTGATCACCTGCTCCATGGCCGGGTAGCCCTTGGGGCCGTTGAACCGGAGGGTGAACCGCTCGCCCTGGGCGTTGGTCAGAACACCGTCCTGACCCTTGGTCCAGCCTGCTTCCTCCAGCAGAGCCGCCGCCCGCTCCGGGTCATAGTCATAGGTCGGGACGTCGGGATTGTAGTACGGGCCAAGCAACGGGTTGATCGGCCCGGTCGCCACCTGACCGCGACCCTTGAGCACCTGCTCGACGATGGCCTGCCGGTTGATGGCATGGACCAGTGCCTGCCGCACGCGGACATCCTGCATCTTCGGGCTGGAGTGGTTGATGGCGAAGAAGTAGTAGTTGACCTGCGGCACGTAGCGGATCTCGACGTTGTCGACCCCGCTCAGGGCGTCGATCTGCGCTGGCTCGATGACGGTGAAGTCGATCTCGCCGGAGCGCACCTGAGCCACCCGGGCGTTGCCATCGGGGATGACCTTGAAGATGATGCCGTCCAGCAGCGGGGCACCCTCGAAGTAGTCGGGGTTCGCCTCGACCGCCAGGTGGCTGCCCTGGACGAACTCCTGGAACTTGAATGGACCGGTCCCGATGGGCTTCCGCAGGAACTCGGCAGGCTCGTTGAGATCCTGACCCTCCAGGAGGTGCTTGGGCACGATCGGCTTGTTGTAGCCGAGCATGATCGGAAGCGACGCAAACGGGTACTTGAGGACGAACTTCACGGTCTGCTCGTCGACGACCTCGGTGCTGTCGATCGAGCTGACCACACCGCGGCCGGAGGCGTTCACGTTCGGGTCGAGGACTGCATCCATGGTGAACTTGACGTCCTCGGCCGTCAGCGGCTCACCGTCGTGCCAGGTCACACCCGACTTGAGCTTAAACGTGTATTCGGAGAGGTCGGCAGCCGCCTCCCAGGACTCAGCCAGGTCGGGGACCACCTCGATGGTGTCACCCTCAAGCTGGTACTGGACGAGGCTGTTGTAGATGGTCTTATTGACGAGAATGTCGGTCAGCGCACCCGGGGCCGTGATCGGGTAGGCTGTCGGGTTCGCGGTGATCGCCATCCGCCAGATCCCACCCTGCTTCGCCTCGCCGCCACCACCACCGGGGGTACCTTCCGCCGAGGGCGTGCTGCTGGTGCCGCCCCCGCTGCCGCTCCCGCCGCTCGGCGCGGTCGTCGGGCTCTCGGACCCACCGCCGCAGGCGGCCAGGATGCCGGCTCCCGCGATGCCGAGACTGCCGAACGCGGCCAGTTGGAGGACACGGCGGCGCGAGACCGGAGTTCCCGCGCGCCGCAACTCATCGACCACCCGTTCGCTCTCCATCATCTCCCCCTGTTCCTTACTAGCCAAGGGACCACTAGCCAAGGGACCGCTCATTTCGTGGGGCGCCGAACTGACCGAGTGTGTACTCGGCGAGGCGCCGCGAGATCTCTCGGCCGGCCCACAAGACCGCCTCGATCGTGGCCTGATGCTGCTCAGGTCCAAGACGAAACGTCGGGGCGGCGACGCTGATACCGGCAATTACCTGACCGGTGTGATCGTGAATGGGCGCTGCGATGGAGCAGACGCCGGGGTCCAGTTCCTCATTGCTGATCACGTATCCCTGCTGACGGATTCGCTCCAGTTCGGCGCGGAGGACGTCGGGGTCCGTGATGGTCCGCTCGGTGAACCGCGTAAGCGGCGTGCACGCACGCAGATAGGCCTCGATGCTCTCCGGCGGTGAATACGCCAGGAGCAGCTTGGGCGACGACCCGACGTGCAGCGCGAACCGGGCCCCGACCCGCGCGGTGATGCGCAGCCGCTGCGCGCTCTCCCGCTTGTCGATGCAGATCGCCCAGCGGTTGTCCAGCCGCGTGACCAGGTTGACCGTCTCTCCGGTCCGCTCCGCCAACTGATCCAGCACCGGTGCGGCGATGTGCACCAGGCTTGTGCCATGCACAGCGACTGCCGCGAGATCGATCAGGCGTGGTCCGAGCCGGTACACCTTCGTCTCCGGATCCTGGACGACGAACCCGGAGGGCATGAGCGTCTGGAGGATGCGGAACACCTGATTCTTGGTCAGGCCCGTCATCGCGCTCAACTCCGTGACCCCGAAGCGATGGGGCGGCTGGAGGAAGACGCAGAGGAGATCGGCGGCCCTGGCCACGCTCTCGATCCGGTACTTGGTGGCGGTTGTCTGCATCTATGACTCCGTGTTTTATTCTGCATAACACGGTTATAATTATGGGTGCAGTATAGAGAACGCTATGCCGGGCTGTCAAGTGCCAAGCCATGGATGGGAGACTATGCGGCCGAGACAAGTCGGGAATGCGGCCATCCGGCCGGCTCCCGTTGTCTCGTTGCGCAGAGAAACGAGGGAGCCGGTTGGACGCCGGCGGTTCCTTGGGTGGCGGTGCTCAGAGTGTCAGGTTGGTGACAGGTGGCGGGGAGCTAAGGCGCGGCTCTGCGGCGCCGTATCGTGCGTCCAGGCCCAGGTGATCCTCGGGGCGTCTACTGCGAATCCGGGCGGGGCGAGTCCGGCCGAAAGATCTCGCTCAGCACCGGACTGGTGAACTCGTCGGCGACGCAGTCCATGTAGATCACGTCCCAGCGGCGCCCGGCAAACCGGCGCGCGCCGCGGCGCCGTCCGATCTCCTTGAAGCCCGCCTTCTGATAGGCCCGGATGCCTGCTCGGTTGAACTCATAGACCTTGAGCATGACATTGTGCAGCCCGAGTGCCGTAAAGGCGTAGTCGAGCGCGAGCCGGGTGGCCTCGGTGCCGAAGCCACGGCCGCGGTGGGTCGGCTCGCCGATGATGATGACGAACTCGGCGGTGCCGTTGCGGTGATCGATGTCGATGAGCGCGCAGGTGCCGATCGGCTCCCAGGTGGCGCGCTCGTAGATCTGGAAGCCGACCCGGGTGGCCGACCCGGAGGCGATGGCCTCGTACTGCGCGGTCTGCTCCTCCAGCGTCACGGGTCGCGGCATGTCGCATGGGGTGCAGAGGGTCTGAAACTCGTTGAACCAGCGCTGGTAGGTCTCCAGCAGGTCGCGCCGGAGCGGGCTGAGCGCGACGCGCTCTCCGACGATGTTCACGACCGGCCGCGCTTGCGCTTCGCGCATCTCACGATCCCCCACCTTTTCAGCGCCGGGAAGCGACCCGGGCAGGATCGTCAGGTCGCCCCCGGTGATTCTGGCCCAGGCTACTCGTCGGCCCGCACGATACGGCCGCTGCCGAGGATTCGCTGGTTGATCGATGGGTTGCCGTAGTAGTGCACGTCGCCGCTCCCCGCGATCGAGACGTTGAGCGATTGGGCGACGCGGACCGTGGCGTCGCCAGAGCCTGCCACGTCGACCGCCGCCGTCTCGCTGGCCAGATCGGCAGCGCTGTACTCGCCCGACCCTTCGATTTCCACGCGCTGGTCCGTCACGTCTCCGGCGATGGTGCAGGTGCCGGAGCCGCTGATGCGGACATTGAGCTGATCGCCGGCAAAGCGCTCGATGCGGGCATCCGCCGACCCGGCAAGGCTCAGCGTCAGGGCATCGGTCTGGATGCTGGCCGACTCGACGTCCGCGCTGCCCTCGACCTCGATCGCGTGGATGTCCCGCATGGTCAGGTGGTAGCGGATTTCCCGAGTGGGTTGGATCGACGTGCCGGGGCGCATGCCGATCTCCAGGCGCCCGTTGCGGACCTCCGTGCGGATGCGTGGCAGGATGTTGTCCTCGGCCTCGATGGTCAGCGCCTCGCGGTTGCCTTGCTCGATCACCAGCGTGCCGATGCCGCTGAGGGAAACCTGATCGAAGCCGGACACGTCGCGCGACTCGGTGGCCATGTTGCCCGATCCTTTCTCCGGGATGAAGGGGACGTTGCAGGCTACCGCGATCGGGAGGGCCAGGAGCGCGAGCATCAGGCGGAGCGGATACCGCATACGCTGGTACCTCCAGAACGGGCTGCCCGCGATCAGGCGTTGCGGCGGCTGGGATAGGCGGCGAGCCCAGCCTCGAGGATACCGGCCGCGCGGGTCAGTGTCTCCGGATCGAAGACACAGGCGAGCCGGATCTCGTCCTGGCCGCGCCCCGGGGTGACGTAGAAATCGCTCATCGGCGTCACCATGACCGCTTCCCCGTCGACGTGGAAGTCGCGCAGGAGCCAGGCCGCGAATTGCTCGCTGTCGTCCACCGGGAGCTGCGCGATGACGTAGAAGCCCCCGCCGGGCCGGTGGCAGGTCACTCCCTCGATGCGGGACAGCGCGGTGACGAGCGCATCAACCCGCTGGCGATAGGTCTCGACGACCGTGCTGATGTACGGCTCCGGTGCGCTGAGTGCCTCTGCGATGGCCAACTGCTCGATGACGGGGACGGCGAGGCGCAACTCCGCCAGATCGGCGACGGCGGTCATGACCGCCGGGTTGCGCGAGACGATCGTGCCGATACGCATGCCGCAGGCGTTGAAGCGCTTGGAGATGCTGTCGATGACGACCACGTGGTCATCGAGTCCGGGGATCGAGAGTGCGCTCGGGGCGGGTGGGCCGTCGAACACAATCTCGCGGTACGTCTCGTCGGAGAGCAGGAAGATCCCGGTTTCCCGCACGATCTCGCCCAGCGCCAGAAGATCCTCGCGGCTGTAGACCGTCCCGGTCGGGTTGTTGGGGCTACAGATGAGGATCGCGCGTGTCTTCGGCGTGATCGCCGCGCGGATGGCCTCCGGCGACGGCGGAGTGAAGCCCGGCCCGAGGGGGACGGTTCGCAACTGGAGGCCGGCAACGGCGGTTGTGCCCTGGTACGGTGCGTAGAACGGCTCGGGTATCAGGATCTCGTCACCGGGGTCGCACGTCGCGATCATCGCAAGCGAGAGGGCCTCGCTGGCGCCGCTGGTGATCACGATGTCCCCCGGTTCAACTTCGATCCCGTGGTGGCGGTAGTAGGTCACCCAGGCGTCCAGTGCCTCGGGCAGCCCGCGCGAAGGAGCGTAGGCCAGGTGTCGGCCCGCCGCGCCGGCAATCGACTCGGCGACGCTCGGAGGTGCCTGAAGGTCGGGCTGGCCGATGTTGAGGTGGATGATTCGACGTCCACGCCGCTTCGCCTCGTCAGCAAGGGGAGCGAGCCGGCGGATCGGCGAAACGGGGAGCGCCCGGCACCTCCGCGAGACCGCCAGCTCCGTATGACCCGCCGTCATTCGATGGTCCTCCTTGTGAACGCTCGTACCGTTTGGTGCCCTCCGGGCGTGCCCGGATGGTAGCACAGAACTGTTACTTCATGGCCAGACGGCGAGATGGCGACTGTTGCGGGATTGCGACATCATCTCGTCCGCGGCGTACACGCCTGCCACCTGGGCGCTGCTACGCTGGGTGCAAGAGATGAGCGCAGTGGGAGGGGATGGGTCCTCCCCGAGCTCGCAAGGAGGGGCATCAATGGACGGTGTGCGCTACATGACGCTGGAGGGCTGGCTGCTGGCTGCCGGCCTGGCCGTCGTGCTGGGGCTGGGTGCCAGCTATCTGCTCGACCGCCGCCTCCCCGTGGGCCGCACCCTGGGGCTGATCGGGCTGGCCTTCCTCGGGGTCTTCGGCGGCTCGGAGCTGTTCGGCCCGCTTGAGGGCGAGCAGGCCCTGAGCGAGCTGGGGCCCGCGCTGGGCGACTTCTACCTGCTGACCGGCCTGCTGGGAGGGCTGGTGCTCATGGCGCTGGCCGTGGCCACCGGGCGCCGCGCCGCCGCCGGGCAGCCGACCGATGTGGCTCAGCAGGGCATCAGCGACCCGCCGGTGGCCCGCTGGCTGTTTGCCGACCTGCGTTCGGCCCCGCTGTGGTTCGGGCTGCGGCTCTACCTGGGCTATGAGTGGCTGGCGGCCGGCTGGCACAAGGTGACCGATCCCGCCTGGATGGACGGGGGGACAGCCCTGGCGGCCTTCTGGGAGCGGGTGGTGGCCGTGCCCGAGCAGGGGCGCCCGCCGATCACCTACGGCTGGTATCGGGACTTTCTGAGCTTCATGCTGGAGCATGAGTGGTATCCCTGGTTTGCCCCGCTGGTGGCGGTGGGCGAGACGCTGATCGGGCTGGGGCTGATCCTGGGGGCCTTCGTGGGGATTGCGGCCTTCTTCGGCACGCTGCTGAACTTCAACTTCATGCTGGCGGGGACGGCCAGCACCAACCCGGTGCTGTTTGGGCTGGGGGTGTTCCTGGTGCTGGCCTGGAAGGTGGCCGGCTGGTGGGGGCTGGACCGGGTGCTGCTGCCGGCGCTGGGGGCCCCCTGGCGGCCGGGGGCGCTGTTCCGGGCGGCGCGCGGGCCGAAGGCACCGACGCCGGCCTGAGACGACGCTACCTCCTCCCCCTCTCCACCGGTGCAGGCCCTGGGAGTGCTCCCGGGGCCTGTTGCATGCGGTGCGTGGTGCGTGCTCCGTGCTGCACCCCTCACCCCCAGCCCCTCTCGAACGGAGCCCACCAGGGGAGACGGGAGCAGCACGCAGCACGGATCACGGATCACGGAACACGCAATACGCATGACGCACTACGGATGACGAACGGCCTGCTATGATCGTCGCGCAGTGTCCGGCGTGTCAGTACGGGAGGAGCTGGCGATGGTGTGGGGTGAGCGAACCGCGAGCGGCGTGAAGGGGAACCGTCGGCCGACGGTGAAGCAGGAGGCGGTTGCCTCGCGGGGCATGGTGACCTCCAACCACCCGCTGGCCTCCCTGACTGGCACCGAGATGCTGCTGCTCGGGGGTAACGCGGTCGATGCGGCCATCGCCACCATGTTCGCGTTGTCGGTCGTCGAGCCGATGATGACGACGATCTTCGGCGCGGGGTTCATCACCATGCGCCTGGCGGACGGCACCGTTACCACGATCGACAACTACGCCACGGTGCCGCTCGCAGCCCGCGAGGACATGTTCACGCCGATTCCCGGCTCGCTCGACAACGACGTCGAGGGTCGGCTGAACGACGTCGGCTACCTGGCCGTGGCCACGGGTGGCACGCTCCTGGGCTGGGCCACAGCGATTGAGCGCTACGGCAGGCTGCCGCTGGCGACGGTCGTGGCACCCGCCGTCCGCTTCGCGCGTCACGGCTTCCGGGTCAGCCCCTACCTGCACGAGATGATCCGCACCTGCGCGGAGGATCTGGCTCGCTTCCCCGCCAGCGCCGAGGTCTTCCTCCCCGGCGGGGATCCTCCGCCGGTTGGCGCTATCCTGCGCCGGGCCGACTACGCCGAGACGCTGGAGCGGGTCGGCGCCGAGGGGCCGGATTACCTCTACCGCGGCCCGCTTGGCGAAGCGATCGCGGCCGACATGGCGCGCAACGGCGGGCTGATCACGATGGAGGACCTGGCCGCCTACCGGGTCTACGAGCGTGCACCGGTGCGCGGCACCTACCGGGGCTACGAGATCGTGTCGATGGGGCCGGCCTCCTCCGGCGGCACGCACATCATTCAGATGCTCAACATCCTGGAGGGGTTCGACCTGCGCGCGATGGGCTTCGGGACGCCCGACACCGTGCACCTTATCGCCGAGGTGATGAAGATCGCCTTCGCCGACCGCTTCCGCTACATGGCCGACCCGGAGCGCGTCCGCATCCCGCTCGACTGGCTGACCTCGAAGGAATATGCGGCGCAGCGCCGCGCGGAGATCGACATGAGCCGCGCTCAGCAGTACGTAGCCGCTCCCGCGCCCGAGGGTGAGGGCGACTGCACCACGCACTGCTGCGCGGTCGACGCCGAAGGGAACGTCGTCTCAACCACGCAGACGCTCAACAATGCCTTCGGGTCCAAGGTGACCGTGCCGGGCACCGGGATGTTGCTCAACAACTGCATGCACCTGATGGACCCGACGCCGGGCCGGACCAACTCGATCGAACCGGGCAAGCGGATTCTCTCCTCGATGTCGCCCACCATCGTGCTGAAAGACGGGAAGCCCCTGATGGCCCTCGGCACCCCCGGTGGGGTACGCATCTTCGGCTCCGTTATGCAGGCGATCATCAACGTCATCGACCACGGAATGACGTTGCAAGAGGCAGTCGAAGCGCCGCGCCTGTGGGACCGCGGCCCGGTGCTGGAGCTGGAGCGTGGCTTTGACAACCTGCCCGATCTGGTGGCCGAAATGGAGCGGCGCGGTCACGTGGTGGAGACGCCGCTGAAGGTAGCGGGCGGCATGAACGGCATCCTGATCGACCCGGAGACCGGCCTGCTGCACGGCGCCGCCTGCTGGCGTGCCGACGGCGCCCCGATGGGCTTTTCCGGCGGCGACGCCATCGTCGAGGGCGAGTTCGACGCAGGGATTCCGGTGTGAGCGTCATGCGTCAGCCGTGATGCGTCATGCTTCCCCTTCACCCCAAGCCCCTCTCCCACAAGGGGAGAGGGGTGCTGGACGGCACACGGCACACGGACCACACAATACGCGTCGCGTTTGACGTCCCCACCCCGCTCCGATAGGCTTGAGCCATCGGCCGGCGGCCGCCACGTGCGCGGTGCCGGCGGAGGAGCGCGACGATGTCGACTGCGACCCAGCAGAACGCAGGTGCCCGAGCACCGATTGGCGACCTCACCGCCCCCGGCGCCATCCTGCTCGTCTCGTGCTACGAACTTGGCCACCAGCCGTTGAACCTGGCCTTCCCGCTGGCCTACCTGACCCAAGCGGGCTATTCCCCGGTGGCCGTCGACACGGCGGTCGAACCACTCGATGACGCGGCGATCGCGGCCGCGCGGGTGGTGGCGATTTCCGTCCCGATGCACACCGCGCTGCGGCTGGGCACACAGGTCGCCCGCCGGGTTCGCCAGATTAACCCGGACGCGGTCATCGGCTTCTACGGCCTCTACGCGTGGCTCAACGCCGACTACCTGCTCCGCGAGCACGGCGACTTCGTGATCGGCGGCGAGTATGAGCGCCCGCTGCTCGACTTCGTGCGCGCGCTTGCGGCCGGCAGCGACGAGCCGGTGGAGGGCGTCTCCACCCGCGATTACCGGGTGCCTCCGTCGCTCGCGCGCATCGACTTTCCCATGCCGGAGCGGGCCAGCCTTCCGGCGATGAAGCGCTATGCGCACCTCATGATCGACGGGACGGCGATCCCGGCCGGGTACACCGAGACGACCCGCGGCTGCCACCACACCTGTCTGCACTGCCCGGTGGTGCCGATCTACCGCGGGCGGTTCTTCGCCATTCCGCGCGAGGTCGTGCTGGAGGACATCCGACGGCAGGTGCGCCAGGGCGCCGGGCATATCACCTTTGGCGACCCCGACTTTCTGAACGGCCCGACCCACGCACTGCGCATCTGCCGGGCGATGCATGCGGAGTTCCCGCACGTCACCTTCGACATGACCACGCGGATCGAGCACATCTTGAAGCATCGCGACCTCATCCCCGAGTTCGCGCAGCTCGGGTGCGTCTTCGTCGTCTCGGCGGTGGAGTCGGTCAGCGAGATGGTGCTCGACCGCATCGACAAGGGCCATACGAAGGCGGACGTCGTCGAGGCGCTGCGTATTCTGGAGAGCGCGGGCATCGCCATGCGCCCGTCGCTGCTCCCCTTCACGCCGTGGACCACGATGGAGGATTACCTCGAACTCCTGCGGTTCGTCGAGGAATACGACCTGATCGACAACATCGATCCGGTGCACTTCTCGATCCGCCTCCTGGTGCCGCCCGGATCCGCCCTGCTGGACCGTCCAGAAACCAAGGAGTGGCTCGGCCCACTCGATGAGGCGGCCTTCACCTACACCTGGCGCAGCCCCGATCCGCGGCTGGATGCCCTCCAGCAGGAGGTTGCCCGCATCGCGGAGGCAGGCGAGGCTGCCGGTCAGGACTACGAGGAGACCTTCGCCCAGATTAAGGCTGCTGCCTACGCCGCGGCCGGCCTGGAGGTGCCCCCGCCGGTGCGGCGTGACACCGGCGTGCGCCGCCGGCCACCCCGCCTCAGCGAATCCTGGTTCTGTTGAGCGGAGCCCACCGCGGACCAGTCTGGTCCGCTGAGTCGGTAGACAAGGGCGTACGCAGCCAACTAGGCATCGTACCAGCAGACCTGGAGCGAGAAAAGCGCTACACGACCCCGCTGTCGCCTGCGTTTGACGTTGACGTCACGGCGTTCAGTCGGTGCATCAGTACATCTGGCGCGCATGTCGAAAGAGTCGTATCATGACGATGCCTCCACGAGTTCACGGCATTTTCCTTGCGCGGGCATTGGGAAGCGCGAGATGCCTTATGCTGACGAGCGCTTCGCGAACCAGCTGGAGCGGCAACTGAATAGACACGGACCGAGAAGCGTGTTTAGGACGCGCCGGTCGCTCAAGTCCTTGATCGCAGAGCATGAGGAAAAGCTCGAGCGAGCGCGGTATCGTGAACGCCTGATACGCGAGTTGGCTACGTTCTATCGCCAACTCGAGACCGTCGAGCAGTTTATTCGCGACCGCGACCTACACGAAGATGAATGAGGGTTGGAGTCCTCCCATGACGGTGGCTGGCGACATAGCCAAGACGCTGCATAAAGTCCACGAAGACGGATGGCTCGCGGATCGACTCGAGCAGACCGACGTGCTGAGCCATTCCGAGGCAGATGCGCTGGCGCTCGCGCTCGCGGACATTGCTGAGTCCATGGAGACCGTGTATTCCCAGCTCGTCCCGCGCTTACTGAAAGCCCTCAAGGCTGAGCAGCGAGATGAGGTGCTTAACGCACTCTGGGATCTGCGTGAGGCGTTCCGTCACGTCGACTACCACATTCACGATGCGAAGCTGACGGAGCTGTAGGTTCCGAACGGCACCGCTTCTCAAGGATTGGTTGCGCCAGACGACTCCCGTATCACGCCGGACGAATCGGCCGTTACGGGGGTGGTACTTCGTACGGTAGGGGCGGGTACTGGGGGAAGATCTCAGCGCGCTCTCAACGGCGCGACACGCCCACATCGCCACTGACGTTGCTCCCACACCGTCGTCGCTCCGGCCTTGCCGACGATCGTGGTCCGCGTGCACGTCGCACTGCTGTGAATCTACCTCGGTGGAACGTGATCTGCATTTACCCGGGTAGCGACGGTCGCGGTGCGGCCGGGCGGCGCGGGACGGCCCGCGCGGATTGAAAGTGGATGGACCGATGCCTGACGGTGACCCTCGCAATGCTGCTTTTCGTTACTGCGACGTGTGCGGGCGGGTCGTGCCGGCGGCCAGCACCCAGCGGCTGGCAACCCACAACCTGTGCCTGCGCTGCGCACTCGTCTTCCAGCAAAGCCAGGACGGAAACGGGACGCCGCCCGGGGACCCGCGGGACGACGCTCGCTGGCAGGTTGACCCGGGTGTAGCCTCCGAGGGGCGGTTCGCCAGCTACCAGCCCACCGAGCGCGAACTCCAATGGTGGTCCTTCATCTCCTGGCTCGTCGCCACCGGACGTATAAGCGCCGGCCAGGACGAAGGTGCCGAACTCCTCGAGGCCGCTGAGCAGAGCTGACGACGGTCACTCGTACTTGATGATGAGGTCGGCCAGCGGGCGGCGCTCCCGCCGTTTGGGGTCGGCGGCCGCGTAGCCGATGGTGAGCAGCGCGTGGGGGATGACCGTCTCCGGGAGTCCCAGCGCTTGCCGCGCGACATCGGGGCAGAAGAGGGGTGCACACATCCACCCCCCATCGAGGCCCAGCCGGTACGCCATCAGCAACATGTTCTGCGCGGCGCAGCCGAGGCTCTGGATCGCCATCGTCGTCTCGGCCGCCTGGCGCTCAGGGTCCGGGTAGCGGTCGAGGTCTTCCAGGTAGAGACAGAGAACAATCAGGACTGGTGCCTCCATGAGGCGGCGGCGGGAGCCGGCGAGCCGCTTGGCGATGATCTCCTCCGGCTGGCCGTCCATGGCCAGGTTGTGGAGCCAGGCGTCGCCCATCGCGTCGGCGAGCCGAGCCTTGACCTCCGGTTTGGTGAGGACCGCGAAGCGCCATGGCTGGGTCCCGTGCGGCGACGGCGCCCAGCGGCCGGCCTCCAGGATCTGCTCGACCAGCGCGCGGTCGATTGGGTCCGGCCGGAATCGCCGCACCGAGCGCCGGCCGCGAATCAGTTCCGGGAGATCGAGCGCCCGCTCACTCGGTTCCGGACGGTCATCGGTCTCCACCTGGCTCCTCCTTGCTCCGGCTCTGAACTTCGTCCATGCCCTCACGTTCCCGACTCGTCGCTGCTTGCACCGACAGGGGCATGGCCGGCCAGCTCCTCTAGATCCGCCGGGGTATCAATGTCGAACGCGAGGCCCTGCACCCGCAATTCCCGGAGCGGCAGGCCGCGCGACCGCGCCTGGGCCTGATGGCGGGCGAAGCTACCGGCACCGAACGCCGGCTCGATGGCATCCGGTGGGCGGAGCGCGGCGGCGTTGGTGCCGTGGTCGTGCCGGTCCGGAGCGAGTGCTATGCCTCGCTCCGGTAGGGCCGCGACGAGAGCGTCGATCTCGTCAGCCGTGATCCAGGGGAGATCGGCGAGGACGATGAGCAGGGTGTCGGCGCCGCGCCGGAGTGCCTCATCCCGGCCGAGACGCAAACCCTCGTTCAACCCCACGCCGGGTTGCAGGAGCGCGATCGCGCCGCGCCGCGCTGCGTGCTCGAGCACCTCGGGGTCCGGCGACACGAGGATGACCGCATCGACCTGGCGCGCGGCATTCAGCGCGGTCAGGACGTGGTCGAGCAGGCTGAGGACCAGCGTACGCCGCTCGTCGGGGGCCAGGCGCGCGGCGAGTCGACTCTTGGCGGTGCTCAGCCGCTGGACGGGGACGACCGCGATGGTGGTCATGCGCGGGCCCGGCTCTCCAGGCGGGCAGCGAAGGAAAGCGTCTCGTCCGCCAGCGTGCGCCGGTGCGCCTCGTCGCGCATGACGGTGTCGGTCACGTGCACCGCGATCCCCATCTCTTCGATCCGCCCGGCGAGTTCCGCATCCACCTGATCGATCACGATGCCATCCAGGAAATCCCGGTAGAGTGCCGCCACCCCGGCCGCCGAGACCTCATGGCCGAGCGAGGCGAGCATGCGGTCGGCCGGGCCCTTGAGAGCCGCGCCACCGACGATCGGGCTGACGGCGACCACCGGGGCCGAGACATCGCGCAAGAGATCCCGGAAGCCGGGGACGGCGAGGATCGGGCCAATGCTCACAATCGGGTTGGAGGGACACAGGACGACCGCCGCGGCCTCCCGAAGCGCAGCCGCGACGCCCGGCGGTATCGTCGCGGCCTCGATACCCTCGAAGCGCACGCCGCGGACCTCGTCGGCCTGCCGCCGGCGCACGAAGTAGTCCTGGAAGGCGAGGTCGCCGTCCGGCGTCTCGACGATGGTCGCCACCGGCTCGTCGCACATCGGCAGGATCGCAGCCCGGATACCGAGCGCGCCTGCCAGTTCCGCAGTGACTGTGGTCAGGCTGGCGCCGGCCCGCAGCCGCTCGGTGCGCAGGATGTGCGTGGCGAGATCCCGATCGCCCAGCCAGAACCAGGTCTCCCGACCGTAGCGGCCGATCATCTCCAGTGCGGCCGCGGTGTCCCCGGCGATCCCCCAGCCGGTTTGAGGGTTGGCGATGCCGCCCAGGGTGTACATCACGGTGTCGAGATCGGGGGAGATGTGCAGCCCGAAGAGGGAGAAGTCATCCGCCGTGTTGACGACGACCGTGAGGGCGGCCTCCGGCCGTGCCAATGCGAGCCCGTGCGCCAGCTTGGCGCCGCCGACGCCACCCGCCAGCGCGACGATACGCTGCTCCGCCATGAACCCTGTCCGCGCCACGCCCCGCTACCTCCCACCTGATCGTCACGCTCGCTCGAATTCCGCCTCGAATCGCTCCCGGTACATCCTACTACGCCAGCGAGCGCTGGGACGTTAGCGTGAGGATGCTATGCTCGCAGGTGGAGTCCGCCCTTGACCGGGATGGCTAAGTAAGTGCCGTCGCATATCGACTTCCCCCCATATCCGAACGAGGAGGAACGGCTTCTCGACATCAAGTGCCGACCTATAAGAGGTAAGGCCGCTTGACAGCATGCGACCGGATCCATAGTATTGGATCGATCGTTTCCTGGGTGAGCCAAGAGGTGTACCGGCAGGACTGTTAGGCCCAGCCGCCAGTCAGTGACATTCTCCTCGGGAGAGTTCTATCTCCCAACAACCCTCTTCGACACATGGCGGTGCGCTTGTACTACCAGGGGCAGTGCACCTAAGAGAGTCTCACCTCCGAAACCAGGGATGTCCGTGCCGTTCACTGCGGCACTGTACATCTGTCTTGCCATTTTGCATGGCGCGATTGAGAGGTTTGTATCGTGTTACCGAGAGGGGGACGTTAGGTGTACGTACCGCGGGGTGGCCATGTTCCAGAAGATCTTGACAAGTTGGTCCGGCGTCCCATGACACGCCGGTCGTTCATAGGGTCGGCAGCTCGGGCTGCCGTCGCTGCCGGTATCTTTGGCGCCGGAAACTGGATGTGGGCTGGATGCGGTACCAGTTCCGGTGGCAGATCATCCGGGCAGAAGGAACTCGTGATTGCCTCCTGGGGCGGTGCTTACCAGGAGGCGCAGCGAAAGGCTTTCTTTGATCCCTTCACGAAGGAAACGGGCATCAAGATCATTGAGGCGGGTCCTACCGACAATGCCAAGATTGCCGCTATGGTGGAGAGCGGTAACGTCGAATGGGATCTCGTTGATAATGATATGGGAGGAATCCTAGAACTCAAGAAGAAGGATTTTCTTGAGCCTATCCCCTATGATGCAATCCCGCAAGACGTACTGGACCAGTTCGAAGACTCGGACAAAGATCCGTATGGCTTCGCCATTATGTGGTTCTCAACGTGTATCGCCTACCGTACGGACGCTTTCGGTGGCGATTATCCGAAAGATTGGGCCGAGTTCTGGGACGTCGAACGATTTCCCGGCCCACGGTCGCTGCAGTATGCGAGTAACCTGGAGCAGGCCCTCGCGGCAGACGGGGTGCCGATCGATCAGATCTATCCGATTGATATTGACAGAGCCTTCAAGAAGTTCGACGAGATCCGCGAGCACGTCGTGAAGTGGTGGGAGACCGGGGCGGTTCCAGCCCAGATGCTGAGCGACAATGAGATCGTGCTTGCCAGTGCTTATAATGGCCGTATCGGTGCGATTAAAGAACAGGGTGCTCCCGTCGACGTCAACTTCAACCAGGGACTGCTGATCGGTGAGTATTGGATGATCCCGAAAGGGACGGAGAAGCTCGACCTCATCAAAGAGTTCCTAGCGTTTGCGGCCCAGGCAGAGCAGCACGTCGAGCTGTCCAAGCACATTCTCTATGGACCCGCTAACAAGAAGGCTTACGAGCAGATACCGCCCGAACGCGCGGCACAGCTGCCTACCTCCCCCGAGAACAGAGCCAGGCAGATCATCTTCAATGCAGAGTGGCATGGAGAGCATAATGAGGAAGTCCGAGAACGTTTCACGTCTTGGCTGCTAGGGGGCTAGCCGGCAGGCCTCGGCGTGGAGCGATCGTCTCGGGCGTAGCCCCGCGGCGTTATCGCGTCGCAGCGTCGATCGCGTGAGGGGCATGGAGGGTGAGCTGCAGTGTCCAACGGTGGAGCTGTGTACGCAGCGCCTGGAGGAGCGCGGCGACTTGCCGCACGGGTACGTCAACGATATCCCGAAGTGCAAAGCGTGCTGGTCTTAGCGCCAGCACTTGTGCTGCTCACCCTCCTGTACCTTCTTCCGTTGGCTCAGATGCTTCTCCGAAGCATTCTAGACCCGGAGTTTACGCTGGAGCATTATCAGCACTTCTTCACCGAAGCGGTATACCTCCGAGTCCTGGGCGTGACGTTCCGCATGGCCCTGGCTGTAACCGTGCTCACATTGCTACTTGGGTTTCCTGTTGCGTACGTTCTGTCCACGGCTAGACCACGGTGGCGGAACATCATGCTTCTGGCCGTCATTCTGCCGTTCTGGATCAGCATTCTCGTTCGCACCTATGCATGGATGGTGTTACTCGGTCGCTCAGGAGTTGTGAACGAAACACTGCTTCGCCTCGGATTGGTCACGGAACCGATCAAAGTGATCAACACGCAGGCTGGCGTGCTGATAGGCATGACCCACATCTTGCTTCCGTACATGATCTTGCCGCTGTACAGCGTCATGCGCGGGATTGATCCCCGACTCATGCAGGCAGCATCGAGTCTTGGGGCGGGGACGTGGTCGGCGCTGAGGCATGTTTATTTGCCGTTAGCGATGCCGGGGATTGTTGCGGGATCGATTCTCGTCTTCATCATCTCGCTGGGCTTTTACATCACCCCGGCGCTTCTCGGCGGACCTCGCGACCAGATGGTGGCAATGGTAATCGCTGGGCAGGTTCAGACGCTCTTGAACTGGGGCTTCGCGGCGGCAATCTCGGCTGTCCTCCTGGGAACTACCCTGGTCCTCTTCGCCGTCTGTAACCGTCTGGTCGGGCTCGACCAAATGTTTGGTGGGATCTCGCGATGACAGGCTATCAGAGTGCGCGGCCCCAGGCTTCGGACATGAAAGTCGCACGTTCTGGGCGATCGCGTCGTCAGATGAGACTCGGGACACTCTTCTTACGGACGTACGTCGCGTTAGTGCTGTTCTTCCTCGTGGCACCCATCTCCATTATCGTGCCGGTTTCTTTCTCGTCGTCTCAGTTCCTCCAGTTCCCGCCACCTGGTTTCTCGTTACAGTGGTATCGAGAGATTTTCACAGGTCCAAACTGGACGGACTCGATCATTACGAGCGTTCAGGTGGGAGTACTCACGTCGCTACTGGCGACGACGTTGGGAGTGCTTGCCTCATTCGGGATCGTACGCGGTGACTTTCGTGGTAAGCAGGCTTTGTACACTTTCCTTCTTTCTCCCATGATTGTCCCAACGATCATACTGGCCATATCGATTTACTTCCTCTACGCGCGTATGCGTTTAGTGGGGAGTCTGTTAGGTCTAACGCTGGCCCACACGGTGCTCGCTCTGCCTTTGGTCGTGGTCATAGTCAGTGCTGCGCTACGGGGTTTCGACGTGACGCTAGAGCGTGCCGCGAGAAGTCTAGGTGCTAACGAATGGACAACGTTCTTCCATGTTACCTTTCCGCTCCTGCGCCCTGCGATCGTCTCCGCTGCGTTTTTCGCGTTCCTGACGTCATTCGATGAGCTGATAATCGCTCTGTTCATCAGTGGAACGAGTGCCGTCACCTTGCCGAAGCGCATGTGGGATGGGATTCGCCTGGAGATAAGTCCAGCAATCTCGGCAGTCTCGGTGCTGCTGATCGCAATCGCGGTGGTGGCATTCGTTGCGATCGGGATCCTGCAGCGGAAGGGAGCGGGAGGCAGCGACGACTAGTGACTCCTGTGGAATGAACGCTTGATATTTGCCGCTGGTTCAGGCGGTGACATGGCAAGGGGAAGTGGACGGATGGACTTCCACGGTGGTCGGCTGAGGATTGTTGACAATACTCCCGACCTCATCCTTTATCACGGCAACATCATTACCGTTGATCCAGACTCGCCACGAGCTGAGGCAGTAGCGATCAAGGATGGCAAGTTCGTAGCCGTCGGCCCGAACGAGGCGATCCTCCGCCTTCGTGGGCCCGCTACCCGTGTCGTTGATCTCCAGGGGCGAACATGCATTCCTGGAATCAATGATCCGCACAATCACATGCTAATGAGCGGGCACGTTCTAACAGAGGTCCAATTGTTCCACGCCCGTTCAATCAGTGATATTCAGGAGGCAGTTGCGAAGGCCGTAGCCGATGCCCCTCCGGGGGCATGGATCTTGGGTCGCGGCTGGGATGAGAGCTTGTTGCGCGAAAAGCGATTCCCGACGCGGTGGGATCTCGATGAGGTCGCCCCAAACAACCCGGTCGTCCTCGAGCGGGTGTGGAACATGCTGGTCGCCAACTCAGCGGCACTTATGGCTGCGGATATTGGGCGACACACGCCCGACCCGGATCCGACTCAGCTCTACAGTGGGCGGATCGACCGGGACGATCTCGGGGAGCCCACTGGTGTACTACGCGATCGTGCCAAGCAGTTAGTTTACGACGCGATCCCACCAAGGACAGATGCGGAGCGCGAGGCCCACCTGCGCATCGCCTGTCGCGAATACAACCGGTGGGGTATCACGTCCATTGCTGACCCGGGACTCCTTCCTGAAGGCATACACGCTTACCAAGCAGTCTGGCGCGACGGTGCACTGAGCGTGCGGTCATCCCTCTGTCTCGCTGGCTGGGGTTCAAGCATGGAGCCGCGAGAGGAGCTGCTCGAACGACGATTTTCCGACGTTGGTCTCTTTACTGGGTTCGGCAACACCGAACTGCGAATCGACACGATCAAGATGATGCCGGATGGCGGGGTAGGCGATCGGACGGCCTACATGTTCGAACCCTATCGCGACGAGCCGGACAACTTCGGTCAATACATCGTGTCGCCTAGCGATCTCGTCGCCCGGGTGCAGTGGTGCCACGAGCACGGTTGGTCGATCGACGCACACACATGCGGCGACCGCATGCAGGAGATGGTTGTCGAGGCGTACGCCAACGCCTACCAGCAGATGCCATCCACGTCTATCCGTCACCGAGTGCATCACGCGTACTTCCCCACTGAGAAGGCGCTTGAGTTGATGCGTGAGTACCGGATAGCGGCACTACCCACTATCCCGTTCCTGTACAACCTGGGGGAGAGCTTCGTGGCGTCAATCGGAGAGGAGCGGGCGGCCCGAGCGATGCCGCTCCTGACCTACTTGGAGGCCGGTGTCCCAATCGCCTGCGGCTCCGACTCGCCTGTTACCACGTACAATCCGTTCATCGGAATCTACTCCTGTGTTGCGCGCAAGACCGTCTTGGGGCGTGATCTAGGCCCGGAGGAACGTGTGTCCCGCGAGGAAGCGATCCGTCTGTACACCGCGGCTGGTGCCTGGGTCACGTTTGAGGAGGAGATCAAGGGAACAGTGACACCCGGTAAGCTCGCTGATCTGGTGGTGCTAGATCGGGATATCTTGACTGTCCCTGAGGAAGAGCTCAAGGAGATTCGACCGGTTGCCACTTTCCTGGGTGGGCGTGCTGTGTACGTGAACGAGAAGGCGTGGGCTGACGGGGCACTTTCCTGACGCCCACGAACCTCGTAGTTTCCGGGGGTGGTTCGCACCTGTCAGAGATGATGGACATCAGAAGGGATCGGCAAGGGATGGCGCGTTCGACTAACAAGCACATCGTGTCGGAATCGTACTATCAGTCATTCACTCCTCCGGAGCCTGAACCGGGGTTCAATGACCCAGCGGAAATGGAAGCCGTGTGGGGCAGAGTTTGGGGTGCCAACTCAGAGGTCGGGCAGCTTCGCATGGTGCTGATGCGCCGGCCTGGAGAAGAGATGAACGTCATCCAAGGCGGACAGTACAGCGAAGAAGCCGAAGCGCTCGTGGATCCGCAGGGTCGTTGGTACTGGCGGGACAGGAACCCACCCGACCTCGCGAAGATGCAACACCAGCATGATGTACTGAGCGCCACTCTGCGCGATGAGGGTGTAACTGTTGTCTATGTTGAGGGGGTTGAGGGGCCGTTCGTCAAGTCAGTATTTACCCGTGATCCCCTCATCACGGTTCCAGGTGGGGCCATCATAGGTCGAATGGCACCTCGTATGCGCCGCGGGGAGGAAGCGTATGTTACCAAGACTGTAGCGGCGCTCGGTATGCCCATCCTCGGAACGATCGTCGGTACTGGCATGCTCGAGGGTGGAAGCTTTGTCAAGTTGACCCCCAAGGTGGCTGCCTTCGGCACGTCGATTCGCTGTAATGAAGAGGGCGCTCAACAACTCCGAGAGATCCTCGCGCGTTTGGGTATCGAGCTCATTGTAGTACCGATGGTCGGGTGGTCGATCCATCTCGACGGCTACCTCGGGATGGTGGATATTGACAAGGCGCTGATCGTGCCCGATGGCCTCCCTTACTGGTTTATCGACCGGCTCCATTCCTTGGGAATTGAGACGATCCCCGTACATCCTGAGGAGCGTTGGGCGGTGAACAGCCTTTGTGTACGTCCAGGTCGTATCATCATGAGTGAGGGGCACCCCTATACTCAGGAGCGTCTGGAGAAGCGTGGGGTTGAGGTCATCACGGTGCCCTACGATGAGATCCAGAAGAACGGCGGGGGCGTGCACTGCTCAACGATGGAGTTGGTTCGGGATCCTGTGTGATCGCGGACTACGCCCCGCCGCGCGCAACTCGTTGCGCGCGGCGGGGCGTGAAACTATCCGACGCGTTTAGAGCCCTGGGGAGGGGAGGCCGGTGGCGCTACTGGACAACAAGCGAGAGAGTCGATCAGCGGACGTTCGAGGTGCTCGTGTTCAACTGATCGACCTTGTGAAGATCTACGGTGATACTCCTGCTGTGGATCACGTCAGCATAGACATTGCTCCCGGGGAGTTCCTGACGCTGCTCGGTCCAAGCGGTTCGGGCAAGACAACGACATTGATGATGATTGCGGGCTTTGTCACGCCCTCAGGCGGTCAGATACTAGTCAATGGTGAGGACATCGCATATCTGCCTCCGCACCAGCGGAATATCGGCGTCGTGTTTCAGAGCTACGCGCTCTTCCCGCACATGACTGTTGCAGATAATATCGCGTTTCCCTTGCGTATGCGGAAATATCCCAAGGCGGATATCGCCCGGGCGGTGGCTGAGGCGTTGGAGTTAGTTCGCTTGACTGGTTTTGAGAATCGCAAACCGCGTCAGTTGTCTGGGGGTCAGCAGCAACGTGTGGCGCTTGCGCGTGCCATGGTGTTTCGGCCACCGGTCCTCCTAATGGATGAACCGCTTGGAGCTCTAGATAAGAAGCTCCGTGAGGAAATGCAGGTCGAAATCAAGCGCATTCAGGAGTCAACAGGGATCACCACGGTCTACGTTACGCATGATCAAGAGGAAGCTTTGACTCTATCGGATCGAATCGTGGTGATGCGTAACGGCCGGATCGAGCAGGTGGGGACGCCGAGGGAACTGTACGAGCAACCCGTCTCTACGTTCGTGGCTGACTTCATCGGAGAGTCGAACTTCATCGAAGGACAGTGTGAAAGAGATGGCAGTCGCCTTCTTCTCAGGACCTCCGACGGTATTACGCTCAGCCTCCCGGATGGCGCGGATGTTCAGCCAGGATCCCGGGTGCGCATGGCTATCCGCCCCGAACGCATCGTGCTGGTGACCGAGACCCTCACTGATAACGTGCTTGACGGCACCGTGGAGGAAGTGATCTACGTCGGTGAGTCGACAAGACTGCGTGTTCGCATCACCGGAGAGTGGTCTCTGTCAGTGAAGCAGCAGAACCGAGCAGATGCGGCAGTCTGGAAGCGTGGTGATCGTGTCCGCGTGGGGTGGAAAGCGTCAGACGCAGTGCTGGTTTCGTAGTCTGAGACTGCGCGCTCTCCTCAGTGATCAGTAGCTGGCGAACCACATCCTACGGAGTTACTGTCCCCGAGCCATGATTGGCTGCGATTTCGCAGCAACCCGAACACGGGGATCATCCGTCCTGCACGTGAGGCCCGTTGGGCCACGCTGTACTGTCGGGAGTCCGGTCTAACGGGTTCCCGAGCGGGCGATTTCATGCTTCACCTTGATGCCGAACCACCAGCGGGTGGCGCCTTGCCCGGGATCGGTTGACAGGAGGCCGCATCGCATTGCGCTGCCCGGTCGGTTCTCAATAGCCGGTCTTCCACCATGCGGCCTACTGCTCGGCCCTCTACTTCTTACTCCGACCGCAGTTCGACCCCGTTGCGTGCTGCCGCCAACTCCGCACGTCACTTACTCGTACCCATACCCGCGCCACGCCCGCTACCTCCCACCTGATCGTCACGCTCGCTCGAATTCCGCCTCGAATCGCTCCCGGTACATCCTACGCGAGGGTGAAGCAGGTGGCTAGGGCGGGAAAGAAGCGCGCGGATTGCGCAGATCATGCGTATCGGTTGGTCCTGAACTTGCTATTGGCTCATGTCACGTGTAGGATGGTTGCACGCTGACCTCCAATTCACTCTGGGAGTCATGGGGAGGGTGCCATGACGTCGGATCAACGCTCAGTCGTCGACCAGGTGCTGACCCATCTCTGCCACAAGGGATTGTATGGGGACGTGGTCGAGTGGTGCGAGATGCGGAACGATTGCGTCTACGTGGTCACTTGCCCCGAGTGCCGCACCTCCTTCACCCTGCTCGATGAGGAGTACGAGGCACTGATCGAGCGCATCGAGCAGGCGGGGCTGGCCTGCGGGGTGCGCCCCGTCAGTGCGTGACGGGGCCGGATTCCTCCATCCCCCTACCATGAGGCGCCGACGGCGTGGGTGAGGCCGCGCCGGAATCACCCTGGTCCAGTTCAGCGAGGATCTGGGCCACCAGGTGCTCGGCTGCGGGGAGCAGCGTCGCCGCCGCGCTGTCGTCGAAGCCTTCCGGGTCTGGGAGCGCGTCGAGCCTCCGCAACCGGTCGGACGGCACGGCGTTGTGCACTGCCGATGGCCCGGTGAAGATGCCGCTGAAGTTGCTCGGTTCCAGCACAGCAATGTCCTGCGCAGTCTCCTGTCCGCTCCATCCGGTGTGGAGCAGATAGGTGCGCAGGTGCCGGCGCGTGAGGCGGCCGACCCAGGTGGCGAGTTGCTCGGGGGCGCCGGGTTGGACCAGCGCGACATCGGCGGTGGCCAGCGTGCGCGTGAGCCACTCCACCAGATCGGCTCCGGCACGCCGCTCGATCGTGCGGTAGATGATATCGGGGTAGGCAGTGCGGAAGGCATCCAGCCCGCGCGCTCCCTCGTGACGGAGGAGTCGCTGCAGGGCCGGGTTTCCCCGCTCCTCGTAGAAGGTCACCTCGTGTCCGTCCCGGACGAGCACACGCCCGAGGGCGCGCAGCAGGTAGGCGTCCGGGTTGCCGTCGGCGGAGATGACCGACGCCGCGAAGATGGCCCAGCGGGTACGACGCCGCTCCATCACCGTCCTTCCTCGATACGGCGCGCTTCGGCCGCGCGCACATCGCTCGGATCGACCTCAGGGCGGTTGATCACGTTGACGACGTCCCGCACCCCTTCAACCTGCCGCACCCGCGATTCGATCTCCTGCACCATGCGCGGGTCATCGACGGTGCCGCGCAGATAGACGACCCCGTCGACCGTGTTGACGTTGATGTTGCCCTTGGGGATGTCGGGGTCGCGGAAGACGATGCTCATCACCCGGTCGGTGACGAACTGGTCGTCGTCGGGCATCTCCGACGGTTCCCGGCGGACCGTCGACATCACGCGGTGGCGCGCACCGGCGGCGACGCCCGAGAGGTAGTCGACCCGCCGGGGGATCGTCTCGCTGATGAGTTCATCCGCGCGGTGGCCGAGATGCACGACCTTGTCGCGCGCCAGGGCACGCCGGCGCCGGCCGGCGCGTGGGTCGAGGACGAAGGTTGCCACCGCTCCGCCGATGAGCCCGATGACGAGGCCGCGGCGGAAGGCCGCGCGCTCCCGCGCACGCCGCGCCTGGTCCACCCACATCAGGGCCATGTGTTGGAAATCCGGAAGGTCCCGCATCGCCTGGATGCTGCGCATGGTGCGCATCGCGCGCCGCGCCTCCCGGCGACGCCTGCGCATGCCTCGGGAGTCTGCCATCTTGAGCATCGGCATCGCTCACCTCCGGTTTGTGATGGTGCCCGGGCGGAACGCGGCAGTCACCGCGGACGCCGACCCGTGCGAGTACAGCAGCGTAGCGCAGCCGCAATCAGTATGCCAGTTTCGGGCTAGTACGCATCCGGCATCAATACTGCATCTCCGCGCCGGACGCTGCCGGCTCCTGCCGGGTTCTTGCCGTCCGACCACCACGCACCGAGATGGAGAGCATGATGAAGCATGCGCAGGTCGCCCCGCTCGTCGAGAGGGTGCCTCCCGTCTCTTACGGCGACACCGGAGGCGACGTGTCCGCCCCCCTCGCTAATCGACCTCGCGGCGGGGGCAAACCGCGCCGGGCGTGGGGAACGGTTTCGCTAGCTCGCCACGACCTGATCGTTGACCACGACCGCGATCTCGTGCCCCGCGTCGACCGTGACCTCCACGTCGCGGCCGCGCCCGCGGATGGTCAGGTCGACGGTACGGCCGGCGAACTGCATCCCGCGGATGCGCACCGTATCGAGCCAGTCCGGCAGGTAGGGCCGCAGGGTGAGCTGCCCGGTGGCGGCGTCGGGCTCCAG
Source organism: Sphaerobacter thermophilus DSM 20745 (assembly GCF_000024985.1). Taxonomy (NCBI): domain Bacteria; kingdom Pseudomonadati; phylum Thermomicrobiota; class Thermomicrobia; order Sphaerobacterales; family Sphaerobacteraceae; genus Sphaerobacter; species Sphaerobacter thermophilus. The sequence continues at coordinate 189,060 of NC_013524.1, forward strand.
CCCCAGCACCACCTGGAGCAGGTACGGGAGAGTCCCGGCCGCCCATGCCTGCGGGCTGCAGCTCACGGGATAGGCGATCGGGAAGGTGTAGCGCTCGGACTCCCGGCTGAAGCCGCAGAACAGCTCCGGCAGACGGCCGTAGGGGAAGTGAGTCGCAGCGTCGACGAGATCGGTGAAGACCGCCGCGGCGGCCTCGTCGAAGCCGTAGCGTCGCAGCCCGGCGGCGATGAGCGCGTTGTCGTGCGGCCAGACGCTCCCGTTGTGATAGCTCATCGGGTTGTAGTGCGGCATCTGCGACGATAGGGTGCGGATCCCCCAGCCGGAGTACATGTCGGCGGCCCGCAGCCGCTCGGCTACGATCGCGGCGCGCTCGGGCGACACGATATCGCCGAACAGGCAGTGCCCGGGGTTGGAGCTGATGGCGGTGACGAGCCGGCCGGTGCCGTCGATGGCCTGGCCGTAGAACTGATCTTCCTCGCTCCAGAACTGCTCCTCAAAGCGCCGGCGCAGCGCCTCAGCCTCACGCCGGAGCTCTTCGGCGCGGCCGGGGTCTCCCCAGCGGTCGTGGGCATCGGCCAGTGCCTGCTTTGCCCGGTAGACATACCCCTGAACCTCCACCAGGGCGATCGGCGTTGCTACCGGCGAGCCGTCTGGGCATTGGAGCGAATCGTCGCTGTCCTTCCAGCCCTGGTTCACCAGGCCACCTCGGGAGGGCTGGCCGTAGTCGACGAAGCCGTCGCCATTGCTGTCGCCGTAGCGGTTGATCCAGGCGATCGCCCGCTCGGCCGGCTCGCGGAACTCGTCGAAGAGGTCGCGGCTCCCGCTCCAGCGCAGCACCTCGCCGAACAGGAGCACGAACAGCGGCGTGGCGTCCACCGTGCCGTAGTAGGGCACGTGTGGCACCTCGCCGAGGCGGGCCATTTCCCCGAACCGTTGCTCGTGCAGGATCTTACCCGGCTCCTCTCCGGTCCAGGGATTGACCTGCGTGCCTTGCTGGCGCGCCAGATAGCGGAGCGTCTCCACGGCCATCGCTGGCGAGAACATGAGCATCTGGAGGGCCGTGATGAGACTGTCCCGGCCAAAGGGGGCGACAAACCACGGGATGCCGGCGGCGACGAGCCGACCGCCCGGGAATGGGGTGATCAGCGTCCGCAGGTCCCGGAGGCTGCGGTCGAGAAGACTGTTGAAGATCTCGTTGTTGGTTTCGACGACCGGGAACGGCTCGCTCGCGACCGGCAGCGGGCCGTTGGTCGTCGTGATTGTGTGGACCTGCCCGTCGCTCGACTCCGCGGTCCAGCGCGGCGTCAGCGTCAGGGTCAGCTCGGCGTCCGACTGCGCCTCCAGCTCGAAGCGGAAGAGGAGCGAGGCCCTGGGCGCCTGGCCGGCCGGTTCCGACCGGACGACCCGGTCGTTGCCGGGGAGCATCGCCCGAAGTTCCTCCAGCTCCGCCGTGTAGCCCGCGCCTGCTACGATCAACGTCTCGTCCGGCGTCCGGCTGAAGCGCATGACCGTCTCGAGCAGGTGACCGTCGGGCGCTCGATAGCCGAGGACCACCTCGTTCTCCTCCCGGCGCGGCAGAAGCACTCGTCCCCGCTGCATCCTGCGGAAGCCGCGCACGTCGAAGATGTCGCGGAAGTCGGAGCTGACGATGAACGTGAGTGAGAGGCTGACGGGAAAGGGGTTGTAGTTGTGGATCTGGATCTGCTCCGTCATCCCCTGGTCGATCACGCGGTAGCGCTGGATGCCGATGGTGTTCGGCAGCACGGTCTGTCCCGCGGCGCTCTCGAGGAGCGGGTTGCCGAACTGGAACATCCCGACGGTATTCTGCGTCCCTGACGAGTCGAGTAGGTCCGGCAGCTCGTCGTTGAGCAGGAGCTGGTAGTCGCTGAGGAATCGGGTATCGCGGTAGTAGAGACCGGCGCCAGCGACGGTGCGTCCGATATCGCCTCGCTCATCGCTGACGACGAAGATCTCGCCCTGCTTGAGTACCATCGTTCCCGTGCGCATGAGGCCCCGCGTTTCCGTGACGATCTGCTTCGGCCGATCCGGGTGCGGTAGCCGCCGCGGTGTGCGTGGCGGCGGGTCATCCCGGTTAATCGTTCAAGGGTACGGGACACTCCGGCTCCATTCAACCGTGGTGGACGCATGTCCGTAGACTAGCGTTACGCATGAACGCCGGAAATGGACGTAGCGGGGTCGGGTCACAGGAGTTCGCCGTACTCGGACCACTCCCAAGGATCGACGCGCCGCTCCCACTCTTCCGTGCCGTAGCTGGGGCAGGCGAGTCGCGTCCGCGCGATCTCGAACCGCGCCACGCCGAGATAGGTGCGGATGAACGGCTCGCCCAGGAGCGCGTGCAGTGGCGTGTCGGCCTCCAATGCGGCGAGTGCCTCGTCCAGCGACCGGGGTAAGCGTGGAGCGCCGTTCCGTGCCGTTGGGTCGCCGTGCAACGGCGCGGGTGGGAGCATACGCTGGCGCAGCCCATCAAGCCCGGCGGCCAGGCAGGCGGCGAGCGCGATGTACGGGTTGGCGCTGGCCGCCGCGATGCGGTTCTCCACGTGTGCCGCGTCAGCCCCGGGGCGGGGGGTAACGCGCACGGCCGCGGCGCGGCTCTCGCAGCTCCAGGTGGCGTGCTGCGGCACGCAACCGGCCGCGTGGTAGCGCTTGTAGTCGTTCGGGATCGGCAAGAGGAAGGCGGACAGCGCCGCCGCGTGGTAGAGCAGCCCGGCGACGAAGTGCTTGGCGATCGGCGAGATGCCCAGCGGATCCTCGTCGTCGGCGAATCGATTCTCGCCGGTTACGGCGTCGAGCAGCCGGTGCTGCATGATGCAGGCCGAGGCAACGTCACCGCAGGGCGGCCGGGTCATGAACGTGGCGGTCAGCTCGTCCTGGCTGGCGACCTCCTTTACCGCCGTGCGGAAGGTAAAGGCCTGGTCGGCAGCGGCGACCCCGCGCGCTGTGGCGAGCTCGGCATGGACCTGACCCGGCGCCCCGGCCGTGTTGATGCTCTCCAGCTCGACCCCGAGCGAGGGGAGCGCCGACAGCAGGGTGTCGCGCCACGCAGGCCGCGCGGCGTTGCGCACGCTCGCGCCGGGGCGTCCACCCGGGAACGCGGGCGTGCCCGTTTCCCGCTCGATGACGTAGAAGTCGAATGCGAAGGTCGTCGCGGGGAGGAGTCCCTCGTCGAGATACTGCTCGACGACCTGCTGCAGCACCCAGCGGCCGTCGTGGGGGGCGGGCTCCTGGTTCAGGTCGTACAGCTCGCAAATCACACGTGCCTCTCCCGGCGCATAGGGGAGAAGGGCGAGCGTGTCAAAGTCCGGCATCAGGATGAAGTCGGGCGCCGGGGCGGCATTGTTGCTGGCCCGACCGTCCGTGCCCCCGTAGAAGCGCAGCCCGCGGGTGCCGACACGTTCCAGGCGGGACAGCGGGACGACCTTCGAGCGCGCGACACCGAGGGTGTCGGCGAACTCAAAGCGCAGCCAGTGCACGCCCGCGGCCGCCAGGAGACGCGTGACGGTCTCGACTCTCACCGGTCCGGCTCCTATCCTGCCCAGTGCCGAGGGGGCACGATGCACTATGCCGGCTTCGCAGGTGCCGGCGCGTTGTCCCATGTGCATGTACCACAAGTCTATGCGATCTCGCTACCGCCGCACATGGGTCGCATCGCGCCGGTAGCATGCCGCGGCGCGGGGCTCCTACCGCGAGCGAGATGGGGGGCTGGTGAGGGTGGAGCGCCCTGGTGCCAGCAAGGGGCTCGCTCCGGAGAGCCGCATCTGCCAGACGCGGACCAGCGCCTCGGCCACGATCTGCATCGACATCTTGGACTGGCCGGCGCGCCGCTCCTCGAAGCGGATCGGCACCTCGATGATGCGGAACCCCGCCAGGTGCGCGCGGTAGGTCAGTTCGATCTGGAAGGCATAGCCGCTGGACTGGATGCTGTCCAGGTCGAGCGATTCGAGCACCCGGCGCCGGAAGCACTTGAACCCGCCGGTCAGGTCGCGGTAGGGGAGCCCGAGGATCAGCCGAGCGTAGGTGGACCCGCCGCGGCTGATGAAGCGCCGCAGCGGCGACCAGTTGACCGTACCCCCACCCGGCACGTAGCGGGAGCCGAGCACGAGGTCGGCGTGGCGCGAGGCTTCGACGAGGCGCGGCAGTGTCTCGGGGTCGTGCGAGAAGTCGGCATCCATCTCGCAGATGAGATCGTAGTCGCGATCCAATGCCCAGCGGAACCCGGTCAGGTACGCGGTACCGAGGCCCAGCTTGGTGGGACGAGAGATCAGATGGAGGCGCCCGGGGTAGTCCGAGGCCAACTCCCGCACCAGATCGGCCGTTCCGTCAGGCGAATTGTCGTCGACGACCAGGATGTGAAAGCGGGGGTCGGCCAGGATGCGGGGGATGAGCGCTGCAAGGTTGGCGCGCTCGTTGTAAGTCGGCAGGATGACAACCGGGCACGGCGTTGTCCTGCCGTGCGATCGCTGACTAGTCAAGTGACCCGTCTCCTTTTCGCTCGACAGCCTAGCGCTCGCCCCCCAATGTTTGGCTGCTGTCCGGCCGGGACCGGCGCGACGGGAGCAACCGCAATTGCGCTGCCACACCTCGCCTATCGACGAGGATCGTCGTGTCTCGACGCAGGGCTTGCCTTCAGGCAGGGACGTGGTTTGGGTGCCGCCTCATTTCGGAAGTGGATGACGCAGGGAGAGCGTCGGGACAGCGACGATGAGGCAGGTGAGCGGCGAGCAAGAGCCCTTCACGCCCGGGGCGAGCCTCACGAGGAAGATGCCAGGGAGAGTTGAGGTGCTCACCCCGGCTCGGGGCGCCGATACATAGGCTGAACGCCGCGGCGATGTTGCCAAGCAAGCCGGAACTGCCGCACGTGCGGACCATCTGGGCGACGACACCTCCCGGCATGGTCGCTCCGTGATCGACGCGTCGCGCCCCGCCTCGCTGTCGGCGAGGGGGGCCGTGCGGATGCAGAGTATACCCAAAACATCGCATGTGATGACGGTGGGATGCGTTGACACCGGGGGAATGGGTCGCCTACGATGCCGCCGGTAACACCATGGGCGCAGCCAACGTACGGGAAAGGGAGAGGGCATGAAGGTCGAGGAGCGCCTCAAGGAGTTGGGCATCGAGCTGCCGGCCGTCGGCAAGCCGATGGGGACTTACGTCCACGCCGTCCAGACGGGCAACCTGCTCTTCCTGGCCGGCAAGGGCCCCTTCAACCCGGACGGGTCGACGCCGACCGGGAAAGTCGGCCGGGATGTGACCACTGAAGAGGCTTACCAGCACGCCCGCTCGGTTGGGCTGATGCTGATCGCGGTCATGAAGGATGTCCTCGGTGACCTGGACCGCGTCAAGCAGGTGGTCAAGGTCCTGGGTATGGTCAACGCCGTCCCCGAGTTCGGCGAGCAGCCCCAGGTGATCAATGGCTGCTCCGACCTCTTCGTCGAGGTCTTCGGCGACGCCGGGCGCCACGCCCGCTCGGCCGTCGGCATGGGCTCGCTGCCCAACGGCATCACGGTCGAGATCGAGGCGATCGTCGAGGTCGCGTAAGGACCCAAAGCGAGGCGCCCCCGACCGGGGGCGCCTTCTTTACCAACACTGTCCCTGTTTCCGTTGGCGGAGTGGACGCCGCCGCGGCTCTCGCCGCGAAACCTCCCACCGAGATAGGAACCCGGCAGTTGCTCTCCGTGTGCGCCGCTATTGCTGCGGCACGATGCGGAGGATGCGGTCATCGTCGGATGCCGGGTCGCCCCGGCCGTCCCGGTTGCTGGTCAGGATGTAGATGTAGCCGTCCGGACCCTCGACCACGTTGCGTAGGCGCCCGTAGTCCCCGGAGATGATCGCTTCCAGGTTGGGCGGGCTGCCGCCGCCGGGGATGTCCAGCCGCCAGAGAGTGGTCCCGCGCAATGAGCCGAAGAGCAGGCTGCCGGTCCACTGCGGGAAGGTGTTGCCCTGGACGAAGGTCGCGCCGGACGGCGCCCAGGTGTCGGTGCCGCTCTCAATCACGGGGAGCGTGTAACCGTTGTTGGGGCCTTCGTTGCCCTGCATGATAGGCCAGCCGTAGTTGGCGCCGGGTTGGATCTGGTTCACCTCGTCATGGGCGGATGGCCCGTGCTCGGTGGCGTAGAGCGCGTTGGTGCCGGGCTCCCAGGCCAGGCCCTCCGGGTTGCGGTGGCCATATGAATACACCGGCGAGCCGGGGAAGGGGTTGTCCGGTGGGACCGAGCCGTCGTCGTTGAGCCGCAGGATCTTGCCGGCGAGCGAGTTCGTATCCTGCGCCAGTTCCGGTTGCGCCGCGTCGCCGGTCGTGATGTAGAGCTTGCCGTCAGGACCGAAACCGAGACGCCCGGCGTCGTGGATCTGCGCGCCCGGGATGCCGTCCAGGATGACCACCGGGTCGACCAGAGTGTTGTTCGTCTCGGTGTAGCGCACGACCTTGTTGGCGACACCGCCGCCGGACTGATAGGTGTAGTAGAAGTAGATCCAGTGGTTGTTGGCGAAGTCGGGGTGCAGCGCCATCCCGAGCAATCCACCCTCGCCGACGGGTGCCACGTCGGGGATAGTCGCGACCGGCTCCGGCCGCAGTTGGCCGTTCTCAATCACGCGGACGCGTCCCGGCCGCTCGGTGACAAAGATGCGGCCGTCGGGCAGGAAGCGCATCTCCCACGGGATCTCCAGCCCGGACACGAAGGTCTCAACCGTCCAGGCGACGGGCCCTGTCGGGGCCGCCGTCGGCTCGGGCGTCGCCGCAGCCGTGGCGGTCGGGGTCGCCTCTGGGGTTGGCGGGGTCGTCGGTGTCGGGTCGGCGGGCGCATCGGTTGCCGTGGGGACCGATGCCTCAGCACCGGTCGTCGCGGTCGCGGTCGCGCTCGAACTCCCGCAGGCGGTGGCGAGCATGAGCGTCAACAGAAGCGCGGTTGCGGCAAGCCGGGACAGCCCCGGCCGGGCATGACGGAAGCGCGTCTGGCTCATCGGGTTCCTCCCGCGGTTGGGCCGTACGGTCGGACTGATGCGGGGCGAGGCGCGGAGTCGCCGCTGACCCCGGCTCGCCCCGGTTTCGGACGCTAGCTTCCCAGGTAGCGCAGCGCGGCGGCCACCATCGTCTTCACGCCGACCGCCAGCGCGTCCTCATCGGCGTCGAAGCGCGGGTGGTGCGGTGGGTACACAATGCCCCTCTCAGTGTTGCGGACGCCGAGCCCGAACATGCAGGTCGGTACCCGCTCGGCGATGAAGGCCATGTCCTCCCCGGCCATCAACGGCGCCCGGTCGAGGACGTTCTCTGCACCCAGCACTTCGGCAGCCGCTGAACGCACGATCTCGGTCACGGCCGGATCGTTGTACATGGGCGGGTACCCGCGGAGATACGTCGTTTTCGCTTCGGCTCGCATGGCGCTTGCCACGCCCGAGGCGATCTCCGCAATCCGCCGCTCGATGTGGTCCCGCACCGCAGCGGTGTACGTGCGCACCGTCCCTTCGAGCACAGCCGTCTGCGGGATGACATTGTTGGCAGAGCCGCTGTGGATGGCGCCGAAGGTCACGACGGCCGACTCCAGCGGGCTGACCTCGCGGCTCACGATCGTCTGCAGCGCGATGAGGATGTGCGCGGCAACGACGACGGTGTCGACCGCGTTATGGGGGGCGGCCGCATGGCCGCCGCGGCCGGTCACCTCGATCTTCACGGTATCGGCCGCGGCCGTCGCCGGCCCGGGAGACACGGCGATCTGGCCCGGCTCGCAGTCGACGCCGACGTGGAGAGCGATCGCCGCGTCGACCGGCGGATCGTCCAGGACGCCGTCGTGAATCATGGCAATGGCGCCGCCCGGACCCTCCTCAGCCGGCTGGAACATCAGCTTGACCGTGCCGTCGAACTCGTCGCGCAGGCCGTTGAGTATCTCCGCCACACCGAGGAGGATGGTGGTGTGCACGTCGTGCCCGCAGGCGTGCATCACACCGGGGCGCGTCGAGCGGTAGGGGACGTCGTTCTCCTCCTCGATCGGCAGAGCGTCCATATCGGCGCGCAGGAGAACCGTCTTCCCCGGCCGACGGCCGCGGATCAGCCCCACGACACCCGTGCCGCCGGTCGTCGGCCCTGGCTCGACCCCTGCGGCGGCCAGTGCCTCACGCGACATAAAGAGCGAGCGGCCATCACCGCCGACGCCGGTTCGGTGCTCGATACCCAGCTCGCGCAGGTGGCCGGCGACGAAGCGGGCGGTGTTCGTCTCCTGGAGCGAGAGCTCCGGGTTCATGTGGAGGTAGCGGCGCGTCTCGCGCAGCCACGCATCAAGCTCGGGCGTGACCTGGATCCGATCGATCGGAATCACGGGCGTGCTCCTTCGTTCATCAACGGCCGATAGCGGTGCCGGAATGCTCGGTGCGGACGCGAGCGATCATAGCACAGGATCAGCGAGGCGGCGTTGGGGGCGTGCTGCCTCCGTTCGTGGCCGTTTCGGGTGCGTGATAAGATCACACCGTACGCTGGCGAGGGAGAGTGTCCCGCGCCGGGTAGGATGCGATCGCGCCCCGGCCTTGGGGACATTGTCGATCCGCTGGCAAGCGACGAGAGCATATGAGCTGGCAACTACTCGCAAGTATTCTGTCCATCGTCGTCATTGATCTCGTCCTGAGCGGCGACAATGCCCTGGTCATCGGGATGGCGGCGCACCGCTTGCCGCCGCGGCAGCGTCGCTGGGCGATCATCCTTGGTGGTGCGGGCGCCATCGGCCTCCGCGTCCTCTTCACCGCGCTGGCGGTCTTCCTGCTGGTCGTGCCGTTCCTGCAAGCGGCGGGTGGGTTGCTCCTCACCTGGATCGCGTACAAGCTGCTGCGGGACGAGACGCACGCTGCCCCGCAGATCGAGGCGCAGGAGACGCTGATCGACAGCATCCGCACGATCATCATGGCCGACGCTGTCATGAGTCTGGACAACATCCTCGCTGTCGGTGGCGCCGCCCATGGGAGCATCGCGCTGCTGCTGTTCGGCCTTGCGCTCTCGATGCCAATCCTGCTGTTCGGCAGCAGCGTCATTGCGCGGCTGATGAATCGCCTGCCGTGGCTGATCCTGGTCGGGGTCGGGGTCTTGACGGTCACGGCGGCGCGCATGATCGTCGACGACCGGATTGTCGCAGCGCATGTCCCGTCGTCGCTCCACGGGCCGCTGCTGGTCGGCCTGGCGATCGGGCTGAGTGCCCTGGTATTGATCCCGGCGGCGGTGCGCTGGCGCCGCGCGCGGCAGACGCGCGACGCGGCGGGTGGGGAGGAACAGCCGGTCGGGGCCGGCCACGGCCACACCGCGCGCCCGGGCGGGAATTGAGTGACCTGGAGGAGGAACTGCGGCGGATGGTACAGCCTCCGATCACCATTGAGGATCTGGACCGCATCTACGTGGTCATCCCGAACGATCAGGGCACGGGCACCATCAACATCACCGTGCGCCAGATGAGTGACCGGCAGTTCCGCTGGTGGATCAAGGCCAAGGCCGACCACCACGGAGTTCCGATGCTCGTGCCGATGGGGCGGATCGGCTACGAGACGCGCGTGCGCATGCTGAACCGGCTCGTCCGAGCTGGCGTGCGCATCTACATGGTCCCGCTCGGTACCCCGCCGCCAGAGGAGATGTAGGAGTCCGACCCTCACCCCGAGTCCCATACGGAACGCTCGTCACGTAAAGCGTTCCCCCTCTCCCAACGTCGGAAGAGGGGGCGGGGGTGAGGGCCGTCGCAGCTCACCGTTTCAGCAGATTGCGCAGGACGAAGAAGACGTTGGCCGGCCGCTCGGCCAACCGTCGCATGTAGTAGGGGTACCACTGCGTGCCGTAGGGCACATAGACACGCATGTTGTAGCCCTGCCGCGCCAGGCGGAGTTGCAGATCGCGCCGGATCCCGTAGAGCATCTGGAACTCGAACCGGTCGGGGCTGATCTTGTTGCGCGCGGCATAGGCGATCGCGGCGTTGATCATCGCCTCGTCCTGGGTTGCCAGGGCCGGGTAGTTCCCCTCTGCGAGCAGCATCTCCATGTGCCGCCGATAGGCCGCATCGACCTCCTTCTTGGAGGGGTAGGCGACCATGTCCGACTCGGCATACGCACCCTTGACAAGGCGGACGCGGATCCCGGCCGCGATCGCATCGCGGATGTCGCGGTCGGTGCGGTAGAGGTACGACTGGAGCACGATGCCGACGGTGCCGGGGAACTGCTCGTGCAGATCGTAGGCGATGTCGAGGGTACGCTGCGTGTAGGGGGAGCCCTCCATATCGATCCGCACGAAGTTGTTGTGCGCCTTGGCACGCTCCAGCACCTTCGCTGTGTTCGAGCGTGCCAGCTCATCCGAGATGTCGAGCCCCAGCATCGTCAGCTTGATTGAGATGTTGCTGTTGACGCCGGTCTCGGCGATCTGGTCGAGAATCTGGCAGTACGCATCGGCGGCGGCGCGGGCCTCGTTCTCCGACGTGACGTTCTCGCCCAGCAGGTCGAGCGTCACGGTGAGCCCGTTCTGATTGAGGTCTCGCGTGACTGCCAGCGCCTCGTCCAGCGTCTCCCCAGGCACGAAGCGCCGGGCGAAGCCCTTCGAAAAACCGTTGCGGGTCACGACGCGTTGGATTCGCTCATTCCCCGCGAGCGCGAGCATCCCGCTGCGAAATACGGGCATCCCTCGATCCTCCCCAAACTGATCGCTGCGGCACGAGCGGTGCCGCCCAACCGAGCAGTGTAGCATGTTCACGTAAGCGTCAGCCGGGCGGCGTGATGGCGAACGAATGTTCGGGTACAATGCGAGGCAATGACGGTGTGGGGCGCAAGGAACGAGGGTGCACGTGATGGACGGGCTCGGCGGCCAGGAGTGGGTGACGACGATCCGCGATAGCCTCTACGACCGCATCCCGTTGACGGCAGCGGACGTGGCGCTGATCGAGACGCCGGCCTTCCTGCGGCTCGACCGCATCCAACAGCTCGGCTTCGTGAGCAAGGTCTGGCCGGGCGCCAAGCACACCCGGTTCGAGCACTCCCTGGGCGTGTTCCACCTCATGCGGCAGGCCGTGGCCGCGGTCCGGCGCGTGGCGCCCGCGTGCGTGGAGATCGACGACGAGACGGCGCGCACGGCGATCGCGGCGGCACTGCTGCACGACATCGGCCACTATCCGTTCAGCCACGCCATCGAGGAGCTCGGGCCACCCATCCTCTCGCACGAGGAAGTCGGGCGGCGCGTGATCGAGGGCAGCGAGGTGGCTGCGGTCCTCACCGAGCACTGGCGTGTCGACCCCGGTCGCGTCGCGGACCTGATCGACCCGCGGGGCGAGTTACCGCCCGGCGACCGGCTCCTGCGCGGGCTCTTGAGCGGCGCGCTTGATGTCGACAAGCTCGACTACCTGCCGCGGGACGCAAAGCACTGCAACGTGCCCTACGGCGGGGTGGACACCCCGCGCCTGCTCGACGCGCTGCGGGTCGTCGATGTCGAGGGCCGGCCGCGGATCGTGGTCAACGAGAAGGGCGTGAGCCCGCTCCACTCGCTGATCACGGCCCGCCAGGAGATGTTCGACAATGTCTACTGGCACCATACCAACCGCGCCTGCATGGTCATGCTGCTGCGCGCGGTACAGGACGCGCTCGCGGTGGGGGCGATCACGCCGGAGCAGCTAACGCTCCACGACGATGCCTCCCTGCTGGAGGTGCTCTCGCGGTCCGCGATGCCCGCGACCACGCGGGCGCTGGTCGACAGCCTGCGGTCGCGTCGCCTGCACAAGCGTGCCGTGGAGGTGAGTGCGCGCTCGGCCGATCTCTACCGCTATCTAAACAGCCTGTACGCCGATCCGGCGCGGCGCCGCGCGGTCGAGATGGGCATGGCCGCGGCGCTCGCGGACGCCCTGGGCACCATGGTGGAGCCGCACGAGGTGCTGATCGACATCCCGAAGCCGGAGCGCTGGCGGACCGACGTCTGGGTGTGGTTCAGCCGCCCGCCGCTCGGATTTCGGCCGCTGATGCCGTGGTCCGAGGCGGTCGGGCTCAGCGACGATGATCTCAAGCGCTACGAGGAGCACCGACGCCTCGTGCGGGTGGTCACGACCGAGCGCCTGCGCGATGAGGTGGCCAAGCGCGCGGAAGTGCTCCTGCTCCCGCTGCTGGGTGGGATCGCGTGACGAAGCGCCGCGCTAGGCGCCGTCGACGGCGGGCTGGTAGGTCGGGGCGTTGGACCGGATGATCTCCTCGATCTGTTCCGGCGTGCTGTCGCGGAAGCTGGCGGCCCACTGGGTGTTGTGAAGATAGAGGTCGATGTCGAAGGGGAAGGCGTCGGCGCGCTCCAGCTCCGCCCAGCGCCGGTAGAGTGCCTCCAGCCAGGTGAACCCGGTCACCTCGACCCGGAACGTGCACACGCCCTTGCCGCGGATGTAGGTCAACTCCTCGCCGAACCAGACGCGCGCGTCGCCGGTCGACTCGATGGCCTCGCGGAGCGCCTTGAAGTGGCGCGGCACCGAGCGCAGGGTGATGAGCCAGGCACCGGGCGTCGTCGGACGATCGCGGACGTGCCGGTACGGCTCCGCAGCTCGACGTCGTCCGAACAGTCGCACCATATCGCCTCCGCCCACCTCTCCACTTCTGGGTCACTCGCCGCACCGGTGGTCGGTACGGCGCCCTCCGTCTCCGCCGGGGATTGTACGTGACGGCGCCGATTCCGTCACCAGGGGCGCCCGTAAGCGGACATGTTACGGTCGCCACTATGTAGCGGGCAGCGGCCGCGTGGTCCTCGCTAACAGCGACCGGCGATGGTTCTCCATCGCCGGTCGCCGGGGGAATTGGAGGAGTGAATGGCGTCACTGTACGGTGACGGAGCCCAGCATGGTTGGGTGGAGCGTGCACCAGTAGGAGTACATGCCCGGCTCTTCGAACGTGAACCGGTAGGTCGCGCCAGCCTCCATGATTGGAGACTCCCAGATGCCCTCCTGACTCACCACGTTGTGCGGGGTGGGCCCGACGTTCGTCCACTCGACCGTGGTCCCGGCCGGGATCGTGATGTTCGGTGGGTCGAAGGCGAAGTCCACGATCTGGACGGCGACCACGTCCGACGCTGCCTCAGGCGGCTCCGGCGCCGGTGTGGCCGCGGACGTCGTGTCCTCGGTCGGCGCTGAGGTCGCCGTCGGGGCTTGCGTGGCCGTCGGCTCACTCGTTGCTGTTGGCGGCACCGTCGGCGTCGTCGTCTCCCCTGCCGCGGACGTGTCGCCGGCCGCACCGCCACCGCAAGCGGCGAGACTGACGCTGATCGGGACGAGCAGCAGGCCGAACACGCCTCGGCGCGTCAGGCGCAGGTTCTCCAACCCTCTAGACATAGGCTCCTTCCTCTTCGGGCGGGCGCACCGTTCGGTGCGCCCGCCGCGCGCTCACCTGCCCCACTACCGCGTCGCCTGGCGGCGCAGCAGGACCCCGCCGCCGATGGCGATTACGCCAAGGAGTGCGGCACCAGCCGCCAGTGAGCCGATCATGCCCGTTTGCGGGTTGCCGGTCGCAGGCGCAACCTGGGCCGCGGCCGGGATGTCGCCGCACGAGACGTAGACCTGAACTTCCTCCGGGGATCGGTGCACGTTGATGGCGAAGTTCCCGTTCATCAGGCTCGCCAGGGACGCCGGCACGATCGTCTCCGACTGCCCGTTCTCAACGTTGGTCAGCGGGTAGGCAGGTGCCGGATTGAGATTGACGCAGGTGCCCTCGTGAATGTGGGCGGGCTGCGGCCCTGCCGGCGCGCCGGTCAGATTCAACACCACCCGCGTCTGATCCCCCATGGCCGTCAGGGTGGCTGTCCCTGACTCGCCGGAGTCGTTCTGCGCGTTCAACGTCACGGTGATCTCCTCCTGGGCACCGACTGGCGCGAAGGCCAGAAGAGCCAGGAGGGTTCCCAACGCCAGAGCTACCACGGCGCGTTTCATCCGCTGCTCCCCTCTCGTTGTCGGGCCCGGCGGGGCGCCGCCGTCCGAGCTCCATACATTGCGCGAGGCTCACGCCCTTCAGGACACTTACGTCGGAGCCTTCACCTTGGATGGCACCAATCAGGATGCGGAAATCGGCCGTGATAGAATGGGTGAGTTGACCGGGTCATGGCGCGGGGCGGGGTCGTCCCGTCGGGTGACGAGGGTAGCGAGAGTGCGGATGGTCTTGAAGCAGCGGGAGCAGATCGCGACGATGCGTGCGGCCGGGAAGATCGTTGCCGACACGCTGGCGCTCGTCGCGGAAGCGGTTCGCCCAGGGGTGACGACGGCGGAGCTCGATGAGATCGCCGAGCGGTACATTCGGAACGCGGGCGCAACCCCGGCGTACAAGGGCTACCGCGGCTTTCCGGCCACGATCTGCGCATCGGTCAACGAAGAGGTCGTGCACGGCATCCCCGGTCCGCGGCGCTTGCAGGAGGGGGATATCATCAGCATCGACGTCGGTGCCCGCTACCGCGGCTACTATGGTGACGCGACCATCACCGTGCCGGTCGGGCAGATCGACCCCGAGGCCCAGCGGCTGCTCGATGTCTGCCGCGAGTCGCTAGAGATCGGCATTGCCCAGGCCCGAGCCGGTCAGCGCCTGACCGACATCTCTGCCGCCATCCAGCGCCACGTCGAGAGCAACGGCTTCTCCGTGATTCGCGATCTGTACGGGCACGGCATCGGGCGGAAGCTCCATGAGGATCCACTGCTGCCACACTACGGCCGACCGGGGCAAGGGCCGGTCCTCCGCCCGGGTCTCGTGCTGACGATCGAGCCGATGATCGCGGCGGGCGCCCCCGAATGGCGGACGCTGGATGACCAGTGGACCGTGGTCACCCTTGACGGCAGCCTCGCCGCCCAGTTCGAGCACACCGTCGCCATCACCGACAACGGCCCGGAGATCCTCACCCTCCCCTAGGACCGGTCGCTCGGAGCATCACGCGACGGACAGGGCTCGGCTCCACAACGAAGCTCCGTCTGCTGAAAGACTGCTGTGTAGTCGCGCTGACGCCGGTCGCGATGGACAGGATTCACACCTCGGCGTTGGGTCTCACCGTCCGGCACGTGCCGGGGGTATTGAAGTCTGACGAATTCGCGTCGTCTACTCGCCAGCAACCCGCTGCCGCGCTGATGTCATCCTGAGCGAAGCGAAGGATCTCGCGTCGGACCGGCGACGTACCGGAGAGATCCTTCGCTTCCGCCGGCTGTCGCTCCCGCGCTGGCCGGCTCCGCTCAGGATGACAGCAACTGGGCAGCTTCGGTGTAGCACGGTAATTCGTCAAACTTCATGACCCCCGGGTAGGTGGCGCAACGCGGAGATCCTTGCACCACTCATCCCCGGACACAGGTCACCATCCCGCGCCGTACCAAAGCGGCTCGGCGGCGTTCGCCCCGGGCACCAGCCGACCGCGTACACCCATTCACGTGCAGCGGCTGCAGATGGGTCCGCCGCTCTCCCACGCGCGGCGCGTTAGCCCTGCGTCTCCCGTGCCCGGGCAGCCGGTGCAGACTCAGCGGCAGGTTGGGGGCGACCGCTAGCGATGGCGAGGCCGAGGAAGATCACCGCGACGCCGAGCAGCGCGTCGAGCCCCAGTGCTTCGTCCAGGAGCAGCCAGCCCCACGCCACCCCGACGATCGGGATGATGTAGGTGGTGTAGGACGTCCGCGTCGCGCCAATCCCGGCGATCAAGCGGTAGTACAGGATGTACGCGACGCCGGTCGGGATCAGGCCGAGCGTGATCCATGCCGCGGCATTCGCGGGGGTGAGGTTCGTCGATGCAACGTCGCCGAAGAGCAGGGCGACCGGTGCGAGGAGGATCGCGGCAATAGAGATCTGCGTCGCGCTGATCGCGAGCGGCTCCCCCCGGACGTAGCGGCGGGCGTAGGCGAATCCCACCCCGTAACAGGCGCTCGAGGCGAGGAGTGCGAGCACCCCCTGGCCGGAGGCCGATCCGAGGTTGGTCAGATCCGCGCCGGTCAGGATCGCCACCCCGGTGAAGCCGACAACGATCCCCACCACCTTGCCGAGCGTGAGGCGCTCCGTGCGCAGGACCGACACCGCAAGGAGCAGTGTGAAGAAGGGCGTCGTCGCGTTCAGGATCGAGGCAAGGCTGGAGGTGACCCGCTCTTCAGCCCAGGCGATGAGCAAGAAGGGCAGGATGTTGCCGGTCACCGCCATCACGGTCAGGTGCAGTAGTTGGGTGCGCTCGCGGGGTAAGCGGAGGCCCATCATCCGGGCGGTCACGAGGAGGAGGGCCGCGCCCAGCACCAGACGACCTGCGACCAGGGTCAGCGGGCTGATCCCGGCGACGGCGATCTTGATCAGCGCGTAGGATGACCCCCAGATCGCCGCCAGCAGTAGCAGTTGCACCAGATGGGTGGTTCGCACCCGCTCTCCCTCACCGTCGCGCGTCGCCTACGTCCGCGCGTAGTTGTACCGCAGGAAACGGCTCAGCGCGCTGTCCTATTCCTCAGGCGGCGTGCGACGCCGCTGGTAGGGCGCTGCAACCCGTCGGCATTCGCCGGCAGGTGCTTCGCTGGCCGCTCGAAATCCTGGTGTTAGCTCGCCGCGTTGTCCACGCGCAGGTCGAGCACCTGGCCGCCGGTGATGCGCAGCAGTTCGTCTGGGGTGATGGAGAAGACGGCGTTGGGCGTGCCTGCCGCGGCCCAAACGACGTCGTAGGCAAGGAGGTCGGCGTCGATGTAGGTCGGCAACGGCGCCGGGTGCCCGATCGGCGGGGTGCCGCCGATGACGTAGCCGGTCGCCGCTCGTGCCTGGTCAGCGTCGGCGCGCTTCACGGGTCGGCCGGTCGCCTCCGAGAGCTTGCGGGTGTCTACCCGGTTGATGCCCGAAACCAGCACGAGGATCGCTTCATCCCCGGCCAGGAAGACGAGCGACTTGACAATCCGCTCCACGGTGGTGCCGATGGCGGCCGCTGCCTGCGCGGCGGTGCGCGTGCTCTCGGCAAACTCCACAACCTCCGCGTCCACCCCGACGGCCGCCAGCGCCGCCCGCACCCGTTCGACTGCCGGCTGCTTCATGGCTGCGCTTTCTCCCTTCCGTTGAGTCTGGCTCGATCCTCCAAGATGACGCGCAGACCGATCGAGCCTATCGCGCTCGATCGCGTGCCCAATCTCGACGGGCCTCAGTCGCTGCAAGCTCGCGATCAAGTCCACGCCGGTTCCGCTCGGGTTCCGGCGCGAGCCACCCCCGCTCGTGGCCACCGGCGTCCTACACGAATGCGAACGAGTGGGATTGTCTCTCGACGAGTTGAGCGGGCCACGCGGCGTCCCGTCGGTCACGTTGTGCCGCGCGAACATGGACCAGGAGTGCCCCGGCCGTTGTTCCTGGTGCAGGGCTCAGCGGGTCGCGGGCACGCCAACCGTTGGTGTTGGTCCCGGGGTCGAGGGAGTCTCGCGGGAGAAGGACGGGAGAATGATGCCGATCACCAGAAAGTACGCGAGCAGAATGATGAGCGCACGCACCAGGATTCCCCGAAGGCGTGCATTGCTCAATACGGATTCAGACATCATACGCTCCTCGTCCGCTTGAGCCGGTCGTTGCCGTATCGCCATTCTACCGCAGCATCCCGACGCTGGCAATCGCAGCCGTGATTCTGGTGATCACGCGCGCAGCAGGAGCGGAGGGAGCGCCGCGGTCGCGAGGGGATAGCGGCGTGCTGCGCGTGGTCCTGCCGCATGCCAGTGACGGCCGCACCGTGCCGGGAGGGCCGCCGCTTCAGGGAGTCTCTAGCCACTCGCGCAATCGTTTGCTGAGGATGACGTCGTAGGGGAGCGCCTTCAGCTCGTCGGCGGTCACCGCGATACCCTGTTGCCTCGCCAGTTCAGCCAGCCACTCCCACGGGTGGGGCTCTCTGCGCGCTTCCTCGTCGTCGTCAGGGAGCACAACATTCAGCACGTCCTGTCGGATCCTGTCGGGTGTCAATCCGGTGCGGGCGGGGGCTGCATTCTCCAGGACCACTCGCCGCCCATCTTCCAGTTCCACAAGGGCCCGCACCGAACTAGTGGTCCACCCGAGTTCACGCAGGACGACATGCCGCCCGTTGTCCAGCTCCACGAACTCCCGGACCGTGAAGCTCTGGGACGGTCCCGTCTCAGGAGCACCGGTCGCAAGGTCGCAGATCGCGCCTAGGCGAACCACCCTGCCCTGGTCAGGCGGGTTTCCGGCATCGGGGTCGAGCCTCGGGTCATAGGGAAGCCAACCTGATCGTTCGCTCATGACATGCTCTCTCCTCCCTCGGTGACTGTCGAGCAGGCCGGCGTCACGCCGGGTTTGTCTGGAGCGTTCATGATGTCAGAGTGTACGGCACTCCGGGCGGGTCAGGTTGAACCGGATGCGGGAGACGCCTCGTTTCATGTCATGAGGAGCGGAGTCGGCCGCAGCAGGGCGACGGGTCGGGAACGTTCCGCCTGGGGTGGCCTGGACGGGGCGAGTACAATCGAGGGCCACGACCCGGCGGCCTGCACCATGCGTCAACGGGCCGGGGACCGCGATACAGCAGGGAAGGATGTCCACCATGTATTGTCCCCGCTGTGGGGCGGACCAACCGCTGGGTACCCGCCGGTGCGCGCTGTGTGGGCAGCCGTTCACGCGCCGCGCGTATGCTCGGAGCCAGCGCATGAGGCCCGCGCCAGCGGTGCAGGCCCGGACGCAGTACCGGGAATGGGAGCGCGGCCCGGGAGTCGGCCGCCGGGTTGTCGGTTGCCTGGCTGTGATGGTCGTGACCGTGGTCCTCGTCCTGGCCGGGTTGGCGACCTTCTCCAGTGTGGTTCGCCCCTATGTAGCGCGCACGATCACCGAACGGCTGAGCCCTGCGACCTCGCAGTCATCCGAGGAACCTGCGGCGCCCGCGGTGGTGTCTGTCCCGACCCCGTCTCCCGGAACGCGGCAGGTGACCGTCACCCAGGAGGACCTGAACCAGCGGATTGAGGCCAACCGGGACCGGATCCGGCCGCTGGAGAGCGCCCAGGTGCAGATCACGCCAGATGCGTTCGCCATTGAGCTGCGTGCCTTCGGGTTGAGCGGACGCTATGAGGGGCAGGTGACGGTGGTGGACGGTGAGCTGCAGCTCACCGACGGGCGGATCACCGGACCACTGGGTTGGCTCATCCCCGTGGCCCCGCTGGAGTCGGCGCTGAACGACCAGCTCCGCAACGGGCTGAACCAGTCAGGCGTGGCGGTCGACTCCGTGACGCTGCAAGAGGGGCAGATGACCATCACGCTGGCGCCGGCCGCGGGTTGAGATCGCCCCGCTCTGTTCCAAGCGCGGGCCAGCCCCGGTACGGCCGAGCCGGCCACCCCGCGGCTCGCGCTTCCTCGAGATCGTCTGGCCAGTCCTTCCAGCGGTGGTGATAGGTGCTGTACCACGCCGCGTAGGCGTCGACCAGCCGCTGCCACTTGTCGCGCTGGCTCGCGCGGAACGCGAGGGCGAAGTGCCAGGCCTGGACCTCGCGCGGGTCGTCCTTGCCCAGTCGCAGCGCCCGGCGCCGATCACCCTCGTGCCGGTGCGCGGCATGCCCCACCTCGTGCAGGAACCAGAGGGTCACGGCCTCGACATAGGTCGCGGCACCGTACGTCAGCGCGGTCTGGTACCAGGTGGTTCCCCGCGTGTTGACATAGATGGCGCGCGACGCGGGGTGGTGGTAGCTGGAGCGGACCTGCCAGTCGTCCACCAGCCAGACGACCCGCACGCCGTGCGTGGCGGCCGTCACCTGCCAGGCGAGCGGCGCGGGGAACTTGCGGACCCAATCGAAGCTCACGATGTGGAGTGCAGGGTCTGGTACGCGGTGACGGAAGACCACGGCGATCCTACACTCTTCAACGCGCGCGGAGCCGGGCGACGCCCGCGGCCAACGCCTCGGCTGCGCGTTCGAGTTCGTCCTCGGTCGTCAGCCGGCCGAGGCTGAGGCGCACTGCCCCGACGGCCTCAGCCGGAGGGATGCCCATTGCCAGCAAGACAGCCGACGGCTCGGTCTCCCCTGCGTGGCAGGCGGAACCGGTCGATGCCGCCACCTCGGGCACGGCGGTCAGGAGCGCGTTCCCGTCAATACCGGCGAAGCGGACGTTGAGCGTGTTCGGCAACCGGTCGGTCGGGTGACCGTTCAGCGTCACGCCACCCGCCTTCTCCTCCAGAAGCTGCTGCAGCCGGTCGCGCAGCGCCTGCTGACGCGCTGCCTCGGTCTCGAGCGTCGGGTGCGCGAGCGCCGCGGCAGCACCCAGCGCAACCATCCATGGCACGTTCTCGGTCCCGGCCCGGCGTCCCCCCTCGTGGCCCGCGCCGTGGATGAGGGGCTCCAGTGCCGTGCCGCGCCGGACGTAAAGCGCGCCAATCCCCTTGGGCGCGTACAGCTTGTGCCCGGCGATCGTGAGCATGTCCACACCCAGGTCATCGACCCTGGTTGGGACCTTCCCCACGCTCTGGGCAGCGTCGGTGTGCAGCGGCACTCCGGCTTGCCGGCAGATGGCCGCGATCTCGGCGATGGGCTGGAGGGTACCCACCTCGTTGTTGGCGTGCATCACGGAGACGACGACCGTCTCCGGCCGGAGCGCGCGGCGCACGTCGTCCGGGTCCACCTGTCCGGTCCCGTCCACCGGGAGGTAGGTGACGGCCACTCCGCGCCGCTCAAGGAAGCGGCAGGTGTTCAGCACGGCCGGGTGCTCGACGACAGTGGTGATGATGTGCGCACGGTCGCTCCCGGCAGCCCAGACCCGGCCGACGAGAGCCCAGTTGTCGGACTCACTGCCACCGCTGGTGAAGACGATCTCGTCGGCGGCGCAGCCGAGGAGGTCGGCCACCAGCTGCCGGGCACGCTGGACGGCCTCGGCCGCGGCCCGGCCGTACGGGTGATCGCTCGACGGGTTGCCGAAGTGCGTGTCGAGGAACGGGAGCAGTGCGTCGCGCACCTGCGGCAGCACCGGCGTGGTGGCGTTGTAGTCGAGATAGATTGGCGTCTCGCGGGGATCGGTGCCCATATGCGCTCCACCCCCTTGCCCAAGCGGACCGATCCGGCCCGATCGTACCATGCGTCCGCCGCCCGGCACAGGGCGGGTTCGTGGCACCGTGCGTGGTACCATCCCCCCGGGATTGGCAGGTGGGTACAGCCGGGAGGCTAGGGAGGTCCCAGCGGGATGGACGAGCGCGCCACGTCGCCGGTCGATGTCGTGCGGGCGTCGATCGCGGCGCTGAACCGAGGTGATATCGACGAGGCACTTGAGTACTGCGCGGACGACATCGTCGTCTGGGCACCGGGGCGCGAGCTCGACGGTCAGGAGGTACGCGGGAAGGAGCAGCTCCGGCTGGTGCTCGAGTACAGCGAGGCGCGCTGGCCCGACATGTGGACCGCCGTCCGCTCAATCGTTGCGGATGGGGAGCGGGTCGCCGTGGAGATGACCACGGTCGCGACCGAGCAGGGCCGCCGCATCACCCAGCCGATGGCTGCCTTCTACCGCGTGCGCGACGGCTTGATCGTCGAGCAGTCCAGCTATTACGACCTCGGCGCCCTCACCCGCGCACTGGGCGAGGAGGGGTGAGGCGTGACGTACTACCCCGCCGCGCTGAGGAGCACTTCCGCTGCGCGCTCCGCGAAGTTGCTTCGAACGGCGTCGGCGCTTGCGCCGCCGACGTGTGGGGTGAGCACGACGTTGTCGAGGGCGAGGAGGGGGCTGTCCGGGGCGATTGGCTCGTAGGCGAAGACGTCCAGTCCGGCTCCGGCAATGTCACCCTGGCGCAGCGCGCGGATCAATGCGCCCTCGTCGACCAGCCCGCCGTGCGCCGTGTTGATGAGGTAGGCATCCGGCCGCATGAGTGCCAGCTCGGGTGCATCGAGCAGGCGCCTCGTCTCGGGCGTGAGCGGCAGATGCAGGCTGACGATGTCGGCCTCGCGGAGGAGTTGGTCGAAGCGTCGGTACGGCACGCCCCAGCGCTGCTCGGCGGCCGGCTTGCGCTCCCGGTCGTGGTAGATCACACGCAGGCCGAACGCACGGGCTCGCGCCGCCACCGCTTCCCCGACTCGTCCAAGTCCTATGATGCCCAGCGTCTTCCCAGCGATCGGTGCCGGCCATGCCATGCCGACCCAGTTCTCTGCACCCTGTCCCGAATCGGGCCGTTGGAGGTCGGCTCGTCGTTCCCCCGACACGAGGTCGGAGTAGGCGTGGAAGAGGCGGCGGCTGAGCGCGAGGATGAGGAGCATGGTGTGCTCCGCCGCGGCGATGGTGGCGAGCGAGGGGATGACCTCCAGCCGCGTGCCGTTCCGGCCGGCGAGCAGGCGCACCGCACGCAGCCGCTCTGCTTCGTCCGGGTCGAGGAGCACGACGACGCGCGCCTCGGCCAGCGCCTCGTCGGTCACCGCTTCCAACGCTCCACGCATGGCCACGATCGCCGGCGTCCCCGTCGGCTCGGAGCCGTCCTCGACAACCGTCCCGCCTGGCAGGCGTTCGGAGAGCATCGCCGGGAGCCAGTCGTCCCCAGCGACCAACGCAGCTCCGGGCGGTCGGTTCCAGGTGACTAGCGTGAGCATGAATCCCCCTCACCCCCGGCCCCTCTCCCCTGGTGGGAGAGGGGGCATTACGGACTACGCAATACGCAGTACGGGTGACGCATGACGCATCACCCCTCGATCCTCGGAAAGATAGGCCGCGGCTCGCTGACCTGGGTTCCGGGTGGGAGCTGGCCCCAGGTGAGCGCTGCAGGCCAGGACGGTGTCTCCAGCGCGACCCCGATCTGTTCGGCGATGCGCTTCGCGGTGTCGGGAAGAAACGGCCGGAGCGCCTGGGCGATGATACGTAGGGCCTCGGCCAGGTGGTACAGCGCGGTGTCGAGCCGTGCGGTTGCTGCTGCGTCACCGCTCCGCTCGGCCCTGGCAAGACTCCACGGGGCAGTCTCTTCCACGTACCGGTTAGCGCGGACGACCAGGTCCCAGATCGCGGCCAGTGCCGTCTGTGGGTCGAAATTCTGGCCCATCGCCTCCGCGATCGCACCGGGGAGGTTCGCGGCGACCGCTTCCAGATCCTGGTCGGTCGTGACCGGTTCGCCGGGTGCAGGCACCAGCCCGGCCCGGTAGCGCCGGATCATGCTGACCGTGCGGTTGAGCAGGTTTCCGAGGTCGTTGGCAAGGTCGGCGTTGTAGCGCCGCTCCAGCTTCTCGTCGGTGTAGTCGGCGTCCTGGGTGGGTGGCACCTCAAGCAGCATCCAGTAGCGCACGGCGTCGGCGCCGTAGCGTGCAGTCAGCTCGGCGGGATCGACGACGTTGCCCAGCGACTTGCTCATCTTCTCGCCTCCCACGGTGAGGTAGCCGTGGACGACGATGGTGGTCGGCAGCGGCTCCCCGGCGGACATCAGCATGGCCGGCCAGTAGACAGCGTGGAACCGGAGGATGCCCTTGCCGATGACGTGGACGCGGTGGGGGTTCTCCACCCAGTAGCGGCGGTAGAGGTCGGCGTCGTGGGCGTAGCCGAGCGCGGTGATGTAGTTCGCCAGCGCGTCGAACCAGACGTACATCACCTGATCGGGGTCGCCCGGCACGGGAATGCCCCAGCCGCGGGCCCGTGCGCGCGTGCGCGAGATGCTGACGTCCTCAAGGCCGCGGGCGATGAAGGCGCGGACCTCGTTCCGGCGGGTTTCGGGGATAATGCGCAGCGCCTCGGAGTCAATTGCCCGCGCCAGGGCGTCCTGGTAGCGAGAGAGGCGGAAGAAATAGTTCTCCTCCTCGACCAGTTCCAGGGGGATGTGGTGCTCGGGGCAGAGGCCGTCCGGCGCCTCCTCCTCGGTGTAGAACTGCTCGCCGAGGACGCAGTAGAGCCCGGAGTAGTAGCGCTTGTCGATGTCGCCTGCCCGGGCGCACGCCTCCCAGAGCTTCTGCGCCCCCTCGATGTGGCGCGGCTCGGCGGCGGTGCGGATGAAGTCGTCGTTCGAGATGTCCAGGTACTCGGTGAGGCGGCGGAACGCCTCGGCGTTGCGGTCGACGAGATCCGCGACCGGGATCCCCTCCCGCTCGGCGGCCAGGACGTTCGTCAGGCTGTTCTCGTCGGTCCCGGTCAGGAAGCGAGTGTCGTCGCCGGTGAGCCGGTGGTAGCGGGCGAAGGCGTCGGCCAGGACGTACTCCAGTGCATGGCCGAGGTGCGGCGCCGCGTTGACGTACGGGATCGACGTGGTGATGTAGAAGCGGTGCCGGCCGTCGGTATCCACGACGCCCTCTCCCCGGTCGGGTCGTGTGCCCCCGCGCCGCAGGTTCCTCGGCGAGCGCGGGGCGATGCGTCCGTTGATCAGGCGTTCTTACCACACCGGGCGAGGTCTGGCTACGGAGGCTACTCCTCCGCCACCGTGGCGGCGCCGCTCGCCTGCTCGAGGCGGGCGCGCTCTTCGTCGACGACGCTCTCGTCCAGCTTCTGGAACAGCACGCGCGGCCGCGCCAGCGGCTGGCCGGGGGCAAGCTCGCTCGGCACCCAGCGATCGACGCTGCCCTCGGAGGCGAGGGGCTGGTAGACCAGCGCCTCGTGGGACCGCTCGCTCTCATCAAAGCGCTCAATCTGGAGATCGCCGAAGAGCGGATCCTCATAGCCGAGGAAGCGCTTGACCTCGGCGCTGGTGAAGGGCAGCACCGGCGCGAAGAGCGTGGCCAGCGAGTCGATCGCGCGCAGGGCGACGTAGATGGTGGTCCCGGCCGCTGCGCGGTCCTCCTTGATCTGGAACCAGGGCGCCTTGTCGTCGAGGTAGCGGTTGACCTCGCGCGCAAGGGACATCGTCTCCCGCAGGGCGGCGCGGAACTCCGCGCGGGCGTAATGCGCCCCGACCGTGCCGAATCCGGCCGAAATCTGGTCCAGCAGTTCGGTGTCGCGGGCATCCTGTGGGCCCGGCTCCGGCACGCGGCCGTCCCAGTGGCGCACGGCGAAGCTGATCACGCGGTTGACCAGGTTGCCCCAGGCGGCGACCAGCTCGTTGTTGTTGCGCTCAACGTAACCGCGCCAGGTGAACTCGCTGTCACCGGTCTCCGGCGCGATGGCGGTCAGGTAGTAGCGAAGGGGGTCCGGGGCGTAGCGCTCCAGGTAGTCGGGCAGCCAGACGGCCCAGTTGCGGCTGGTGCTGAACTGCTGCCCCTCCAGGTTCAAGAACTCGCTGGCCGGAATGTCGAACGGCAGGTTCAGCCGCTCGTCGTAGCCCATCAGCTCGGCCGGCCAGATGATGGCGTGGAACGGGATGTTGTCCTTGCCGATGAAGTAATAGCCGCGGGCGGCCGGGTCAGTCCACCAGGCCTCCCAGGCCTTTTCCTCCCCCCGGTTCTTGGCCGCCTCGATACTGGCCGACAGGTAGCCGATCACCGCTTCGAACCAGACGTACATCACCTTGTGCTCGTAGCCGGGGATCGGCACCGGAATGCCCCACTCGATGTCGCGCGTCACCGGGCGAGGCTTCAACCCGCCGCGCAGGTAGTTCTCTACGAAGCGCTGGACGTTGGGGCGCCAGTGCTCCTGGCGGCCGATGTATTCGAGTAGCGGCCCCTCAAAGGCCGGCAGGTCGAAGAAGAAGTGCTCGGTCTCGCGGACCACCGGCTGACTGCCGCAGAGCTTGCAGCGCGGGTCAATCAACTCTGTGGCATCGAGGGTGCGCCCGCAGTTGTCGCACTGGTCGCCCCGTGCGTTCGGGTAACCGCAGTGGGGGCAAGTGCCCTCGACGTAGCGGTCGGGCAGGAAGCGCTGGTCGGTCTCGCAGTAGAGCTGGGCCATCGCCTCGGTGTGGATGTAGCCCCGCTCGTAGAGCACGCGGAAGATGTCCTGAGACACCGCGGCGTGGTTCTCGGTGTCAGTGTGGGTGAAGAGGTCGAAGCTGATGCCCAGCCCGATGAAGCTCTCGAGGAAGCGCCGGTGGTAGCGCTCGAAGAACTCCCGCGGGGAAACCCCGGCCCGCTCGGCCGAGACGGTGATCGGCGTGCCGTGTGCGTCGCTGCCGCTCACCATGAGCACCCGGTTGCCGCGTAGGCGATGATACCGGGCGAAAATGTCTGCTGGCAGGTAGACCCCCGCCACGTGCCCAAGGTGGAGGTCGCCGTTGGCATACGGCCAGGCGACGAAGACGCCGATCCGCTCGTTCACACTCCGCTCCCATCCGAGCAGGTTGACGGGCCGCGCCCGCTGCTCCCATCGACTGTGCGCGGCGCTCCGGAATCTACGGTGCGCTAGAACTCCTTCAGCCGCGACTCCATCTTATCCCAGCGGTCAATCCGCGGGTTGAGAACCCGCGGCCCATCGGCCTCGATGACGACGGTTCGGGCATTGCGGGCACCGATGCGCCCGGGGATGTAGACGCCCGGGCGGTCCACCAGCACCATCCCAGGCGTCAGCGCCGTCGCCTGGGAGCGGGTGAGATACGGTGCCTCGATCGGACTGAGGCCGATCCCGTGACCGGTTCGGTGCCGGATGTTCGTGCCGAGCCCGAGGCGCTCCAGCGCCCGGCGAGCGGCCAGGTCGACCGACTCCGCGGTCGCGCCCGCCGTCATCGCCTCGAGCGCTGCGTTCTGGGCGATCATCGAGCTCTCCACCCAGCGGACCACATCGCGCAGCGGGTCGCCGACGAAGAAGGTGCAGCCCGCCTGCGCGTGGTAGCCGGCCACATTCGCGGTGAACTCCACGACGACGCAGTCGCCCCGGGTCAGGGATCGGCTGCTGGTTGGGGCGTTCGGCATGGTGGTGCGGGTGCCGCTCTGCACGGATCCGGTGATAGCCGGTCCCGGGAGGTCGTAGTCGTCACCGAGATCCTGGCGCATGATGCCGTCGACAACGGAGACGATCTCCGCCAGTACGTCCTGTTCGGTGCTGCCGGTCGCAAGGCGTGCGAAGGCCCGCTCGAGCGCCATATCGGCGTACCCCGCCGCGCGCTCGATCAGGGCGATCTCGGCCGGGGATTTCACCACTCGCTGCTCGGCGACCGGATCGAGCAGTTCGACCTCCTCGACCTCTTCCGCGATGTGCTTCCAGTCCTGGGCGCTGACGGCGGTATCGACGACGAGCGGGCCGCCGGCCTCGCGGGCCATCCAGCGCACCGGCGGTTCGTCCGCCGGGTACTCGGCGTACCAGCGGACGTCGGTCACCCAGCCGCTTGCCAGGTGTTCAGCCTCCATCTGCGGCACGAACAGGGCCGCGCTGCCGTCAGCCCAGACACAGGCCGCGAGCGGCCGGTCCGTCGGCAGGAAGCGAAGGCCGGTCACATACCTGATGTTGGCTGGATCGAAGAGTAGGGCAGCGTGCTTCTCGAGCGTGGTGAGCCGCTCGCTCAGCAGCTTGGCCGCCCGCCGGTGAAACGCTTCTCCGAGCACCATGCCGCTCTCCTCACCCTTTCGTGCCTGTCCACCGCGATGGCCTGATCCACGCCGCAGGAAGCTCCGCAACGTCGCCCATAATGATCGCCGCTCGCAGCGGATCGTGCCAGTACGTTCATCGTCCTACCGGGACTCTGACAATTCTCCCACACTCTGGTCTGGACAAATCGCCGGGTTGGGGTCAGAATAGGAGTAACCGGAGATGTCTAACCCCAGAAGGGTCAACGCTCCGGGGTCTAACTCAGCACACCAGACTCATCTCCTCCTCACGTGCGAGGCAGCCGTCCACCAGCGGCTGCCTCGTGCGGTTTGGCATGTCACAACGGGCTCACCGCGGCAGTCCGCCGCAACGACACAGAAAGTTCCAAACCGGTAGAATAAGTACATTGGATGGCACCCAGGGTGCGATGCCCAAGGGCAAGCGTCATCTTCGGCATCGCCCGCTTGCGGGGGCCGCCGGAAGCAGACCAAACAGGGTCCAAAGCATCGAGGAAGGCATTCCAGTAGCATGAGAGAGCCCACCAACCGCCAGGGGTCGCCGGGCCCCGGCGAACCCCGCCCGCCAGCTCAGGGGCGGCCGCGGTTTCCAACCTGGATTCTCTGGGTGGCATTGCTGGCACTGGCGCTGTGGAACGTCTACACGTTCTTCTGGCCGTCGAGTGGTGCGCGGCTGAACATCCCGTACTCGGCGTTCATCCAGCAGGTCGAGGGCGAGAACGTCTCCAGCGTCACAATCAGGGGCCAGCGGGTCAGCGGCACCTTCACGGAGGAGGTGCGCGTCGCGGGCGACCAGGTGCTCAGCCCCGGCGATCCCGTACCGCCCGGCACCAGCCCGAATGAAATCCGGACGGGAACCCAGTTCCAGACGACGATACCGGAGAACAGCCAGACCGAGCTGGTCCCGCTGCTGCAGAGTCACGGGGTCACCGTGAAGATCGACCAGGCGGGTGGCTCCGTCTGGCCCAGCCTGCTCGCCACCATCGTCCCGCTGTTCCTCTTCATCGGGTTGATGGTCTACCTCGGCCGGAGCATGTCGCGCGGGCAGCAGAACGTCTTCAGCTTCGGCCGCTCCAAGGCGCGCGTCTATGACGCCGAGCGTCCGCGCGTCACCTTCGCCGACGTTGCGGGGGAGGAGGAGGCGAAGGCCGAGCTGTCGGAGGTCGTCGACTTCCTGCGCAACCCGATGAAGTACCACGCCATCGGCGCGCGGCTGCCGCGGGGTATCCTGCTGGTCGGCCCGCCCGGGACGGGGAAGACGCTGCTGGCGCGTGCGGTGGCCGGAGAGGCCGGAGTGCCCTTCTTCAGCGTCAGCGCATCCGAGTTCGTCGAGATGTTCGTCGGCGTCGGTGCCAGCCGCGTGCGCGACCTGTTCGAGCGAGCCAAGGCGTCCGCCCCATCGATCATGTTCGTCGATGAGCTGGACGCCGTCGGCCGGCAGCGTTTCGCCGGGCTCGGCGGCGGGAACGACGAGCGCGAGCAGACGCTCAACCAGTTGCTCGTCGAGATGGACGGATTCGAGCCTCACCAGGACGTGATCGTGATCGCGGCCACCAACCGGCCGGACGTGCTGGACCCGGCCCTACTGCGCCCGGGTCGCTTCGACCGGCAGGTGACGGTCGGGCTCCCCGACCGCCGCGGGCGCGAGGCGATCCTGCGCATCCACACGCGGGGGATCCCGGTGGCGGACGACCTCGACCTCGAGGAGCTCGCCGCGGCCACCCCGGGTTTCTCCGGGGCGGACCTGGCCAACCTGGTCAACGAGGCGGCGCTGATGGCCGCGCGGAAGAACAAGAAGATCGTCGAGCGGATCGACTTCGACGAGGCGCTCGACAAGATCGTGCTCGGCACCGAGCGGGCCATGATCATGAGCGAGCACGACAAGCGGGTCGTGGCCTACCACGAGGCCGGCCACGCGGTCGCCGCCCACTTCTCCCCTGGGACCGACCCGCTACGGAAGGTCAGCATCGTGCCACGCGGGCAGTCGCTCGGGGTGACGATCCAGGCGCCGGAAGAGGACCGCTTCAACTACAGCCGGGCCTATCTCCTCGCGCGCCTGACCGTCATGATGGGCGGGCGAGCTGCCGAAAAGCTTGTCTTCAACGAGATGACGACCGGCGCCCAGAACGACCTCAAGGAAGCCACGCTGCTCGCGCGGCGCATGGTCGGGCTCTGGGGCATGAGCGACGAAGTCGGTCCGGTCTACCTGGGGATGGGCGAGCAGCACGTCTTCCTCGGGCGGGAGATCATGCAGGACCGCGATGTCGCCGAGGCCACCCTGGAGCGTGCCGACGAGGCGGTCCAGCGACTCCTGCGCGAGGCGATGGAGCGTGCCGAGCAGTTGCTCCGCAAGTATCGCGATAAGCTGGATGCGCTGGCCGAGGCGCTGATCGCGGAGGAAACGATCGGCCAGGAGAAGATCACGGAGATCCTGGGTGCGCCCCCGGTGCCGTCGGCCGCCCCGGCCGCGGCGGCGGACAGCGTGTAGGGCGGCAGGTTCGCCCGGGTAACGACGTCCGGCGGCCGCCCCGCACGGGGCGGCCGCGGCGCGGTTTTCGGCCGGCAGAGGTGATGGGACGGCGGAGATCCGAGGTGGAGCGGACAAAGGACGAACACTTCAGCGCCCTGTTTGTGGTGGTCGCCGCGCTGTTCGTCACCTCACTGATCACGGCCAACATCGTGGCGGTGAAGCTGGTCGATATCGGCGGGCTGGTCGTGCCGGCCGGCACCGTGACGCTCTTCCCCTTGAGCTACATCTTCGGCGACGTCCTGACCGAGGTGTACGGCTTCCGCCGAGCCCGGCTCGTCATCTGGCTGGGGTTCGTGTGCAACCTGCTCGCGGTCGGCTCAATCGTCATCACCCAGGTCCTGCCGCCGGCGGCGATCTGGGACGGACAGGCGGCCTACGAGCGCATCCTCGGTTTCACGCCGCGGCTCCTGGCTGGCTCCTTCGCCGCCTACCTTGTAGGCGAATTCCTCAATGCCGTGGTGCTGGCCAAGCTGAAGATCGTGACGCAGGGGCGCTGGCTCTGGATGCGGACCATCAGCTCCACGCTGGTGGGCCAGGGGGCGGACTCATTGGTCTTCATCACAATCGCCTTCGTGGGAACCATCCCTGGGGGCGAACTCGTGCCGTTAATGGTCACTGCCTGGCTCGTCAAGTCTGCCTACGAGGTCCTGGCAACGCCTCTGACCTATCTCGTGGTGAACACGCTCAAGCGGCGCGAAGGGGTAGACACCTACGACTACGGCACCGATTTTTCGCCTCTGCGGCTCCGTTGACAACGCAGTCGCACCGAACACGTGAGAGTGCATGGTATGATACGCGCGGCACTCCATATGCGGTCGAGCCGTGCGCGGATGGGTGGCGGATAGGGCGATAGGGGTAGGGCGAGCGATGGACCTCGGGAGCGTGATCTCAAAGCGGATCGCGTTCGTGTTCCCCGGACAGGGGAGCCAGTACGTCGGCATGGGTAAGGCCCTCTATGAGAAGTCGGCCGCTGCCAGGAAGGTCTTCCAGCAGGCTGATGAGATCCTCGGGTTCCCGTTGTCCACGCTCTGCTTTCACGGGCCGACTGAGGAGCTGGGCGACACCATCAACGCCCAGCCGGCGATCCTCACGGTCAGCCTCGCCTACCTGGAAGCCCTGCGCGAGCGGTGGCGCTCGCTCAATGTGAATATCGTGCCGTCCTTCGTCGCCGGACACAGCCTCGGCGAGTTCACCGCGCTGGTGGCCGCGGGTGTGCTCGACTTCGCCGATGCGCTCTACCTCGTGCGGGAGCGCGGCCGGTTGATGAAGGAGTGCGGGGATCTCCAGCCGGGCGGGATGGCGGCCGTCCTGGGTCTGGATCGCGAGACCCTCGAAGCCATCTGCGAGGAAGCCTCCGAGGTCGGGACCGTCGTGCTGGCTAACGACAACTGCCCCGGACAGTCGGTCATCTCCGGCGAGAACGCCGCGCTGGAGCGGGCAATGGAGCTGGCCCGCCAGCGGGGCGCCCGCAAGGTCGTGCGGCTCGACATTTCAATCGCATCCCACTCGCCGTTGATGGAGCGCGCGGCTCAGCAGTTGGCGGAGCTGGTCAACAAGATCCCCCTGCGTGAGCCGCAGGTGCCAGTCGTGGCGAACATCTCCGGGCGCTTCATGACCACGGTCGACGAGATCCGGAAGGAAATCGCCGCGCACGTCGTTCGCCCGGTCCAGTGGACCCACTCGGTGCGTGAGATGGCGAACGACGGCACAGCCGCCTTCCTGGAGATCGGGCCGGGCCAGGTGCTGGGCGGGCTGATCCGGCGCATCCGGAGCGATGTCGAGGTAATGAGCGCGAAGGATTTCGGGATCTAGGGTACGGGGAATACGGGGAATCGGGAGGAAACAAGGGTGCATCGTGTCGTCGTCACCGGGCTGGGAGCGGTCACGCCGATCGGGATCGGCTATCCGACGTTCTGGCGCAACCTCCTGGACGGTGTCTCGGGAATCGATCGCATCACGTCCTTCGATCCGAGTGATCTCGAGGTCCAGATCGCAGCCGAGGTGACCGACTTCGATCCTAGAGACCACATGGACTTCAAGGCCGCGCGTCGGATGGACCGCTACTCGCAGTTCGCGGTCGCAGCGGCGCGGGAAGCGATCGAAGACGCCGGCCTGACCATCGACCAGAGCAACAGCGAGCGCGTCGGCGTGATGATCAACACCGGCGGTGGCGGGATCCAGACGCTGACGCGCGAAGTTCTCGTCCACCACAGCCGCGGGCCGAACCGAGTCAGCCCCTTCTTCATCCCGATGTTCGCCCCGAACATGGGCGCCTGCCAGGTCTCCATCACCTTCGGCATCACCGGGCCTGTGATGGCGTCGGTGGCGGCCTGTGCGGCCGGCACCCAGGCCTTTGTCGACGCACTGCGCATGCTGCAGCTCGGCGAGGTAGACGTCATGATCGCCGGGGGCACCGAGGCGGGGATGGACCCCGTGGCGGTGGCCGCCTTCGGCAACATGGGAGCGCTTTCGAAGCGGAACGATGACCCGAAGCGGGCCAGCCGCCCCTTCGACAAGGACCGGGACGGCTTCGTCTTCGGCGAGGGCGCGGCGGTCATGGTGCTGGAGACCGAGGAACATGCCCGGCGCCGCGACGCGCGCATCTACTGCGAACTTGCGGGCGGCGCGCTCACCGCGGACGCCTTCCACATCAGCGCCCCGCTGCCGGGCGGCCTCGGCGCGGCGCGGGCCATGCGCCAGGCGATCGCCGGTGCCGGCCTGACCCCCGAGGACGTCGACTACATCTGCGCGCACGGGACGAGCACTCCGCTCAACGACGTATCGGAGACGGAAGCAATCAAGTCTGTCTTTGGTGAGGCGGCCTACCGTGTGGCGATCAGCTCACCCAAGAGCATGATCGGGCACCTGGTGGGTGCCGCGGGCGCGGTGTCCGGTGTCGTCTGCGCGCTCGCGATCCGGGACAACGTGATCCCGCCGACCATCAACCTCGATGAGCCGGACCCGCAGTGCGACCTCGACTACGTGCCGCACACACCGCGGAAGGCCGAGGTGAACGTCGCCATGGCGAACGCCTTCGGCTTCGGCGGCCAGAACGCCGTCGCCGTCTTCCGCCGGTACGAGGGATAGCAGGACCGGCCTTCAGCCAATAACCCCCTCTCCCGATTGGCCCATGGTCCTCAGGACCAGGCTAAGGGAGAGGGGGTTGTTGTGTATCCGACGAGAGATCCTTCGATCTCGTCGGGCCCGGCTCCGCTCAGGATGACATCGGCTCAAGGGCCTGAGCGTCACACGCTGCGGAGCGCGAACGGTGCTTAGTCAGCCGTGAGCGGCTCGGTGGAGGGCTGGCGGCGGCGCAGGAGGATGAAGAGCGCGACGGCGGACACGGCCAGCACGACCAGCGACACCACCTGTGCTTCCTGCAGCCCCCAGAACCAGATCCGCTCCTGGCGCACGAAGCTGATGACGAAGCGGGTCACGGCGTAGAGCAGGGCGAAGACCGCGAAGGTCGTCCCTGCCGGGAGGCGCCGGCGGTTGAGCCAGACCACCACCCCGAAGATCATGAGGTTCATGGCCATGTCGTAGATCGGGTACGGATGGGTCGGCACGCCGTGCAGGCTGCTGGGCAGCAGGGCGTCGGGGTGAGTGTAGGTCAGGGAGAAAGGTCCGTCGGTCGGCGCGCCCCAGGCGTCCCCGTTGATCAGGCAGCCGATGCGGCCCACTGCCTGGGCCAGGATCAACCCCGGCGCGATCGCGTCGATCACCTGCCCGAAGGGATAGCCGAAAAGGCGTGTCAGCAGGAGCACGGTGAAGAACCCGCCGATGACCGCGCCGTAAACAGCCAGGCCGCCCTCTTGAATGGCGAAGGCCTCCAGCGGGTGGTCCACGAAGTAATCGGCATGGTCGATGACGTAGAACAGTCGCGCGCCGAGGATACCGCCGATGATGGTCCAGAACGCCAGCCCGTCGAACTTCTCCAGTGACAGCCCGCGGCGAGCAAACTCACGATAGATCACGACGACGGCGAGGACGATGGCGAAGGCCGTCAGCAGTCCGTGCCATGCCAGCACGAACGGTCCAATGCGGGCGAGATTGGGATCCATTCCGATCGTAAAGTGGAACACCGCCTGTCCTCCGCGCTTCACCGAATCCCGCGCCTAGTGTGCCACAGGCCGGGCGGGTGTGGGTGATTCGGCATTCGTCGTTCGACATACGTCATACGTCATACGTCATACGTCATGCGTCCCTCCTCACCCCCGGCCCCTCTCGAACGGAGCCCACCAGGAGAGAGGGGAGCACGACGGAACTACGGAACACGGAACACGCAATACGCAGTACGAGTGACGCATGACGTATGACGCATCAATAGAACAGCGTGACGCGCTCGATGAGGATCCAGGGGGCCTGGGGGGCGTCGCCGTTCGGAGAGGTGTTAGCAATCACCAGCCGGTTCTCGCCGTCGCGCAGGACGGAGCGGTCCTGGATGATCCAGTAGGCATTGCCGGACTCGCCATTGGGCAGCGGGTTATCACCCTCCCAGACGAGCTGTCCGTTGAGGGTGATCCGGATGGGCGCCTTCCGCTGGGCTAGATCGTCGGTGCCGGTGATCTGGAGGACGACGACGGGGCGATTGGACTCTGACACGTCAAACGTGGCCGTCCCCGTGTGATAGTCGCTCTGGCCCCCGAAGAGGAACGCCGCCTTGTCCGGGATGTTGCCCTGGCGGTTAGACCCCTCGCCCGGCACGAGCGCACCCTCGAAGTCCTCGCCGTCGAGTTCGACATCCCGCGCGCCGACCGTGAGGGACCGGGCGAGCGCCTCCGGCGCGGGGCTGCCGATCGGCGTGCCCGGATCCTGCGTTGGCTCGGGAGTCGGCTCCGGCGTCGGTGTTGGCTCCGGTGTCGGCGTCGGAGTCGGCTCGGGCGTTGGCGTCGGCGTTGGTTCCGGCGTGGGTGTCGGTGTCGGGGTCGGCTCGGGCGTCGGGGTCGGCTCAAGTGTCGGCGTCGGCTCCGGTGTCGCGGTCGTAACCGCGGGAAGCTCCTGTGTCGGGCTAGGCGCGGTGTCTCCGTTGCCGTCGCCCATGGCGAGCAGGGCGATGCCGCCGATACCGAGCAGGATCAGGATTCCGGCCAGGAGCACGAGCGGCCAGGTCGGCGTTGGGTCCGGGACCGCCGCGGCCGTCCGGCGGCGGGGTGGGGGCGGCGATCCAGGCGGCTGCGCCGTGCGGGCGGCCCTGCCCGTGTGCTGCATGGCACGCGTTGCACCGGGGCCCGAAACCGGCGCCGTCGCGGCGGCGAGGATCCGTGTCGCCTCGTCCGCGCTCGGCGTGCGCTCGAGTGCGGCTTCCATCTCAGCCGCGGACTGGAAGCGGTCGCTCGGGTCCTTGGCGAGCGCGCGGAGCACGACCAGTTCCAGCCCAGGCGGGATGTCGGGGTTGAGCGTGCGCGGGCGCGGCGGCGGATCGTTCACGTGCTGGAACATGACCTGGACTGGGTTGTCCCCCGGGAACGGCAGCCGCGCCGTGAGCATCTCGAAGAGAATGACGCCTGCGGCGTAGATATCGGCAGCAGGCGTGAGCGGCTGGCCGCTGGCCTGCTCGGGCGCCATGTAGGCAGCAGTCCCCAGCGCCATGCCGGTATCGGTCAGCCCGGTGTCGAGCGCTCCGCGAGCGATGCCGAAGTCGGTGAGCTTGGCGGTGCCCGACTGGGCGATGAGCACGTTCTGGGATTTCACGTCTCGGTGGATGATCCCCGCCCGGTGGATGGCGCCCAGTCCCTGCAGGATCTCGCGGATCAGCCGCGTGGCCTCCGGCACCGGGAGCGGCGCGCGCCGCCGGATGTGCTCCTTGAGGTCGGTGCCGTCGACCCACTCCATGACGATGTAGAGCGTGTTGCCGTCGCGGCCGTAGTCGTAGACATCGACGACGTTCGGGTGCGTGACGGACGCCGCTGCGCGAGCCTCGCGCTCGAAGCGGGCCGCGACTCGGACATCGCTGGCGTATTGCTCACGTAACACCTTGACGGCGACTTGCCGTCCGAGTGAGGTATCGGTGGCCAGGTACGTCTCGGCGAAGCTCCCTTCGCCGATGCGTGCGGTGAGCCGGTAGCGTCCGGCCAGAGTGTGTGGCAGCGTCAGGGACACGCCGTCTCCTTCTCGGTCTGGTCCGACCCGATGCCGGTTCCCTCCCGACCGGAGATTGTACGGCTTTGGTCCCGCGGGGTCGAACGAGGCGGCCGGGATACCCGGCTAGGGGCGCACTGGTTTGGCGATCACGATGAGCCGGTGGTCGTCGATGCCGTAGGGCCAGCAGGTCACGAGCGTCAGCCGCTCCTCCGGCATCGGCGCGAAGTATTGCCCGGTCGCGATCCGGGTGGCGATGGGCATCCCTGCTTCCTTGCGGTAGACGATCTCGGTCACGGCGTAGGTGTGCTCGCCCTCCGGCGTCACCAGGATCACATGGTCACCGAGCGTCAGGTGCTCCAGATCGCGGAACACCTCGCCGCGCCAGTCGTCGTGGCCGGCGATGACGATGTTCCCGCCCTCGCCGGGGTCGGCGGATGTGCTGTGGTGCCCGGCTGCGTAGTCGGCGACCTGCCACTGGATGACCCGGACGCCTTCGATCTCGACCACGTCGTAGCCGACCTCGACGATCGGCGCATCCAGCCCAATTGCCGGGATCTTGATCTGCGTCGCGTGTGGCCGGTCGGGCACCGGCGTTCGGGTGGGTATCGCCGTCGGCGATGGCGCGGGAGTGGCGGGGGCAGGCGTGGTCGTCGCGGCGCTTGTCTCCTGGGGCGGCGTCGGCGTGGTTGCCGGAGCGGCCTGGATGACCGGCGGTGCGAGCGTGCTGCCCGGCGTGGCGATGCGGTCGGGTGGTGGCGTCACGCTGGCGACCCGGCCAGCGGGACGTCCTCCGGCGGCGGCCAGGCTGACAGCCGCGCCCAGCAGCACGATGCCCAGCACGATGAGCACGCTTCCGAGCGTGCTGCCCCTGTGTCGTGGCGCGCGTCGCTGTTCTCCGCCGGTTTCTTGCTCGTCCATCGCCGATCGCTTTCGTCCTCGATATCCGGGCCGCTGTAGGCATAACGGATCGGTGCTCTGATCGGATGGCTAGCGCGATGGCACCCAAGGTGCTTGTTGCCCTCCGCATCGACACGGGACTGAAGCGGAGAGAGGTGCGTGGTGAGCGACCAGGAAGATCGGCTGCTCAGCGAAGCGGCTGCCGACGAAGAACAGATCGTCTCCACGCTGGTGGATGAGCTTCGTGATTCGTTCCTCGGTTACCTGCACGGCGCGATTGGGTTCGACGAGTTGACCTTCGAGGTCTTCGACACCCTTCAGGCCGTCCACGCGGTGCGCTCCGGACGATACACCATCGAGTACCTGGACGAAGAGGACACGGTGATCGACGAGATGGAGGAGTTGAGCCAGGAGCCGGTCCGCGAGGAGGCGCAGAAGCCGCGGCGCCGAAAAAAGCGTCGATAGCGCAGCCCCACACCGCCGCGCAGCGCTGGCAAGCAACATGCGGGACATCACAGTTACGCAATCCACAGATATCGGTCGTGGCAGGGGTGGAAAGGGGTGCTCGCGATGCTGGCGTTGTCGCGTAACTGGTGGGCGGTGGCTGTCCGCGGCGTCGTCGCCATCCTCTTCGGCCTGGCGGCACTCGTGTGGCCGGACGTGACGCTGGCTTTCCTCATCGCACTTTTCGGCGTATACGCGCTGCTCGACGGGATCTTCGCCATCGTCGCGGCCTTTCGCGCCGCCCGGCGGGATCTCCGGTGGGGGCCGCTCGCGTTCGAGGGCGTTCTCGGGATCCTGGCCGGCCTTGCCGCCTTCGTCTGGCCAAGCCTAACCGCTCTGGCGCTGCTCTACCTGATCGCGGCCTGGGCGATCGTTACCGGGCTAGCCGAGGTGATCGGCGCTGTGCAGCTCCGCGAGGTCGGGGGCGGAACGCTCTGGCTCGGGCTGGCTGGCGTCATCTCGATCATCTTCGGCGTGTTGCTGATCCTGTTCCCCAGCTCTGGGGCACTGGCGGTGCTCTGGGTGATCGGTGTCTACGCGATCGTCTTCGGCATCCTGCTGCTGGTGCTCGCGTGGCAGCTCCGCAGCATGGGGGAGCAGCGACCCGCAATGTGACTCCGACCACGGGGTGCGGACCGGGCTCGCCGAGCCCGGTCCGCTGCCTTTCCGTCTGACGGTGGCTGCGATGGCTACCATGGGCAGGGACATGCGCCGAACGGGGACGAGCCCCGCCCCTACCGCACGGTGACCCGCACGATGTGGGAATCCTCTCCCTCGCCCAGGGCGAACCACACTTCGTCGGGTCCGACCCAGAGCGGGTAGGCTGCGGGCGTGTCTTGGGAACTGAGGTAGTGCAGGGTCCGCCCGTCGCGGCTGGCGAGCGCGACGCGGCAGCGGTCGCAGCCGCGGGCGTGCTGGTAGAGGGCAACCCGGTCGCCGAGGTCGAGCGCGGCGTCGGCGCTGATCCTGAGCCCTTCTGTGTCATATCGTAGTACGCCGGATCGCCGTTGCGGGCCCCGCGCGACCAGCGCGGGGCCGGTCGCTACTGTCCACTTGGACAGGTGTACACGGCCTCATGGGACAGTAGCGGTACACGCGAAGCATTGCTACGATGGCTTGGTCTCTCGGGGACGCTGGTCCCCGGGTTGGGTGTCAGTCGGAAGGAGCGAACAATGGTGTGGTGCAGTGACGTCACTCTCGTTGCCGTTGTTCGGCCTTCGATCCGGCTGCCCCTGAGGTACGTCATGTGACGCGCCGCCGTCTCTGTCTGTGGCAGCCCGGATCGATCCGCTCGATCCGGGTTTTTGTTTGCCCGGATTGTCGAAAGGGGGCCGATGCGATGGTGAAGACGCCGCAGCTCGATGAGAGCGAAAGGCGCCGATGCGCGGGAGACCCGCGATAGATGGAGGAGCACCGGCAACGTCGCCGGTGCTCGGAAAGAGCGAGGCTTGACCATGGATCACATGCACTTCGTCAACGAGAGGCTGGCCGCCGAGCGACAGCAGCGCTGGCTGCGTGAGGCGGAGGAACGGCGGATGATGCGCCAGGTGATGCAGGCGCGGCGCGCGGGCGGAATGCGCCTGGCGGTTGGCGCGGCCGTCATGCGGCTGGGCGCCTGGGTCGCTGGGCAGTCGCTGGCCGACATCATCTCGCCGGAGGGCCGCCTCTCCTCGGCAGGATAGGTGACCGGTCATGACGCTGCGGTTGTCGCACTGGAGATCCCGGGCTACGAGCCAACTCGTAGCCCGGGACGTTTTTTTGGGGCCGCGACGTGACTGGCTGGCACGGTCGCCCTGGACTCGCACGCGGGCCTCTGCTATGATGGTGACGCCAATGTACGTACATGGCTGACGGGGGGACAGTCTACCATGCCGCCGATCGTCGCCTTTTTCAACCAGAAGGGTGGGACCGCCAAGACCACCAGCACGCTCAACGTCGGCGCGGCGTTGGCCGAGCGCGGGCGCCGGGTGTTGGCGATCGACCTCGATCCGCAGGCGAGCCTGACGATGGCGCTCGGCATTGACGTCGGCGCGCTCGACCTCTCGATCTACGATCTCCTCTCCGACGAGGAGTTGCCCGTGGCGGAGGCGATCCTGGCCAGCCGTATCGAGGGCCTGGACCTGATCCCGAGCCACCCCGACCTCGCCGCCGCGGAACTCGAGCTGCTCAACGTCCTGGAGCGAGAGCGGCGGCTTTCGGACAAGCTTGGCGCGGCGCAGCCTCTACCCTACGACTACGTGCTGATCGACAGCCCGCCCGCGCTGAACATCCTGAGTATCAACATCCTGGTCGCGGCGGACGCGCTGGTGATCCCGATCGAGCCGCATCCCCTCTCGCTCATGGTGCTGCGGCGATTGTTCGACACGATCGGACGCATTCGGCGGCTGAACCCCAAGCTTGAGGTCATCGGCTTCCTCCCGACGAAGGTTCATCACTCGTCGCGGCTCGCGGCCGACATGATCGACACGCTGCGGGAGCAGTTCCCTGAGCTGCCGCTGCTGCCGATCATCCCGCTCTCCGTGAAGGGGGCCGAGTCGATCGCGGAGCACACCTCGATCCTCCAGTACATGCCGCGGTCGCCGCTGTCGGCCGCCTACCGGGAGGTCGCGAGCATCTTGGAGGCGCGCGTAGGGAGCCCGGCCCATGTCTGAGCCAGCCCGCAGCGTGGTCGAACGGCCCGCGGCGCGCCGCCGCCGCTTCACCGTCGACGCGCTGTTCCAGGACACCTCACCCCGTGCGGTGGGCGTCAGCGATCTCGTCACCGCCAAGGAGATCCGGCTCGACCGGATCGAGCCCGACCCGCATCAGCCACGCCGCACCTTCGATCAGGAGCGGCTGGAGGAGCTGGCGGCGTCGATCGCACAGGAGGGTGTGCTCCAGCCGATCGCGGTCCGCTATGACGAGGAGCGCGACCGGTACGTCATCCTCCACGGCGAGCGCCGCTGGCGCGCGGCACAGATGGCTGGCCTCACCGCGATCCCGGCGGTCGTGCGCGACGTGCCGGAGGAGCGGCGCCTTCTGCAGCAGCTCATGGAGAACGTGGTCCGCGAGGACCTGAATGCTGTCGACCGCGCCGCGGCGCTTCGTGCGCTCAAAGCCCAGATGGGTGACGCATCCTGGGAGCGGGTGGCCGAAGCGGTCGGCATCAAGCGGAGCCGCCTCTTCCAGTTGCTGGGGACCGAGAAGCTGCCCGATGCGGTGCAGGAGGATATCCGCGCCGGTCGGCTCTCGGAGAAGCAGAGCCGCGTGCTCCAGGGACTCGCACCCGCGGCGCAGGCCGCGCTGGCGCGCCTTATCGTTGACGAGGGCCTGGGGCAGAACGAGGCCCAGCGGCTCGCCCGAGCGATCCGCGATGACCCCGAATTCGCGGCTATGGAGCCGCCCGCACTTGTCGAGCGGTTGCGGGCGATGCGGGAGGTCGTGGAGCGTCGCCCGGCGCGCGATGCGGGGCCGTCCAGCGTCGCGGCCGCTCTTGCGCGGGCACTTGGTGAAGCCGCGCCCGCGCCGGACGACAGTGACTACATCCAGTCCGCGGTGGCGCGTGCCGGGGCACCGGCCCCAGACAAGGATCTGCTGGACGCGCAAACGCGCGCCCTGGCCCTGTCCCTGGCGCAGCTGGCGCAGGCGCCCCTCCCGGCCCGTGAGCGGCGCGCTCTGGCTCCGCGCCTGCGTGCCCTCCGCGAGTTGATCGGGGCCGCGCTCGATCCCAAGAAGGGGTGAGCGTTCACCCGGAAATCCGGCACCTTGCCGCCTTCCGCGGTACTCATACGCACCCGAAATGGACGAGAGCCGGCAGAATGCCGGCTCTCATGGTATTCGCAAGGACGTATTGGCACTTTGGCGTTTCCACTTGAACAGCCGATGTCACCCTGAGCGAAGCGATGGATCTCGCGCTGCGGACCACCCAACCGAGAGATCCATCGCTTCGCTCAGGATGACAACACCACCTCAGGATGCTACGAAGCCGGGCCATCACCGACATTCGGTCCGGTATGACGCCTCACCCGACAACGACGTAGGTGTTGGTGCTGATGATGCCGGGGAGGCCGTGGATCTCGCGCATAATCAACCGGCCGATCTCCCGCGCGTCGGGCACCTCGATCACGACGATCAGGTCGTACTCGCCGGTCACGATGTCCGCGTCGCGTACCCCCGGCAGCTGTGCCAGCGCTTCCTGGACACGTTCCACGTGGCCGACGTCCGCCTTGACCAGGACGTACGCGCGTGCCACCACAAGCCTCCGATCCGCTGTCTCGCCGCCAGGTCCGCGTCGCCGGCATCGTACGATCGGCTCTGGCCGACAACGCCGCTCCCGGATCAGCGGGCACGGGAGCCTGCGCTGCTCCGGCGCCTGGCCGCCCGCGCGCGCTCCGCGAGCCCCGGATAGGCGGCGTCGAACGGGAACCAGGTATCGGGGTCGGTATCGACGCGGGCGATCAGCATGGCGACCTGGAGTTCTTGCAGGGCGCGGTTGAAGCGGCGCTCCGCGCCCGGTCCTTCGAAGCCCGCCTCGGCCCGCAGTTCGCGGTTGGTAATCGGCCGGGTTGCGATGACGGTCAGGAGCCGGCGCGCGTCGCGGCTCACCTCGTCCGGCTCGCGGCGCTGCTCCCGCATGATCTCCTCCAGCCGCTCGATGGTGCAGAGCATCGCGCGCCCGTTGGCGAGCTTGCCGTAGAAGATCTCGTCCGGGTACATGGCCGGCAAATCGTTCTTCAGCCGCCAGACGAGATTCGTGCGCTCGCCGAAGCCCCGCTCGCCGGGGCGCTTGTCGGGCGCGTCGACCACATCCCACAGTGTCGGATAACCGAGGCGCCCCGACTCGCTGAAGATCAGGCAGAGGCCGACCTCCTCCACGAAGCGCTTGGCGTCCTCCACGGTTCGGACCCAGCGGTCCCGAATGGGTGCGGCGTCACGCGATGGCGTCGAGCGCATCGGCGAAGATCTCCAGGGTGCGGTCCACGTCCTCGTCGGTGTGGGCGAGGGACACGTAGAACTTCTCGCCCGGATTGAGGAACAGGCCGCGCTCGACGCAGGCGAGCCCGAAGGCCCGCGCGCGGGCGCGGTCGGTCTTGAGCACGCCCGGGTAGTCGTGTACGGGCGCGTCGGTGAAAAAGACCTGGAATACCGGACCATCCCCGGCGACGAAGATCGGGATGTCGCGCTCGGCAGCCAGCGCCCGCAGCCCCGACGTGAGTCGCTCGGTCGTCGCGTACAGCCGCTCGTAGGTACCGGGGGCGCGCAGCACGTCGAGCGTGGCCAGCCCGGCGACCGCGCCGATCGGGTTCCCGTTGAGCGTGCCGCTGAGGTAGGCGAAGGGTGCCTTCCCGCGGCGGGTCGGGTCGGTCACGGCCAGGATCTCTGCCGGGCCGGCGACCGCCGCCAGTGGGTAGCCGCCCCCAATGACCTTGCCATAGGTGGCGAGATCCGGCACCACCCCGTAGCGCTCCTGACCGCCTCCGTAGGCGAGGCGGAAACCGGTCACGATCTCATCGAAGATGAGGAGCACGCCGTGGCGGCGGGTGAGCTCGCGCAGCTCAGCCAGGAAGCCAGGCGCCGGCACGAGTGACCGCTGCAGCGGCTCGCAAATCACGGCGGCGAGGCGGTCCGCGTGGGTGGCCATCACCTCACGGAGGAGGTCGACGTCGTTCCAGCGCGCCACCAGCACATCGGCCTCCACCTCGCTCGGGATACCGGCCGAGTCCGGGATCGGCCTTGGGTAGTCGGTCGGCCGCGGGGCCATCGCGCTCATCAGGGCATAGTCGTTGACTCCGTGAAAGCCCCCCTCGAACTTGAGCACCAGCGGCTTGCCGGTGTAGGCGCGGGCGATGCGCATGGCGTGGAGGGTCGCCTCCGTGCCGCTGCTGACGAACTTCACCTGCTCGGCGCAGGGGATCGCGTCGATCATGCGCTCGGCCAGCTCGATGATCGGCTGGTTGAGCGTGTAGAAGGTCGAGCCGAGTTCGGCCTGCCGTTGGACCGCTGCGACCACGGCTGGGTGCGCGTGGCCGATCAGCAGCGGGCCGGAACCGAGCACGTAGTCAATGAACTCGCGACCGTCCGTGTCCCAGACGCGGCTCCCCGACCCGCGGGCGATGACGATCGCCAGGTCGTCGGGGAGCCGGAAGGTGCCAAGGCACCCGCCGACCGCGCTCGCAGCACGGTGGAGGAGCCGTTCCTGCTCCGCGCTTCGTGGTTGCATCTGGCGTACTCCTGATTGATTCGGCGCGGCAGCGCCCCGGGGGTCACGCGCGCGAGCGGTTGGCCGTTTTCGGCGTCTGTTGGCCGCGGGCGACTCCGCTCGGCAGATTCTCGGGCAGTTCCCACTCGTAGATCGACTTGACGACACGGGGGATCACGAACGTCTTGGCGCGCAAGACGCCCGGGATGCGGTTCAGCTTCTCGGTCACGAAGTCATATAGGGCGTCGACTGACGGGGCGAAGAGCTGGATGCTGATGTCGCGGTCGCCGGTAGTTAGACCGACGTAGCCGACCTCCTCCAGTTCGGCGACGGTCTGCGCGACTTCCTGAACCTTGCCGAGTTCAACTTCGAGGAAGACGTCCGCAGTGACCCCGTAGCCGATGGCCCTGG
This sequence comes from Sphaerobacter thermophilus DSM 20745, assembly GCF_000024985.1. NCBI lineage: Bacteria > Pseudomonadati > Thermomicrobiota > Thermomicrobia > Sphaerobacterales > Sphaerobacteraceae > Sphaerobacter > Sphaerobacter thermophilus. The sequence goes on from NC_013524.1 coordinate 232,942, forward strand.
GGTTGAGCACCGCGACCAGCCGGAGGACGCCGTCGTTCACGAGGCGGTCGATCCGGGCACGAACGGTGCGCTCGGCCACACCGACCCGGCGCGCGATCTCCGCGCTCGGGGTCCGACTATCCGCCTGGAGACATGCGATGATCGCACGGTCAATCTGATCGATCGATCTTGCCATAACCTCTCGCCCTTCGTTCAGCCCTAAGCGTGGGTGAGGGCATTGTAAGCGGAAACAGTGGAAAAAGTGAAGAGCATTCGGTCGAATCGACTGGAATCCGGTATTCGAGTCGTGTGCACGGGCTTGAATCAGGGGCGAGAGGTCGAAGCGGCTACCAACCCGTCTGTTGTTCCCGCGGGGTTGATGCCGAACGCGGCATGTCCCTTGTTTTCGGGGACGCGTCGTCCTGAGCGAAGCGAAGGGCTCGCGCTGGGGCTACCGCCCCTAAGATCCTTCGGCTCGGACGGAGCCGCCGTGCCCGGCTGACCGCCGGACACGGCTCCGCTCAGGAGGCAGGGTGACGTCACGAGAGCGGGTGAGTACCCCGCTGTGGTGTCACAGGTCGTCCGTGATCGCGGGGACGCTGAAGTGGATGCGGGTGCCGCCGTCGGGTGGTCGCTCGATCCAGATCTGGCCGCCGTGGGCCTCGATGAGGTGCTTGCTGAGGTAAAGTCCCAGGCCCATCCCTGCGGTGTGGCGGAGCACAGCCTGCTTCCCGCGCTGGAAGCGTTCGAAGACGAAGGGCAGATCCTCCTCGTCGATGCCCGGACCGTGGTCGCGCACCGAGACGATGACCGTGCCATTGTCGCCTCGGGCGGCGCGGACCTCGATCGGGGTTCTGGCGGGTGCGTACTTGATCGCATTGTGCAGCAGGTTACGCACCACCTGATCCAGCCGCCCGGGGTCGCCCAGGGCGAGGAGGTCGCGTTCCACGTCGAGCACGAAGGGGTGCTCGGGATCCTGTTCCTGCATCGCGTCGATTGCCCGCTGGAGCAACGTGCGTAGGTGTACCGGCTCCGAGTCCATGCCGAACCGTCCGGCGCGGATATTGGCCAGTTGGACCATGTTCTCGACCAGCCCGGCCAGGCGGCGGCTCTCATTGGCGATGTCAGTGAGGATCTCGTGACGGGTCTCCTCGTCGAGGTCGGCCCCGTTCTGTAGCAGGAGCAGTGCGCCCCCCTGAATCGTCGTCATCGGTGTGCGCAGCTCATGGGAGACGAGCGAGAGGAAGTCATCCTTGAGTTGCTCGGCGTCCTTGATCGCGGTGATGTCCTGGAAGACGGCGATGGCGGCCGTGATCTTGCCGTCGGCGTCGCGCACCGGCGCGGCATTGACGAGCGCGGTGATCGCCTGGCCATCGGAGCGGACCATGCGGATCTCACGGCGGGAGGTTTCGCCGTAGCGCAGTGCCCGAACCACCGGGATGTCGGCGGGACTCAGGGGTGTGTCATCGACCTGGAAACGGGGGTTGGCTGCCAGGAACTCGTCTAGCGCGAGCGGCGGGCGGATCTCCCAGCCGAGGAGGTGCGCCGCCTGGGTGTTGGCCAGCGTCACCCGCTCGGGGTTGGGCTCAACGAGGAGCACTGCCTCCGGGAGCTGGTCGATGATCGCCTGGAGGCGCGCCTGCTGCGCCTCCGCGCGCTGGTATAGGCCCGCGTTCTCAATAGCGACCCCGGCGTAACGCGCCAGCAACTCCACCAGCCGGACGTCCTCGTCGGTGAAGTCGCGAGCGAACCGCTTCTCAATGAGGTAGAGGTTTCCCAGTACCCGGCCGCGAGATGTGATCGGCACTCCCAGGAAACTGCGCATTTCCGGATGGCCCTCGGGGAAGCCGTAGGCGTCCGGGTTGGTGCGCAGGTCGCGGAGGCGGATCGTCTTCCCCTCACGGAGCAGTCGTCCCAGAATGCCCCGGCCGTGCGGGATGTGCGGAACACGCGCCTGCTCCTCCTCGCTCATCCCCGACACAATGAGCGAGACGATCTCGCCGCGCTCGTTGGTGACCCCCAGCGCGGCATAGCGCGCGCCTGCCACATCGCGGGCGAGATCGACGATGCGGTGGAGCACCGTGGAGAGTTCCAGTTCCCCGGTGATGGCGATAGCCGCACTGTCGATCAATTCCACCTGGGCGGCAAGTTCAAGGCGCTTGCGCTCAGCGGCCATCACCTGGCTGAGTCCCTCGCCGGCCTGCGCCAGAGCACGCCGCGCCCGTGCCTCGGCCGGAGCGTCCAGCACCGGGGCGTCGCACGGTACGTCCTCGGGGCGGCGGAAAGGACCGAGCAGCACAATCGCTGCGTGCCCGCGGCCGTAGCGTGTCGCCAGGTAGCGCCGGCCACTCACCGTGAACGCGGCAACGCCGTCCGTCTCCTGGTGTGCGCCGAGCGCGTGCAGCGCCGCGCGCCGGGTCTCCGCGCCGGCGGACGCAAGCGTGCTGGCAGGCACGCCCAGGGCGGTCTCGAGCGCGGCCAGGAGGGGCTGGACGGTGAGCCGTGGCATCTAGCCTTCCTCGCTCGGGGACTCCAGCCGGTAGCCCATGCCGGGGAATGTCGTGATCAATCGCGGATTCTCGCGGTCGTCTTCGAGCTTGGCTCGCAGCCGGCTGACCCAGGTGCGCAGGTAGTAGGTCTCATCGCGGAACTCCGGGCCCCAAATACGCGAGAGCAACTCGCTGTGGAGCATGACGCGCCCCGCGTTGCTCGCGAGCTGGTACAGGAGTTCCCACTCAGTCCGGCTCAGCCGAACCTCTTTGCCGTCTACCGTCACCTGCCGGTTGTTCAGATCGATGGTGACGCGGTCGTACTTGAGCACCTGCGTCGCCGGGGCGGCCGTGCCCTTTGCCCGGCGAAGGACGGCGGCTACCCGGGCCGACAGCTCGTCCGGGCTGAACGGCTTGGTCACATAGTCGTCGGCACCCAGATCCAGGCCGCGAATCTTGTCGGCCTGACCGGAACGCGCGGTGAGCATAATCACCGGCGCGTTGGACATCTGCCTGATGCGCTGCATGGCCTCGAATCCGTCCATGACCGGCATCATCAGGTCCAGAATCACGATGTCGGGCCGCTCCCGCTCGAATATCTCCACCGCTTCGCGGCCGTTCATCGCTGTGACGACGCTGTAGCCGTCCGCCTGGAGCTTGGTGCGCACCAACCGCAGAATCGGCGCATCGTCGTCCGCTACGAGAACGAGATCCTTCCGCATACCTGACTCCTTGTCCGGCGGGGGCGCCACCGGCAGTCTGCCTTAATTTCGAAGCATACCCGTGACGCCCGCGTTACGCCGTCTGGACGAGAAAAACTGATACGGCATTGTAACGCCCCGGGTTTCCTCGGAACCGGCGGTGTCACGGCCTGCCTGTTAGTCTCTGATCAGAAGCACTCTACGCACCGCCGAATCCCGGGGTGCCGCACGGAAAGAGTGTGATGACGATGGATCGAATCATTGTACCGTTGGACGGCTCCCCCCTCGCCGAGCAGGCACTCGAGACGGCACGCTACCTGGCCCAGACGCTACAGGGCAGCCTGGTACTGGCGCATGTCGTGGAGTCGCCGCCGGTCCCCGGCGTGGCCGAGGCGGACCGGGAAGACGCCGAGCGCTACCTCGCAGCCGTAGCCCAAGCTATCGCTGCGGACGGCGCGGTTCCGGTCGCGACGCGCGTCCTGCTTGGCCCGGTTGCGGAGACCCTGTTGGCTCTGGCGCGCGAGGAGCCGAGGACCATGATCGTCATGTCGTCCCACGGCCGCAGCGGGGTCGGGCGGCTCCTCTTCGGGAGCGTCAGCGACCGGGTCATCCGTGCCGCCACTGTGCCGGTGCTGATCGTACGAGCACCCCTGATCAGCGGGGACCGGATGCGGCACGTGCTGGTGCCGCTCGACGGATCACCCCTGTCCGAGGCGGCACTGCCGCTGGGACTGGCAATCGCCCGCGCGACCGGGGCGACCCTCGGGCTGGTACGGGTCGCGGAGGTCTACTCGATGGCTCCCTTTGCGGGCCTGGGCGTGTCGATTACGCCCGTCGACGGTGACCTGTTCTGGGAGTTGACCGAGCAGGTGCGGGACGAGGCTCGTGCCTACCTCGATGCGGTTGTGGAGGAGCACCGCGCACCGGACGTTCGCATCGTCTGGGAGGTCCGCGTCGGGCGCCCGGCCGAGGAGATCATCCGCGCGGCGCAAACGACCGGCGCAGATCTGATCGTCATGTCCACACATGGGCGGGGTGGACTGCAGCGCTGGGCGTTCGGCAGCGTGACGGACGAGGTGCTGCGCAGCCGTGCGGCGCCGGTGCTGGTGGTGCCGCCCGGCGTGCGCGGGGAGGGCGTGTCGGAGTGGGCCCGCGCGGGTACCGCTCCGGTTGGGACGGCCTAATTCCGGGGTAGGGAGGAGCGGTGAGGGGGCGGGCATTTTGCCCGCCCCCTTCCGTTTCGCCGCCCGCTGATGTTGGCCTCAGGCCACCACCGGTGGGATCCCTGCGTCCCGGAGCACGCCATTGAAGGCGGCCACGTCGGTCTTGACCACCTCGTCGAGGCGACCAAGGCAGTCGTCCACCTGGCGCGAGAGCTCGGCGAACAACTCCACCGCCTGTCGCGTGGGCCGGGCGTCGGCGCTGGCGACGACCCCCATCAACGCGCCCAGCTTGGCGTTGAGCTTCAGCGGGTAGTTCAGCGCGTCTTCCCGGACCTTGGCCTTGACCTGGATCAGATCCTCCTCGATGGCGGTCAGCCGATCCGCCACCGTCTTGCCGCTGCGCTCCACCTCCTCATGGATCGGGAGCCCCTCGGTGCGCTTGCCCCAGTCCTCAACCTGCCGCTTGATCGCACGGATGCGGTTGACCGCCTCGTGCGTCTGGGACAGCTTGTCCCGGATCTGGAGGAGCAGCGCGAACTGGGCGTCGAAGTCCTCCTGCGTGGCGGACACCCGCGGATCCTTCACGATCTCGAACGACTCCGTCCAGGTGCGGTCGCCGACGGTGAGGCGGACCTGGTACCGACCGGGCTTCGCCAGCGGGCCGGGCACCTTGGCCTCGGGCGTGGCGTATCCCTCGACCCGAGTCGGTGCCGGATAGCGCATGTCCCAGACGAAGCGGTTCAGCCCGGCCTTGGCCGGCACCCGCGGCTCCTTCGGCGCCTCGTCCTGCGCTTCTCCCGCGGGCTCGGGCTCCTTGCTGGAGAAGGTGCGAATCTCGTTGCCCTCGGCGTCGAGGAAGGTGAGCGTGACCTCGCCTTCCGGCTGCTCCTTGAGCGCGTAGTAGACGATCACGCCGTCGGGCGGGTTCTGCCCGGCGTCGAGCAGCCGCTCGGTCTTGGTTCCCTCCGGCGTCTCTTCCGGACGGAAGGTCACCATCGTCGCGCCGGTCATCCAGTAGTTGTTCCCGACCGCCTCCCGGTGGCCGAAGCCGCGGTTCGTCCAGAACCGGGTAGTGGTCTGGGGTGGCACCAGCGCGGCCGGCTCGTCCAGCGTGGCGGGCAGGTGGTAGAGGGGGCTCACGTCGTCCAGCACCCAGATCGACCGGCCGTGCGTGGCGACGACGATGCTGGTGCCAGTGATAACCAGATCGTGGATCGGCACGACCGGCAGGTTCTGGCGGAACGGCTGCCAGTGCACCCCGTCGTCGATCGAGACGTAAATGCCCGTCTCGGTGCCGCAGTAGAGCAGCCCCCGCCGGTTCGGATCCTCCCGGATGACCCGGGTGAAGTCGTCCTCGGGGATGCCGCCCGTGATCCGGGTCCAGGTCTGACCGTAGTCGGTGGTCTTGTAAAGGTACGGGGTGAAGTCGTCGAGCTTGTAGCGGGTCGCGGCGACGTAGGCCACGGCCGGGTCGTGCGGCGAGGGCTCGATGATCGAGATCAGGGCCCACTCCGGCAGGTCGGGCGGGGTGACGTTCTGCCAGGTCTGCCCGCCGTCGCGCGAGACGTGGATCAGTCCATCGTCCGAGCCGGCCCAGAGGAGACCCGGTTGCAGCGGCGACTCGGCGAAGGCGAAGATGGTGTTGTAGTACTCGGCGCCGGTCACGTCCTTGGTGATCGGGCCGCCCGAGGGCTCCTGCTTCGACTTGTCGTCGCGGGTGAGATCGGGGCTGATGACCTCCCAGGACTCCCCTTCGTCGGTGCTGCGGTGCACGACGTTCGACGTGACGTAGAGCACGTTCGGGTCGTGCGGCGAGATGACGATCGGGTACGTCCACTGGAAGCGGTACTTGAGGTCTTTCGCACCCCAACCCAGTGATGCCTCAGGCCACACGGCGATGTTGCGCCGCTGCCCTGTGCGCCGGTCGTAGCGGGTGAGGAATCCGCCGTAGCTCCCGGCGAAGACGATGTTGGGATTGTCCGGTCGCACGGCGATGTAGCCGGACTCCCCGCCGCCCACCTCCTCGTAGTCGGCGCGCGTGATCCCGGCCGTCACCGAGCGGGACGGGAGGCTGATCGTGGTGTTGTCCTGCTGCGCGGCGTAGATGCGGTACGGCACCTGCGTATCGACCGTGACGTGGTAGAGCTCGGCCGTCGGCTGGTTGTAGAGAGTGGACCAGGTCATGCCGCCGTTGAACGTGACGCAGGCACCACCGTCGTTGCCGTTGATCATCCGCTGCGGGTTGTTGGGGTCGATCCACAGGTCGTGGTTGTCCCCGTGGGGCACTGCCACCTGGAAGAAGGTCTTGCCGCCGTCGATGGACTTCCAGGCGGCGAGGTTGAGAACCCAGACCGTGTCCGGATCCTTGGGATCGGCGTAGATGTGCATGTAATACCACGGCCGCTGTCGCAGGTTGCGGTCCTCGCTGAGGCGCTCCCAGGTATCGCCGTAGTCGTCGGAGCGGAAGACGGCACCGTCCTCGGCCTCGATGATGGCCCAGACCCGGCCCGGTTTCGCGGGCGAGGCGACCACGCCGATCTTGCCGAGCAGCCCCTGCGGCAGCCCGGGGTTGCGGGTGATCTCTTCCCACGTATCCCCGCCGTCGGTCGAACGGAACAGCCCGCTCCCCGGTCCGCCGCTCACCAGTTCGTGCGGCCGGCGGATCGCCTCCCAGAAGGCGGCGTAGATGATGCGGGGATTGGTCGGGTCGATCGAGAGGTCGATGGCGCCCGCGTTCTCCGATCGGAAGAGCACGTGTTCCCAGGTCCGGCCGCCGTCGCGGGAGCGGAAGACGCCGCGCTCAGGGTTGGGGCCGTGGGCATGGCCGAGCGCCGCGACGTAGACGGTGTCGGGGTCGTGGGGATGGATGCGCACCTTGCCGATGTTGCGGGTCGCTGCCAGCCCAAGGTGTTGCCAGGTCCGGCCGGCGTCGGTGGAACGGTAGACGCCGTCGCCGTGGGAGACGTTGCCGCGGATGGTGGCCTCGCCCATCCCGACATAGATCACGTTCGGGTCGGCCTCGCTGACAGCGATAGCGCCGACCGAGGCGCGGCGGAAGTACCCGTCGGAGATGTTCTCCCAGATCATGCCGCCGTCGGTCGTCTTCCAGACCCCGCCGCCGGTGGAACCGAAGTAGAAGGTGCCCACGTCGCGCGGGTCACCGGCGACCGCAACCACCCGGCCGCCGCGGTAGGGTCCGACCAGTCGCCACTCCAACGCCTGCAGCAGGGCAGGATCGAGTGGTCCAGTGTAGCCGTCGGGCATAGCGCATCCTCCCTCTCATGGATCGCGTGGTGTCTTAACGCTGATCGCCGGCCGGTGTTGTCGCCGATTCCCGCCCGCACGTCAAGGGTGGGCGGCCGAGAGGCGCCGACATCCATCTTGGGCATGCCGGATGAGTGACGTTCGTACGTATGCCGGACGTGCGCGGATTCGCCGGCTGGTGTATAGCTGACATGGGAAAATGGACTCTCACAAGCTGGACGACACAGCCGTGTGATCGGAAGGGGTCAGGATGGAGAGCATCAGGGAACGCCTGGCGGTGCCACCGGAACGTCTGCGCCGTCGGCTTGACCCGGCAAGCCTGCCGTTCAAGACGACCGCCGAGGTCGAGCCGCTGAATGGAACGATTGGACAACCGCGGGCGCTCGATGCCATCGAGTTCGGGCTCGATGTGCAGAACCACGGGTACAACCTCTACGTGGCCGGCGTGCCCGGCTCCGGGCGTGAGACGACCGTGCGGGACTACCTGGGCCGCTACGCCCGGACACGCCCCACGCCGTCCGACTGGATCTACGTCCACAACTTCGACGAGGCTGATCGCCCGAACGCGATCCCCTTGCCGGCCGGCCGCGGGGTCCAGTTCGCGCGCGAGATGGACGAGTTTCTCGAGAGCGCCCGGCAGGAGATCCCCCGAGCGTTCGACAGTGAGGATTATGAGCGGCGAAGGCGGGAAGCGCTGGCCGAACTGGGCCAGCGGCGCGAGGAGCTCTTCCGCCAGATGAACGAGTTCGCCGCCAACCGCGGCTTCGTGCTCGAGGCCACCCCGACCGGTATCCTGAGCATCCCCGTCGTGCAGGGCCGCCCGCTGTCCCCGGAGGAGTTCGAACGCCTACCCGCCGAGGTGCAGCAGGAAATCCGCAACCGCGATGCGGAGATTCAGGAGCATGTCTCCCGCGCCCTGCGGCAAGTGCGGCAGTTGGAGAAGGAAGCGGCCGAACGGGTCCGGAAGCTTGACCGGGACGTCGTCACCTTCCTCGTCGGGCCGATGTTGGACGACCTCCGGGATCGCTACCAGGATTGTCCCGAGGTCGTGGCCTACCTGGAGGCGGTGCGCAACGACCTGCCGGAGCACATCGACATGTTCCGGCAGGCGCGACAGCCGGCAGTGGCTTTGCCGATCCCCCAACCGGCTCAGGCGCAGCCGGACCTGAACCGGTACCGGGTCAACGTCCTGATCGACAACAGCCATCTGGACGGGGCACCGGTCGTCATCGAACGCAACCCCTCCTACTACAACCTGATCGGACGGATCGACTACCGGGCTACGTTCGGCGCGATGGTGACCGACTTCCGCCAGATCCGGCCCGGCGCACTTCACCGGGCGAACGGCGGGTTCCTCGTCCTTCACGTGGTGGAGCTGCTGCGTGAACCGTTCGCCTGGGACGCACTGAAGCGCGCACTCGTGACCCGGTCGATTCAGATCGAGAACCTGGGCGAGCAGTACAGCGCCGTGCCGATGGCGCGGCTCCGGCCCGAGCCGATCCCGCTCTCGGTCAAGGTGGTCCTCATCGGGCCGCTCGAGGTCTATCACATCCTTTACCAGATCGACGAGGATTTCCAGGAGCTGTTCAAGGTCCGGGCGGACTTCGGCCCGGACATGGACTGGATCGACGAACACGTGCAGAACTACGCTGCCTTCATCAGCCGGCGCGTGCACGAGTGGGGGCTGCGCCACTTCGACCGGAGCGCGGTGGCACGGGTCGTCGAGTACGGTGCCCGCCAGCGCGAGCACCAGGGGAAACTCTCGACGCGCCTGCTCGACATCGCGAACATCGTGGCGGAGGCGAGCTACTGGGCGGAAAAGGCGGGGCACGAATTCGTCCAGGCCGACGACGTGGATCAGGCGATCCGCAAGCGGCGCTACCGATCGAACCTGGTCGAGGAGCGCATCCGCGAGCTGCTCACCGACGGCACGATCATGATCGACGTCGACGGGGAAGCCGTCGCCCGGGTCAATGGCCTGGCGGTCCTCAGCTTCGGTGACTACGCCTTCGGCAAGCCCTCCCGCGTGACCGCGCGCGTATCCGCCGGGCGCGGCAGCATCGTCAGCATCGAGCGGGAGATCGAGCTGTCCGGGCCGATCCACTCCAAGGGCGTCATGATCCTCTCGGGCTACCTGCGCGGCCACTACGGCCAGCACGTGCCGCTGGCGATCACCGCGACCCTCACCTTCGAGCAGTCGTACGAGGGCGTCGACGGCGACTCCGCCTCGTCGACGGAGCTGTACGCGCTCCTGTCGGCCCTCTCGGGCCTACCGCTCGACCAGGGGATCGCCGTCACTGGCTCGGTGAATCAGTTCGGCGAGGTGCAGGCGGTCGGCGGGGTCAACCAGAAGATCGAAGGGTTCTACGCCGTCTGCAAGGAGAAGGGGTTGACCGGGCGCCAGGGCGTGATCATCCCCGCGGCGAACGTGAAGAACCTGATGCTCGACGATGACGTGGTGGAAGCCGTGCGGGCCGGCCGCTTCCATGTGTGGGCGGTGAGAACGATCGATGAGGGGATCGAGATCCTGACTGGCCGCCCGGCGGGTGAGCGCGGGCCGGACGGCCAGTACCCCGAGGGGACCGTCCACCGGCTCGTGGAGGACCGTCTCCGCCGCTACGCGGAGGAGGTTCGCGCTTTCGCCGCACCAGATGGCGCGGCCGGAGCGGCGCAGGTCGCGTCCGGCGAGGAATCCCAGTAGCGCCGGAGCGCGGGATCGGGCACTGAAACACAGGGCAGCCGCGCGGGGCCGAGCCCGCGCGGCTGCCCTCCTCGGAGAGGTGATGCCCTGGTTCGTAGGCTCTAGACCGCCTGCGCTTCCCAGCGGAAGAAGCGGACGGAGAGAGCTATACCGACGGCGGCGGTCGCGAGCATGACCAGGGCGCTGCTCCAGACGCTGAACAGCGTGTCGCCCCGGATCATGATGTCGCGAAGGCCGTTGGCGAAGTAGGTCAGCGGGATGATCTTGGTGATCGGCTGCATCCAGGCCGGCGCCAGTTCGATCGGGAAGAACACGCCGCCCAGGAACATCATCGGGAACGAGATCGCGTTCGCCACGCTGTCCGCGACCTCCTGATTGCGCGCGATCCCGCTGACGAAGAAGCCGATTGCTAGGAACGCCAGCGATCCGAGCGCGATCATGACGAGCAACGACACGAGGTCGCCGGAGATCTTCACGTCGAAGAGCAGCACGGCGATCGACAGGACGATCACTGCCTGCGCCATGGCGATGAGCACCTGGGTGAAGATGCGCGCCCCGATGAACGACCACAGCGAGAACGGCGTCGCCTTGATCCGGCGCAGAATGCCCCGCTCGCGATAGCTCACGAAGGTGGATGACAGCCCCATCAGCCCGCTGGTCATGATCGACATCGCGAGGATACCCGGCACCAGGAAGTCGATGTAGCGCACGTTCTCCGTGTCCACACCCTCAACCGTGGCGACGATGGGCTGCGGAGCATCGGTCATCGCCTGGTTCGCCTCGCTGAAGAACTGGCGGATGGCGGCCACGGCAACCTGTGACTCCTGCGGGTTACCCTGGTTGTAGTAGATCTTGGCCGACACCTGCTCGGGTGAGGCGCCCGGGCCGAAGACGATGACGATATCGCGGTCGCCTTCGTTCAGCGCAGCCAGCTCCTCCGCCTCGGTGCCGGCGTTCACGCTGAAGCCGTCGACGCTGCGCATCTGCTCGACGACCTGGGTCACCGTGGGATTGATGTCGCCGCCGACGACGCCCACCGTCAGGTTGAAGTCGCCGTTCCCGATGAGGAAGCCGAAGAGCACGATAAAGATGACGGGGAAAGCCAGCAACCAGAAGAGCGCGGCGCGGTTGCGCACCGTCATCTTCAGGTTGGCCATCACCATGTAGCGCAGAGCCTTCATTCGCGCAGACTCCGTCCGGTAAGGGCGAGGAAGACGTCCTCAAGCGTCGCGCTCGACGTGCTCAGGTTGTCGAGCCGTAGGCCAGCCTCGCGCGCGGTCGCCAGCAGCGCACTCATAGTCACCTGCATGTCGTCGCTGTGCAGTTCGACGTACCCATCTTCTACGGCGACGTGCGTGACGTTGGGTAGGGACTTGAACGTCTCGACCGGCACCGTGCCGTTGTCGATCCGCGCGCGGATCGTCGCTGCCTGGTCGAGCTGATCGATCAGGCGCCGGGGGGTGTCGCAGGCGATGATGCGGCCCTGATCCATGACCGCGACGCGGTCGCATAGGACCTCGGCCTCTTCCATATAGTGGGTTGTCAGCACAACGGTCTTGCCGCCGGCGCGTACGGTGCGGATGACATCCCACAGGTTTCGTCGCGCCGCGGGGTCGAGACCGGTGGTCGGCTCATCGAGGAAGATGATCCGCGGGTCGTTCACCATGGCGAGGGCGATCGACAGCCGCTGCTGCTGCCCGCCCGACAGGGCGTTGGCGTAGTCGTTGGCCTTCTCCTGGAGGCTGACCAGTTCGACCAGTCGATCGACCTTGGCCTTCGAGGTATCGGCGCCGTAGAGCGCGGCGAAGAGGGCGATCAACTCGCGCACCGTCAGGTGGTCGAACAGCGCCGTTGACTGAAGCTGCACGCCGATCACCCGCTTGACGGCGGTCGGGTTACGCGCCGCGTCGATGCCGGCCACATGGATCGTGCCCTCGTCGGGCTCGCGCAGCCCTTCGATCATCTCCAGCGTGGTGGTCTTGCCGGCGCCGTTCGGGCCAAGAATGCCGAAGATCTCGCCATCGTACACGGTCAGGTCGACGCCGTTGACGGCGGTGAAGTCTCCGTAGCGCTTGACCAGCCCCCGCACCTCGATCACGGCGGGCCGGGTCGCACCCACGGCAACGCCGTTGGTCACTGGCGTCGAGACATCCTGCATTCGGGCAACCCTCCTCGTGGTCCCCTACGTCACTCGGCCGGTTCCGGAACGCGATGTCTCGGCACCGCCAATACTGGCAGTGCCGTCCGGGTTCGGTAACCCGACACCGGAACAACCGACGCAATCCACGATACCGGGAATATTCCGCTCGCGCATCGGACCACCGGTGAGTCGCGATACTGTTCTTCCGGACAGGGATCGCCGCAACCGGGAGGGGGATGGCGGCTCACTTCCTGGTGTCGCGCAGCCGGTCCAGGACCTCTTGAATGCCGCGAGGAGCGGAGCCGGGATCTGCTCGCCGGACGCCGAGGCGCGCCATCAACCGCTCCACCCCCAGGCCGAGGGCGGCGGCGATCGCGAGGACGAAGGTGGCCCAGCCGATCATGGCTCCCTCCCGGCGCGGCACCGCACGGCGTTCGTCGCTGTGTTGAAGTCTACCCCAGAGGGGACCGGCGCCGCGCCGGTCAGGTTTGGTACTATCTGCCGCACCGGCGGGTCACCGCCGAGCCCGGCGCCGGGCACGGCTCGAAGTACGGCATGCGAAGGGAGACGCGATGACTCCCGGCGATCTGCTTTTTATCGGCGCGTTCATCATCCTGCCGATCGCGCTGATTATCTGGAGTCTGACGAGCCTGCGCGCCATCCGCCGCCGGCGGCGGGAGTGGGATGTGGATCCCACCGTCGGGACAGGGACGGCTGAACTCCCGGTGGTGGAGCACGTGCCGCCCCCGCGGGACTGGGGAGCGACGGTCCGCCCGACGCGGGGAGGAGGACCCAGTGCCGCGGTGGACTCTGGCGCGGTGCTGGTCACGACCCGCCCGTTCTGGCCCCCGATCTACCGGGGCCGGTCGTCCGGGGTGGTGCGGCGGATGACACCGCCTGCCGCGCGCTGGCCGCGGGCTCACCGACGCCGCCCGCGCGACGCCGACGTCGCCCTCGGTGCCGGGTGGCGCCGCTAACACATCTGGCAACCTATCCAGCAGCACGCACGCCGGGCGTGAAGGAGTGGGGCGGGTAGGAAACCCGCCTTTACTGTTGCCAGGTCATGCCGCGCCGCTGTCGATGGCGCGAGGGTCAGCCTACGCGGGCTGTTCCCCGAGGCCGAAGGCGCGGTGGAGCGCCGGGACGGCTCGTGCGACCTCCGAAGCCGCGATGGCGCAGGAGATGTTCAGCTCCGACGAGCCCTGGGCGATGGCGACGATGTTGATCCCCTCGGCGCCGAGGGTCTGGAAGACCCGGCCCGCCACGCCCGGCGTACCGCGCATCCCCGCGCCGACTACCGCCACGATGGCGACGTCGGGGTCTTCCCATACGCGCAGCAACCGTGCACGCAGCAGGTCAAGCTCAAACTCTGCTTCAAGGACACGACGCGCCGTCGCCGCGTCGGAACTGCGGACGACAAAGCTCAGGCTGTTCTGCGACGACGCCTGGGAGATCATGAAGACGTTGACTCCCGCGCCGGCGACGGCGGTGAAGACCCGGGCCGTCACCCCGGCCACGGTCAGCAGCCCGGCTCCCTCGACCGTGATCACGGACAGGCCCGGGATCGCAGTGATGGCCTTGACGACGCCGTTCTCGACCGGTTCCGGACCGATGCGGGTGCCGGGGTGCTCGGGTTCGAAGGTGTTCCGGATCCAGATCGGGATGCCGCGCTCGGCCGGGAGTTGCATCGTGCGCGGGTGGATCACGTTCGCGCCGAAGTAGGCCATCTCGGTCGCCTCGGCGAACGACACGGCCGGGATCGTGCGCGCCTCCGGGACCAGCTTGGGGTTGGCGGTCATGACGCCGTTGACATCGGTCCAGATGATGATTTCCTCAGCATCGAGCGCGCTGCCGATGATGGCTGCGGAGAAGTCCGAGCCACCGCGGCCAAGGGTCGTCGTGACTCCGTTGACGTCCGCTCCGAAGAACCCGGTCACGACCGGAAGGATCCCCTTCTCCAGCAGCGGCCGCAGGCGCGCCGCCGCGGCCTCCCGCGTCTGCTCGAAGAGTGGTGACGCGCCGCCGAAGACGCCGTCGGTGATGATCACCTGGTCGGCGTCGACCGCCTCGGCTGGCGTACCGTGGTCGCGCAGGATCCCTGCGATCAGCCGGCTACTCATGCGCTCGCCGAAGGAGCTGATCCAGTCGGTGACGCGCGGGGAGAGATCGCCCAGGACCTGCACCGACTCGATCAGGCGCAAGCACTGGTCGGTGAGCGCGGCCATCGACGTCGCCACGTCCTGGCGCAGCCCGGCGTCGCGGATCAGCTCGGCTGCAGCCACCAGGTGCCGATCCAGCAGGCGGTGGCGCACGTCGGACGTCTCGATCAGGCGGCCCTGGGCAGCGTCCGCCGCGGCCTCCAGCAGCAGGTTGGTAATGCCGCTCATGGCGGAAACCACCGCGATTACTGGGGCGTCTGGCCGGTGGGCTGCACTGAGAATCGAGACGACCTGGCGGATCGCATCTCCGCTCCCGACGGACGTTCCTCCGAACTTCATCACCCGCATACTGCTCGCTCCCGCACCCGCTCCCTGGATCGACTCGCCCGGCTACGGTGTTGCCACGGCGCCTAAGAATACCCAATGTGGGTGGCGATCCGGTAGCACCCGTGACGAATTTCACCAGCATCCGCGGGACACTCGACGCTTCCGGCTGACGCCGATTCGCGGTAGATTAGGCGGTGCGGCTCCCGGCGTACTGGAGCCGGGTAATTGTGGTTGCATGGTCGGTACGAGAAGGAGGGTGTCGATGCCCCATCGCATCACGATCGAATACTGCCAGAGTTGAGGCTACCGCGGTAAAGCCACCGGTGCGGTGGACGCGATTCTGGCGCATTACCAGTCCCACCTCAGCGAGATCACCCTCAAACCCAGCAGCGGCGGTGTATTCGACATAACCGTCGACGGCGAAGTCGTCTTCTCGAAGCACGACGCCGGACGCTTCCCGGAACAGGACGAGGTCATCCGCCTCGTGGGGGAGCGGATCCGCGCCTAACGCGTGTGCGCCGGGAGCCCGCAGCGCACAGCGGATGGCCCATCCATGTGC
This sequence comes from Sphaerobacter thermophilus DSM 20745, assembly GCF_000024985.1. NCBI lineage: Bacteria > Pseudomonadati > Thermomicrobiota > Thermomicrobia > Sphaerobacterales > Sphaerobacteraceae > Sphaerobacter > Sphaerobacter thermophilus. The sequence goes on from NC_013524.1 coordinate 248,424, forward strand.
GCTGCCCCCGGCGATCCTGGCCCGATGCTGCGACCGACGGACCCGGCAGCGATCAGTCCCGGTGTGGACGGTCGCTGCCCGGGCGGGGGCAGCCTGCCCGCTTCCCTACGCCGAATGGTTGCTGGAGATCCCGCCGCGCCGAGCGGCGGTGAGGCTCATGCCGTCGCTCGCCGGGCGGGGCGATCAGGCCTCACCCGGCTGCGCGGTGGCCGGGGTTTCGAAGCGGGGAGGCACACGTGTCGTCACGGCTTCGCCAAGCTCGTCCAGGTCGAACGGCTTGTGCAGCAGCGCGTCGATCGGCAGCACCGAGGCGAGTTCATCGGCATTGCCCAGGGCGGAGATGGCGATGATCGGGATCGACGCAGTGTGCGCGTGCTGGCGCAGCATGCGGGCAGCCTCACCGCCGTTCAGGTGCGGCATCATGAGATCCATGACGATCAGATCCGGCGGTGCCGCGGTGGCTCGCTTGACTGCCTGCTCGCCGTGCGCAACGACCTCGACCACGTATCCGAGTTCGCTCAGGTACTCCCCCAATGCCTGCGCGAGATTCGGCTCGTCCTCGACGACGAGAATCCGCGACATGCCCAATCCCTTCCAGGTGCCCTTCCGGCCTAAAGCGAACGGATTCGGGACGACGGCCGGATAGTTCGCTTCCAACTGCGTAGCGGCCGATTGGTAGAATAGTCGACAGCACGGGACCCTGCACGGTGCGGCTCGCCTCCGCCCCGCCGAGCGGTCCGGATCGACGTCGCGCGGAGTGGTTCCAGGAGGATGGTGTGCCTGAAATCCGGCCGGTTGTGGTCGTACGAGTCCATGAAGTCGCCCTCAAGGGACGCAACCGTCCCTGGTTCATGCGCGTGTTGCGTCGAAACCTCGCGCACGCGCTGCGGGGCGTGCCGTACCAGGATCTGAAACTCCGCAGCGGCCGTGCCCTCATCACGCTGAACGACGTAGCCGAATGGTCCCAGGTCCGGGAGAGGCTGTCCCAGGTCTTTGGGGTAGCCAACTTCTCGTTGACGGTGGAGGCGGGCCTCCCGATCGAGGAGATCCGTGAGGCGATCGGGGCGCTGCTGGAGGCGGAGGGCCCCCCGCCGGGCACGTTCCGCGTGCGCGCCAAGCGCTCCAACAAGGACTATCCCCTGATCTCGCCCGAGATCGAGCGCGATCTCGGCGCCTACATCCAGCAGCGGACCGGTGCACCGGTGGACCTGCGTCGGCCGGACCGCACCTACCGCGTCGAGGTGCTGCACGATGCCGCATACGTCAGCAGCGAGACGATCCCGGGACCGGGCGGGCTGCCCGTGGGTGTCAGCGGACGGGTCGTGGTGTTGATGTCCGGCGGCTTCGACTCGCCCGTCGCCGTGTATCGCATGATGAAGCGTGGCTGCGAGGTGACGCTGCTCCACTGCCACGCCTACCCCTTCGTCCGCTCCACCTCGATTGAGAAGGTGGTCGAGCTGGCGCAGCACCTGGGACGCCACCAGCCCGGCATGCGCCTGGTCATTGTCCCGATCGGGCAGGCACAGCGGCAGATCGCGATTGCCACCGAGCCGGAGATCCGGGTCGTCCTCTACCGGCGGCTGATGATGCGGATCGCGGAGGCCATCGCCGAGCGGGAGGGGGCCAAGGCCATCGTTACCGGCGAGAGCCTGGGGCAGGTCAGCTCCCAGACTTTGGACAACCTGCGGGCGATCGGCGCCGCGGTCAAGCTTCCGATCCTCCGGCCGCTGATCGGGTTCGACAAGGAAGAGATCCTGGCCGAGGCCAAGCGCATCGGGACCGAGCCGATCTCGCGGGTGCCCGACGACGACTGCTGCACCGTCTTCGTGCCGCGCCACCCGACGACCCACGCCACGATCGAAGAGGCCGAGGCCGCCGAGGAGCCGCTCGACGTGAAGGCGCTGGTTGAGAGTTCCCTCGCGCAGCGCACCGAGTACCGCGGCGACCCGGCCAAGTGGAACGTGATGGACGCGCTGGCAGGCGCGGCCTGAGAACTCCCGAGCCAGGTTAGACCTGCTTTTCGCTCGCGAGCATCTGGCTTGGCTGTACCGGGACGTCGGGCTCGGCGGCCGGCGCTCCCACTTCTTCCTGCAGCCGCGCGCTGGTGACGACCTCGATCCCGGCCGCGGTGGCGATGCTGGCCGCAACTTGATCCGGCGTCACCACCTGTAGGCGGATGTCGCGGCGCAGTGCCTCGGCTGCCAGCCACTGCACGTCCGGGAGATCCTCCATCGCCAGCGCGTCGCTCGCGATCAGCAGGACCACGTGCTGGCGATCGTAGCGGCCCAGGTGCTGGCTGAAGCTGTGGAGTTCACCCGGCTCGCGTAGTGCGACCACGTGGCGCGCGGGCGGGTGCCGCAGCTCCTCCAGCACCGCCAGCACGATCAGCTTCGACGCCGCCAGGAGCGGCACCGCGAGCACCAGGCCCAGGGCTCCCCCGATCGACGCTCCGGCCAGTACCCCAAAGATCACCATCAGCGGGTGGAGGCGAACGATCCGCCCGACAAGCTGCGGGATGACGAAATGGTCCTCCATCAGGCGGAGGGCAAGATAGGTGAGGCCCACCACGGCAGCGAGCTGCACCGGTGTCCAGCCGAAGGGGGTGCTCCCCTGCGAGAGGGCCACCGTTACCGCAATGCCACCTGCGGTCCAGGGACCGATGATGGGGATCAACTCAAGCGCGCCGGTGGCGATGGCGAGCGCCAGGGCGTATTGCACCTTCAGGATGCTCAGTGCGATGAACGTGGCCACCGACATGATGGCGAAGAGAATCACCTGCGCCCGGATGTAGGCCCCGAACGTCGCGTTGACCTGGCCGCTGACCCGCTCGAAGGTCTGGTGGTGCCGTGGCGGCAGCAGGTTCGACAGGCGCTGTACCAAGCGGCTGCCCTGGAGCAGGAAGTAGTAGGTGGCCAACAGGTAGACGAGCAGGTGGATCAGGAAGCCGACCGTCTGCAAGACGAGGGAGGGCGCCTCACGGCTGAAGCGAGCCGCGACATCCTTCGACACCTCTTCGATCTGCGCATTGATGGCGGCCGTGTCGATCGTCACGCCACCAATCGAAATCCGTTCGTTCCGGACTAGCTCCTGCCGGGCGGTGTCGATGAGGCTGGGCAACGATGCGATCAGGGAGCGGAGCTGCTCGTAGAGCGTCGGGACGACCCTCACGCCAACCACGCCCAGGATCCCGGCGATCAATACGAAGACCATCGCGATCGCTACAGGGCGCGGGATGCGCAACCCCCGCTGCACGCGGTTGACGACGGGGTGGAGCAGGTAGGCAGTAACCGCCGCCCACACGAAGGGCGGCAGGATGTGAGCTACACGGAGTAGGAACAACCCCAGCGCGAGGAGCACCAATCCGACCACGACGGGCAGTAGGCGCGTCTCGCGCAAGCGATCGAGTGGATGCATGCCCTCCCCCACGGATCGTGCTGCGGCCCATTCTACCAAGTCCGCCGCCGGCACGGGATGCCGTTTGTGGGAGTCACGGGCGTGGCCTGATCCTGCGGCTACGCTCGCAGACGCCGTACCCCCTTGACAGGCACGAACGCCCGTTCTATTCTGTGTACGTACATTTGTTCGGCACGCATGTTCGGCACAGGCGTTCGAGGAGGCGGCGATGCGGACGAGTCAGGCAGCGGGGATTGCGGGCGGAGTGGCGTGCGGTGTGGTGCTGCTGGCGATCGGGCTGGCCCTGGGGCTCGGCGCGGCGGTCGGCTCGGCCGTGACGCAGGCGCTCCCGGCGGCTCTGGTGGCTGGATGCGTGGCGGCACTGGTCGCACTGGCCGACCGCGAACCGTCACTGTGACGATGTCCTCCAAGTGACCCTACCCGCGCACGCGACGGGAGCGCGTCAGCAGTCCGTAGCGGGCGAGCAGGGGAGTCGGACGGAGGAAGCGCGGCTCGTGCAGCGAGCCACTGGAGAGCACGGCCGCGAACCCGATGAGGAAGGTGACCAGGAAGAGGAACTGGAATCCGAAGCGTTCGAGGAGCAGACCCCCGACGAGCGGAACGAAGGCCACCACGGCCAGCACCGTGTTCAGCAGCCCGGTGTACGCCGGGCGCTCAGCCTCCGGCGCAATATCCAGCAGGTACGCCATGTTCGCCAGCGCCTGCCCGCTTAGTGAGACCCCGTACACCACGAAGACCAGCGTGAAGGCGTAGGCGAGCGCGCGCCCGCCCATCAGCCCCAGGTCGGCAATGACCGACCATCGCAGCAGCGGCGGGAGCGCCAGCGCCAGCAGCGGGATCAGCATGCGCAGCAGCGCTGAAACCTGCAGCACCAGCCGGTTGCCCCGGCGCGCGGAGATCGGTTCCCAGATCAGGTTCGAGGCGAAGCGTCCTACTGCCAGCGCCGCGACGTAGAGACCGATCAGATCGATCGGAACCCCCAACTGCCGGTAGGCGAACACCACATAGAACGGGTCGGCGATCGCGGAGAGCGAGAGGAAGGCCCGGAAGGCGAGGAAGCGGCGGAAGTAGTCGTTTCCAAGCAAGTGCGGAGCCTCACGGAGCTGGTGGCCCAGGCTGGCGACGTACCCGTCGCTGCGGTACGGCTCACGCATCATGGCGGCGGCGTAGGCCGCCAGGCTGAACGCGACGAAGGCCAGCAGAAACAGGATTGCCACGCTGGCCGGGATGTCGTCGCTGCCCCCCAGGAGGCGCGCGATGGTGTACCCGACCATGACACCGAGGACGGCACCCCACAGGTTGCGCTGGCCGAACACGAGGCCCAGACGTTCACCCGAAAAGGAGTACGCCGTGAGGTCGACCATCGGCGTGTTGGCGAACCCCGACGCCAGGTTGTAGAGCGCGTAGACGACGAAGAAGGTGACGAGCAGCGCCGGCGGCGTCCCGTCCCCGAGCGCAAAGCTGACCGCACCGAGGAGCCCGATCGCGGCCGCGCGGAAGATACTGGCCCAGACACCGACGGTAAGCCGGCCCGCTCGTCCCGGTGCGGACCCGGCGCCGAGCAAGAGCGGGAAGGCCGCCAGCCCGGTCGCCAGCGCAGGCACAAGCCCGACGAGCACGTAGGAATCGCTGATCAGGCTGACGAAGAATGCCAGGACGATGACCGGGTGGATCAGTGTGTGCCCCAGCATGAGCATCGCCCCGTAGGCGATGCCGAACCCGGCGTTGTGCCGCCCGGTGCGACGGTCCCTGCTGGTCACGGTGAGCTGGGAGTCTACTGGCACGCCGTCCCCCTGGTGGTTGTGGCCATCCACCCCTGGGCGCGACGGGAGGCCGAAACAGTCGGGGTGCGATGACCCGGCACCTACGCCCACGACAATGATCTGCGCTTCGCGCCAGTATAGGAAGGCTTTCGTCGGACGTAAACAGGGGCCCGTGGCCTGAGCCTTGCGTCACCCGGACAAGACTGTTCGCCCTACCGAGGGAGGTGACCATGGCGACCGTTACGAAGTCGATCGAAGTCAACGTTCCGGTCCGCGCGGCGTACAACCAGTGGACCCAGTTTGAGGAGTTCCCTCGCTTCATGGAGGGCGTCAAGGAGGTGCGGCAGATCGACGACCAGCACCTGCAGTGGCGCGCCGAAATCGGCGGCACTGAGCAAGAGTGGCAAGCGCGGATCGTTGAACAGGTCCCCGATCAGCGCATCGCCTGGCACAGCGTCGCGGGGGATGAGAATGCCGGTGTCGTGACGTTCCACTATATCGACGAGGACACGACCCGGGTGACGCTTCAGATGGGCTACGAGCCGGAGGGGCTCAAGGAGCGCCTTGGGGATGCGCTCGGCTTCATGGAGCGCAAGGTCCAGGGTGATCTGGAGCGCTTCAAGGACTTCATCGAGAGGCGCGGCCGGGAAACGGGCGGCTGGCGCGGAACGATCGACGAGCATCCCCACGCCGACCCCACTTAGCACAACCCCCCCACTATGGGGCGTCACCGCGCAATAGGCTTCGCCTGGCCGGCGATGCCCCACCAACCTGGTACCGGGCGCGGGTCACTGACCCGCGCCCGCATCCAACGGCGCGCCTGCGAAGAGCGGGCAGCACGCGCACGCTGGCAGGAGATCCGCCGGCTCGGTGAGCGGCACCTGGATCCCGACACCTGCCAGAAGCTCGATCACCGGCGCCAGTGGCAGTCCGACGACGTTGCAGTAGCACCCCTCGTGGCACGCGACCGGCCGGAAGTCCGGATCCTGAATCGCATACGCCCCGGCCTTGTCGAACGGGGTGCCGGCCGCGATTGAAGCGGCGATCTCGTCGTCGCTGTAGGAGCGCATGTGGACCGTCGTCACCACGTGTCGGACCCACACCCGTCGCCCGGCGGCGAGCGCGACGCCCGTGATGACCCGGTGCCGTCGTCCCCGGAGCGCGCGGAGCATGGCCCAGGCCTCCGCCGCGTCGGCGGGTTTCCCGAGCAATCGACCGCGTAGGGCTACGACCGTGTCCGCCGCCAGCACGACCGAGCCGGGGTGCTGGGCGGCCACGGCCAGCGCCTTCCGCCGGGCCAGCGCGCGGGCCACGCGCTCCGGGCGCATGCCCGGCCCGCCCACGTTCTCGTCCACGTCCGCCGGGGTGACTGTGAACGGCACGCCCAATCGCCCCAGCAGTTCACGGCGCCGTGGTGATGCCGAAGCCAGGACCAGGGGCGGCGTGCTCATGCTCGCTCCAGCGCGGCGACACACTCGATGTGGTAGGTCTGCGGGAACATATCGACCGGCGTCACGTCCAATAGGCGATAGCCACCGTCCACCAGGATGCGCAGGTCGCGGGCGAGCGTCGAGGGATCGCACGAGACGTAGACCAGCCGCTGCGGATGCATCTCCAGCACCGCCTCCAACGCCCGCGGATGGCAGCCCGCCCGCGGCGGGTCAAGGATGATGGCGTCCGCCTGTATCTCCAGCCGCGGCAGCACCCGCTCCACCTTGCCGGTCACGTACTCGACGTTCGAGATCCCCTCCAGGTTGGGCTGTGCGTCGGCCACGGCCGAGGGCGACTCCTCGATGGCGATGACCCGGCGCGCCTCCGAAGCCAGCAGTATCGCGAACGTGCCCACGCCCGCGTACGCGTCGACCACGACCTCGTTGCCGGTCAGCGCCAGCCGCTCCCGGACCAGCTCCACCAGCCGCTCGGCCTGCTCGGTGTTGGTCTGGAAGAAGGAGGGACCCGAAATGCGGAACCGTCTCCCCAGGAGCGCCTCATGGAAATACTTCTGACCCGACTCCACCTCCGGCTGGCGGTGGCGCAGGTCGGGTTGGATCAGCATCTCCCCGGTGTTCTCCCCGTAGCGGATCACCACCTGGTGTTGCCCGGCACCGGTCCCCTGCAGCTTGGCCAGCGCCTCATTGATCTGCGGGACCATGATCAGGCACCGGTCGATGCGCTGGAAGCGATACCCTGTGCCCGGCCGGGTGATGAAGCCCAGATCTCCCTGGCGCGAGGTGGAGAAGCGGGCATTGTTGCGGTAACCATAGGGCTTGCTGCACGGCACGGTCGGTGACACCGGCGGGTCGTCGAACTTGCCGATGCGCCGCAGTTGCTCGCGGACGATATGCTGCTTGAATTCGAGCTGCTTCTCGTAGGCGATGTGCTGCCACTGGCAGCCGCCGCAGGCGCCGAAGTACGGGCAGGGCGGCGTGACTCGCTCCGGCGCGGGTTTGAGCACCTCCACAACCTTGCCCGAGGTGTACTGGCGCCGGCTCTTATCGATCTCGACCACCACCTCCTCACCCGGGATGCCGAAGTCCGCGAACACCACGCGGCCGTCGACGCGGCCGACCGCCGGGCCCTGGTAGGCGATGTCGGTGAGCGTCACCGTCAGTCGCTCGGCCTGCTTCTCGTCTGCCATGCTGTTCTCCATCGTCCGTCTGCTCCTCGTGGCGCCGCACCGCTCGCGGCGGGCCGTCCCTAAGTGTTCCACGATCGGGCGCGGCGTGGAGCGATTGACCGACCGTCTTGACGCCGCCGGGCACTGCCGGTACCGTTGCACGGCTGGCAGGTCCGACGTGCGATGCCACGGGGCCGCGCCGGCACTGTTTCGCGCGAAAGAAAACGGAGACGCGTCCTTGGCCGAGACCCAGGCGGTTCCCGCGGCAGCGGGCAGCATCGTGCGCAACCGCCCCCTCATCACCCTTGCACTGGGCCACTTTACCATCGACCTGTACGCTGGCCTGCTTCCTGTCCTATTCCCCTTGCTGGCCTCCCGCTTCGGGCTGGACCTGAAGACGGTCGGCCTGGTGAGCCTGGCCTACAGCGGGGTCGGGTCGGTGTCGCAGCCCCTCTTCGGCTACCTCGCCGATCGGTTCGGCACGCGCCTCATCGGCTTTGCGCTGATCTGGACGGCCGTGACCTTCGCCGGGATCGGCTTCGCGCCCTCCTTCCCGGTGATTCTGACCCTGGCCGGGCTTGCGGGGCTCGGTTCGGGCGCCTTCCACCCGTTCGGCGCGCTCAACGCCAACGCGGTCATTACCGATCAGAAACGCAACGCGGCGATGTCGGTCTACGCCTCCGGCGGGACGATCGGCTTCGCGCTCGGCCCGCTGATCGGCGTCGGCCTGCTGGCACTGTTCGAACTGCGCGGCGTCTCGGTGATGCTCTTCCCCGGGACGGTGATCGCCTTCTGGCTGCTCTACGAGATGCGGGCGATCGCAGTCCGACCTGCGGTCCGGGCCGGCCACGCCCGGGTGAAGCCGGCCCCGATCCCGAAGCTTGCCATGGCCGCCGTCATCCTGATCATGATGGCGCGCTCCTGGAGCATGAGCAGTATCCAGGCGTACGTGCCGACCTGGTACGAGTCCCTGGGCTACTCCAAGGGTTTCTACGGCGCCCTGGCAACTGTCATTACCCTGTGCAGTGCCGCAGGCACCATCGGCTCGGGCAACCTCGCCGACCGTTACGGCCGGCGGGCGGTCATCCTCGTCTCGCTGATCCTGACGATCCCGACCGTGCTCCTCTTCGCGCAGTTCACCGGACCGATCGCGTTCGTCACCGGCGCCCTGGTCGGCCTGCTCGCGGCCTCCACTGCACCGCTCTTGCTCGTGATGGCACAGCAGCTTATGCTCGGTCGAGCAGGCATCGCATCCGGCCTGATCCTGGGCCTCGGCTTCGTCACCGGCGCGATCGGTGTCCCGATCACCGGCGCCGTGGCCGACGCGCTCGGGATCCAGATGGCGATGCGCCTGCAAGTGGTGCTGGCGCTTATCGCGATCCCGCTGTGCCTGTTGCTGCCCACCGAGCGCAGCCTGCAGGCCGCGAAGCGGGAGTGAGGCGTGATGCGTGATACGTCATGCGTCATGCGTCATACGTGTTGCGTGTTCCGTTCATGTCGAGCGGTGCCATGGTGAGACCGCAGGGTATGGTTCTGCCACGGAGCACGGAACACGCGTGACGTATGACGTATGACGCATGACGATCGGGAGTCGAGATGCTCCACCGGTGGGTCGAGACGGCCAGTCCGGCCGCGCGGCGTGGATTCGTGCTGCTGGCGATCATGTCGGCTGCCTTCGGCATGTCGATGGCCATGCAGCAGAACGTGGTCACCAACTACTTCGAGGATGTCCTGGGCCTCGCCGGGCCGCAGTTCGGCTACATCACGGCAATCCGTGAAATCCCCGGCTTCCTCCTCCTCTTCCTGACCGCGCTCTTCTACCGCATGTCCATCCCGCGCCTGACCGCCTGGGCGCTGGTGCTCCTGGCGATTGGCTACGGGCTCTTCGGCGTCTCGAACTCCTTCTGGACCGTCACGCCGTGGGTCATCATCTCCTCGATGGGGTACCACACCGTGCTCCAGACGCAGCACGCGCTGGGCATGAGCCTCACGACAGCCGACCGCGCGGGAGTGGTGCTCGGGCGGATGTCGGCGATCTACAGTGGCGGCTCGCTGGCGGCGATGCTCCTGGTGTTTGTCACCTTCCGCCAGGGTTGGATCTCGTTCAACGGCGCCTTCGTCCTCGCAGGGCTGCTGGCATTGATCGGCGCGATCGCGGCTTTCGGCATCCCGAACCTGCGCGACGGGCACGAGGTGCCCCACCGGCCGCGCCGCGAGCCCATCGTCATTCGCCGAGCGTACCGCTACTACTATTATCTGAGCCTGCTCGACGGGGCGCGGCAACAGATCTTCTTCTCGTTCGGGCTGTGGGTTCTGGTGAACCACTTCCGGCTCTCGGTTCCCGGCGTCAGCGCGCTCCTGGTGGTGGTGAGCCTGGCCTCGATGGTGGCCGGTCCCTGGATCGGGCGCATGATCGACGTCCGAGGGGAACGCGAGGTGCTCGGCGCGATCAACGTGGCCTACATCGCCGCGCTCCTCGGCTATGCGTTGATCGACAACCTCTACATCGCGGCCGCCTGCTACCTGATCTACTCGCTCATCTTCCCGCTGTCGTCGGTCGGGGCGGCGACCTACCTGCGCAAGATCGCCCCGGTCGCGGACGTGGCGCCGTCGCTGGCGACCGGCCTGACTCTGCAGCACGCGGCCGCGGTGATCGTGCCCATCACGGCAGGCTTCATCCTGAACTTCACCGGCTACCAGATCCCGTTCCTGATCGCGTGCGTCTTCGCAAGCATCACCATCCTGGTCACCCGCCGGCTCGACCCGGTCGCGCAGCGCTCCCCGGCCAAGCTGGCGGAGGAGGAGGCGTCACTCGTTCCCGCCACCGCAGAGGCACGCTGAGGCACGGGCTGGATTATCTTGCTAAAGGCCATTACGTCCGGCACGTGCCGAACGCTGGGTACCTGATCATCTGGATGAAAGCCCCTATTCTCCCAGCCGGCTTTAGCCGGCTTCGCCTTGTCAGCCCGGGGGTTTACCCCCGGGCACCTGCCACGGCGCTCGGACCCTTCTCCAGCCGATCGCGACTCATGGCTAGTGCGTAGCGGGCTGCGGGCGGGTGCAACGAGCCGATTGCTCAGAACTCATGAGCGGCAGTCTGGGCACTGGAGCGAGCCCGGCATACCGTTACGCCACGAGTGTCCGTAAACTGGCGCCCGGGTGGCCCGGCTGGGAGAATGGGTCACGAATCGGCGGCGAGATCGTCTGGCGCGACGGGAAGGCGACGGGAGCGCGGCCGGGTGGCGTGATTCGGACGCCGCGGCGGTGAGCGGGTGATTGGAGGAATGGGGAATGGCGGTTCCGGAGGGGGATCGAAGCGTGAACGCCGGGGAACTGGTGGATTTCACGCTACGGCTGGTGCGGGAGCCGAGCCCATCGGGGACGGAGGGGGCGGTTGCGCGGATCGTGGCCGCGGAGATGGCGCGCCTGGGCTTCGTCGTTGAGACGGACGACTGGGGGAACGTGGTCGGGACGATCGACGCCGGGCCGGGGCCGTGTCTCCTGTTCGACGCCCACATCGACACCGTGGGGGTGAGTAACCCGGACGACTGGTCGCGAAATCCCTGGGGTGAGGTGATGGGCGATCGGCTCTACGGCCGCGGCTCGATGGACATGAAGGGGCCGCTGGCAGCCGCGGTGTACGGCATCGCCTCCCTGCGCGGCTCGCTGCGCCGGGGACGAGTGGTCGTGTCGGCGACCGTCGCCGAGGAGCTGGTCGAGGGGCCGGCGCTCGAGCACGTCGCGAAGCGGGTGAAGCCCGACGCCGTGGTGATCTGTGAGGCGACCGGGCTGACCGTCGCCCGAGGCCAGCGGGGGCGGGCAGAGATCCGGGTTGAGGTCAACGGGCGGCCGACGCACTCCTCCCGGCCGGAGTTCGGGATCAACGCGGCGGAGGCGATGGCCGACGTCATCGTCGCCCTGCGCGAGCTCGACCCGACCCAGCACCCCGTGCTCGGTAAGGGGATCCTGGTGCTGACTGATATCCTGTCGGAGCCATACCCGGGACTCTCGGTTGTGCCGCACCGCTGCGTCGCGACCTTCGACCGGCGGACGCTGCCGGGGGAGACGGAGGAGTCGATCCTGGCGCCGATCCGGGAGCGGATGGACCGGGCGCTGGCGCGGACCGGGGCGAACGGGTCCGCGACGATTGCGGTGGACGACTTCGAGAGCTACACGGGGGCGCGCGTGGAGGCGCCGAACTTCGCCCCCGCCTGGTTCTTCCCCGATGACCACCCGCTTGTGGCCGGTGCGCTCGCCGCGCTGCAGGAGGCAGGGGTGCCGACGCGGCTGGGCCACTATGCCTTCTGCACCAACGGGAGCGGCACCGCGGGGCGGCTCGGCATCCCGACCATCGGGTTCGGGCCGGGCGACGAGGAGATGGCCCACCGGGTCGATGAGTACATCGAGATCGCCCAGTTGGAAGCGGCGGCAAGGGGCTACGCCGCCATCGCGCGACACCTCACGGAGCGCGGCTGAAAGACCAGTGCGGTCTGGCGGTTCGGCCGGAGCGGGCCGGATCGCCGGGATCGGTGAAGGTAGAGGGAGTGGTGATGGGCATTCCGACCGGCGCGACGGTCGTGTACGACGACGGCACCGAAGAGACGTTCGAGGACGTGAGCCTCGCCGAGGCGCGAGCCGATGAGGGGCGGGTGGAGTACCGGTACGCCTACGCCGCGGACTTGCTGCCGGGTGAGCCGGCAGGAGAGACCGGGATGTGGCGCTACCGTGCGCTCTTGCCGCTGGAGGAGGGGCCGATCCACTACCCGCTGCCGGTCGGGGGGACCCCGCTCGTGGCGGCTCCCGGGCTCCGGAACCGGCTGCAGATGCCACACCTCTGGGTGAAGGACGAAACGCGTGGGCCGACCGGCTCGAACAAGGACCGCGCCACAGCGATGGTGCTGGAGCACGCTATGCGCGCCGGGGCGCAGACGGTGAGCTGCGCCTCGACCGGCAACGTGGCGGTGTCGCTGGCAGTTGGGGCGGCCGCGGCCGGGCTGCGGGCGGTCATCTTCGTGCCGGAGCAGGTCGCGGAGTCGAAGCTGGCGCTCATGCGGCTGGCCGGGGCGACGGTGCTGAAGGTCCGCGAGGGCTATGACGCGGCGATGCGCTTCTCGCGTCGGGCGGCTCGCGAGTTCGGCTGGTTCGACCGCAACACGGGCTACAACCCGGCCACGCTGGAAGCGAAGAAGACCGTTGCCTTCGAGATCTGGGAGCAGTTGGGCCGCAGGGTGCCGGACGTGGTGGTGTCGCCGATCGGCGACGGGGTGACCCTCAGCGCGCTGGCCAAGGGCTTCCGCGAGCTGGTCGCCTGCGGCGTCACCACAGGCGTGCCCCGGATCATCGGCGTCCAGGCCGAGGGGTGCCAGCCGGTGAAACTGGCCTGGGAGCGGGGTGGCCAGGTCGAGCCGGTGGAGCCCAAGACGATCGCCGACGGAATCGCGGTGGGCCAGCCGCTGAGCGGGGCGGCCGTGCTGCGGGATGTGCGTGATTCGGGCGGAGCTTTCGTCGCGGTGAGCGATGACGCGATGGTGCGCGCTATTGGCACGCTGGCGGCGTCGGCGGGCATCCTGGCCGAGCCGGCCGGCGCGGCCGCCATGGCCGGGCTGGAAGTGGCGCTGGAGGCCGGGCTGGTGAGCCGCGATGAGCGGGTCGTGGTGCTCGCGACCGGCACCGTGCTGAAGAATCCGATCTTTCCGGAGTTGCCCGGCGCGGTACACACCGTGCACGCCGATCTGGACGAGTTGCGGCGGGCGCTCGGAGTGTAGTCAGGAGCATGAGGTACGAGGGCCGGGCTCCGCCGGGGGCCCGGCCCTCTCCTTTCCGACGGGCCGCGTCGCTCGCTTAGGTCGCCTCGAGCACGCCGTAGTCCAGCACGAAGCGGTTGTCCGTGCCCAGGTGGAGTTCCAGACTCCAGTCGAACAGGTAGTCGGGCGGCGGGAGCTCCAGCGTGTCGTCCGCTGCCAGCACCACCCGCGCGTGCTCGGTATCCACGAGTTGCACTCCATCGGGGGGCGATTGCGACGACTTGTGGATCAGCTCGTGCTCGTGGTCGCCGTGGGGCATGACCTTGAACTCGAGCGTGCTCACGTTCCAGTCGATCACGTCGACCGGCAGGTGAATGGGGCGCTCGAAGACGTTCTCCTGGCCGCGTGTGAGGTCGAGCCGCGACATGGTGACCGCTCCTGTGCTTGTCCGGAGTGAGGACGCGTCGTCTCCCCGAACCTAGATGCCCTCGGGCTTCCCCGCATGTGGCGATCCACGGCCGGCATGATGCTCATAGCGCAAGCGTTGAGGTCTTGGCATGGCCGATTGGGTCACCTGACAGCCTGGGGACCGGATTGACAGCGGCTCCCGAATGGCCGTACAACCGTGCGGACTGATGAAGGGACGCTCCGCGCGCCGCGCGGTGCACGAGGGAGAGGGCGTATGAGCGCGTCGACACAGGGTGGAGGCTTTCCGCCGATCTTCGACGGACACAACGACACCATCATCAGCCTGGCTGGCGAAGGGTTCGATGGCCCGGGCCGCCGGTCGTTCTTCGAGTGGACCGAGAAGGGCCACATCGACCTGCCGCGCGCCCGCGCCGGTGGGCTGGGCGGCGGGTTCTTCGCGGTCCTGCCGCGGAGCCGCAAGCAGCGCCCCGGAGAGGGAGATCCGTCGACAGCGGTCGGGGCGGTTGACGTAACCGGTCGCGCGGAGAAGATCGGCACCGCGTTCGACCCCGAGAAGGGGTGGCCGCCGCCGATCCCCGTGGAGGACGCACAGTCGGACGCGCTGGCGCGGCTGGGTGAGTTGATCCGGATCGCGCAGGAGTCGAACGGGCAGTGCCGGATCATCCGCACCGCGGCCGAATTGCAGGAGTGCCTTGACACCGGCGTCTTCGCTATCCTGCTGCACTTCGAGGGGGCTGACGCGCTCGACCCGGATGGGTACGCGCTGGAGGTCTTCTATGAGGCCGGGCTGCGTTCGGTCGGGATCACCCACTTCCGGCAGAACGCCTTCGCCGCGGGGGTGCCGAACATCTTCCCCGGTACGCCGGACATCGGGGAAGGGCTCACCGACGCGGGGAAGGAACTGATCCGGCAGCTCAACCGCAAGCGGGTGCTGATCGACCTGTCCCACGCGAATGAGAAGACCTTCTGGGACGTGGCGGAGATCTCCGACGCGCCGCTGGTGGCGACGCACTCCAACGCCTGGGCGCTGTCGAACTCGCCGCGCAACCTGCTAGACAAGCAGCTCGACGCGATCCGGGAGCGGCGCGGGATGGTTGGCCTAAACTTCCACGTCGGCTTCCTGCGCGCCGACGGCGCCATGGACCCGAACACCCCCATCTCGACCATGGTCGACCACATCGACTACCTCGTCGAGCGCATGGGGATCGACTGCGTCGGGCTCGGTTCGGACTTCGACGGCGCGGTCGTGCCGGCCGAGTTGAAGGACGCGGCGGGGCTCCCGAAGCTCATGCAGGCGCTGCGCGATCGCGGCTACGACGACGAGGCGCTGAAGAAGCTGGCCCACGGCAACTGGGTCCGCGTCCTCCGGGACACGTGGGGCGAGTAAGTCCGGTCGTCCAACGCACCGGAATGGACACGAGCGCCGGCACGCATGCCGGCGCTCGTTGTGTCCTACCAGCAGCGCATGGAGTCGAGGAAGAGCTGGCGCAGTTCGGCCTCCCCGGCGGGGCGCGGTGACAGCTTGGTGACGCGGTGCTGGGGCAGGGTGCCTGCCACCAGCGCGTCGATGTCGTCGCGCTCGAACCCCACGGCGTGCAGGCCGTTGGGCATCCCGAGCCGCCGCATCAACTTGATGATGGCCCCGGCCAGGAGATCGCCGGCGTCCTCCGGACCGGCGCCGCGGGTGTCGACGCCCATCAGCCGCGCCGCTTCCAGGTGCCGCTCCGGGTTGGCCGGCGCGGTGAACCGCACCACCGCCGGGGTGTGCAAGATGACCGACATCCCGTGCGGAATGATCGGGTGGTCCTTGGGATAGCCTTCGGGGATGTAGTCGCGCACCATACCGGAGACCGGGTACGACATGCCGTGGGGCAGGTGGACCCCGGCGTTGCCGAAGCCGATCCCCGCGAAGGCAGCAGCCAGGAGCATCTGCCCGCGCGCTTCCTCATCGTCCGGGTCCTCGACCGCGCGCACGATGTAGCGCGAGACGCGCTCGATCGCCTCGCGCGCCCAGATGTCGCTGATCGGGTTGGCACCCTGATAGGCCGGGCGGAGCGCCAGCGACGGCGGCGCTTCCCGCCGGTTGTAGGGCAGGGCCGTGTACGACTCGATGGCGTGGCTCAGCACGTCGAACCCGGAGCAGGCGGCCACCATCGGCGGGAGGGAGCGCGTGTTGTTCGGGTCGATGATGCCCATCACCGGCCGCAGCGCGCGGTGGGCGATGCCGGTCTTGGCGTGCATCTCGGTCAGATCGAAGATGGCCACGCCGGTCGTCTCACTGCCGGTCCCGGCGGTGGTCGGAATGGCGATCAACGGCTTGAGCGGGCCGGGCACCGGTCGCCCCTCGCCGATCGGCTGGTTGACGTAGGCGAGGAAGTCGGCCGGGTAGGTGGCGTACAGGTTGGCCGCTTTGGCGGTGTCCATGGACGACCCGCCGCCGACGGCCACGTAGCCGTCGAACCGGCCCTCCTCGGCGAAGCGGATCGCCTCCTTGAAGGAGACGTCGGTCGGCTCCACGCGTACCTGATCGTAGAGCACGGCGTCGATCCCGGCGTTTCGCAGCGACTCCATCGTCACCGCCACCGCTTCGGTCTGCGCCACGCGCGGGTCAGTCACCACCATGACGCGCCGCGCGCCGAGTGCGGCCATGTCGTGCCCCACCTCGCGGGTGACGCCGGGGCCGTACTTGATGCTCGATGTGTCCATGGTGAAGGCGGTCTCGTACGCCATCGTGCCACTCCCTCCCGTTTGGGCACCGGGTTTCAACCGGTGTGCCCACCGGCTCGGCTGTGTGGCTAGCATACAACCACTCGGCCTGGTGCGGACCCGGCCGAGCTAGACCTCGATGACCGAGTCCTCGGTGCCGAAGGGGTTGGGGGCGTACCCGTCCGCCGCCGGGTCGTTCTCCCAGCGGTGGCCGTCGATGAGGTAGCGGAAGTGGTAGCGGCGCCCGGGCTTGGCCGAGATGGTCGTGCTGAAGCTGCCGTCGCGCCGCCGCTTCAAGGGAGTGGCCTCCTCGTTCCAATCGTTGAAGTCCCCCACCACGGAGACCGACCGCTCGGCGCTGCCTGGTGGCAGCTCGAACGTCACGCGGCAAGAGCGGCCAGTCTTCGTGTACTCCTTTTTGATCATAGGATCCTCTCCCTGTTCCCCACAGTTGTTCACCACCGGCCAGATGCCGGGGTCCTCTCACCGAGGCCGACAGCGAGATCCGTTCCACCGCGGTCACTGCGGCGATCACTCGCTGTCATCAGGCGTGACCTCGCGCAGCAGCGCGAGCGAGCGACCGCTGAGCTGGTACGGCTCGCTGGCGTCTAGCCGGCGTTCGCCGGGCTCCAGATCTGGCTGGGCCGTGTCGACTACCACCTCCCAGGCGGCGCCCGGGAGGGGCGGTGGCAGCGTCATCGGGACGGTGTCCGCGTGCGCGTTGAGCAGCAGGAGGAGGGTGTCGTCGACGATCGGGTCACCGCGCTCGTCCACCTCGTCCAGTGCGCGGCCATCGAGGCGTACCCCGAGCGTTCGCACCCAGTTCGCCTCCCACTCGGCCTCGGTCATCTCACCCCCGTCGGGCCGGAGCCAGGTGATGTCACGGACGTCCGACCCGCGGATGCGCCGCCCCTGGAAGAACTTGCGGCGGTGCAGCGCGGGATGCTGGAGCCGGGTCGCGATCAGGCGCCGGGTGAACTCGAGGAGCGTGCGCCGCTCGTCGTCGAGTTCCCAGTCGTACCAACTGATCTCGTTGTCCTGGCAGTAGGCGTTGTTGTTGCCGTGCTGGGTGCGGCCGATCTCGTCGCCCCCGCAGATCATCGGCACGCCCTGGGAGAAGAGCAACGTGGCGAGGAAGTTCCGCTGCTGCTGGGCACGCAGCGCGTTGATCTCCGGGTCGTCGGTTGGGCCCTCGACGCCGCAGTTCCAGGAGAGGTTGTCGTCGGTGCCGTCCCGGTTGTCTTCCCCGTTGGCCTCGTTGTGCTTCTGGTTGTAGCTCACGAGGTCGCGCAGGGTGAAGCCGTCGTGCGCCGTCACGAAGTTGATGCTGGCGTACGGGCGGCGGCCGTCGCTGGCGTACAGGTCGCTGCTGCCGGTCAGCCGGTAGCCGAGTTCGGCGACCTGTGCCTCGTCGCCGCGCCAATACCGGCGCACCGCGTCGCGGTACTTCCCGTTCCACTCGGCCCAGAGGATGGGGAAGTTGCCGACCTGGTATCCGCCTTCGCCGACGTCCCACGGCTCGGCGATGAGCTTCACCTGGGAGATCACCGGATCCTGGTGGATGATGTCGAAGAAGGCGGAGAGGCGGTCCACATCGTGCAGTTCGCGCGCCAGGGTGGCCGCGAGGTCGAAGCGGAAGCCGTCGACGTGCATCTCCAGAATCCAGTAGCGCAGGCTGTCCATGATGAGGCGCAGGACCTGCGGATGACCGACGTTCAGGCTGTTGCCGGTCCCGGTGTAGTCCTGGTAGTAGCGCGGGTTGTCCGGCACGAGCTTGTAGTAGCTGCGGTTGTCGATGCCGCGGAAGTTCAGGGTCGGCCCCAGGTGATTCCCCTCGGCGCTGTGGTTGTAGACCACGTCCAGGATGACCTCGATATCCGCCCGGTGGAGCTCACGCACCATGCGCTTGAACTCCGCCACCTGCCCGCCGCTATCGCCGCTGCTGGAGTAGCGCGCCTCCGGCGCGAAGTAACCGATCGTGTTGTAGCCCCAGTAGTTGCGCAGGCCGCGCTCGACCAGGTGCATGTCGTCGAGGAAGGCGTGCACCGGCAGCAGTTCCACCGCCGTGACGCCGAGCTCCTTCAGGTACTGGATGCTCGCGGGCGAAGCCAGGCCGGCGTAGGTGCCGCGCTCTTCGGGCGGCACGTCGGGGTTGCGGGCGGTGAAGCCCTTGACGTGGACCTCGTAGATGATCGACTGGTGCCAGGGAATGCGCGGCGGGTGGTCGTCGCCCCAGTCGAAGTAGGGATGCACCACGACCGATTTGGGCATGCCCCAGGCGTCATCCTGCTCGTCGAACGCCAGATCCTCATCCGCATGGCCGAGCGGGTAGCCGAAGACCGGGGCGTCCCAGTTGACGTTGCCGCTGATGGCGCGGGCATACGGGTCGAGCAGCAGCTTGTTAGGGTTGAATCGATGCCCCTCTTCCGGCGCAAACGGCCCGGACACCCGGAAGCCGTAGCGCTGGCCTGGGCCGAGCCCGAGGATGTAGGCATGCCAGATGTGGGCGGTGACCTCACGCAGGGGGATGCGTTCGATCTCGGTTTCGCCCGACTCGTCGAACAGGCAGAGCTGGACCCCGGTAGCGTGCTCGGAGTAGAGCGCGAAATTGACGCCTTCGCCGTCCCAGGTGGCGCCCAGCGGGAACGGCTTTCCCGGGCGGATTTTTCGTACGGTTGCCGTCACGAATTCCTCCTCGTCGCGCGCGACCCGCGGCTCGGCCCACTTCTGGGAAACGGGTCGCTGAAGCCGCTGAGCAGGATCGATGCCCGCCTGGTGCGGTGCGCGCGGGAGGATGCCCGCGTACGTAGCGGGAGGCACGCGTGAGCCAGCCGGTCGCGTCCAAACTGCACCCGCCGCGAGCGGCCCGCCTCGCCGTGGCAACCATGTTCTTCGTCGCCGGTGCGGGCCAGGGCAACTGGGTCGTGCGCATCCCGGACGTGCAGCAGTCGCTCGGCCTCAGCCCGGGCGCGCTCGGGGTGGCTCTGTTCGGACTGCCGCTGGGCTTGCTGGTCGGAGTCCCCGCTTCAGGGTGGGCGAGCGTCCGTTGGGGCAGCAGGTCCGTCACGGTCGTGGCGGCGCTCGGCTACTGCGCCACGCTGGTGCTGCCGTCACTGGCCTGGAGTGGCGCCACCCTGCTCGCCGCGCTCGTCCTCTTCGGGATCGCGAGCGGGTCGCTGGACGTGGCGATGAACACGCAGGCGGTGGCCGTCGAGGCACGCTACGAGCGGCCGATCATGTCCTCGTTTCACGCCGTCTTCAGTGGGGGCGGGCTGGCGGGGTCGGCCGTCGGCGGCGCGGTCGCGGCGTTCGGCGTGGGACCGTTCTTCCACCTGGCGAGCGCGGGGTTGGTGCTCGGGGCCATGGTGGCAGTGGCCGCGGGGCGCCTTCTCCCGGCTACTGTCGAGTCACGGGAGCGGGAGTCGCGGCGACGGCTGCGGCCATCCTGGCGGATGCTTGCCCTGGGCACGATCGCCTTCTGCGTGCTCATGGGCGAGGGTGCGGTGGCAGATTGGAGCGCCGTGTTCCTGCGGCAGGACGTGGGTGCGGGGGCGGCGCTCGCCGGGGCAGGGTTTGCAGCCTTCTCGCTGGCGATGGCTGGAGGCAGGCTGGTGGGTGACGTCCTCAACGCCCGGCTCGGTGCGGTGGCCCTCCTGCGCCTTGGCGGCGCGGTCGCGGGCGCCGGGATGGCGCTGGCGCTGGTGCCGGACGGCGCGGCGCTGTCGATCCTCGGCTTCGGGCTGGTCGGTGCCGGGCTGTCGACCCTCTTCCCGACGGTGATCGGGGCCGCGGGGCGAATGCGCGATGCACCGACCGGCACGGTGATCGCCACGATCACGGCTCTCGGCTACTTCGGCTTCCTCGCCGGCCCGCCGCTGATTGGGCTGCTGGCCGATGTGGCCGGACTGCGCGCGGCGCTCAGCGTGGTCGTGGCCCTGGCTCTCCTGGTGGTTGCGTTCGCGGGGAGCGCCCGCGACTGACCCCGGCGGGGCTCTGTGCCGCTCCGAACGATAAGACCGGAGCGGCACAAGAGCGACAGTCACTGCGATAACAAACCGGCTGCGCGGTTACTGGAGCAGGTCGAGCGCCAGACGCAGGATGACCCGGATCGTGCCGCCGATGGTGGGGATGTCGACCCACTCGTCGCGCTGGTGCAGCCCCACGGCGCGCGGGCCGAACTGGATCGTCGGAATTCCCGCGTCCGCGGAGAAGTAGTTCGCGTCAGACACGCCCGGGAAGTAGCCGAATTCCGGCTCCTTGCCGAGTTCTGCGGCGTAGGCGCGGCTGAAGCGCTCCACCAGCGGGTGGTCAACTGGCTGCTCCCAGGGCGGGTAGTAGGGCGGGTCGATGGCGAACTCGAAGGTCGCTGGGGAGTTGAGCGAGTCCGCCAGCGCACGCATCTCCGCCAGCACGCTCTCGTTCGTCTCGCCCGGCACGATGTGGCGGTTGATGGTGAAGCGTGCTCGCTCCGGCACGGTGATGACGTACTGCTCCGAGCCGCTATGCAGGCTCAGAACCGACTGCGAGGACTTCATCTTGGGATGTTGCCCGAGCGGCATCTCGTCCAGGCGCGCGATGAGCCGGGCCGCCTCGACCGCGGCGTTGATGCCCTCCTCCGGCAGTGAGCCGTGTGAGGCGCGGCCGATCACGTCGCCGCGCACGAGCACCTTGCCGACTCCCCCAAGCGTCGGATGATCCCATGACGGCTCGGTGACGATGCAGGCATCGGCGCGGATCCCGGCGTCGATCAACGCGCGGGCGCCGATGGAGTAGGCCTCCTCGTCGACGACCGAGGTGAAGATCACCGTCCCCCGCCAGAGATCACGCCGCTGGGCGAGGGCACGAGTGATGAGCATCGCGGCGGCGACGCCGGCCTTCATGTCGCCCGCGCCGAGCCCGTAGAGCCGGTCCCCCTCGCGTCGCGCCTGCCACGGGTCGCTCGACCATCCCGCTGCGGCGAGGACCGTATCGACGTGCCCGTTGAGCAGCAGCGTCGGCCCCTCGCCGTTCTCGACCCGAGCCACCACGTTTGGCCGATCGCCCTCGGTCGGCATCAGCTCGGGCTCCAGCCCGTTCTCCCGCAGCCACTCGGCAACCGCGCGCTGGACCGCGCCCTCCTCGCCTGGGTAGCTGCGGATCGCGACGAGCTGGGAGGTCAGCGTTACGGCCTCCTCCGTGTCGGAGGCGGCACGCAGCCATTGCTCGTCTACCATCGAGCTTCCTTTCCTTCCGCATTGACGTGGTCCCCCAGCGGGGCCGGCGGTAGTGTATCCGATCGCGCGCGCTGCCGGGTGGCTGTGCCGTTCACCCGGTTTCGCGTGAGACATCCGTCGCGCCGCTTGGGCGCGCAATGGACACAGGGTCGGGGGGTGTCAGGGGAAGGCGCACCGTGAACGTGCTGCCGATGCGAGGCGTGCTCTCGACGGTGATGCTCCCGCCATGAAGTTCGACGATGCGCTTGGTGATGTGGAGCCCCAGACCGGTGCCGGGGATGTGCCCGACGATGCTGTCGGCGCGGAAGAAGGGTTCGAAGACCCGCGACTGCTCCTCCTCGGTCATCCCGACTCCCTGGTCCCGCACGCAGATCACGGCGTGCGTGCCCTCGCGGCGGACCTCCATCACCACCTCTCCACGACCGGTCGAGAACTTGAGGGCGTTCGACAGCAGGTTGGCGAGGACCTGTGTAATGCGTGCTCCGTCCCAGATGCCCGGGAGGGTGTCCGGGACGGACAACCGCATCGGTTGCGCCGGATCGTGGTCGACGCTGTGCTCGACCGCGTCGAAAACCTCGCGGGCGATTGCCGCGAGATCGCACGGCTCGCGCTGGAGGGCGAGGTGCCCGCGGTCGATGCGCGAGATGTCGAGGAGGTCGCGGACGATGCGCTCGAAGCGCGCCAGTTGGGGGCGCAGCTTCTCCATCGAGGCCCGCAGTGCCGCGATGTCCGGCTGCTCAATGGCCAGGCGTCGATCCAGCAGTTGGATGTACCCCTTGATACTCGTCAGTGGGGTGCGCAGCTCGTGGGCCGCGACCGACAGGAACTCATCTCGTGCCTTGATCGCCTCTCGTGCCTCCTGGTACAGCCGGGCGTTGTCCACGCTCAGCGCGCTGCGGCGGGCGACCTCCTCCAGGAAGGCGCTGTCGATGGGCTCGTATGGCTTAGACCCGGCGCGGCGAAGCCAGACGATCGCGCCGAGCATCCGGTTGCGCGGGACAAGCGGAACGGCCACGAACGAGGAGACCTGGAAGGCGCGGCCGAGCACGTCTTCCTCCAGTGGCAGGTCCCGCCGGGCGGTCGCCCAATCTACGGCCGACCCCACCATCGGTCCCTGCCCCTCCACGAGCTGGTTCAGCAGCGCCTGGGTTCTGGCGGGGATCGGGGTGGCCAGCAGCGTCGCGGCTAGGTCCGCGTCAGCCGGGTCGGCATGGGTCACCGCGACGCGCCGGAAGCCCGCGACCGGATCGGCGAGGTAGACCAGGCACCAGTCCGCCAGTTCCGGGACCGCCAGATCAGCGACGCGCTGGAGTATGGCCGCATAGTTGGGCTCGACCGCCGCCAGCTCGCGGCTCATCTCCGCCAGGAACGCAACCCGGCGTGCCCCAGCGGCCCGCGCCGCGGCCGCTTCTTCTTGGGCCTGCTCAGCCCGGTGGCGCTCGGTCACATCGCGGAAGTAGACGGTGACGCCGCCGTCCGTCGGAGTAACGCGGACCTCCAACCAGGCGTCGCCGTGGGCGTGGTACGCTTCGAACTGCCGCGGAATCTGCTCGCTAAGCGCCTGCGAGATCGCCTCCACGAAGAATGCGTCTTCTGTGTTGGGCCACACGGCCTGCAGGGTGTTCCCCAACAGCTCCTCGCGTGGCACCTTGAGGAGATCTTCCGCTCGCCGGTTGACATATGTGAAGCGGCCCTGGGCATCGAGAGCGACGAAGCCGTCGCCGATGCTCTCCAGGATGCGCCGCGATTCGGCGTCGGCCTCTTCGGCCGTCGTGGCGCGCCGGAGGGTGCCCAGGCGATGACGGGCAAGCTCGATCGCCAGGCCGGCCATGGCCAGGATCCCCAGCATGCCCGCGATCACCGCTGCGACAGGGGCTTCCTGCGAAAAGGCACAACCGAGGTAGAATGCCGCGGCGACGGCCGCGACAATCGTCACCAGGCGCGGGGAACCACGCCGCGTTGCAATCAACATCGGGATGGCATAGAGCGATGGCGCCAGATAGCCGCGAGGTAGGACAAACTCCACGCCGGTCGCCAGGACGAGCGACGCGCTGATGACGGCAATTGTCAGCCACTCAGCCCGACCGCGCGCCGGCACCACCGTCCTCCCCTTACCAAACCCCTCGCGGCGAGGTCGTGGTCATGCTAACGCTCCCTGCACGGGATCGGGTCAGCTTCACGCTCCTCGTCGGTAACCCGCATGATACCGCGTTCGGGTCGACAATGGAAGCAGTGGAAGCTGCGAATCACAGTAATGCCGGGGGGTGGAAGCCGCTCGTTTGGAGTCCGGTGTGCAAGAAACGGGCTACCTCATCGGGCGGCATTGGTGGTGCGAACAGGAATCCTTGCACCAGGTCGCAGCCGACCCGTTCGAGGAACTCGAGCTGCTCCTCGGTCTCAACTCCCTCGACCGTGACCTGGAGCCGCAGGGCATTGGCGGCGGCGATCATCGCCTCAACCAGGGCCTGATCCTCGCGGCTCTGGTCCAGGCCGCGCGCGAAGGATCGGTCAATCTTCATCGCGTCGGTCGGAAAGCGCTTGAGGTAGGAGAGCGAGGAGTACCCGG
The DNA here is from genome assembly GCF_000024985.1 of Sphaerobacter thermophilus DSM 20745. Lineage (NCBI taxonomy): Bacteria > Pseudomonadati > Thermomicrobiota > Thermomicrobia > Sphaerobacterales > Sphaerobacteraceae > Sphaerobacter > Sphaerobacter thermophilus. The sequence continues at coordinate 272,876 of NC_013524.1, forward strand.
TGCCGAAGTCGTCGACGGCCAACTGGACGCCCAGTTGCTTCAGGTCGCGGAGGGCCTCGAGGGTTGAAGCGGTGTCGTCCATCATCACGCTCTCGGTGATCTCCAGCTTGAGCGACGCCGGCGGCAGGCCCGTTTCGGCAAGGATCTGAGCAATGTCCGCGGTCAGCGACGGGTGGCGGAACTGCCGCGCGGAGAGGTTGACGCTTACTGCGCTCGGGGCGCAGTCGGGGAACGCCGTGCGCCATGCGGCGAGTTGGCGGCACGCCTCGGCCAGTACCCAGTGTCCCAACGGCACGATGAGCCCGGTCTCCTCGGCGATCGGGATGAACTCGCCGGGCGAGATCAGGCCGCGTTCAGGGTGGTGCCAGCGCACCAGCGCCTCGACTTCCACCGGTCGGCGGGTGCGGACGTCGAGCACTGGCTGGTAGTAGATCTGGAACTCCCCCCGCTCAAGCCCGTGGCGGAGGTCGCGCTCCAGGGCGAGTCGCTCCACCGCCTGGGCGTACATGGCGGGGTCGAAGACGACGCGCCGCGCCTTCCCCAGCAGCTTGGCCCGGTGCATCGCCGCGTCGGCATTGCGGATCAAGTCCTCGGGCCGATCGTCCGGGTCGCCACCCAGCGCAACACCAATCGATGTGGTAATGACCAGCTCGTGGCCGTCTACGACGAATGGCTCGGCGAGGGTAGCCGCCAGCCGGTCGGCCGCAGCAAGCGCCGCGTCCGTCCCTGGGGTGCCGTTGATCAGCACCATGAACTCATCGCCGCCGAAGCGGGCCGCCATGTCGCCGCACCGGATACAGCCGAGAAGACGCTTCCCGAGTTCGCTCAGGACCCGATCTCCAGCATCGTGGCCGAGGCTGTCGTTGATGAGCTTGAAGTTGTCGAGATCGATGAAGAGGAGCGCGACCCTGGTACGCTCCCGAGCGGCCTGGGCCAGGGAGTCGGCGAGGCGCCGCTGGAGGAAGACGCGGTTCGGCAAGCCGGTCAGCGGGTCGTGGTACGCCTGGTGGACCAATTCTTTCTCGAACCGCTTCCGCTCGCTGATGTCGCGCGCGTTGATGACGATGCCGCCGACGGCCGGGTTATCGAGCAGGTTGGTGGCGGTCGCCTCCACATAGACCCACGATCCGTCGGCGCGACGATAGCGGAACTGGGTCGGCGGCATCGCGCCACGACCGAGGACGATCTCCGTTAGTTGCGCTCGGGCGTGTGGGAGGTCGTCCGGATGGATTCGATCGAAAACGGACGTCCCGATCAGGTCCTCCGGACGGTAGCCCAGCACGTGTTGGATTGCAGGGCTCACGTAGCGCGCGGTTCCATCCGGACCAAGGACGGCGACGACGTCTGATGCGTGCTGTACCAGCGACCGAAACCGGACTTCGCTCTCCCGGAGTGAACGCTGGGCGACCCGGAGGCGTGCTCCCACCCAGGCGATCGCCTCGGCGACCAGCACGCAGACCGGCGCCGTGCACACGGCAGCGCTCAACGCGGTGGCGATGGAGGTGCCGGTGACGACGAGGGGGGTGACGTAGGCAACGATCATCAGAGGGACGAACGGAAGCGATGTCCACCGCGGGCACGCGAGCCCAATCCAGGTGAAGGTCACAATGAAGAAGAGCCCGAACCGAGCGGGCTCGTCACGGGCGAAGTAGTTGTGGATGGCGATCAGCGTGAAGGCGACGGGAACCAGCGTGAGCGGCGCCCGTCGGCTCCAGGACCCCCAGGGAAGGAGCCAGACGGCGATGCCGATGCCGATGGCCGCGGTGGCGACGAGTGCGACTCCGAGGACGTGGAGCGGCCTAGAGGGCAGCAGCAGCGTGGCCAGCGTGACCACGCCGCTCAGGGTGAAGAACGCACCTCCTATGCGCCCGACCACGCGACGAGAGAGTCCTTCATCCTCGTCGTATGGCTGGTGCGAAGGGTGCACGGCGCTATTCACCAGGGTCTTCTCCGGTCGGTCCACCTGCCCGCGCTCAGTACCGATCGGGTAGGAGCCACGGCCGTGCCGGGCCTTCCACGCTGCGATCGTACGCAATCTGTCGGTCGCCTACCATGAGCGGAAGGTCGTACGTGACGGCACTGCGATCCCGACCGGAAACAGGACGATTGTCTTACTCCGCACTGATGGCAGCGGGGCGACGGTGGCTGGTGTATCCTGCGTTGGGGCGGCCCGCTCGGCCGCCCGGCGATAGCTAAGTCGAGACCGCGAGAGGACCACGGAGGAGACAAGGATGACTGTGTCCGAAGAGAAGGGCTACCGGATTGAGCGCGACAGCATGGGCGAGATGCGGGTACCCGCCGACGCGCTCTATGGCGCCTCCACCGCCCGTGCCGTCGAGAACTTCCCGATCAGCGGGCTGCGTTTCCCCCGCGCGTTCATCCGTGCCCTCGGCCTGATCAAGCTCGCGGCCGCTCGTACCAACGCCGAACTTGGGCTGCTCAGCGAGGAAAAGTCGCGGCTGATCCAGGAGGCCGCGCAGGAAGTGGCCGAGGGGCGATGGGACGACGAGTTCCCGCTCGACATCTTCCAGACCGGCTCGGGCACCTCGACCAACATGAACGCGAACGAGGTGATCGCGACGCGGGCGGCGCAGATCGCCGGAGGCGGTCGGCCGGTGCACCCAAACGACGACGTCAACATGGGGCAGAGCAGCAACGACGTCATCCCGTCGGCCATCCATGTGTCCGCCTACCTCGAGATCGCCGAGCAGCTCCTGCCGGCGATGGCGCACCTGCAGGAGACGCTCGAACGCCGCGCCGCCGAGACTGACGACGTGGTGAAGATGGGGCGCACCCACCTGATGGATGCCATGCCGGTGCGCTTGAGCCAGGAGATCAGCGGCTGGGCGGCGCAGGTGGCGCAGGCGCGTGAGCGCATCGAGGCCACGCTGCCCCGCCTCGCGCAGCTCGCCCTCGGCGGCACGGCGGTCGGGACCGGCATCAACGCGCACCCGGAGTTCGGCAGTCGCGTCGCGGCGGCACTCGCCGACATCACCGGTCTGCCCTTCCGCGAGGCAGACAACCACTTCGCCGCGCAGGCGACGCAGAACACCGCCTCCGAGGTGAGCGGTCAGCTCAAGACCTACGCCGCGGCGCTGATGAAAATCGCCAATGACCTGCGCTGGATGAACAGCGGGCCGCAGGGCGGCTTGGCCGAGATCGCGCTCCCGGCGTTGCAGCCAGGCTCCTCGATCATGCCGGGGAAGGTCAACCCGGTGATCCCCGAGGCGGTCATGATGGTCTGCGCCCAGGTCATTGGTAACGACGTCACCATCACCGTGGCTGACCAGGCGGGCAACTTCGAGCTGAACGTGATGCTGCCTGTGATCGCCTATAACCTGATTCAGTCGATCCAGATCTTGGCCAGCGCGTCGCGGGTGCTGGCCGACCGCGCCGTGGCGGGCTTCACCGTCAACCGGGAGGCGATCGACGAGGTGGTCGAGAAGAACCCGATCCTGGTGACGGCGCTGAACCCGATCATCGGCTACGACCGGGCCGCGCAGATCGCCAAGCGCGCCTACGCCGAGAATCGCCGGATCAAGGACGTGGCCGCCGAGATGACCGATCTGTCGCCTGAGGAGATCGACCGGCTGCTCGACCCGGCCGAGCTCACCCGCGGCGGCATCAAGGCCGGCGGCAGCGCGGGGTAGACGGCACGCAGCCGGGCTGACACGGCGAAGCCCGCTGCAGGGGCTGTGATGCCCAACCTGCATCGCGATGGACTCGGCGTCCCCAGCCCCTGCAGTGGGCTTCTTGTTGAATCAGCCCGGCGGCTCTAGCCTCGGGCCCTGACCCGATAGCGGCCACCTAACACCCGTGCCTGAGTCTTACTTCCCCAGCCCGCTGTAGCGGGCTTCCGTTGTCAGCCCGGGGGTTCACCCCCGGGCACAGACCGCTGACGCAGATCCGTCAGAGCCCCGGGCGCCTGCTCCACCAGCTCAGCGATCAACGCGCGCAGGCGATCGTAGTGGGATCCTTGCCAGTACACGCGGTCGCATCGCTCACAGAGCCAGAACTCTTCGTACTCCTGCCGGGTACGGGGCGGCAGACGCTCCAGCACGGCGGCCTTCGGCACCGGGCGTAGCCGGCCGTTGCAGCGGAGGCACCGGCTGAAGGGTTGAATCAATCCGGCCAGATCGAAGCGCCGCACAACCTCGCGCACCTGCTCGACCGGCGAGGCCGCGCGGACGTAGTAGCCGTGCGTCACTGCACTGCGCTTCAGCAAGCCGCGGTCCTGGGTCAGGAGGATACGCCGCTCGTCCGCCGAGATCCGCGCCAGCGTAGCGTCGTCGTAGTTGTTGCGGTACAGGGTGTCGAAGCCCAGGAGCCGAAGGTAGCCCGCAAGTTTGCCCAGGTGCGTGTCGAGAACGAAGCGCGGTTCGCGCAGCGGGCTAGGCCGGACGCGCACGAGTGGACTGATGTCGAGCGACTCGAAGACCGGGTAGACGCTGATGCGGTCACCGGGCTGCACCAGGTAGTCGAAGCCGACCGACTCCCCATTGGCGAGGAGCAGATCCACCTCCGTGTGCGGTACTCCAAGCGACTCGATCAGATCCTTGATCGAGGTGCGCCGCGCCAGCGGGTAGGTGATGGGTACCTGACGCCGCTCGCGGGGCAGGAAGTCGTTCAGTTCAGCGTAGAAGCGGACCGTGACATGGTCCATGGCTAGAGCACGATCTCCGCGTCCTGACGTCGAACGACGAGCCACTTGAGTGCCACACCGATTCCCAGTAGCAGCGCCGCCAGCGCGAGCAGGCCGATCCCCATCGCCGCCTGGAACGGACCTCCGCCGAAGTGGGAGAAGGGGAACGGCCCGGAGATGATCCAGATGTAGCGGTCGTAGTCTCCGTGGATCCACCAGTAGAGCGCCAGCGGCGACGCCGCGGCGATCAGTCCCAGGCCGAGAAACACCGAGGCTACCAGGTCGAGCAGGAGCGTGCCGACAGTGATCTGCACCTGCGCGCCGTGCATGGCTGCCCTCCGTTTCGCTCAGGAAGCCGGTTTCCGATCATCCATCACGGCGACTCGATGGTACCACGCGGTGGGCTGTGCCACCGCTCCACGCTCCCGCGCCGATCGGCAAGAGGCGAACGCGAACGATGCCCTGTTGGATGAGGGCAGGAACGGCCACATCTGTCCGGGTCGAGGAACGCCTCATGCGGTTCTGGCGCGGGATAGGGCTGCGATCTAGATGCATTGAGAATGTTTTCGGACCAGGAGGATACGGCCGTGACGCAAGATGTGGCAGCGGTCCAGATCCCGGATGGGTACGAGGCGGTCGGCTCCGCCCACGTAGTCGAGCAGGGACCCGCAAGCGTGCGCCTGCGGGCGGGCACGGCGACGGTGGAGGTCACGGTGCTGGCGCCGGACCTGTTTCGGGTCGGGATGTTCCCCGATAGCCGACCGGTGGTCTACCCGGACGCCGCCATCGCGCGGCACGACTGGTCGGCGGGAGAGGTGACCGTCGCGGATGAGTCGGGCTCGCTGCGTCTGGAAACCGGTGCCGCCGCTGTCGTGATTGACCTCGAGCCGCTCCGGATCGGCTTCCGCGACGCTGTAGGGCGGCCGTTCCTGGAGGATGACCCCGACCTGGGCATGGGCGCCGCCGGACCGCCGCCGTTGGGTGGCGTCCCGGCCGCACTGGGCCGGCCGGTGTACATGTACAAGCGACGGGTGCCGGGGGAGCGCTACTTCGGCTGCGGCGAGCGCACCGGCGGGTTGGAGAAGACGTCGTCCCATCAGGTCTTTTGGAACGTCGACCCGCCCGTAGGCCACAACGCGGCCATGAACGCCCTCTACACGTCGATCCCGTTCCTCCTTGCACTCCGCGAGGGCAGAGCCTGGGGGCTCTTCTTCGACAATCCCTGCCGGAGTGAGTTCGACCTCGCCCGGCGTGATTCGTCACGACTGTGCTTCAGCGCGATCGGGGGCGACCTGGTCTATTACGTTTTCAGCGGGCCATCGCTGCGGGATGTGCTCGACCGCTACACCGACCTGACCGGTCGCACCCCGATGCCGCCGCTCTGGGCCCTCGGCTACCACCAGAGTTCCTGGAACTACGAGACGGCGGAAGACGTGGAGGCGGTCGCTCGCGCCTTCCGCGAGCGCGACATCCCGTGCGACGCGATCTACCTCGACATCGACTACATGGACGGGTTCCGCGTCTTCACCTGGAGCCCAGAGCGGTTCCCCGACCCCGACGGTTTGATCGCACGGCTCGGCGAGCAAGGCTTCCGGGTGGTGACGATCGTCGACCCGGGCGTGCGCGTCGACGAGTCGTACTCGGTCTACACCTCAGGTCGCGATGCGGGCTACTTCTGCCGGACCCCGACGGGTGAGGAGTACCGAAACGTGGTCTGGCCGGGCGTGTGTGCCTTCCCCGACTTCAGCGATCCCAATGTCCGTGCCTGGTGGGGCGACCAGCACGCGGCGCTTCTGGACCGGGGCGTGGCCGGCATCTGGTGCGACATGAACGAGCCGACGGTCTTCATCCCGTCGCGCGGAACCCTGCCGGACGACACGGTTCACCCGGGCGGTGGACACGCCCGGCTCCATGCGCAGGTACACAACCTCTACGGCAACTACATGGCTCAGGCGACGCGCGAGGGGCTGGAGCGGCTGCGACCGGACCGCCGCCCGTTCGTCATCTCCCGCGCCGGGTATGCCGGGCTACAGCGCTTTGCCCTGCAGTGGACCGGCGACAACTCGGCCTGGTGGGAACACCTTTGGATGTCGATGCCGCAGCTCCAGAACATGGGGCTGTCCGGGATGGCCTGGGCCGGAGTCGACATCGGCGGCTTCTCCGGCGATGCCACGGGCGAGTTGCTGGCACGCTGGGTGGAGTTCGGTATCTTCCAGCCCTACTGCCGGAACCACAGCGAGAAGGGGACCACGCGCCAGGAGCCGTGGGCGTTCGGCGAGCCGTACGAGTCGATTATCCGGAACATGCTCAAGCTTCGACAGCGGCTGCTCCCGTATCTCTACACGCTGTTCGAAGAGTGCCACCGCACTGGCGCGCCGATCCTGCGACCACTCCTGTTCGAGTATCCAGAGGACGATGCGACCTACAGCGCCGATGATGAGTTCCTGGTGGGCGACCGGCTGCTGGTGGCCCCCATCACCCGCCATGGCCAGTCGTACCGCCACGTCTACCTGCCGGCCGGCACCTGGTTCCACCTGTGGCGTGGCGAGCGCTACGAGGGACCGGCCGACGTGCTGATCCACGCGCCGCTCGGCGAGCCGGCCGTCTTCGTGCGCGGCGACGCGCCGGTGCCGCTGTGGCCCGCGATGAACTACGTCGGCGAGCGGCCGGCCGATCCGCTGACGCTGCTGATCTATCCGGCCGGAGGACGGGGCGCGCTGGAGCTCTACGAGGACGCCGGGGACGGCTATGCCTACCTGCAGGGCGAGTACGCCCGGACGCGCGTCACCTGTCGCTCAGACGACGCCGGGATCATCGTCGAGATCGGCGCGCGCGAGGGCAGCTTCGTGCCGGAGCGCACCCGTGTCGTGGTCGAACTCCGTGGGCTGGAAAAGGCGCCGTCGCAGGTGCTGGTCGACGGGCAGCCGGATGAGGCGACCTTCGACGACGGCACCGTGACTGTGAGCCTGGACGCGAGCGCCGAGGCGCGGACAGTCGAGGTCCGCCGCTAGCATCGCCTCAAAGCCGGGCCGCCAGCGCTGCGGCGACCCCGTCGTGTCGGCCCGGTCGCGTCTTTGATGGTCCGTTACCATTTTGACGCCGGGCGGACGTGGACGCCGGGCGAAGGTGGTGGGCATACTTGTCGGCCGTCCGGAAAGGGGGCCGATATGATCCTGCCGAAAGTCCGCGACCCGCGGCTGGTGACGATCCGGCGTGGCGGGACCCTCACCGATGAGGATCACCACCTCCTCGCCTTGTGGGCGGCGCTGTGCGCGGAGCATGTCCTTCCTCTCTTCGAAGCGGTGCAGCCGGATGACCCGCGGCCGCGCTATGCGATCGAGCAGGTTCGCGCCTGGGCGCGCGGCGAGGTTCGGATGTCCCAGTCGCGTGCGGCTGCCGGTCATGCGAATGCCGCGGCGCGGCATTTGACCGGGGCACCGCGGTTTGCCGCGTTTGCGGCCGGACAGGCGGCGGCGGTCGCCCATGTCGCCGCACACGCACTCGGCGCAGCCGCCTATGCGATCAAGGCCGTGCGCGCCGCCGCCCCGGAAGGAGAGGCGTTGCACGCCGGGCGACTTGAGTGCCAGTGGCAGCGCGACCAGCTCCCGGAGCCGATCCGCGAATTCGTCCTCGATGACCAGCGGCTGCGGAACCACCTCTGTTGGGGCGTGTTCGACTGCTGACCGGCCGACGCGCACGGCTGCTGCAACGGCTCCCAGCTTCCAGAAATGGCGCTCGACTCGTTGTCATCCGGAGCGAAGCGAAGGATCTCGCGCTGGAGCGGCCACACCGCCCGAGATCCTTCGACTCGGACAGAGCCGCCGGCCAGCGCTCGCGCTCCGGCCGGCTCCGCTCAGCATGACATCAGAGGTGTGGCGGACTGCTGGCGGGTCATCCGGTCCCGCCCCTAGGCAGTCTCCGATCTGGTCGGCTGTCGCGCTGGCACTGTGTGGTTCGTCGCAACGGTGACGGATCGTGCGCTCCCCGTACCTCTCCGCGTTCTGTTGCCATCGTGACCCGCCCTGCCGAGCTTCGCGCAAAGCACGGGGCATCCCGCTGCGAATCCCTTGGCGTTGACGCTCGTAACAGCCTTTGCTACAGTGGAGAGGGCGGAATCCATACAGTGTCTGACAACGTTTAACGAGAATGACCACGCCCGATCGCGCGGCTTGTCGAGGGCCGGTCCGGGGCAGTGACCGGGCGAGTGTTCGGCGCAGTTGTGCGTGTGCACAGTGGTGGTAGACCAGCGCTCAGTGCTGGCCGCCCCGTGCGGTGTTGCGCGCAAGTGCCAGCCCGGACGGATTGCGTGATGCTTGGGAGCGGTTCCACATTTGGAGAGCCGGTGGCAGCACACGTGTTCATGGGACAATCCGGCCCCTGCTGCGCGATGGTGCCACACGTGTCTTCGTCCGAGAGCGGTTTGCGCGACATAAGTCCCGGCGGGCACGGATTCGTCCGGTCAATCGCCGGGCCGAGCCGAGAGGCCTGGCCCCTACTGGTGGAATCGGACGGCCGGGTGCTCTGGACGTGACGAGAGGCGCGATCGGTTCCATGCCGACGAACCCGGCGCGTCCGGATCCCGGTCGAGGGATGGCCGTGCACGGTTTATGGTGAGGAGGGGCAGTTCGAAATGCAGCGTGATTCCCAGCCGCTCATGAACCACAGACTCAGTCGCCGTTCGATGTTGCTGGGACTCGGGACGACCGTGATCGGTGGCCTGCTGGCGGCCTGCGGTGGCGGAGAGTCTGAGGAAACGACTCCGGCTGCCGCTGAGACGCCGACCCAGGCTGCCGCTGCGGAGACGCCTACGACGGCAGCCGCCACTCCGACCGCTGCCGCCAGCCCGAGTGCCAGCACGCCGTCGACGTCCACGTCCTCCGGTGAACCAGTCCGCGTCGGGGTGATCGGCACCATCTCGGGCGTCTACTCCACCCTTGGACAGAACATGGTCGACGGGATGCAGCTCTACCTCTCGGAGATCGAGTACCAGGCCGGTGGTCGTCCGATCGAGCTCATCATCGAGGACTCGGCGGGCAGCCCGGATCAGGCGCTGGCCAAGGCGCGGCAACTCGTCGAGCGCGACCAGGTGCACATCATCGCCGGAGTGACCTTGAGCAACGAGGCGGCCGCGGTCCGCGACTACATCGTCGAGGCGCAGGTCCCCTGGATCATCGGCAACGCCGGGTTGCCGGGGCTGACGCGCGACCCCAACATGCGGAGCCCCTACATCTTCCGCGTCTCCTTTGCCAACGGCCAGTACGAGGCGCCGTTCGGCGACTACGCCTACAACACCCTCGGCTACCAGCGGGTCATCGTCACGGCGCTCGACTACTCGGCCGGACACGACAAGGCGGGCGCCTTCATGCAGCGCTTCCGCGATGCCGGCGGTGAGATCGTCGGCGAGGTCTACGCGCCGATGGACACGCAGGACTATGGCCCGTACCTGCAGCGCATCCAGCAGATGGACGCCGATGCCGTCTGGGCTTTCTATTCCGGTGGTGATGCGGTACGCTTTGTGCTGCAGTACGCGGAGTTCGGTCTCAAAGACCAGTTCCCGCTCATCGGTGCAGGTGACACCGTGGACGAGAACATTCTTAACCAGCAGGGTGATGCTGCCCTGGACGTGGTCAGCACCCTGCACTACAGCCCGCTGTACGATTCGCCGGAGAATCAGGCCTTCGTCGAGGCCTTCGAGTCGACGTACGACGCCCAGGCGAATCAGTTTGCCTACCAGGGCTACCTCGCTGCCCGCGTGATCGCCGAAGCTTTGACGGCGACCGACGGGAACGCGGAGGATACGCAGGCGTTCCTGGAGGCCCTGAAGGGCGTGAGCTTCACCGGGCCCACCGGTGAGTTCCGCTTCCACCCCGAATCTCAGGGGGCGGTGATCACGGTGCTGGTGCGGCGCGTCGAGCAACTGCCCGACGGCAGCTACGGGAACGTCGTGATCGATGCGATTGGGAATGTCGATGACCTGTCGTTCTAGCGGCAGGCTGCAGGGGAGGGTAGCATGCCGATCAACGCGGCGAGCGTAGTCATCGGCCTGTCATACGCGAGCCTGCTCTTCTTGATCTCGGTGGGGCTGTCGGTGGTGTTCGGGTTGATGCGCTTCGTCAACCTGGCCACCGGCGCCCTCTACATCGTCGGTGGCTACGTTGCCTGGAGCGTGGCGAACCGGACCGACAACTTCTGGCTGGCGCTTCCGGCAGGGGCAATCATGGCGCTGATCATCGGCGTCGTGATCGAGCGAGGCTTCCTGGACCGGTTGCTCGGCAAAGAGTTGATGCAGGTCAGCCTGACGCTCGGGGTCGCGTACATCGTAGCGGATGTGACGCGCTGGATCTGGGGCGGCGACCCATTGCGGGTGCGCGCTCCTGAGATGCTGCGTGGCTCGACCCGCCTGTTCGGCTCCGTCTTCCCCACCTACCGCCTGGCGTTGATCGTGATCGGCGCCGTGCTGGCGATCATCGTCTGGTACCTGCTGGAGCGCACGCGCTGGGGCGCATATGTCCGCGCGGGCGTGGACGACATGGAGATGCTCGAGTGCCTCGGAGTGAACGGGCGCCGCGTCTTCTCCGTGGTCTTCGCGCTGGGTGCGCTCCTGTGCGGCCTCGGCGGAGCACTGGGCACGCCGGTGACCGGCGTTTCGCCGGGCATCGACTCGCAGATGCTGCTGATGGCCCTGATCGTGGTGGTGCTCGGTGGCCTGGGATCCGTACTCGGCGCGATCGTGGCGAGCGGCGTGGTCGGCATGGTCGACAACATGGTGCGGACCTTCTGGCCCGAGGCTTCGTTCTTCGTCGTCTGGGTGCTCGTCGCCCTGGTGCTGATCGTTCGGCCGCAGGGTTTGTTCGGCCGTGCGGTCTGAGGAGAGGCAGGGCGAAATCGGCATGCAACGCATGGGACTGGACGTACGCAGCGCGCGCTCACGCCGCCTGCTGGTGGGTGTTGTCGCCGCGGTCGCGCTCCTGGCAGCCCCGGCTGTGCTGCCCGACTACCCGCTGAGCGTCCTCACCGAGATCGTGATCTTCTCGCTCTTCGTGATGTCCCTGAACCTCCTGGTCGGGTACACCGGGCTGCCCTCGCTGGGCCACTCGGCCTTCTTCGGAACGGGCGGGTACGCTGTCGCCTTGCTGGCGATCCGCGCTCACCTCTCGGCGGTCCCGGCGCTCATCGTCGCGGTCCTCGCCGGGATCGCGCTGGCGCTCGTCACCGGCCCGTTCGTGCTCCGGACGAGCGGCGCGTACTTCCTCATCCTCACGCTCTCGCTGACGCAGGTACTCTTCGGGATCGTCTGGCTCTGGCGCGGGATGACGGGCGGCGATGACGGCCTCCCCGGCGTGCCCCGGCCCGAGCTTCCGTTCCTGACCGGCCTCGTGGGGAGCTGGACCAACTTCTACTACGTGGTGCTCCTCGTCGTGGCCATTGCCGTGGCCACCCTCTGGTGGATCGTGCGATCCGGCTTCGGCCTGACGCTCGTCGGGATTCGGGAGAACGAGCGGATCGTCGAGGGGCTGGGCTACCCCACCTGGTGGACCAAGTACATCGTCTACATCCTCGCCGGTGGCTACGCCGCCCTGGCCGGCGGGCTCTTCGCCTACTTCAAGGGCTACGTCGGCCCCGGCCAACTGAGCTGGCTCACGGCGGGCGAGGCGCTGGTGATGGTCATCCTCGGCGGGGCCGGAACCTTCTGGGGGCCGGTTCTGGGTGCCACGGTCGTGCTGCTGCTCCGGTACGAGGTGAGCAGCTTCACGCAGCGCTGGGAGACCATCCTCGGTCTGGTCTTCATCCTGGCTGTGCTCTTCCTCCCGGAGGGGCTCGCGCGCCTGCCTGATCGGATCAGAAGCATCCGGGCGAAGGGGCGGCCGACGGGAGCGCCTGCGGGCCAACCTGCTGCGGAGGCTGTCGGGTCCACGGCGATTGCGGAGAGGTCGGAGCAATGACGGCGCCGGCGCTACAGCTTGAGGACGTCACCAAGACCATCGGTGGCCTCACCATCCTGGACGGCGTGCCCCTGACGGTTCAGCCCGGGGAGCGGCGCGCGATCATTGGGCCGAACGGCGCCGGGAAGACGACGCTCCTGAACGTTATCGCCGGTTTCCTCCCGCCGACGCGCGGGCGGGTGCTGGTTTTCGGCCGCGATGTCACCCGGCTGCCGGCCCACCGCCGCGTCGACGTCGGTCTGCTGAAGACCAACCAGCAGCCGGCCGTGCTGCGGGAGCTGACGGCGCTGGAGAACGTGCTGCTCGCGCTGCTCCGGGGGCGTCACCGCTTCTTCGGTCTCGCCGGGTCGGTGGACCGTGACCGCGAGGCGCGGCGCCAGGCGATGGCGGTGCTGGAGGAGTGGGATCTGCTGGATGTGGCGAACGAGCGCGTTCAACACCTGTCGCACGGCTACCAGCGTCGCCTGGAACTGGCAGCGCGCTTCGCCATGCGGCCGCGCCTGCTGCTCCTGGATGAGCCTGCGGCGGGTTTGGCTGCCGACGAGATCCCGGCGTTCCTCGAGCGGCTCCAGCGACTGCCGCGCGACATGACCGTCGTTCTTGTCGAGCACAGTATGCGCGTGGTCTTCGCCTTCGCCGACCGCATCACCGTGTTGCACCACGGCGCGGTGCTTACAGAGGGCACCCCGGACGAGGTACGACAGGACCGATACGCACAGGAGGCATACCTGAGTGGCGGGACGCGGAGGAACGATGCTTGAGCTCCGTGATCTCTCGGGCGGGTACGGCGACGGCTCTGTGCTCAACGGGCTGTCGCTCACGGTGGAGGAGGGGCAGGTCGTTGCCCTGCTCGGCCGCAACGGCGCGGGCAAGACGACCACGATGCGGGCCATCTTCAACCTGCTGCCCCAGCTCACCGGCAGCGTGACGCTGCGCGGCGAGTCGCTGCGTGGCCTGGCGCCCTACGAAGTGTCCCAGCGGGGCGTGGCGCTCGTGCCCCAGGGGCGCCGGATCTTCCCCTCGCTGACGGTCGAGGAGAACCTGCTCATCGGTGCCCGGCCTCCGCGGTCCGACACGAACCTGCGTTGGACCGTCGACGAGATCTATTCCCTCTTCCCCGTCCTGCGCGAGCGCGGCCGGGTGCGCGGCACCCTCCTCAGCGGTGGTGAGCAGCAGATGCTGACCCTCGCGCGCTCGCTGATGACGCAGCCGCTCCTGCTCCTGTGCGACGAGCCGTCGGAGGGTCTTGCGCCGGTGATGGTTGACCGGGTGCGCGAGGTCCTGCAGCGCCTCCGGGCTGCCGGCCTGTCGATCCTGCTGGCAGAGCAGAACCTCGATCTGGCGCTCTCCGTCGCCGACGTGGCCTACATCATCGAAGAAGGCCGGGTGATCTGGCACGGCACGAGCGCCGAACTGCTGGCCAACGAGGATGTGCAGGCCACCTACCTTGGCATCCGCATCCAGGAGGACTGAGGAGCGCCCGCGACTCGGTCCTCCCTCCGTCCCCTACCTTGTTCTCCCTGGCCGCGTAGCCGGTTCCTCAACGCTCGGGAACATCAAGCTGTCCCGAGTGCGCATCGTGCTGCCCCGCCCCATTCCTGTGTCTCCATGCACGCCCAAATCCGCGGCTGGAAGCCGCTAACGATACGTGGGGGTTGCCGAATCCTGACCTCCCCGGTTAGACTGCTGATTATTGCACCGGCAGATCAAGTGAACTCATACGTCAACAGCCAGAGTCCTCGCTGGATAGGCGTTTGAGTCCAGACTGGGACGGAGGTGTGGCGTTGGCCGGTACAGGTGGGACGACCTCGACCGGCGTCACCGGCAGTCGGCTCGCACTGCGCGTGGAGTCCGTCTCTAAGCGCTTCCGCCAAGGGCAGCGTGACTTGCTGACGCTCGACAATGTGAGTTTCGGCCTCGAGGTCGGGCGCTTCCTCGTCATCGTTGGCCCGAGCGGTTGTGGCAAGACGACGCTCCTGCGCATTCTCGCCGGGTTGGAGCGCCAGGACGAGGGGCAGATCTGGATCCGTCCCAACGCCGACGGTCACCCGGCGGCCGCCATGGTCTTTCAGGAGCAGTCGGTCTTCCCCTGGATGACGGTGCGGGACAACGTCGCTTACGGGCTGGCGCTCCGCGGCGTGGGACGACGGGAACGCAGCCAAGTGGCCGAGCGCTGGATCCGGAGCGTCGGGCTGGAGGGATTTGAGCGTGCCTACCCGCACCAGCTCTCCGGCGGGATGAAACAGCGCGTCAGTATCGCGCGGGCGTTCGCGGTCGACCCCGACGTGCTGCTCATGGACGAGCCCTTCTCGGCGCTCGACGAGCAGACGCGCACGATCCTGCAGCAGGAGGTGTCATCGCTCTCCGAGCAGCAGCAGAAGACGGTGGTGTTCGTCACCCACAGTATCGACGAGGCGATCACGCTGGGCGATGAGGTGCTGGTTATGACGCACCGGCCGGGCCGGGTGAAGCGCCTCATTTCCGTCCCCTTCCCGCGCCCGCGCGATGTGGTCGGCGTGCGAGCGAATCCGCAGTACGGCGAACTGTACGAGGAGATCTGGCAACTCATCGCCGAAGAAGTCCAGCACGGCCCGAGGGAGGAATGACGTGTCCGAGCGTGGTGTGACCGTGACGAGCGAAGCCCTCCCTGCGGGACGGGTACTGCGCCGCCCGCGCGCAGGGGCCAAGACCGAGGTCGCCGTTCAGCTCCTGTCGCCCCTGGTGCTCCTCGCTATCTGGGAGATCACCGCGCGGGCCGGCTACGTCGACCAGCGGTTCTATCCGGCTCCCAGTTCGATCATCCAGGCGTTCTGGGAGGCGGTGACGACCGGTGTCCTGCTGCACCATCTCAAGATCACGCTGGGGCGGCTCGCGCTGGGTACCCTGATCGGTGGGTTGCCGGCAGTGCTGCTCGGGCTGGCGATGGGGCTGTCGCGCTGGCTGCGGTTGGCGCTCGACCCCATCATCGCCGCGACCTATCCCCTGCCCAAGAGCGCCCTCTTCCCGCTGCTGCTGCTCATCTTCGGCCTCGGTGAGGGGTCGAAGGTGGCAATGGTTGCCATCGGGGTGTTCTACCTCGCGGTCACCAACTCCATGGAGGGTGTGCTGGCCATCAACCCCGTCTATCTCGACGTAGCCAAGACCTTCGGCGCGCGGCGACTCGATGTCGTCCGTACTGTGGCCCTGCCCGGCGCGCTGCCGCTGGTGCTGGCAGGGCTGCGGCTCGGTGTCGGCACCGGGCTCATCCTGGGGGTCCTGGCCGAGATGCTGGGGGCGCGCGACGGGCTGGGTTACCTGCTCTGGAGCGCCTGGCAGACCTTCTCCGTGTCATCGCTCTACGCGGTGTTGTTCGTGACTGCGGTGCTCGGGTTCGTGAGTGTCAAGGTCGTGGACATCCTGCGCCGGTGGCTCGTGCCCTGGCAATCCGGCTCGCGGAACTGAACGTAGTTCGTTGGAGCTGTCGGACCACGGGCGAGTTGCCAGTGATTCAGTGTGGTTTCGAACGCGGCTGGAACCGGCCAGCCGCATGGTGCCCGGCAGGGCTAGAGGGCTAGGAGGAGGGGAGCATGACCCAAGACTCGAAGCTGACGCGGCGCTCGTTCGTCCGGGGTGCGGCGGCGCTTCTCGCGGCCGGCCCTCTGACGACACTCCTGGCAGCCTGCGGCGGTGGGGAAGCCGAGCCGACCGAGCAGGCGGCCCAGGCACCGACGACCGCTCCCTCGCCGACGAGCGCCAGCGGTGGAGCTGATGCGAGCCCGGCCGCATCGCCCGCGGCGTCGCCGGCGGCCGAGGTGCCCACTCCCACGGTCGTGACCGGCCAGGGTGCCATGACGCCGTTCAAGTTCGCCACGGCGCGGCAGATCGCCTCCCTCACCCCGTACATCGCCCTGGAGAAGGGCTACTTTGCCGAGGAAGGGCTCGAGGTCGAGCTTGCCGAGATCCAGACGCTCGGCCAGATGGTGCCCTTCCTGGGGACCGGCGAGATCCTGGCGGCGGGAGGCGCGCTCTCCGCAGCGCTGTTCAACGCCATCCGCCAGGGCATCGAGTTGAAGGTGATTGCGTCACGCACAGCCCTGACCCGCGGCTTCACGTTCCACGGCTACTACGCGGCAAAGTCGCGCTACGACAGCGGCGAGATTCAATCGATCGCCGACCTGCGGGGAAAGACCATCGCGAACACCAACGTGGAGGGCCTGGTCGCCTGGGAGAATGCCCGGATCCTCCAGAGCGCCGGGCTGACGCTGGACGATGTCGAACTGGTCGGGATGACCCCGCCCGATATGCCGACCGCCCTCGCCAACGGTGCCGTCGATGCCGCGCTCCTGATCGAGCCGTACGTGGTGATGACGAAGCGGCTGGGGGCCGGGGAGCCGCTGGTCGAGGGAGACGGGATCCACGACCTGCTCGGCCAGGATGTCCCGATCGGTGTCGTGCTGGCCTCGCCGGTGCTCCTGGAAGACCGCGACCTCGCCATTCGCTTCCTCCGAGCGCACCTCAAGGCCGCGCGCTTCTACAACGAGGCGCTGGTCGATCCGGCCACCAAGAGCGAGGTGATCGACATCGCGCTCACGTATCTGCCCGGCCAGGATCGATCGCTGTACGAAGAGATGATCTGGCCTGGTATCCCCGAAGACGGCGGCTTCAACCCTGAGTTCGTCGACGAACTGCAGCAGTTCATGATCGAGCGAGGGGAGATTGAATCCGCGTTACCGGTCGAGGACGTAGTTGATCTGAGCCTGCTTGAGGAAGCGCGGAACTCGCTGTGACGTGACGGAGCAGGTGCCGCCCCGCACGCCGGTGGCGTCCGGCGTACGTCGATGCGGTGCGACGTGGCTTGTGGGCAGACCATTGGGGGGAGCGACGAATGCCCAGACGACTCACTCGACGATCGTTTCTCGCCCTGTGGGGTGGCGCGCTCGCCGGAGGACTGCTGGCGGCGTGCGGTGGCGGGGAACCGACCCCGGAAGCTCCGGCATCGAACCCGACTTCGGCGCCGGAACCGACGCCGGCGTCCGCGAGTAGCGATGCAAGCCCTGCTCCAGATCCCACGCCGACACCCGCCGCGACCCCGACGGTGCAGCAGGCAACGCGCACGCTCCGTGTCACGACGATCGGCGCGGTGTCGGGCGCCGGGATCTTCATCGCCATGGAGGAAGGCTACTTCCTGGAAGTCGGCATCGAGATCGAACTCGATACCGCGGCGCGCACCGCAGGCGAAACGATCCCGCTGCTCAGCACGCAGCAGTTGGACATCTCCGGCGGCTCCTTCTCGGCCGCGCTGCTCAACGCGGTGGCACAGGGGGTTCGCGTCCCCGCAGTGGCCACCAAGGGATCCCTGAGCCGCGGGTTCGGCTTCCACGCCATCGGCGTGCCCAAGCATCTCTACGACGATGGGACCATCACCACCGTGGCCGATCTCCGCGGCAGGAGGTTCGCCGTCACGAACGACTCGGGCATCGACATCCTGGAGGCTCAGCGGGTACTGGAGAGTGGCGGCCTGACCCTCGACGACGTCGAGATCGTGGTCATGCGCGTCCCGGATATGCCGGTTGCGCTGCAGAACGAGGCGATCCACGCGGCGGAACTGGTCGAGCCGACCGCGGCGATCGCCATCGATCAGCTCGGCGTCGCAGCGCCGCTTCTCCGGGGCGACTCCCTGGTGGACGTGATCGGGGACGACTTCCCCATTGCCGGGATCTTCTTCGGCCCGCACATCGCAGACGACCGCGACCTGGCGGTGCGCTGGATGGTCGCCTACCTCCGCGGGTTGCAGTTCTACAACGACGGGTTGCAGGACCCAGACCAGCGGCGGCGGGTCATCGAGATCCTCAAGCTGTACACGCCGGTCCAGGATGACGCGCTGTTCGACCGGATGGTCTGGCCCGGCCTGCGCGCGGACGGACGGTTCGACACCGCGCCGCTGGAGCAGGTGCAGGAGGTCTGGCTCGCGCGCGGGGCGATTGAGCAGACCGTACCGGTGGACCAACTCGTAGACTTCAGCTACATTGATGAGGCCATGCAGCAACTCTAAGTACGGACGTCGCGGCGATGAGCATTTGGTGATGGGTCATCCATTCCACCGGAGTGCTCACGCCGCGCCCATGCGGGGAGGAGGGAAGGTGGGGATGCTTGGTCACGAGGATCAGCCGGCTTCGGCGCTGAAACGCCGCCTGACGCGCCGTGGTACGCTGAAGCTCGTCGCGTTTGGGCTGAGCTCGGTTACCATCGGGTCGCTGCTCGCCTCCTGCGGCGGTACCCAGGACACGACGTCAGGCGGGGAGACGACCTCCACTCCCACGACCGATGCCGGTTCGACCGGTTCAGCCGGTTCGACGGCTGCGACGCCCAGCACATCGCCGACCACCGAGGCTGCTGAGTCCTCTCCTGAGGCAGCCGACGATCCGATCCGACTCGGAATCTTGCTCCCGTTCACCGGCGTCTATGCCCAGCCAGCGGCGGACGTCGAGCGCGGGGTCATGCTCTACCTGAAACAGATCGGCAACGAGATCGCCGGACGGCCTGTGACCGTCATCCGCGAGGACTCCGAGGCCGATCCGTCGACCGGGATCACTAAGGCGCGCAAGTTGATCGAGCGGGATCAGATCGACGTCATGGTTGGGCCGTTGAGCAGTGCCGTTGGGACGGCCGTGCGGGATCTGGTCGTCAGCAGCGGCGTCCCTCAGATTTACCCGATCCCGGGCACGTTGGAGGAGAGCGGCACTCCCCCGGCTCCCAACATCTTCCGAGTCTCCTACTCCCCAGCGCAGCTCGGCGTCGCCTCGGCGCGGTACCTCTATGAGACGCTTGGCTACCGTACGGTCGCAATCATGTGCCCGGACTACGTCTGGGGTCAAAAGGTGGCCGAAGCCTTCCAGACCAGCTTCGAGGAGCTGGGCGGCACCATCGCGGACGTGACCTTCACCCCGCTCGACACCACCGACTTTGCACCGTATCTGGGCAGAATAGACCCCTCCAGCCTCGACGCGATGTGGGTCTTCTACTCGGGCGGGGATGCCATCCGGTTTGTGGTGCAGTACGGCGAGATGGGGCTCACGGACGCACTTCCGCTGACGGGTGCCGGGGATGTGGTGGACGAGGCCTTCCTCCCGTCTCAGGGTGAAGCGGCTCTCGGCTTCATTAGTTTCTTGCCTTACACACCCAGCCTTGAGAACGACGCGAACGCGGCCTTCGTCAGCGCCTATCAGGCTGAATACGATACCAGCCCGGGCTTCTTCAACGAGATCGGCTGGGTGGCAGCCGCGATCGTTGACGAAGCGGTGCGCGCCGTTGATGGCGAATTGAGCGACAAGGCTGCGCTCGCGGCAGCGATGGAGCAGGTCGAGTTCGACTCGCCGCACGGCCGCTTCCGCTTCGATGAGAATCGGTTCCCGATCCTCGACATGCAGGTCCGACGCGTGGAGCAGAACGAATCCGGGGAGTACGTCAACGCCATCATCGATGTCATCGAGGGCATCGACAGCAATGGCGTGATCGGTCGCTGATTCCGTTGCGGGTCAAGCAGGCGACATTAGTGCAGCGAAGGAGGGAACAATGCAGCCGGAAACGAGCCTGCGGGTCAATATCCCTGCTGAACCAGAGGCGATCGAGGTCGACTTGCGGCGCACCGCGGCCATTGTGGTCGATATGCAGAACGCCTTCCTGTCGAAGGGCGGGATGCTCGATATCGCCGGGCACGACATCTCGCGCGCGGATGAAACCATCGCTGCGGCCAAGCGGACACTGACAGCCCTGCGTCGTGCCGGGTCGCCGGTGATCTACCTGCAAATGGGCTACACCGCGGACCTGTCCAATGCGGGTGGTCCGCAGTCTCCGAACCCACGCAAGGAACTCGCGCTGTGCCTGATGGCAGCACAGCCAGAGCTACGCGGGAAGCTCCTCATCTGGGGCGACTGGGACGCCGAGATCGTTGATGAACTGAAGCCGGAGCCCGGCGACCTCGTTGTGCGCAAGTCGCGCTACAGCGGCTTCGCGGGAACGAATCTCGATGCGCTGCTGCGGACCCGCGGAATCTCGCACGTCGTCGTGATGGGCGTCGCCACCAATGTCTGTGTGGAGTCGACCGTGCGCGACGCCTTCTTCCACGAGTACTGGCCGGTGGTTGTCCAGGATGCCACCTACCAGGCTGGCCCGCCGGAGATTCAGGAGGCAAGCCTCTTCAACATCCGGAGCTTCTTCGGCTGGGTGACCACGTCGCACAACATCGCACAGGCGGTCGAGCAGGCACTGGCTGCCGGCGTGCGTGCGGAATGACCGACCGGTAGGAGTGGAATATCATCTCGACATAACCCATCAGGTCCCGGCGGGGTGATGTTCCGTGAGCGCGGACCGGTGGCAGTCCTGCGGGCCGCGGGCCCGGATGAAGGGAGCAGAGTTTCGTGCCGCTGAAGATCGATGTCTTCTGCCACTTCTTCCCGCCCCGTTACTGGCAAGCAATGCTGGAGCAGGCGGCGGGCTCGGCCTACATGCAGAAGCGGGTGCGGGGGATCGCTGCGCTGCACGATTTGGACGAGCGCTTCCGGCTGATGGAGCCACATGAGGACTACGTGCAGGTGTTGTCCCTGCCCGGGCCGCCGATCGAGGCGTTCAGCTCACCGGACAAGGCTCCGGAGCTGGCACGGATCGGCAACGAGGGCATGGCGGAGTTGGTCGATCGCTATCCCGACCGCTTCGTCGGCTTCATCGCCGGGCTCCCGATGAACAACCCAGACGCGGCCGTGCGCGAGGCGGAACACGCCATCACGCAACTCGGCGCTACCGGGGTCCAGATCTACACCAATGTGAACGGTGCGCCGCTCGACCAGGATGCCTACCTCCCGCTCTTCGCCCTCATGGCGGAGCACGACCTCCCGATCTGGGTGCATCCGTCGCGCGAGCCCGACGTGCCCGACTACCGGACGGAGGAACGCTCCAAGTACGACATCTGGTGGGCCTTCGGCTGGCCCTACGAGACGAGCGTCTTCATGGCGCGGATGGTCTTCTGGGGCCTGTTCGACCGCTTCCCGAACATCAAGATCATTACTCACCACATGGGCGGTATGGTCCCGTACTTCGAGGGCCGCGTCGGCTACGGGCTCGACTCGCTCGGCCGGCGCACCGACGAGGCGGAGGACCTGGAAGCGCGGGAGCGGCTCCAGGGCCGGCCCTACGACTACTTCCGCCGGTTCTACGCCGACACGGCGCTGTTTGGGGCGCTCCCGGCAACCGAGTGCGGCCTCGCTTTCTTCGGCACCGAGCGCGTCCTCTTTGCCACCGACTTCCCGTTCGACCCGCAGGGTGGTGCGCTGTTCATCGGCGAGACCGTGCGCGTCGTGGAGAACATGACGGCGTCGGCCGAGGACAAGCAGGCCATCTTCGAGGGCAACGCCCGGCGGCTGCTGCGGCTGCGCTTGCCCGACTAGCGCGGGGAGGCGCGTGCGCGGCCGGTCGGCCTCGCTTGACCGTGTCCGGAACGCCACCTACACTGGAGCGGGCCGACATCGGGGATGCTTCGGGACGGGGTGTTCCTCCCGGCACTGCCGTGCGCTGCGCGCGTGTGGTGGTTCTCTTGCGCCGGGACACGGAGGCTGCGCCACGATGGCGGGTGCCGCCGCCTGCGGCCCATGTGTGGCTGACCGGCACCCGTTGGTGTGCGGTTACCGTGGGCCCGGCCCACGGGCAGGTAGTACGGAAAGGACAGTCACCGATGACTTCCACAGCCAAACCGAGGACCCTGCAAGAGATCGTTGACAGCGTGCCCAACATCGCCCAGTACCTGTACAACAACCAGACCGGCCCCCGGATCTACCCGGTGGTGCAACCGGAGTACACCAACTGGCGTGATGAGCAGCGGTCCTGGCGGGAGACGGCCTGTCTGTTCGACCTCTCCTACCACATGACCGACCTCTATGTGAGTGGTCCCGATGCGTTCCGCCTGCTGGAGCGGCTGGCGATCAATAGCTTCAAGGGCTTCAAGCCGGGGCGGGCAAAGCAGATGGTCGCCTGTAGCCCGGCCGGTTACGTCATCGGCGACGTGATCCTGTTCTACCTCGACGAGGAGTCGTTCAACCTCGTTGGTCGCCCCTCGGTCCACAACTGGGTGCAGTACCACGCCGAGACGGGCGGCTACGATGTGCAACTGGAGCGCGACGAGTGGGCGGTGGGCGACCCCAACCGGCGGCGCAAGGCCTTCCGCTTCCAGGTGCAGGGGCCGAACGCGGTGCAGATTTTGGAGAAGCTCAATGGCGGGCCGCTGCCGGACGTCAAGTTCTTCCACATGGGCTGGATCAACATTGCCGGGCACCAGGTCCGGATGCTGCACCACGGGATGTCCGGGGTGGCCGGAGCCGAGCTGATTGGGCCGTTTGAGCACGGGCCGGAGGTCAAGGCGGCGATCGTCGAGGCCGGCAAGGAGTTCGGCTTGCGCCAGGTCGGCTCGCGTGCGTACGCCACCAACACGCTGGAGTCGGGTTGGATCCCGTCGCCGCTGCCGGCGGTGTACACGGGCGAGGAGCTGCGGGCGTACCGCGAGTGGCTGCCGGCGGCCAGCTACGAGGGTGGCGGCGCAATCGGCGGGAGCTTCGTCTCGGACAACATTGAGGACTACTACCTGGATCCGTGGGAGCTGGGGTACGGGTCGATCCTCAAGTTCGACCACGACTTCATCGGGCGCGAGGCGCTCGAGGAGATGGCGAAGCAGCCGCACCGCAAGAAGGTGACGCTCGCCTGGAACGGCGAGGATGTGGCGAAGGTCTTCGCCTCACTCTTCGGGAAGGACACGCCCGGCAAGTACATCGACCTGCCGCTGTCGCAGTACGCCACCTGGATGTACGACAAGGTGGTGAACCAGCAGGGCGAGACGGTGGGGATCTCCACCTTCTGCGGCTATAGCTGGAACGAGCGGTCGATGCTGTCGCTGGCGATGCTGGACGAGGCGTACGCCGAGCCCGGCACCGAAGTGACGCTGATCTGGGGCGAGCCGGACGGCGGCTCGCGCAAGCCGTCGATCGAGCCGCACCGGCAGTTCGAGATTCGGGCGACGGTCGGGCCGGTGCCGTATGCCGAGCCGGCGCGGCAGTACCGTGCGCGGCTGCGCGGTCAGTAGCCGCGCCGGTCACCCGCAGACACGAACCAGGCCCCGAGGGTACTCCCTCGGGGCCTCGTCATACTGGGCTACTTGCTGGGCTTCGGGTGGGTGCCTGCGGCTCCTACGCCGAGCCATTGCCCGGACACCCAAGCTCTCGCTGCTTTTCCTGCACCCACTTGACGGTGGACTCCACCGCGTTGAACGTACTCCAGTGGACGCCGATGATCCGGTCGCGAGCGGCGTCCTGTGATTCAGCCAACTCACCGATGGTGGCCCAGGGGTCGTAGCGTGCCCCGCCGGTCAGCACGAACCGCGCAAGGCCTCGCTGCTTCTCCAGATAGCGGAGCGAGGCGCCGATCCCCAGCCGCATCGCGATCCGCACCAGCCGGTCGAAGCGGATCGTACCGGGCAGACAGAGGTAGAGGGGCAGCGTGAAACCGGCTGCCGTCGCTTCATTGATCCATGTGAGCATCGCCTCCGGGTTGAAGCTGATCTGCATGATGGCGTAGGAGGCATACCGCTGCTTCGCCAGGAGCGCGGACATGAGCGCGTCGTCGGAGATCTTCGGGTGCCCTTCCGGGTAGGCGCCGATGCCGATCGTGCTGGGGCGCTTCGGCAGGGTCGCAAGTGACTCCAGCAGGTCGAGCGCGCTCTCGAACTCCCCGACCGGCCGATCCGGGTCGCCCCCGATGACGAACACCTCATCGATGCCGAGTTCCATCAGGTTGGCGATGATGCGCTCCAGCTCGGACGGTCCGGCGATGCCCCGCGCCGTCAGGTGTGGCACGACCCGGACCCCACGCCGGTGCAGGTCAGCCGTAAGCGCGAGTGTGGCGTCGATGCCGAGATCCGGCGAGACCGTCACGGTCACCTTCATCGAGGGTGGCACGAGCGGGGCGAGCTTCTCGGCTGTGATCGTCGGGAGCACCTCGAGCCGCGAGTCTCCCAAGACGCGACACGCCCACGTGTTGTCCATGTGTAAGCTCCCCTCCCGCTTCGGTCGGGCACGCCGCCCAGGCTATCGCCGAACGGCACGCACCGTTCCGGCAACGGGCACACTCCGGCGTACACTTGCCGCCTGGTCACCCGCTGCTTCGCACGTTCGCGTCGATTGTAGGTGCACCACGGACCCGCCCGCAACGCCGTCCGGCCCAGGGGGCGGATGCCGCTCCGCCTGTTGACGAGGCTCCAGTTACCACGGAGTCCTACGTGCGCGTCGGTGCTCAATCAGCGTGCGCACGAGTTCTGGTGGATTGAACGGGTTGACCTGCTCGGGAGACGCCATTAGAATGCCAGTGGCCGAATCTCCGGGGTCAACAACACATTAAGACGATAAGAGGCAACGTGGATCGACCTCTATCGCGACGTGACTTGCTGCGCTACGGTGCGTTCTCCTTCGTCAGCCTCGGGGCGGGTGCCCTGTTGAGTGCGTGTGGTGGCGGATCGGAGACGCCGACGCCTGAGGCCGCGGCTCAAACGACGCCCACGCCGATGGAGGCCTCGGCCACTGCCGCCGCGTCGCCGACAGCCGGTCCTTCGCCCACCGCGAGCGGAGAGGCCCAAGCCTCGCCCGAAGCGAGCGGGGCGACCGCCGATTGGGACGAGGTCGTCGCCCAGGCGCGCGAGGAAGGGCAGCTCGTACTCTACGACGGGCACGGCGGCGCGATTCCCACCATCGGGTACGCTGCGCAGGAGTTCCAGGCCGAGTACGGGATCCAGGTCGACGTCTCCGCCATGCGCGCCAGCGAGGGGCAGGAGCGCGTCCGCGTCGAGCAGCAGGCTGGCCAACCTGTGGCTGACCTCGTCACGATCGGATCGACGCAGGCATGGCTCATGATCAACCAGGATAAGACCGTCCAGCCGATCGGGGATCTCCCCAACCTCTCCCGGGTCTCAGAGGAGGTTATGGCGCAGGCTGAAGGATTCGGCCTGACCGAGTATGCGGTCTTTGAAGCGATCCAGGTCTATGGTGTTCTGGTCAACACGCGTTTGGTGCCCGAGGGAGAAGAGCCCCGGACCTGGGAGGATGTCCTCGATCCCAAGTGGATTGGCCAGATCATCATGGATGACCCCCGGGCCATCGGCGGCGGGTTCGTGTTCTTCTCCGCAGCCCTCGTTGGGCTGGGGGAGGAGTTCCTCCGGAACCTCGCAGCTCAAGAGCCGGTGCTGACGCGGAACATTGCTGACTCGGCCAACCGCGTCGCGCGGGGTGAGTTCGCTCTCATGATTCCGTTCGCCCTCGGCCTCTTCCCGCAGGTGAAGGATGTCCCGACGGTCAAGGTCGTGATGCCGGAACCGGGTGCGCCGTTCGTCCTCCAGGGCATTTCAATCCCGGCTGAGGTGCGCCATCCGAACGCGGCCCGGCTCTTCATCGACTACCTGCTGTCCGACAAGATCCAGGAGCATCTCGCCGCCAACTACCTGCGTCCGGTCGTGGATTCCGCGCTGGAAGCGGCGCCCCCGGAGGCACGAGACCTTTTGTCTGCCCCGCTCTTGGGAACGTCCGATCCGCCACGTAGCGAGGAGCGTCTGGCGCTCGCCGCGGAGATCTTCCAGGAGTAAGGCCCAGCGCCGGTTTCACCGTGGTACCGCGGCTGGCGGCCCGCGCCGGTTCGCGAGGCGCGCCGCCGGCCGCGCTGGGAGCGAGAGGTCCATGGCGATCGCAGATATCATGAGGCAGTCGCGCCGCCGCACATCGACCCTGCTCACCGGGCCTGTCCTGCTCCTGGTGATTGTGGCGGTCTTGACGGTCTCGCCGGTGCTGCTCCTCGCCTACGGCGGCCTGCGGGATGCCCCCATCGGTGCACCGGGGAACCTGACGCTGGACAACATTACCCGCCTCGTGCTCTCACCGGCCTGGATCGTCATCCTGGAGACAGCGGTCATCGCTGCCGCGGCAGTGGTCGGCGGCTTCCTGGCCGGAGGGGTCGCGCTGGCCTGGTTAGTGGGCCGCACCAACCTCCCGGGCGCCTCCTTCTTCGAGGCGGTGCTCACCCTCCCGTTGTATCTCCCGCCGATCATGCTGGCCGTCGCCTGGGCCATGCTCGGCGCGCCGCGGGTCGGGCTCCTGAATGTGATCACGCGGGAAACACTCGGGTTCGAGGTCCTCGATGTCTACTCGCACGCCGGAGTCATCTGGTACCTCCTGGTGTTCAGCGTTGCCTTTCAACTCAGCTTTGCCGCCAGCGCTTTCCGCACCTTTGACGCATCGCTGGAGGAGGCGGGGCGTGTCTCCGGCGCACGTCCGTTTCGGGTGTTGACCCGCATCGTCGTCCCGCTGCTCTTCCCGATCCTGTCCGGGGTCTTCCTCTACTCCCTGGTGCGTTCATTCGAGGCATTCGAAGGTCCCCTGCTCCTCGGTGCTCAGGCCGGTGTGGACATGATCTCGGTGGAGATCTACGACCTGGTGCAGAACCGCCTGCCGCCCGACTACCCGATGGCGTCCATAATGGGGGTGTTCTCGGTGCTCATCGTCTTGCCGCTGACGTGGTACCAGTGGCACCTGCTGGGCAGGCGGAGCTTCACCGTGCTGGGCGGCCGGGGGTACAAGGCGGGCTCGTACGACCTCGGCGTCTGGAAGATCCCAGCCTTCCTCCTCTGCGTCGCCGCGACCGTATTGGTGGTGTTCCTGCCGATATCCCAGTTGGTTCTGGGCTCGTTCACACGGTTCTTCGGTGTCTTCGAAGCGGGGTTTACCCTGGACCACTACACCAGCGTCCTGAGCAACGGCCAGCTCCTGCGGGCGCTGCGCAACTCGGCGGTCCTGGGGATGACGGGGGCGACGCTGGCGCTCCTGCTGAGCGGCCTGGTCGGGTACGTGATCGCCCGTGGCCGTACGGTCCCGCGATGGGTGCGGGTGACCCTAAATTTCCTGAGCTGGCTCCCGCTCACGGTGCCGGGCATCGTGCTCGCGCTTGGCTTCCTCTGGCTCTACGCCTTCGCGCCCATCCCGCTCTACGCGACGCGCGTCGGGCTGGTGATCGCCTACGTGGTCCTGGTCCTGCCGCTGGCGGCGCGTGCGATGGTGGGTTCGCTTTCGCAGATCTCGGCTGACGTCGAGGAGGCTGGTCGGATCGCCGGAAGCGGCTGGCTTCGGACCGTCGTGACTATCCTGATCCCGTTGATCTGGCCATCGGCCATGGTCGCCTGGATCCTGGCCTTCGTCGGGATCTTCCGCGACCTGAGCACGTCGGTGCTCCTGGTGCCCCCGGGGCAACCGGTGTTCTCCACCGCGCTCCTCGAACTGTGGGGCGTCGGCAAGATCGAAGAGGTCTGCGTGTTGTCCGTCCTCGCCATGCTCCCGATGGTGGCGGCCCGATACCTGGTGGGACGCCTGCAGGGCTACGAGATGCGGATGCGGTCGACCAGCCGGTGAGGGGGATCCGATGCCGCGCTTACGCAGCGTGTTACCGAAGGGGAGTCCGCGGTGGGCCGTCCGGCTCGCCCAGTGGCACGCGCTGGGGCTCGCGGACGAGGATTTGGACAAGCCCAAGATCGCGATCGTCAACTCTTCATCGGAACTCGCGATCTGCTACAGCCATCTGGACCAGATCGCTTCCCGGCTCAAGCCCATCATCCGCGCGGCGGGTGGGGTGCCGTTCGAGGTCCGTACCACCGCGCCGAGCGACTTCATCACCAGTGTCGGAGGCCGGGGCGGGTACATCCTCTCGGCGCGCGACCTCATCTCGTTCGACATCGAGGCGATGGTCGAGGGCGCGTTCCTGGATGGGATGATCTGCCTTTCGTCCTGCGACAAGACGCTTCCCGGGCATCTGATGGCCGCTGCACGGCTCAACATCCCGACCCTCATTCTCGCGTGTGGCTACCAGCCGTCGGGTTGCTGCCGGGGTGAGCCGGTGGACATTGAAGAGGTGTTCGTCTCCGCTGTCCACCACGTCCTGGACGAGACCGACGAGGGCCGCGATTGGCTGGCTGAGTGTGCTCGGGAGGCGATCGGCGGACCGGGCGTCTGCTCGGGTCTCGGCACCGCGAACACGATGCACATGGTTGCGGAAGCACTGGGCATGACGCTGTTCGGCACCACGCCAGTCCAGGCGAACAGCGCCCGGATGTGGAAGACCGTCGAGCGTGCCGGCCGTCGCGTGGTGGAGATGGTCCAGGAGGATCTGCGGCCGAGCCGGATCCTCTCTCCCGGGGCGTTCCGGAACGCCGCGACGCTCCTCCTGGCGACGGGCGGGTCGCTCAACGCCGTCAAGCACCTCCAGGCGATCGCTAAGGCAGGCCGGATCGACGTCGATATCTTCGACCTGCTGGGAGACCTATACGATCGTGTCCCGCTCCTCGTTGAGGTACGACCCAACGGACCGACCTCGATCGAGGAACTCGAACAGGCGGGCGGCGCGGCTGAGTGCCTGCGGCGCCTGGCGTCCATGCTCGACCTCGGGGCGCTGACGGTCGAGGGCGAGCCCCTCGGCGCCCTTCTGGAACGCTCGGGTGCCGACCAGACGTCATCGTGCATCGCCTCGCTGGAGGCCCCGGTCCGGCGCCAGAGCACGCTCATGCCGGTCCGAGGAACGCTGGCCCCGCGCGGCGCGCTGGTGCGCTCGACGGCGTGGGTGCAGGAACGCAGCGGCGAACCATTCCGCGGCCGCGCCGTGGTCTTCCATGATCAGGACCGCGTCGTCGATGCGGTGCGAAACGGGCGGATTCAGCCGGGCACGGTGGTCGTGCTGCGCGGGATTGGTCCGCGCGGACAACCCGGCATGGGGATGGCATCGTTCGCCGCGTTCGCGCTGGCGCGACCGGAGCTGGTGGACCATGTGGCCCTCGTCACCGATGGGCAGATCTCGGGTCTGGTCAATCAGGGGCTTGTGGTCGCTGAGGTGACGCCCGAGGCCGTCAGTCCGGACTCACCGCTCGGCCGCGTGCAGGACGGGGACGAGATCGTCGTGGATCTCAGCGCGAGGCGGGTGGATCTCCTGGTGGACGAAGCGACGCTCCGGCGTCGGGAGCCATATCAGGGGCCGGAATCCCTGCCGGACGGCTGGCTCGGTGTCTACGCGCGGCTAGCCACAGATCTGCGAAAGGGGAACATCGTGGAGCCTTAACGAGGCCGGGTCTGAGAGCAGTGCGGATTAGTCGTCCTCGCTTAGAAGTCGTCGAGAAGGAGGAACGCATGGCGATTGTGGGACGCTGGCCGCGGGCGATCTTCTACGATTCGAAGACGACGCTGTTCGACTGGGCCTGGAGCTGGCGCGAGGCTGCCAGAGCCTACATCGAGAAGTACGGCCTGGACACCTCGGTCGACGACTTCGTCGAGCGATGGGTGCGTAACTTCGAGGGCTATCAGCGCATCGCCGCCTTCGGCCAGTACACCCCCATCACCGGGGTCTCGATGAAGAACGCCCTGGCCGACACCTTCCAGCAGTACGGGGTGGACGGGGATGCCGCGACCGACATCCAGGTGTTCGAGCAACTGCAGGAGCAGGTGCCGCTGTTCCCGGACACCGAGGCGGCGCTGCTGGCGCAGAAAGAGCTGGGGGTCAAGATCATCATCTACTCGGACGTGGAAGCGAAGTACCTGCGCATGTACGTGGAGAAGTTCGAGCGCTTCCAGCCGGACCTGGTGGCCACGACGGATGAGGCGGGCTATCACAAGCCGAACCCGTGGACCTATCGCTGGGTGCTGAACAAGATGGGGCTGGAGCCGCGGGATGTGATCTACTGTGCGGCGCCGGTGTTCGACATCCAGGGGGCGATGGCGACGGGGATGATCGCGGCGCACCTGCGGCGCAAGGAGGGGCGGCTGTCGCGGGCGACGCACACGCCGGGGGTGGTGCCGGCGGACTATGAGATTGAGAGCCTGCACGAGCTGACGACGATCGTGGAGTTCAACCGCTACCCGGAGCGCTACCGGCGGCAGGGCTAGCGCCGACTGACCACGTCTGAACGACCTTGCGACAGGAGCGAGCATGCGCGTAGGCGTGCGCGGACTGACCGTTCGGATCGGGAACGTCACGATCTTGCAACCGGTCGACCTCGACGTGGAGGACGGGGAGTTCTTCGCGCTGCTCGGCCCGAGCGGCTGTGGCAAGACCACCTTCTTACGGGTGCTCGCCGGCCTCGAACGTCCTGCAAGCGGCCGCGTCTGGATCGGCGACCAGGTGGTGAGCGACGCCGACGGGGTGTTCCTACCCCCGGAGGCGCGCGACGTTGGCTTTGTCTTCCAGTCGTACGCGCTGTGGCCGCACATGACGGTCTTCGAGAACGTGGCGTTCCCGCTCAAGTCGCGCGGGTGGGCCAAGGCCAAGATCCCGGAGCAGGTGGACTGGGCGCTGCGCATGGTCGGCCTGGCCCACCTCAGCTCCCGGCCGGTGACGGCGTTGAGCGGGGGCCAGCAGCAGCGGGTGGCGATCGCCCGGGCCATCGTCGCCCACCCGAAGCTGCTGCTGATGGACGAGCCGCTCTCGAATCTAGATGCCGACCTGCGCCGGGAGGTCCGCGATGAAATTCGCCGGCTGCAGCAGGAACTCCAGATCACGACGCTCTACGTGACGCACGATCAGGAGGAGGCGTTCGCCATCTCAGATCGCATCGCCGTCATGAACGCGGGTCAGATCCTCCAGGTCGGGTCGGCGAAGCAGATCTACGACGCCCCGCAGCACGCCGCCGTCGCCCACTTCCTCGGGCTGAAAGTCCTGGAGGGGGAGCTGGTCCGCGAGGGCGGCCAGGCGGCGCTGGAGATTCATGGCTCCCGTGTGCCGTGCGCGGTGCCCGACGCGCTCCCCGAGGGGCCGGTTGAGATCGCGCTTGACGCGGGGAAGCTGCGCGTGTGGCAGCCGAGAGATCCGTCGGAGGCGCCGCCCGCGGCAGCCCTCCCCGCGTTCGTGGAGCGGGTCGCGTTCTCGGGGCGCTGGGGATGGCGCGCGCGGGTGCGGCTCTGGGAGGGAGTCGCACTCGAGCTCTACACGCCGGCCGAGCTGCAGGAGGGCATGGACGTGCTGCTCGTGGGAGAGCCGGGGTTCCTGCGCGTCGTCGGCCCAGTGGCGGCCACACCCGCAACGGCGACGACGGGCTGATCCCCATCACTTCGGGGACCGAATCTCTACGTTGGGCGGGCTCGCGGCCGGCCCTCGGTCCCTTCCGAGGCCGGCGGATGCGACAGGGAGATGACATGGCCGAGAGCGTGTCTGCCGTTCGCACGGTACGGCGCAGCGACACACCGGGCATGACCGTCCAGGCGGATGTCTGCGTCGTCGGTGCAGGGATCAGCGGCACGACCGCCGCGATCATGCTGGCACGACGCGGGCACCGGGTCGCCCTCGTCGACTCCTGCACCTGGATTGGTGGGCAGGCCGTCGGTGTGCCGATCGGCACCATCGCCGGCCTCTTCTCGGCGGGGCCGAATCCGTTCCTGCTTTCCCCGGTGTTGGCTACCGAGGTACTCGATGCCCTGGCCCGGGAAGACGCTTGCTACATCCAATACTCGCGGCGGGCGCGTACCAACACTGTGGTCTACGACGAGGTTACGGCCATGCGCATCTTCGAACAGATGCTGCGGGCTGGTGACGTGCAGATCATCCTCGGTGGCGTGGTGACCGCAGCCGATCTGGACGGCAGGCGCATCCGGGCCGTGGACGTCGCCACGCGGTTCGGCGCCTGCCGCATCGCCGCGCGCGCCTTCGTCGACGCGTCCGGGGACGCGGCGCTTGCGTGGACCGCTGGCCTGGCCTGCCGCGAGCCGACCATGGCCATCCATGGCACCCAGATGTGCGTCCTCGAAGGGGTGGTCTGCGGCGACCCCGCTGAGACGCGAGCGGTCGTCCAGCACGCCGAGGGGCTCATCCGTGAGCGGGGTGAGGCGTACGGTCTGACACGGCGGGAGGGGGTGATCTTCCTGCTGCCCTCCCGGCAGGTTGCCATCCTCAACGTCACGCACGTCGAAACGCCGCTCGACCCGGTGGCATTCTGGCACCATGGTCTGGAGGGTCGCGAGCAGGTGGAGCGAGCCATCGCGCTGCTCAAGGCGGAGTACCCCGAGGTCTTTGGGCGCGCCCACGTGCGCAGCCTCGGCCACCCCGGCATCCGTCAAACCCGGTCGATCGTGGGTATGCACATGCTCACGGTCGATGAGGTGAACGCAGGGGTGCGTTTCCCCGACGCGATCGCCCGCGTGGCCTGGCCGATCGAGCTCCACGACACCGCGGCGGGCTACCGGTGGGAGCCTTTCCCGGATGGCCACGTGCACTACATCCCGCTCCGCTCCCTCCTCCACGCTGAGGCGGACAACCTGATCGCTACCGGGCGCTGCATCGACGCCGATCCGTTTGCGCTCTCCAGCGTCCGGGTCATGGGGCCGTGCATGGCCACGGCGGTGGCTGCGGCTGAGTGCATCGATCTCGCCCTGTGGAGCGATTCGAGTCTCCACGACGTCGACGCCGGCAAGGTTCAGGAACGCGTCGCGCCCAACCTGGACGGCGAGTGGCCGTGGCCGCCCGATGGCGGGACGAGCGCATCCGGCGCCTAGCACCTCGTCGCAGGAAGGCCGGGTGCCAAGCCACCGCATCGTCGTTCAACCCGACTCGGGGAGCGTGTCGGGACGGATCTCCCAAGTGACGGAGCCGCTGCCGTCAGTGGGATGAACGTGCCTGGTGCAGGCAGTCCTGACACCCTCGGGTCGTGCGCGCCGGCGTGTCACTCTGCGTCGGTGGCTGGCGGTGCCGCGTGGCCGGTCTCGGCCGCGACTCGCCGCGGCATCGCCCAGGCTATGCGGTCGTCTGGGATGTTCACCTGCCGGATGCCATGGGGGATCGCCTGCT
Organism: Sphaerobacter thermophilus DSM 20745; assembly: GCF_000024985.1. NCBI lineage: Bacteria > Pseudomonadati > Thermomicrobiota > Thermomicrobia > Sphaerobacterales > Sphaerobacteraceae > Sphaerobacter > Sphaerobacter thermophilus. The sequence continues at coordinate 306,323 of NC_013524.1, forward strand.
GGATGCGCTCGTATTGCTCCTGGAGGTGGGCCGGGGGTTGCCACGGGTGGAGGTAATACACCGCCTCAATTTCCGCCTGCAGTAACTCCTTGAGGCAGCCGAAGCAGGGCTGCATCGTGGTATACACCACCGCCCCGCGGACGGCGATGCCGAAGCGAGCCGCGGTCAGGAGCAGGTTCTGCTCGGCGTGGACGCAGATGCACGCGTCATATCCCTGACCCGCTGGGTACCGCTCCGGATGCGCACAGCGGTCGCAGCCACCCTCATCACAGTTCTTCATCCCCATCGGCGTGCCGTTGTAGCCGGTGGCGATCACGCGGTCCTGGAGCACCAACACCGCCCCGACGCGGCTGCCGAGGCAACTGGCCCGCTCCCGCACGGCCATCGCGAGCCGCATGTAGTACTCGTCGCGCGCCATCCGCTCTGCCGGGGACGTCTCCTTGCTCGGCATCCGGGCTCCTCCCATGTGGCTCATGCCATCCCAACCATCTGCATCTGGGGTCGATAATACGCGATCAACCCAGACACAACGCCTGACGACCATGGGTGGGGACACGGTGTCGGGAAGCGGAGATAGGCGCTGCGACGTTGACGCAAGAAGAGGGCGGGTGCGACACGGAACCCGTGGTCAGGGGCACGTGCCGTATCATGGAGCTGGCTCCCTACCACGGTTCGTGCACTGTGCATATGAGAGGAGATCGACATCATGGGAGTAACGTCGGAGGCGGGCGCGGTGCTGGAGCAGGTCCGAAAGGTGCGCCAGGTTCGCCAGTACCGGCCGGACCCGGTTCCGGCTGAGGCCGTGGACCAATTGCTGGAGATCGCTCGGTGGACGGGTAGCTCCCGCAACACCCAGCCGTGGCACTTCATCGTGATTCGTGATAAGGAGACCCTGCGCCGGATCAGCCAGTTGCGTCCCCCGATCAATTGGGTTGCGGACGCGCCGATGGCCATCGCTATCGTGCTCGACGGGGCGAGCCAACTCAGCGAGGCATACGACGAGGGCCGCGTCACCGAGCGCCTGCTCATCGCGGCACAGATCCTCGGACTGGGAGGCGGGGTCGCCTGGTTCGGCGATGCGTCGCAGGAGGCTGAGGCCAAGCGGATTCTCGGCATCCCGGATGACCGCACGGCCCGCTCAGTTGTCACTATCGGGTATCCGAAGTCGATTCGAGATCCCCGCCCCAACCCCGCGCGGGCCGGCCGCAAGCCAATCTCCGAGATCGTCAGCTACGAGCGGTTCGGCCAGACCAGCGCGTGATGCTGGCGGGCACGGACAGCGGCTGTGGGGCGTCTGGCGGCGGACGTGCAGGCCCCCGTCTGTGCCCGGCACTGGTGGCGAGAAGGTTCTCAGGCCGCGGCCCGTGCCCGAGGTTAAATCCCCGGGCTGACAAAGAAAAGCCCGCTGAAGCGGGCTGGTGATGGCTTCATGGAGGCGTATCCGGTTTGGCCCACCACCGGGCGCGGCGTCCCAAGTTCCTTCAGTGGGCTTCGACTCCTCGCCCGGGGAATTGTCCCCGGGCACAGGTCGAGCGGCGGACACCGTGTCATGAGAATCTGAGCTCAGCTGCGATTGCAGCCGGCTTTAGCCGGCTTCCCCTTGTCAGCCTGGAGGTTCACCCCCGGGCACGTGCCTGACGGTGTGGAACTCTTCGCCTGGATCTGGGTCCCCTCCTCCCCTACCGCACTCCATCGACTTTCTGTTTCATGACGGCGGTCCTGACCCCGCGCTCACGTCGTCACCAGGTACCGGATTGTGCCGTCGAACTCCTGTGACAACTCCGCTGCCCCACATCGCCGCAAACGAGCCCGCCAATTACCACGTTGAGACGTGGGCGATAGCACCAGGTTACACGGCCGTGCCACGCGCGCGGTGGTTCAGCATGTCACGACAATTGCGAATCGGACCTCCAGACGAGCCGTGTCGAGATGGGCACAGAAAAACCTGTGTTACAGTGGCCGTGACGGCGATCCTCGCATTACTTGCGAGGCTAGTGAGTAAGGGGGTGCGACGTGACACAGAAACGTCTCGCGGTTCGCGTCATGGCGCTGTTCGTTCTGCTGCTGACGGCGTTCACGGCGCCGGCCGCGGCCAGCGCGCAGGAGGATGAGCAGTGCCGGGCATTCGCCGAGACGGATCACCAGATCTGCGGCAACTTCCTGGAGTACTGGGAGGCTAACGGGGGCCTGGAAGTGTTCGGGCTTCCGGTGACCGACACGTTCCAGGAGCTCAACTGGGACACGCTGACGCAGTATCAGGTTCAGTACTACGAGCGCGAGCGCTTCGAATACCACCCGGAGAATGAGGGAACGCCGTACGAGATCCTCCTCGGCCGTCTGGGGGTCAATGTGCTCGAAGCCCGGGGGATCGATTGGACGCAGCTCCCCAAGGCGGACCCCAGCGAGCCGTACTACATGGATGTCACCGGGCATGCGATCGCTCCTGAGTTCTGGGAGTACTGGTCAAGCCACGGCCTCGAGTTGGGTGACGAGGGGATCTCCTTCCGGGAGTCGCTGGCCCTGTTCGGCTATCCCATCACGTCGCCGGCTATGGAGCGGAACCCCGATGGGGACACCGTCCTGACCCAGTGGTTCGAACGCGCGCGCTTCGAGCTGCACGAGGACGGGACTGTGCTCCTCGGGCGCCTCGGCGCCGAGATGAACACCAACGACGGGCAGTTCGCCGTTCGTGTCCAACTCGAGTTCGACGCCACCCTCCGGAAGGCCATGGAGGATCACCAGGCCGACGGCTTCCTGGCCGGCGTCTGGTCGCCGCACGTAGGGGACTGGCTCGGGACAATTGGGGTTGCTGATCCCATCACCGGAATGCCCTACTACCTCGACACGCACCACCGGATCGGTAGCGTCAACAAGACCATGACGGCCACGCTGATCCTCCAACTGGTGGACGAGGGCCAGCTCAGCCTCGACGACACCATCGACCAGTGGTTCGACGGTGTCACCTATGGCGACCAGATCACGGTCCGCATGCTGCTCAACATGACCAGCGGCATCGGCAATTTCACACTGAACCCGCGCTGGCAGGAAGACTTCTTCGCCAACCCGGAGCGCGTCTTTGATCCCCAGGAGATCGTCGCCTACGGGATCGAGATGGAGCCGAGCTTTGAACCCGGCGCGGGGTGGGAGTACTCCAACACCAACTACGTCATGCTCGGCTTGATCGTCGAAGCCGTCACCGGCCAGGACATCCGCGATCTGTACCAGGAGAGGATCTTCGAACCGCTGGGGCTCGATGAGACAACCTTCCCGGAGCCGGACGACGCGTCGCTGCCCGAACCGTACGCCCGCGGCGTGACGTGGCAGGGGCTGCCGCCCGAGATCCGCGACGCGACAAACTGGAACCCGTCCTGGGCCTATGCGGCCGGGCAGATGATCTCGACCGCCGATGATCTCCGCGTGTGGGCGCGCGCCCTGGCGACGGGTGAGCTGGTGAGCGAGGAAATGCACGCGGAGCAGCTCACCTGGGTACAGGTCGTGCCCGACGTGCCGGAGGTCGGGTACGGGCTCGGTATCGTGAATGACTTTGGCTGGTTGGGGCATGACGGCACGGTGTTCGGCTACGACACGGTGATGTTGTACCGACCCGATCTCGATCTCAGCCTGGTCACGCTGGCTAACTCCGATATCCCGACCGAGGAGTTGATGTGGCCGGCGCACTCGGTGGCCGCCGGGATCATGTCCATCATCAACCGCGAGTACCCGTCGGAGGTCGTGGTCCAGTGATCAAACGGTGAAAAGCCTTCGTGCGCCGGTAGTCGGGGTCTGATGACCTGGCGCCGCCCGGGGATGAATCCATCCCCGGGCGGCCCCATAGCGCGTTCACTGGCCAGGTTCTCGGTGTGATTCTTTCCTGACGGTTCCGATCGCTCTTCTCTCTCACACAGCGACGTCGAGCGGCTGGGGCGTCGCTCCGGTTGACTCCGCCTGGGCGGCCGGGGTGCGGCTGCCGCGCCAGCGGCGGTACTCGATCCATCCCTGGAAGGCAAGGTGGCGGAGCCAGCCACCCGGGAGCCGCGGGTGGGTCCGTGGCGGACGCAGCAGCGCGAGATCGGGGTCCGGGTTGCCCAGGATGCTCTGCGCCAGCAGAAACCCGAAGAAGTGGGTGGGCATCACCCCTGACCCGTTGTACCCCGCCGCAACGTAGATGTTCTCGTCGACTTGCCCGGAGACGGGCCACCAATCGGCCGTGCGCGCGGTGACGCCGTGCCACTCGTACTCGATCGGCACGCCGGCCAGCCACGGGTAGCGCTGCAGGAGTTCGCGCCGGCCGATCTCGCGTTCTCGCTCACTGATCTGCCAGCTCGTCCCCTCGAAGGCGCGGTGCCCGAGCACGTGGCGGTAGAAGAACCGCCGGTCGGGCGTGGAGCGGACCGTGTGGGTGTAGTAGCCGCCAGCCTCCAGACGGAACGGCCAGCGCTCCAGACCGCTTCGCTCCCACTCCGCCGGGGTCAGCGGCCGAGTGACGATGACGCGGTGATGCATCGTCAACAGGACGGACCGCGCGAAGCCAAGCTGCTGCGTGTAGCCGTTGGTGGCCAGCACGAGGTGCTGGGCCGTCACACGCCCTCCGGGCGTGTGCAGCGTGATCGACCGCCCGCGGTCGATCCGCACGACCGGCGACCACTCGTAGAGTTCAGTGCCCCGACGCTGGTTCGCTTCCACCAAACCCGCGATGAGTTTACCCGGGTGCAACCAGTTGGCCGTGGAGACCTCCGCCGTGGCATAGAAGGGCGAGCCGATCTCGCGGGCAAGCTCGTCGCCGGTGAGATCGGGATTGGGGCACCGCTGCGCAGCGGAGTACAGGGTGATGCATGGGATGCCCTCGGCCAGATCGAAGTCGATCCCCTCGGTCTCGGCGAAGGTCTGGAGGAGCTGGTAGCCGCGTGCCGCGCTCGGGGAAGGGTCGTGGCCGCGGAACCGGGCGCGAACCCCGCCGGAGTTGCGGGAGCTAGCACCCGATCCGAACCGCTGTGCTTCCAGCAGAACCACGCGGAGGCTCGGCTCGAGCTTCTTCAGGTAGTAGGCTGCTGCCAGCCCGGTAAAGCCGCCGCCGACCACGGCCACGTCGACCTGCAGCTCGCGGTCCAGCCGCGGGAACTTGGGCAGCGGCGGGATAGTGCACATCCAGTAGCTCGGTGCCCGCTCCGGCTCGGTCGCGATCTCCACCCGGCGACGCGGCTTCCAATCGGCGGCCACCAGCGGCAGGGCAACCGCCGCGGCCCCGGCGATCCCCATCCAACGGCTCCGTCGCATCCGATCTCCTCACTCCCGAGGCCCGGAATCTCTCCCGGACCGCACCGACTTCGTGACGCCCTCGCGGCCACAAGAGCTGCCTGACCCACGCAGATACACCGGGACGGCGTCGCGGGTGCTCGCGATCCTTCGTCCTGACGGCATCGTCGATCCGTACCCGTTGGCTGCAGCACAACGCCGTTGGTGTGCGTACCCGAGAGCGCGGGCCCATGGTAGATAGCTCGCGCAACGCTGTCAAACCTTTGGCGTACGTGCGGCGATCGTACCCTGACGCGCCCACCTGCCGTGGTGCCGGGCGCGGCGCGATGCCGCATGTCTGTCATCGTGTCGTCCGGTTTCGTGACGCGCCGGATTGGTGCTGCTGTGCTAGTCACCCTCTTTCGACCGGGGCTGGCGATCCTCAGAACGAGGTCGGGTCCCGTCTGCGTAAGCCGGGGGCTCAGCGGTGTCGCGGATTAGCTATGACGCCTCGATGTTCCGCTTGCTCGCCAGACGCTTCGTTAGCGCTTCATCGACAGCGGCAATGAGCTCCTGGATTCGTTCAACCACCTTTGGTTGGCTCAGGTCGAGATTCTTCTTCTTTGGTCGATGTTCGGTGGTACGGGTTGTCGCGTGAATCGCTCCTAAGACACTCATCGATACCGTGATGAACTTCGCCCTCGGGGACCGAGGGAGTTGGTTGACCAACGGATCGTGATAAAGGTCGTTACATAGCTTTGCGATCTCGGGGTCGTCGAATCGGACCTCGGACGACGTGTGAGCGAACTCGTTTCGAATGCGTCGGATCCGGTTGAGGTCTTCCCTCAGCTTGGGTGAGATCAAACCTATTAGGTATGCTAGCTCGATACGAGCCGCGAATGACGATAAAACGCCCGTTCCGTCCAGAATGTGCTTGGATGCTTTCTGATCGTCGACAAAGAATCGTTGCAACAACTCCATCAATGCGGTGTCCAAGTAGGCTGCTGCCATAAGAGCACAACCGCGATCGCTCTCTCGGTTAAGGTTGAGACGGAAACGAGCTACGTCCAGCGGTGCTTCCACATAGCCAATGCCCGTGGATGCCAAGACCTCGTTCAAGATCTGTTCCATCTCTTCTGGCGACGTGGAAGAGATTTCCGGAAGAAGCTGATCTAAGAATGGATCTAGTAACGCGAACAAGTCATCTAGGTTCATGGCTATCGTGCGACCTGTTTCAACACACATCCTCGTCCTCCTCATAGACCGCCTGATCCGCGTCTTATGGACATCAGTCGTCTTACCCCATCTCCTTCGGCCGGTACTGGAGTGCCTCGGCGAGATGGGCGGGGGCGATGTCGTCGGCGCCGGCGAGGTCGGCGATGGTGCGGGCTAGTTTGAGCACGCGGTGGTAGGCGCGGGCCGAGAGGGAGAGCTGCTGCACGGCGGCTCGCATCAGCCGTTCGCCCGTCTCGTCCAGGCGGCAGTACTCGCGGATCTCGGCCGGTCCCATGTCGCAGTTGAGGTGGAGTCGGGTGCCGGCGAAGCGGCGAGCCTGGATGGCGCGGGCCTCCTCGACGCGTGCGCGTACCGCGGCGGAGGGCTCGCCGAGTCGGCGGTCGGCCAGCTTCTCGTACTCGATGCGGGGCACCTCCAGGTGGATGTCGATGCGGTCGAGCAAGGGGCCGGAAATGCGCTTCTGGTAGCGGGTAATGGCGGTGGGCGAGCAGGTGCAGGGCTTTGCCGGGTCGCCGAAAAAGCCGCAGGGACAGGGGTTCATGGCAGCGACAAGAATGAACGATGCTGGAAATGTGATGGCTCCGGTGGCGCGAGAGATGGTGACGATGCGGTCCTCCAGCGGCTGACGCATGACTTCCAGCACGCGCTGGCTGAACTCGGGGAGCTCGTCCAGGAACAGGACGCCGCGGTGCGCCAGGGTGATCTCCCCTGGACGGGGCCAGGTGCCGCCGCCGACCAGTCCGGCGTAGCTGATGGTGTGGTGCGGTGCGCGGAAAGGCCGCTGGCGCAGCAAAGGGCGGTCGGCCGGGAGCAGGCCGGTTACCGAGTAGATCTTGGAGACCTCCAGCGCCTCCTCCCGCGTCAGCGGTGGCAAGATGCCCGGCATGGCACGGGCCAGCAGCGTCTTGCCGGCACCGGGAGGGCCCGTCATGAGGAGGTTGTGGCCCCCGGCAGCCGCGACCTCCATCCCGCGCTTGACATGCTCTTGCCCGCGGATGTGGGCCAGGTCGACCACGGCCTCGGGCACGTCGTCGCTCTCGGGAGCTGTGCCGTTCACGTACGGCGCGATCGGTTGCTCCCCAGTGAGGTGCCGGATCAGGTCGGCCAGGGTCGCGACGGGAATGACCTCGATCGATTCGATGAGGGCCGCCTCGGCGGCATCGACCGCGGGGACGAACGCCCGTCGCAGTCCGTGCTCCTGTGCCACGCCGACCATGGGTAGCACCCCGGTCGTATGACGCAGCGAGCCGTCGAGCGAGAGTTCTCCGATCACGAGTGTGTCGCTCAGGTCGGCCACGACCTCGCCTGAGGCCAAGAGGATTCCGAGTGCGATGGGCAGATCGTACGCCGGGCCCTCCTTGCGGATATCGGCGGGAGCCAGGTTGACGGTGATGCGACCCAGCGGGAAGCGGGCGCCGGAGTTGCGGATGGCGGCGCGTACCCGCTCACGGGATTCCTGCACGGCGGCGTCCGGCAGGCCGACGATCGTCAGGCCGGGTGAGCCGCTCCGGCAATCGACTTCAACCTCGACCAGCACGCCGTCGAGCCCGATGACGGCGCACGTCAGCACTGTCGCCAGCACCGCTCCCCCTCCCGCGGACGTCCCACCGGCCAACGTTGGCGTATCGAGCAATCAATTGTTGCGGTCAATGAGCCTAGTATAGCACGGACATGATGATCCTGGATGCAAGAGTGTGGTGTGCCTGGCTGCCCATGGACAGCCCGCGGAGACGAGGCGTAGAGGCCTGATGAGCAACACGCGTGGTGGTGGGGCGCTCTGTTGTCGGCTCGTGCCCGGGGGTAAACCCCGGGCCCAGGCCACGCCAGGGGGCATCGGGCTACTCATCCCGTGCCCCGACACCGGCGCGGCACCAACCCCAGCTCGCGGCTGGCGCCGCGCCATACCACGGCGGCGGCGGCCGCCGCCGCACTCCAAAGCCGGCTTTGACCGGCTTCCCTTGTCAGCCCGAGGTGTTCCCCGGGCACCAAGCCATCCGCAACTCAGCGCGGCTGACCGGGTCTGCTACGCCTCCGGTGTGGCTTGTTCAGCGGCCTCGGGTTGGGCGATGCGGGATGCGATGAACGGCAACAGGTCGTCCTGGGTGGCGGGGACGAGACCGCGGCTGGTACGCCGTACGCGGTAGGGGTAGGTGCGGGCGGTTGTCTTCTCCGGAACGCGCCGCCGCCCGCGTGGGTAGCTTACCTTGGGGAGCGACTTCTTGCGGTTTCGTGCCATGAATGGTCCTCCTTATCGCTCGCACGACAACGATCGGCCGCAGCCTGCGTTTGGGGAGATGGTCACAGTATACGACTCCTCGCCAGTTTTGTTCCGCGGGCGATCCTGTGGGCGAGGTACGCGAGTCCGGGTATGCTCAGGACTTCCGACACTTGACGTAGGAATGTGGGCGTCGCTACGGTTGAGCCACGGTGAGACCTTCGAGGAGGTCCTGCTCGACTGGTAGGTGGTCCACCGCGAGGGAGGGCCCATGCGTGACGTGGCCGACGGCGGATCGTCGCATGACCTGACCAACGGGAAGGGCGGGCTGCCCGATGTCCCCGGCCTCGATGGCGCGGCGGCGCGGGAGTTCGCTGCCTGGACGGACTTTCTGGATGGGCTGCGTCAGGCCCAGTCGGAGCCGCCCCTCCCCTCGATCTCGTCCGCGCTGGGGCCGGCGGACTTGGAACCGATCGCCCGCTGGTACGTCGTGCTGCGCGGCGTGCGCCGGCTGACCGAGGTGGCCGGGCTGCGGGAACACCTGGAGGGGCTGCCCCCGTGCCTTTCGGTGCGCGTGGTCGATCTCTCCTCACAGGAGGTGCGCATCATGGTCGCAGCGACCCCGCAGACCGGGAAGGCGGGGCTTGAGGAGCAGGTGCAGGTGGCACTACGCGGGGTCCAGTCGGCGGCGACGTTCGAGGTCGTTCCGGCCACGCCGCAGTAGAAGGGCTGACATGGGCTTCTACGGCGACCTCCAGGATCTCCCCCTCCAGGACATCCTCTATGTCCTGTCGAGCCACGGAAAGTCAGGGCGTCTCACTCTGAGCATCCCGACCGACGAGATCACCCTGGTGTTCCACCGAGGCCGGGTGGCATCGGTCACCACCAGCGACGAGAGTCTGCGCATCGGCCAGCTCTTGATCGATCAGGGATACATCACGGAGGAGCACGTCGAGCAGGCGCTGGCGCTGCAAGCGGTGGAGGACGGTCGTACCCGGCTTGGGGATATGCTCGTCGAACTCGGGTTCGTGAATCACCAGCAGATCTGGAAGGCTGTCGCAGCCCAGTTCGAAGCGTCGCTCTTCCGCATCTTGATCCAGCCGGGCGGCACGTTCGTCTTCACCCCGGAGGAGGTGGAGATCGATGAGGCCTTCATGGAGGAGATCCGGATCGAGCCGATCGTGCTGAACGCGATGCGGATGGCCGACGAGTGGCTCGCGACCCACGCGAAGCAGGACACCGTCAGCCTCACCGATGTGCCCTTCGTACCGGCGATTCTGGACCGGTTGGAGCGCCCCGAGTTGGACGTCCTCCTCGCGATCCTGAACGGCGCCTCGAACATGTACGACCTTGCGGCCAAGACCGGGCGCTCACAGGAAGAGCTGGACGAGGTGCTGGATCGGCTGATCACCCTCGGCTTGATTGAGCGCGCGCAGCACCCAGGCGCAGTCCCCGCCACCTAGCTCGGTGCACCGCTGCCCCTCACATCGCCCGCTGGAGCAGGGCCGCGATGGGTTCAGGCGCGGCGGCGGGAACCGGTGTCGGTCAGCACGACGCCGAGGATGCGCGCACCGACGCGGTCGAGCGATTCCCGGGCACGCTGGGCCGCAGCGCGCTTCGTCTTCCCCGATCGGACCAGCAGGAGCACGGCGTCCACACGCGGCGCCACGGCCAGCGCGTCGCCGAAGTCGGGCAGCGGAGGCGTGTTGACCACGACGAACGCGGTCTCGTCGCGCAGGCGGGCCAGAAGCCGGGCGAAGAGGTCGCTGCCGAGGAGGTCCGCCGGCAGCGTGCCGCCGGACTTGCCGGCGTGGCCGGCCGGGAGCAGGCTCAGCCCCTCGATACCGCTCTCAACCAGAGGGAGTGTCGCCGCGGGGTCGCCGGAGGCGAGCCATTCGGCGAGGCCCGTGTTGTTCGACAACCGGAAGAGCTCATGCGTCCGGGGCCGCCGGAAGTCGGCGTCCACCAGCACGACACTGTCGCCACCGAGCGCCAGGGCGGCGGCGAGGTTGGCTGCCACCTCGGCGTGCTGGCCGCCGGTTCCGGCGTCTGCGATCGCGACGGAACGGACCGCGGGCTCGACCCGCGCGAACTTCACCGTCGAGCGGAGAGATCGGTAGGCTTCAGCGACCGCCGACGCGGGGTTGGAGACGATGGCGAGGTCGATCCCACCCACGCGCGTCTGGGATTCGGCCCGCTCCTGAATCTGGCTCACCCGCGGTTCTCCTTTCTCAGGGCTCTCAGGGTGCGTCATCGGCGCGTCAGGCCCGTGGGATACCGGCCACCGTCGGCAGTGCGAGGTAGCGATCGACGTCTTCTTCGGTGCGGAGCGTGTCATCGAGATACTCCGCAGCGAAGGTCAGCAGCACGCCGACCACCAGGCCGAGGAGCAGGGCTGCCGCCGTGTTCAGCTTGACCCGCGGGCCGATCGGCGTGGACGGCGGGCCCGGCGTGTCGAGTTGCTCGACGCGCACGGTGTTGCGCTTCACCCCCTCCGTCCCGGTGGGATATTCGGTGATGAGCTGGGCGTTCTCTTCCGCAGCACGGGCGACGAACGCTTCGGCCAGCGCGTTGACGACCGCGGCGGCCCGCTCCGGGTCGGTGTCGGTCTTGACCACCTGAATCACATTGCTGTCCGAATTGCGGCCGACCGCGAGGCCGCTCATCGCCTCCCCGACGTCGATGTCAAGGTTGGCGCGCTGAAGCGCTTCGGCGACGAAGGGGGCGTTGTTGATCAAGTCCCCGTAGGAGGCGAGCCTGTTCTTTGCGTAGAGGTCCATCCAGTAATCCGGCGGCTCGGCGATGGCCATCAGACGGGCGCTGACCTGGTACGTCTTTGGCTGGGAGATGCTGTAGGCATACGCCACGCCGCCTGCCACGACGGCCGCGAGCAGGACCAGCCACCAGCGGCGTAGCACGATCAGCGCATACTCCTCCGGTCTCACCGTCCCCCCTTCCCTTCCGGGATGGTGCCGATCACCGGGAGATCCAGTGCGGCTGACACCGTCTCGGGCGAGCGCAGGGTGTCGTCCAGGTAGTCGACGAGGAAGGCAATCAGGACGCCCGCAAACAGACCAATCACCACCTGGAGCACCAGGATCAACTGCTGCCGCTGGCTGTTGGCGGCAGCGTGCTCCGGCACCTGCACTGGTGTGACAGAGACGATATCAGACGCGTTCGGAAAATTGAAGTAGCTGCCTGCCTTCTCCTCCAGCGTTGACGCCGCTGCCTGGGCAATAGCCACGGCCCGGTTTGGATCGCCGGACGTGATCCGGATCGTCAGGATGCGGTTGATGCGCTCGGATGCGAGCGACCCCTGGATCTCGCCGGGGGATACCTCAATCCCCTCGCTCGCCATCAGCATGCGCGAGACGTCCGCGGCGAAGACATTGCCCCGGACGACCTCCACCAGGTCGTCGATCAGGTACTCGCTGGCGAGGTAGGCGTAGTACTGGTCGTAGCGGAAAAAGTCTTCCTCGGGTGCCGGAGCGTCGGGCGTGCGGGCGACCGCCATCCGCAGGGTGGCGGTGTAGGTGGTTGTCGTCTGGGACGCCTGGTAGATCACTCCGGCCAGCACGAGCAACGGCACCACCACGACGAAGTACCAGCGGCGGAGGAGGATGGCCAGATACTCTTTCAGCTCCATGTCGCTACCTCCGTCCGGCGCGCCGCGGGCGGTGCGTGCCGCGCGGCCAGTCGCTCGGCAACAAAGTCGGCGATCTCACGAAGGAAACGCTCGCGGCTGAACCGGGCCGCGTGCGCAACGATCTGGTCGGTCGAGAAGGTCATCCGTTGGAAGCGCTGGACGGCGTCGATCAGTGCCTCGGGCGTCTGGGGCGAGAACAGAACGCCTGTCACGCCGTCGATCACGGTGTCGAGCGCGCCGCCGGCCGCCAGTGCGATGGCTGGTCGGCCCGCGGCCTGGACCTCCACCTGAGCGATGCCAAAATCGTCCTCAGCCGGGAAGATCGCGGCCTGGCAGCGCGCGTAGAGCCGGTACTTCTCCTCGTCGGAGACCGTGCCAAGGAACTCGATCGTCGGGCCGGCAATCCGCTCGAGGTCGGGCCGCGCCCGCCCGTCACCGACGATCTTCAGCGGCAGCCCGAGCGCGTTGAACGCCTCAATCACGATATCAAACCGCTTGTACGGCACGAGGCGCGAGACGAGCAGAAAGTAGTCGCCCACTTCGGACGGGGCGACCGGCGCTGCACCGTCGGTGTCCACCGGCGGATAGATCACCGTCGCATCGCGCCCCCAGAAGTCCGCGATGCGCTTGGCCACAGTCGTTGAGTTGGCGATGAAAAAGTCAACCGTGCGGCTCGTCGCGACGTCCCAGCGGCGCAGCAGCGCCAGGAATGGCGGAAGCACCCGGCGCACGGCGCCCGCGAGGCGCTCGCGCTCGGCGTAGCGATGAAAATCCCAGGCGAAGCGCATCGGGCTGTGGCAGTAGCAGACGTGGATCGCACCGGGCGGGGTCGGGACTCCCTTAGCCCAGGCGCTGCTCGAGCTGAGGATCAGGTCGAACCCGTCGAGCCGCATCCGCCGAAAGGCCAGCGGGTAGAAGGGGAGATACGGCTGATGGTGCCGGTGCACCGCCGGGAGCCGCTGCATGAAGGACGTGCGGATATCCCAGTCGCGGTAGTGCGAGGGCATCAGATCCGGCGCGTAGATTGACGTAAAGACCGGTGCATCGGGGTAGAGGTCGTGGAACGCTTCGAGCACCCGCTCGGCGCCGCCGTACTGGTTGAGGTAGTCGTGGACCAGAGCTACACGCTCTGCCGGCATGCGCGCACGCACCCACCCGCGAGCCCCGTCGGAGGGCCGGTTGCCGCCATCGGGGTAAGGATACACGGTTCCATAGGCGGTGCCAGCGGTCCGCCCGGTGACCCAGAGTGGAGCGGTGGCTGGGCGATGCCAGACCGTTGTTTGCCGGTAACCGATCAAAGTCCTATGATTGGTTAGATATGGTAAGGCGTGGCGCTCGGCCCAATACATCAGCGCCGAGACTGGAGGGACCGAAGGGGCGATGCGGCCGACAAACACTCGTGAAAATGGGCGGTTCAAGCTGGTCGGTGGCGTACTCTGCCTCGACTTCGCAAACACGCGTGCCAGCCGCGACACCGACAACCCGATCGAATACCTCCACTCCTACGCCGACCTCGTCGCCTGGGCCGAGCGGGTGGGGCTGGTCGACGACGGCAAGCACCTTCTGGAGGTCGCACGCCAGCGGCCTGCCGAAGCGGAGGCGGTGCTGACCCGTGCCCGGGTGCTGCGCGAGGCGATCTACGGCATCTTCTCCCACGTCTCCGCCGGCAAGCCGGTCCCTTCGGCCGATCTGGACACGCTGAACCTGGCCGTAACGGACGCCCTGAGCCGGGCGCGGGTGGTGGCGCGGCCCGATGGCTTCGCCTGGGGCTGGGCTGCTGGGCCGGACGACCTGGACCGCGTCCTCTGGCCGGTCGCGCGGTCGGCGGCCGAGCTGCTGACATCCGATGCGCTCTCCCGGGTGCGGGAGTGCGCGGGCGATCACTGCGGCTGGCTCTTCCTCGACACGAGTCGTAACCGGAGTCGCCGCTGGTGTGACATGCGCGACTGCGGCAACCGCGCCAAGGTGCGCCGCCACTACCAGCGGCACCGCAGAACGCGGCCGGACTAGCCCGGCAACGGAGCAGCAAACATTACCCGTTATCGGCGCACTCGGGGCATTACTCGCACAGGTCCGACTGGGTTGTGGGAGGACACGTCCCGCGCACTCCTCCGGTAGAGGGGGACTAGGAGTGTTCTCCGCTCACCCCCGCTCCCAGGCGCTGCGAGATCTCGGTGCCCGCGGTGCGCACGAGAGGCACGAGCGCCTCCACCTCTGCCTCCGAGACGATATGGGTTGGGAAGACAATCCCCAACCCGGCAACGCATTCGCCACGAGCATCATGGATTCCCACCGCGACTGAGCCTGCGCCTACAATTGCCTCTTCCCGGTTATAGGCGATCCCGCTGCGACGCACGGCATTCACCTCGTCAAGCAGTCGTTCAATACGGTCGATGGTATACGGTGTGACCTTCGGGAGTGGATCGGACCCGACGACCTGGCGGATGCGTTCATCAGGCATGGCTGCGAGGAGAATCTTGCCGATGGCGCCGCTGTGATACAGCCGGCGCTCACCGACCTCAATCGTGACTCGGATTGAACGGGTGCTCTCCACGGCCACGACAAAGATATAGTGTTGGCCGGCAGGTACCCCGAGATATGAGGCGTGGCCACACCTTGCAGTCAACTCTTCCATAACTGGCCTGGCTGCCTGGCTTAGTACGAGGTGTGGTCGGTATGCATTCCCAACCGCAAAGGCCAAAGGACCCACACTGTAGGCCTTGGTCACCGGGTCCTGCACCACGAAGCCTTCCTGAGCCATCGTGGCCATCATGCGGGTCACGACACTCTTATGGAGCCCGGTGGCACGTGAGAGATCAGTGACGGTCCACTGTGCGCGAGGCGGCGCCGACGGAGTGCGATGCGGCGCAAATAGGCTCAGGAGCTGCATAGCACGCTTGACCGACTGGATCACCGTACCATTCTCGCGGTCAGACATATCCTGCCTCCCCGGGAGGATCTAGCTTATGACCTTGCCCAATTGCCTATTGCAGGTGTAGGAGGTGTCATGGTACCATATGGCGCAACACGATTGTGCTATACGCAATCCGCGCCGCTCCAGCGTCGTAGCAGCGCGGCGGGTACTCCTCACGAGTGCGCTCGACTAACACCGTCGTTAGTCATCAGCTGCGCAATCTCGGGGAGATCGTAGCATCATGTGAGGGAGCCCGTGTCGTTAGCTGATCGCGCCCCCCTGCTTGAGGCGGTCGGGCTGAGCAAGTGGTACGGCCAGCACCATGTCTTACGCGAGGTCGACTTTCGAGTGCATGCAGGCGAGTCCGTTGCGGTCATCGGCGAGAACGGTGCCGGAAAATCGACGTTCGTAAAGATTCTTGCAGGTGCAATACGCCCTGATAAGGGTAAGCTGTACTTATCACGTCAATCGGTGTCCTTTGGGTCGCCGCGAGAGGCTCTCAGGCTTGGCATCGCCTTCATTCCCCAGGAGTTGGCCTATGCGCCTCACCTATCCGCTGCTGAGAACGTCGTCCTTGGTCAGTGGCCGAGCCGCGCCGGTATTACCTCACGGCGGGAGATGCTTCGCCGTGCTCGTGAAGAACTCGAGCGGATTGGGTTGGACCTAGACCTGCGGCGACCGATGGCCGAGCTGAAGCTGGCTGATCGGCAGATAGTGGAGATTCTCAAAGCCCTTGCCCGACGAGCGCGCATCATAATTCTCGACGAACCTACCGCCGCGTTGACCGAAGCGGAGAGCGAGGCGCTCTTCCGAGTGCTGAAGCAGTTAACCGCTGAGGGTGTAGCTGTGATCTACATCTCTCACCGGATGGACGAGGTGTTTCGATTCAGCGACCGAGTTGACGTGCTGCGGAACGGAGCACTGGTCGCCTCCGCTCCAACGGCGGAAACGGATCCATCAGAGTTAATCGCTCACATGCTGGGGCAAGCAGCAGAAACGTTCGAGTCGACCGGCATCGAGTCGAGCGATGAGCCGCCCACGTTAGTGCTCAGCCACTGGACGCTCGATGGTGTCACACGCCTCCAAGATGTGAGCGTCGAGGTTGGCAAGCGAGAGGTTGTTGGGGTCTTCGGAGTCCGCGGGGCTGGAGCCGACCTGCTCGCCGAAGGGTTGGCGGGAAGGCGGCCTGAGATCCGTGGAAAGGTCACCATCGACGGGGTCACGATGCCGGTGTTCAGGAATCCGCGAGCCGCGCAGCGAGCCGGCATCAGCTATGTCCCGGCTGAACGGAAGAAGGACGGGCTGATTCTCGGCCTTCCGATCCGGCATAACCTCAGCCTGCTCATTCTCCATCGACTGGCGCGGTTGGGTGTCGTGGCGAGGGGAGCGGAGCGGACCACCGCATCCACCCTAATCTCACAGTTCAATATAAGGTGTCGCAGTCAGCACCAGCCCGTGGGACAACTCAGCGGTGGGAACCAGCAAAAGGTATTACTAGCCAGTCGGCTTGCCAATCGCCCGCGAGTGCTCGTCCTGAACGAGCCGACCCGCGGCGTGGATATCGGGGCGCGGCTGGAGATTCACCGGCGGCTGCGCGAGATTGCGGCCGCTGGGACGCCGATCTTGCTCGTCACCTCGGATGTCGAAGAAGCCGTCTCGGTCAGTGACAGGCTCATCATCCTCCGTGATGGGGTGGTCGTGGATGAGTTAGTGGGCTCGCGGAAGACGCAAGGCCAGGCGCTTCGCGGCGCAACAGGGAGGGCATCAGCGTGATTGGGCGTACGGGTGTAGCGACGGATTCAACGTCCAGCGCTCGGCGCGAGTGGGCGCGAGAGAATCTGAGCCGCTTAGCGGTTGAAGCGTTTGGCCTGTTCGCGTTCTACCTCGCCGTCGTTCTCTTCTTTTCTATTCGGGCTGAGCAGTTTCTATCGTACTCAAACGCAATCAACATTCTCTCGAACGTCTCCGTCATTGGGATTGTCTCCATCGGGCAAGCACTCACGCTCATATCAGGTGGGTTTGACCTATCCGTTAGTGGCACGGTGCCGCTGGGGGCGGTGAGCTACGCCCTCTTGACCAACTCCGGGGTGAGTATTCCGCTGGCGATCCTGTTAGTCCTCGGGATCGGCATGGCGGTCGGTCTGGTGAACGGGCTGCTTATCACCAAGGTTGGTATCAACCCTCTGATTGCCACACTTGGTACACTCTCGATCACGGGTGGCCTGGCGCGAACGGTGACAAAGGGCCTGACGAAGAGCTTCGAGTACCCCGAGGCTGGCTTCCTCGCGGACTCCACCATTGGTCGAATCCCAAATCATGTGTGGGCCCTCCTCGGATTAGCCCTCCTTAGCTCCCTGATGCTGCGCTACACGGTGTTCGGCCGATCCATCTATGCGATCGGCGGTAATCGCGAGGCTAGCCGCTTGGCTGGACTCCGAGTCGATGCGTTGACGGTGTCCGTCTATATGATCTGCGGGATGCTGGCTGCCTTTGCCGGAATTGTCGTAGCGAGTCAGCTCCTCGCTGGTTCGGCGACTCTTGGCGCGAACTCGGCGCTGACGTCAATCGCGGCAGTGGTGCTTGGGGGCGCATCACTCGCCGGGGGACGCGGTGGCATCCCGGGAACGCTGGTTGGCGTGTTGATCCTGGGCACTTTGGCTAATGGTCTAGCGCTGCTTGCGGTGCCCGCCTTCTACCAAGAAATTGCGACGGGCGTCGTGCTGCTGCTCGCGGTCGGCATGGGGCGGCTGCGGGCGCTATTCGGAGCGGAGGAGTAGCGCCGTGGTGTGAACACCGATCGGTGGTGCGTCGAAGTGCAGACGGAATCATCAGTGCAGGGGGTATATGAGATGACGATCGAGAACAGGGGAAGTCAGCGGCGTCGCCGGCTCACTGCTCTCATTACCCTGATGGTAGTGGCGATGCTCGCAGTGGCCTGTGGCGGAAGTGCGATTGAACCGACGGCCACGACCGTGGCTGGTGGAGGCGACGCGGGAGGGGCAGGCTCAACGCCAGCCGCGTCGACTGAGAGCGGGGACGGTGAGTACTTCTTCACGTTCGCTAATGCCACTGCCTCTGGTCCACTCTTTGTTGGTCTGCAGGAAGGCTTGATGAAGACTGCCGAGGAGGCCGGGATCCGAATTAAGCTCTACAACAACGATTTCGACGGCGAGACGGCGCTGCGTAACGCGCAATTAATGGTGCAGGATAAGCCTGATCTGATCATCATGTATAACGCTGTTGAGGGAGTCAGTGCCTCGATCGGAAAGCTGTTTAACGATGCTGGTATCCCCTGTATTGCGGTTAATGTGCCCATCCCGGGATGCCCTTGGTTCAACCTCAGCAATAAGGAGATTGGCTACGAGACGGGGAAAGTCGTGGCCGAAGAGGCTAAGGCGCGAGGCTGGACTGGAGAGAACACGACCGTGATTCTCGTGCAGAATGCGTCGGCCGGGGAAGAGGTCAACCACTCGGTCATGTACTTCTACCAGGCGGTCGCAGAGTCGATGGAGGGTATGGATCTGATCAACGCCGAGGAGATCACACGGGACAAGACGACGATGGGGAACAACCTCGTGCAGGTCGATGGACAGTCGGCGCTCGAACCGAGCTACCTCGCGGTAAAGAACGTGCTGCCGACGATCCCACAGGACCGCAAGATCCTCGTGATGACGCCCAACGATGACTCGGCTATGGGCGCCTGGCGTGCCATCGAGGAAGCCAACCGCGCGGACGATGCGCTCATCGCCGGTCTCGGGGGCGGTGAGGAAGGACTCAAGCAACTGCGGGAGAATCCCAATTGGGTTGCCGAGGGTGACATCTTCTTCCCGTTCTGGGGACAGTATCTGCTCGCGATGGCGATCGAGATGCTCAACGGGGACACGCCGCCAGAGCGGACAGCCGCACCTCAGGTGGTGCTGACTAAGGAAACCGTCGATCAGTACTACCCCGACGGCGCAACGGTCCCGAGCATCTTGCCCCCTCTCGGCCCGGAGAACGAGTACCTGAAGGATTCACAGCTGCTCAAGTCGCTGGACAACATCGAAGGTATTAACGACTAGCGTCCGGGATCGAAGCACCTGGGATAGCAGTTCCAGCATCTCGTCGGAGCGGCTATCCCGGTCCATGGCTCCCGATCGGCACAGCAGAGGAATCGTTAGACCATCGCGAACCAGGAGATGCAAATGGGGCGCATACGCACGCGTGAGGAGTTCGATCGGGCCGCTCAACGCGTTGTCTCACGATTCTCAGGGGAGTTGGGCTTCGCGGCCAAAAACCTGACCACCGGTGAAGAGCTCGGTATCAACGCCGAATGTGTGCTGCCTACTGCGAGTGTCATCAAGACGGCGGTGCTGGTCGAGCTCATGCGTCAGGCTCACGAGGAAGGGCTCGATCTGCAAGAGCGCATGACCATGACGGCGTCGGACATCGTCGGAGGATCCGGTGTGCTCAAAGAATTGGGACCCGGGCTCCAGCCGACGGTCGCAGACGTGGCCATGCTGATGATCATTGTCAGCGACAACACGGCGACCAACATGTTGATCGATCGTGTTGGAGGGGTCGAGGCGGTGAATCGAACGATGCAAGAGCGTTATGGCCTGCGCTCCATCGTGCTCCACAACCGCGTTGACTTTGAAGTGATCGGTAACGACATCCGCCGCTTCGCGGAGGCGTCAGCAGCCGACTTAGTCCGCCTACATGAAATGATGGCACGAGGTGAGTTGATCAATGCTGAAGCCTGTCGTCAGATGATCGACGTTCTGAGTCGGCAGCAGTATCTCGATCAAGTACCCCGCTACTTCAACTATAACCAATACGCTAAGGACTTGAAGGTTGAGCAATCGTTCACCGTTGCGAACAAGACAGGTTTCTTTCCAGGGACGCGCGTCGATTCTGGCCTCATCATGCTCCACGATGGGCCAACCATTGCCTTTGCAGCAATGACCCACCGCAGTGTCGATACCTCCATGGGCTTCGAGAGCGAGGGCGCGATCACGAACGGGATTCTGGGCCGGCTATTGCTCGAGTATTGGTGGCCGGGGGAGTGGGACTCCCGGGTCGCGATTCGGCAGTCTCTGTATGTGGACGCCGCGCTTGCCTACCCGGAAGGCTGAACGGGCGAACCTGCGAAGGGGCGGCGCGTGGGGCGCCAACGAGGCCGGCTAGGCCCTGGCCGGCCTCGTCTCTTTCTTGGCGTAGGCGAGCGAAGCAGATCAGAAGGGTGGGATAGGCCAATGCCGCTGTGGATCCTGAATGGAACGGTCGTTGACGGTACGGGAGCGCCCCCACGGCGGGCTCACTTGCTGATCGACGGTGACACGATTATGGATGTGGGAGATGCCCTACAGCCGCCGGCCGAGAGTGATGCCGAAGTGATTGACGCTGAGGGGCTCACGGTTGCGCCAGGATTTATCGACTTACACAGCCACTCCGACGTAGCGCTGCTGGTGGACCCCGTCGTCCCCTGCAAGCTCAATCAAGGGATCACGTTGGAGTTACTCGGGCAGGATGGCCTCTCCGTGGCCCCGCTCACCGACGAGGTCGCTCCTCTCTGGCGCCGCCACCTGAGTGGGCTTGTAGGAACATATGATGTCGAGTGGGATTGGCGCTCCTTCGATGACTACCTTACTCGACTCGGTCCTACGGCCGCAAATGTGGCGGCGCTGGTGGGGCACGGCACATTGCGCCTCAACGTAATGGGCATGGCGAATCGACCGGCCACTGCTCGGGAAATTGATCAGATGTGCGACTTGCTCCGGGCCTCGCTGGCCGCGGGTGCGTTCGGCTTATCAGGTGGGCTGGTCTACACGCCGGGCGCTTACGCTTCCTTTGACGAGCTGGTCGCACTCAATCGGATAGTGGCTGAGGCAGGGAGAATCTGGGTCGTCCACATTCGCTACGAGGGAGACCGCATCGACGACGCCTTGGACGAGATGTTCCGTATCGTAGATCTCACGGGGGTCGCCCTGCACATCTCACACTTCAAGCTCATGGGGCGGAACAACTGGGGACGCGCCCAAGCCGTTGTTGATCGTATCGAGGAGCAACGGGCGCGTGGTCGTGACGTCACTGTGGATCAATATCCATACATGGCCGGAAGCACGATGCTTTCCGCGATCCTGCCTCCGTGGGCCCACGCCGAGGGACCAGAGCGGCTGCGGGAGTACCTCCGAGATCCGATACGTCTCGAAAAGATGGCGGCGGAGGTCGAGGCGGGATCACCTCATTGGGAGAGTTTCGTCGGTAACGCTGGCTGGGAGAACATCTACATCTCCGATGTGGCGGCGGAGGAGCACAGGGATCTCGTTGGAAAATCCTTATCGCAAATAGGCGACCTATGGAGGTGTTCGCCGTTTGAGGCCGCGGTGCGATTGCTGCTCGAGGCTGATCTCGCGGTATCTATGGTCCTTCATGCGATGCACGAGGACGACGTCCGGACCATCCTGGCCCAACCCTGGCGCTTGGGCGGCACGGATGCACTCTTGGGTGGGAAGCCGCACCCCCGGTCCTATGGTTCGTACCCTCGTATTCTGGGCCGCTATGTCCGTGATGAAGGAGTCGTCTCGCTGCCCGAGGCCATCCGGCAGATGACCGGAGGCGCCGCACAACGCCTCCGGATCGACGACCGCGGTGTGATTGCACCTGGAATGAAGGCTGATCTCTGCCTCTTCGATGCCGACCGCATCATCGATAGGGCCACGTTTGATGATCCGATGCAGCTCCCGGACGGCATCGCTTGGGTTATCGTCAATGGTCAGCCAGTGCTCCGCGATCAGCAGCCGACTGGAAATCTGCCGGGTCGTGTGCTGAGGCAGCGCTGAGCGCCTTTCCAGTCCCTGGTGTGCCTCGTGCGGCGGACGCGACCGAAAGTGTGGAGCATGGCCAAACCCTGGTGAGCGGCTAGTATCAAGCCGCTGCTGCCACGCCCCACAGCGTCCGCCCCCGCATCGCCGATCTTACCTGTTAGACCGGGATCCGCTTCGGGCGCTGAACTGGCATTCCCTTGGAGCTAACGATGTTGGGCTAGTACGCCCCGCGGCCGAGGAGGACGGCGGGGATGGTGCGGAGGATCAGCTTGATGTCGAGCCAGGGCGACCAGTGCTCGGCGTAGTAGAGATCCAGCTTCACCATCTCGTCGAAGGTGAGGTTGCTGCGGCCGTTGACCTGCCACAGCCCGGTCAGGCCCGGGGTGACCATGAGGCGCTGGTAGTGCCAGTCCTCATAGGCGGCGACCTCGGACGGAACTTGCGGCCGCGGCCCGACCACGCTCATCTCCCCAACCAGGACGTTGAAGAACTGAGGCAGCTCGTCCAGTGAGGTGCGGCGCAGGATGCGTCCCACCCGCGTCACCCGCGGGTCGTCCTTCAGCTTGAAGAGCAGGCCGTCCTTGGGCGATGCGGCTGCCAGTAGCTCCGCCTTCTTCTCCTCCGCGTCCTTGCACATCGAGCGGAACTTATAGAGAGTGAAGCGGCGGCCGTTCTTCCCGACCCGCTCCTGCCCGAAAAGGATCGGGCCGGGAGAGTCCAGCTTGATCGCAATGGCGATCAGGAGCATGAGCGGCGCGGCCAGTGTCAGCACGGTGGTGGCGATCACCACGTCCATGGCGCGCTTGACCGCGTAGTTCCAGCCGCTGATGCGCGCGTCCTTGACCTCGATCAGGGCCAGGCCCGCGACCTCGTTGATGCGCACGCGGTCGAGCGCCATCTCAAAGAGGTCGGGGACGAACATGAACGGGATTCCCCGCTCGCGACACGTCGCGATCACGTGCGCCACTGCATTGTGTTCCGTCGGCGGGAGGGCGATCATCACCTCGTCGATCTCGTGGCGATCGACGATCTCGCCGATATCGGCAAGCCGCCCAAGGTACTCGGGTCGTTCGACGCGGCGCTCGGTCGCGATGCCCCAGTCGTCGTCGAGCGGCACGTCATCCGCCAGCCCCGCGACGCGGTAACCCAGTTGCGGCTGGTTGTAGATGTACTGGAGCAGCCGCTGGCCCGCACGCCCGGCGCCGACCACCAGCACCCGGTCGACTCCGATCCCGCGGCGCCAGAGCAGTTGCCGGCCGAAGCGCACCGCCAGGCGCTTGGTCAGTAGCAGCGCGATCATGAGCAGCCAGGCGTAGATGAAGATCAAACGGGATGGATAGAAGCGCTGCAGGAAGCTGTACAGGATGACGATGGCCATCGCGGTCGTGGACCCGCTGACGACGGTCTGAGCCTCGTCGAGGAAACTGGTCCAGCGCGGTAAGCGGTAGAGGCCCCGCAGGTGGAAGATGATTACCGAGATGACGACCAGGAGCAGGGCCTTGCCGAGGAAGAAGTCGAAGGGTTGCGAGAATCCCGGCAGGACATCGCCGCCAAGTTCGAGACGGTAGCGCAGCCAGTACGCGAGCGCGAACGCGAGGAGAACGAGCGCGGCGTCGGTTCCGGCGCGGAGCGTTTGGGTGAGCCAGCGTGGCTCGCGCCGTGCGCTGGCGCGCTGCTGCACACCGGTGCTGGTACGAAGCTCGGCCGTCACATCTCTTCCCGTTAGCGCTGCCATCCGCGCCAAGCCTCCTTGCGGGTCCCCCGGCAACGCAGCACGGCGTAGTATAGCAGAGGGACTGATCGGTGCCGCGCTGCCGGCGCCTGGTTCCCGTGCCCACAAGCATGGGACTTTCGGGGGAGATGGCTCCGTTTGCCCTATGCTAAGATCGATCCCAGGGATCTGTCGAGATACAGGATGGATTCATGGAACGCCTCTGGACACCGTGGCGGATGCGGTACGTCGGCGGCGAAGCGCGCGAGCCAGGGTGCATCTTCTGCCTGCGCCCGGCCGGCGACGACGACGTCGAGTCGTTGATCCTGCACCGCGGTACCACCGCCTTCGTGATAATGAATCTGTACCCGTACAACACCGGCCACGTGATGGTCGTACCGTACCAGCACGCAGCGACGCTTGCCGACCTGCCACCCGAGACGGTCACTGAAGTCTTCGGACTGCTTCCCTGGGTCACCGCGGCCCAGCAGCGCACACTCCGGTGCGAGGGGTTCAACATCGGCCTCAACATCGGCAGCGTTGCCGGGGCCGGTGTCGCCGACCACCTGCACGTGCACGTCGTGCCAAGGTGGGAAGGCGACGCGAATTTCATGCCAATCGTTGCCAACACCATGGTCTTGCCCGAGCTCATTCCGGTCACCTACGCCAAGCTTCGTGCCGAACTGGTCGTCTCCGGGCTCGGTCGCGAGGCGGATGACCGCGCCCTGCCGCAGGCCGGCGCGGTCGTGCTGGTGCCGGAGGAGCGCAAGGTGGCCATACGCCGGGCAAGGGATGGCTCGCTGGTCCTGCCCAAGGGGCACATCGAGCCGGGCGAGGCTGCCTGGCAGGCGGCCGTGCGCGAGGTCGGGGAGGAGATGGGGCTGCGGGCGCAGGTGGCCGGTTGGGCCGGGTCGTCCCGCTTCACCGTGGATGGCGAGGAGAAGCTCGTCGCCTACCTGACCGTCACCGCGGAGCCCGGCCCCGACTGGGACGCGCACCTCGGTGTCGACACACTGCTGCTCGACCCGGAGGAGGCGGTAGCGGCCCTGACGCACGACGCCGCTCGCGACATCCTCCGGGCGGCGTTGGACCGGGCGGGTTCGCTCCTCGGAGCCGGGGCATGAGGCGGACGCGATCCGCCCTGATGGTCGCGCTGCTCATCGCCACTGCCCTGGCGCCTCTGGCGGCGCGATCGACGCCCCGGGTGGCGGCGCAACCGGCCCTCCCCGAGCAGGTCTACCTGGCGCTGGGGGACTCGATCGCCGCCGGGTTGGTCACGAGCCTCCCACGGGTACGCGGCTACCCGTGGCTGGTGCGTGACCTGATGGAGAAACATTTCACGAGCGAGGGCGCGCCCGCGGTGACACTCATCAACCGGGCAGTGCCCGGCGAGACGACGACCTCGTTCCTCGCGGGGGACCAGCTCCGCGAGGCGCGGGCCGACATCGAGGCGGCTCGCGCGCGGGGCGCGGAGGTCCGGGCGGTGACCGTCACGCTCGGCGGCAACGACATCCTGCGGCTGGCTGGTAGCGACGAGGCAGAGCGCCAGGCCGGGTTGGTCCAGTTCCGTTCCACGTTTCCCGCGGCGCTGGCCGCGATCCGGGAGGCGCTGGGTGAAATGCCGGCCGACATCGTGGTGACGACGTACTACGACCTGAGCGAGGGGAATCCCGCCGAGGAGGGGAGCGACGCCTGGTGGGTGGCCCAGTTCAACGAGGTCATCCGCCAAAGCGCGGCTGCGGAGGGAGCGCGGGTGGCGGACGTCGAGCCGGTCTTCCGAGGGAACATCCGTGAATGGACCTGGTATCCGTCGGACATCCATGCGAACAATGCCGGGCACGCCGAGATCGCGCGCCTCGTCTGGCAGGCGCTGGGTTACGACCAGGAACCACCGACCGTCACCATCGAGCGACCGGCTGCCGGACCGCTCGGGCGCCGGACGCCGACGGTCCGCGTTCGCGCTGACGATGCGGTGGGGGTCACCCGGGTGGAACTGCTCGTGGACGGTACGTATGTTCAGGACCTGCGCTACATCCCGTCCCAGGGTGCCTACCTGGGCGTGTGGGATGCGCGCGATTGGTCTGACGCCTCCGCCACGCTGACCGTACGCGCCACCGATCTCGCGGGGAATCAGGCGAGCGCGGAGGTCGAGGTCGCGTTGCCGGGAAGCTAGCAGCGCGGGAAGGTAGGGGAGTCCGATGTTCACGCCGTATCAGGCTCGGCCGGCCGATGACATGGAGCTGGACCTCCAGGGTCGGCTCGGCGTGTTCACGCTCTCAGACCTTTTCCAGATGCTCAGCTTCACTCAGAAGACGGGCATTCTCACGCTGATTCAGGGGTGGAACACTCGGACCATCACTTTCGAGGACGGCCGGGTCAGCTACGTCGCTGCCGGGAGCCGGCTCCCGACCATGACCGAGCTGCTGGCGCGGCTCGGTAAGCTGACGCGGGAGCACGTCGTCGCGCTGCGCCAGCGGGGGCTGTACAGCGAAGAGGCCATCGTCAAGCACCTGCGGGAGACCAACGCGATCACCAACGACGACATCCGCGCCTGCGAGGAGCAACTGCTCGAGATCTCGATCTATACCCTGTTCCTCTGGCGTAACTGCTACTTTACCTTCAAGGCGGGCGAGGTCGTGCGCGAGGGCGGCGTCCCGGTCGCCATCGACAGCATGCGCCTGATCATCGAGGGGACGAGGCGCGTCGATGAGTGGATCCAGCTCTCGCCGGTGGTGCCGTCGGTCTACATGATCTTCCGCCGTCGCGCACAGCAGCCGGAGGCCGCGCCCCCGGAGGAACTCCAAGGGGTATTCCGGCTCGTGGATGGCCACCGCGACGTCGTGACCATTGCCCGGGAGGCGGGCCTGACGCAGTTTGAGACCGCCCGCGCCCTCTACCTGCTCGCGACGCAGGGCTACATCGAGGCCATCCCCCCGAACAAGGCCAAGGTGATCGAGCTGTTCAACCTGGCGGTCGAGTCGATCTACCTGAAGCTGGTCTTGTTCGACCACGCGCGCGTCGCCCTGGAGTTTGAGAACCAGCTCAATCGCTTCGCGGTCGAGAACCGGTTGAAGGTGCGCATGGCGGCCGGGAAGGTCATCATCAGCGACCAGAACACGCCGATCTCCCCGACCGAGCTGGTGGACCTCTACAAGCTCTTCATCGCCATCCAGAACAACAAGTTCTCGAAGATGTTCGACCCGGTGGTGGCGCAGGGTCTCATGGAGGGCTTGTACCGCCACACCGACGCCGAGTTCCAGCAGATGATGCGCATGTATGAGTTCATCGAGATCGAGGGTCTGCTCCTGCGCGACATGATGGCGGGCGCGCCCGCCTAGACCGCCCGCGCAGTGGAGCTCGCGCTGCCCGGCCGAGGGCGACATCCTGTGCGGCTCAGCGGACCTGGGTCATGGCACGCCGTCCGCGATCGCTAGGTGGCAGGTGCCGGTCACGCGGTATCGGGAGCGAGGAGGAACAGCCACAATGAACGATGCCGAACCCCGTGGTACAGAGCCGCCCCGGGCGGCCGATGAGGAGGAAGCGAACCCCACCCTATCCCGCGCCGCGCGCCTGGGGCAGCCGACAGAGGACCGCCGGCTGCTGGAATCCCCTGGACGACAACCATCCTCGACAGCCTTCCTCGAAACCGACCCGTGGCGCATCCTCCGTATTCAGGGCGAGTTCGTCGAGGGTTTCGACGCGCTGGCACGGGTGACTCAGGGGGTGAGCTTCTTCGGCTCATCCCGCATCGACGAGTCGGACCCGATGTACGCCGCCGCACGTGCCCTGGCCTTTGACCTGTCCCGCGCCGGCTTCGCCATCATCACCGGCGGTGGGCCGGGGATCATGGAGGCCGCCAACCGCGGCGCCCACGACGCCGGGGGACTCTCGGTCGGCTGCAACATCGAGCTGCCGTTCGAGCAGGGCATGAATCCCTACGTCAATCTGGCCATCAACTTCCGCTACTTCTTTGTCCGCAAGACGATGTTCGTCAAGTACGCCGAGGCGTTCGTCATCTTCCCCGGCGGGTTCGGTACGCTCGATGAGTTGTTCGAGGCGCTGACGCTTATCCAGACCGAGAAGATCTCCTACTTCCCGGTGATCCTCTTCGGGCGGGACTACTGGCAGGGGCTGATCGACTGGCTCGCACGGACCGTGGTCGCCGAGGGAATGATCTCGGTGAAGGACCTGACCAGACTTGTGGTGACCGATTCGGTCGAAGAGGCTTCCTTCCTGATCCAGGACTGCCACCGCCGCCGGTGCTGGCTCCCCGAGGAGCGCTCGGTCGCCGCCGAGGTCGGTCTAATCGACGACCGGGAGCAGTGACAGGGTGATTCCGCGCGCGTGCCTGCGAAGATCCCCGGCCGCGGCTTCCACGTGACGCGGTCCACCTCAGGCATGGCGATCACGAGGCTAGGGATCCAGCGGCTGAATCCGCCTGCCGCTTCGAGACCCGTTGTTGTGACCGTTTCGCTCCCGATGCCGACAGCCGTGCCTTCGTCGACTCCCCCTCCCTTGGGCGAAAATCGGTCGGAAGGATCGACGACGCGGGCATACGGGTGTGCTGGTGTTATCCTGGTTGCAAATGGGGCGGTCCTCAGTTTCGGTCCAGGAAACGCGCCGCGTTATCGCGGCCAACGGTCAGGAGGTGGGCCATGTCCACGGTGCGTGCAGCGGTCGTGCAGGCGGCACCGGTCGCCTTCGATCTGGATGCGACGCTGGAGAAGACCGAGCGGCTCCTCGCGGACGTCGATGCGGACCTGGTGGTCTTCCCGGAGGCCTTCCTCTCGGCCTACCCGCGCGGGATCACCTTCGGGGCCACCGTCGGCTCGCGCACCCCGGAGGGCCGTGAGTGGTACCGGCGCTACTGGGAGTCCTCGGTCGAGGTGCCCGGCCCTGCCACTCGGCGGCTGGGGGAGCTGGCGCGCGAGCGGAACATGTACCTCGTGATGGGGGTCATCGAGCGGGACGGGGGCACGCTCTACTGCACGGTCCTCTTCTTCAACCCCCAGGGGGAGTTGATGGGCAAGCACCGCAAGCTGATGCCGACCGCGGCGGAGCGGCTCGTCTGGGGCTATGGCGACGGCTCGACGCTGCCGGTGTTCGACACACCGATCGGCAAGATCGGCGCGGTGATCTGCTGGGAGAACTACATGCCGCTAATGCGCATGGCGATGTATCAGAAGGGCATCCAGATCTACTGCGCACCGACGGCCGACCAGCGGGACACCTGGGTGGCCAGCATGCAACACATCGCCTGCGAGGGACGCTGCTTCGTCCTCTCGGCCAACCAGTTCGCGCGTCGCCGCGACTACCCGGACGACTACCCGATCGAGGGGGTCACCGACCCCGATACCGTCCTCTGCCGGGGCGCCTCGATGATCGTCTCACCGTTGGGCCAGATCCTGGCCGGCCCGGCGATCGACGGTGAGACGATCCTCACCGCCGACCTGGATCTCGACGACGTGGTGCGGGGTAAATACGACTTCGACGCAGTCGGGCACTATTCCCGTCCAGACGTCTTCCAGCTCATCGTCGACGAGCGCCCGAAGCGCCCGGTGACCTTCCAGCGGGAGCCCGAGCCTGCCCCGGATGCGCCGCAGGAGGAATGGGCGCCTCTCCCCGAGAAGCAGGCTGTACCGGTTCGGTAGCCTGGGGCACTGCGC
This sequence comes from Sphaerobacter thermophilus DSM 20745, assembly GCF_000024985.1. Classification (NCBI taxonomy): domain Bacteria; kingdom Pseudomonadati; phylum Thermomicrobiota; class Thermomicrobia; order Sphaerobacterales; family Sphaerobacteraceae; genus Sphaerobacter; species Sphaerobacter thermophilus. The sequence goes on from NC_013524.1 coordinate 335,749, forward strand.
GGGCCGGGCGTCCTCCTCCTTCCTGCTTGGTGCCGATCCGGATGAAAATGGGAGAGTGCCGATTGCCCCAGGGGCCCGGGAGGTGGCACGGGGCCAGACGAAAGGGAACAAAGAGGGTGACAGCGCAGGGAGGAAACCTCGATCTCGCCGATGTGTTCGCCTACATCGACGAGCACCGCGACGCGTTCATCGACCAGTTGATCGACTATGTCCGGCGGCCGAGCATCAGCGCCCACGGTGTCGGGATCGCTGAGGTGGCTGAGTACATCGCCGGGGTGATGCAAGAGATCGGGCTGAACACCCGTGTGATCCCGACTGCGGGCTGGCCGATGGTGCTGGGGGAGCGCATGGATCGACCGGGGGCGCCGACGGTGCTCCTCTACGGCCATTACGACGTGCAACCACCCGACCCGCTGGAGGAGTGGGTCACGCCCCCATTCGAGCCGTCCATCCGCGACGGCCGCCTCTACGCACGCGGCGTGGGCGACAACAAGGGCCAGCACCTGGCTCAGATCCTGGCGCTCAAGTCCCTGCTGGCGGTGCGGGGTGAGCTTCCGTGTAACGTCAAAGTACTGCTGGAGGGTGAGGAAGAGGTCGGCAGTCCACACATGCCCGCCTTCATCCAGGAACACCGGGATGAGGTTATGGCCGACCTGGTCATCACCAGCGACGGACCGGTCGACGAGAGCGGCCGGAGCCGCATCCTCTTCGGAGTGCGGGGCGTGCTGAGCTTCGAACTGCGCGCCCGCGGGGCCAACCGTGACCTGCACTCCGGCAACTTCGGTGGCGTGGCACCGAACCCGATCTGGACCCTGGTGCACCTCCTGGCCACGATGAAGAACGCTCAGGGCGAGGTCACGATCGAGGGCTTCTACGACGACGTGCTCCCCCTGACGCCGCTGGAGCAGGAGGCGCTGGCGAAGCTCCCGATCGACGAGGAGGCGGTCAAGGCGTCCCTCGGTATCGCCGAGTTCGACGAGCCGCGCGAGCGGGGCTACTTCGAGCGACTCGCCGCCTGGCCGACCTTCACCATCAACGGGTTCCACGGCGGGTATGGCGGCCCAGGCTCGAAGACGGTCCTGCCGCATGAGGCCGTCGTCAAGTGCGACGTGCGGTTGGTTGAGGCGCAGAAGGCCGACGACATCTTTGCCAAGATCGAGGCCCACGTGCGCAAGCACGCGCCGAACGTCGAGGTCATCCGACAGGGCTCGATGGAACCGTCCAAGACCCCGCTCGATTCGCCGTATGCCGAGCCGATCCGGCGCGGTGTTGCCCTGGGCCAGGGAGAGGAGCCGCTGCTCGTGCCGGCCCTGGGCGGCAGTCTCCCAGACTACGTCTTCACCAAGATCCTGGGTATCCCGGCCTTCGGGGTTCCGTACGCCAACCCCGACGAGTCCAACCATGCGCCGAACGAGAACCTGGAGCTTGAGCGCTTCATCAAGGGAATCAAGACCGGTGCCGCGATGCTCACGGCGCTGGGCCAGATGTGACGCGGCGGGGCGGCCGCCGGGCGTGTGCACCACCGAGAGGCAGGGACCATGGCCGAATCGATCAGCCGCGCGGTCTCAGGTGCCGAGTTGGACCGGCACCTGCGGGCGATCGCGCAGTACGTGCGGCTTTCCGGGACGCCGGACGAGGCGAAGGCCTTCGATTACATTCAGGAACAATTGGAGCGCTTCGGCTACACCGTCACGCGCTACGAGAGCGATGCGCTCATCGGCTACCCCGCCGAGTCCAGGCTGGAGATCCTCGGTCCGGAGCCGGAGGTCATCCCGTCCAACGGGTACTCCCTGAGCCCGCAAACCGAGGGCGACGGGGTTGTCGGCGAACTGGTCTACGTCGGCGCGGGTCTGCCCGCAGACTACGCGGGTCGAGACGTTCGCGGCAAGATCGTGCTGAGCGACGGGCTGGCGATGCCGGGTAAGACCCTGGCCGCGCAGCAGGCCGGGGCGATCGGCCAGATCCACATCAACGATGAGCACATCCACGAGATGTGCATCTCGCCGGTCTGGGGTACGCCGACGCCGGAGACGGCCGATCTGTTGCCCCAGGTCCCCTCGGTCAGCTTGGACCGTGCCGGTGGCGAGCGGCTGAAGGCGGCCCTGGAGCAGGGCCCGGTCCAGGTGCGGCTGATGACGAAACCCTACCGGGCCTGGTGCAAGATCCCCACGCTGATCGCCGATCTGCCGGGCACAGTCGAGGATCGCTTCGTCCTCTTCAGCGGCCACGTCGACTCCTGGCACTACGGGGCGATGGACAACGGGACCGCCAACGCCACCCAGCTCGAGGTCGCGCGCCTGCTGGCGGAGCGGCGCGGGGAGCTGCGCCGTGGCGTGCGGTTAGCATTCTGGTCCGGCCACTCGCACGGACGCTATGCCGGCTCTTCCTGGTATGCCGACACCTTCTGGCACGACCTGCATGAGCGTTGCGTCTGCCACGTGAATATTGACTCGGTCGGCGCCAAGGGTGCTGAGGTCCTGGATGAGGCTCCCAGCATGGCCGAGACCTACGGCTTCGGCCGCGAAGTCCTGCGCGATACGGTGGGCGTTGACCTGGTCTACCGGCGGATCAGCCGCTCCAGCGATCAATCATTCTGGGGACACGGTATCCCGTCGCTCTTCGCCTCCCTGTCCGAGCAGGCGGCGGACCCGTCTGGAACCTCCCAGGCCCTTGCCCAGCTCCTGGGCAGCGGTCGGCGCGCGGCAGGGCTCGGCTGGTGGTGGCACACCACCGAGGACACGCTGGACAAGATCGACCCGGACAACCTGGTGCGGGACGCCCAGGTCTACGCCGAGACGCTCTGGCGCCTCTGCACCACTGAGCGACTGCCGTTCGACTTCGCCGCGGCGGCTGATGAGATTGCCGAGGCCGTGAGTGGCTACCACGAGGCTGCCAACGGGGCGATTGACCTGAGCCGAACCGCCGATGAGGCCCGCCGCCTCGCCGCCACGCTGCGCGCCACGCCGCTGGACCAGCGGGACCCGAACGAGGTGAACGACCTGCTCATGGACCTGAGCCGCCTCCTGATTCCGGTGAACTACACCCGCAGCGGCCCATTCGACCACGACCTGGCGCTGGGAACCGTCCCGGTGCCGGGGCTGGCTGAGGCAGCCGAACTGGCGCGCCTCGACCCGACCAGCGACGAGTTCCGCTTCCTGCACGCGAAGCTCGTCCGGGAGCGGAACCGAGTCGAGCACGCCCTCCGCGCGGCGCACCGTCGTGTGGTCGGCGCGTGGCCCGAGGCACGTTAGGGCGGGGAGGAACGTGAACGGGCCGGTGCGGTGCGCCGTGGGATCGGTGTGGTAAGCCAGTGAATCCCCGGTCACCACTGCGACATTCGCTTGCCACCGTCGCGCTGCTGACCGCGATGCTGGTGATCCACAACGCGCACCGCACCGGCGTCGTCACCGTCTTCGACGGCCTGCGCCTGCGGTTCGGGACCGACTACGCCGGTGTTGGGACGCTCTTTTCGGCTTACGTCCTGGGCTACGGAATCGCCCAGTCGGTCGTCGGACTCGTCGGGGACCGCTTCAGCGCCAAGCGGCTCCTTGTTGCTGGGCTCGCGGCGAGCGCGCTCTTCTCCGCGCTCTTCGCCGGGACCGCTTCCTACGGTGCCGCGCTCGCCGCACGCTTCCTCCTCGGGGCGACCGGCGCGTTGCTCTACACCCCGGCGATGAAGCTGGGGATCGTCCTCTTCAAACCGGAGGAGCGCGGCCGGGTTCTCGGCGTGCTCCAGGCGGGGGCGGGGATCGGCAGCAGCGGTGCCATGATCCTCGTCCCGGCGCTGTCCGGAGTCGTCGGGTTGACCGGCGCCTTCCTCTCGCTCTCCCTCCTAACGGCTGTCACCCTGGTGGCGGCGGTTTCCGTGCTGCCGGGCGAGCCAGTGATCGCCTCCTCCTCACAAGCGCGTGGCGAGTCCGCCGGGCTCGTCCGGCGGGGCGATTTCTGGCAACTCCTGGCGGCCAGCCTGATCGGGATGCTCGCCATGTACGGGATCCTGACCTGGCTGCCGACCTATCTGACTGCGGACTTCGGGTACACAGAGGTCTGGGCAGGGACTGTCGCATCCCTCGCCAATCTCACGCTCCTGGTGGCCGCACCCATAGTCGGCTGGGCTGCCGATCTCCCACCGGGTCGAATCACGGTCGTCACGTTGGGATCGCTACTGGCGGTCTTGGTCTTCGGCCTGCTGGTGCTGAGCCCATGGATGCCCGTAGTGGTCGCCGCGACACTGCTAAGCGGCGTTAGCCTGGCGGCGACCACGGCGCCGTTCATGCTGCTCGCGGGCGAGCGCTTCGGAGCTGGGCAGACGGCGCGGGTCGTCGGCCTGATGGCGACGGCCGGCCAGCTCGGAGCGACGCTGGCCGGCTCGGTCTTCGGCTTCGTGCTCGAGCGCGGCGGCGGCTTCCAGGCCGTCTGGCTTGCCTGCGGCGCGTTCGCGCTCGTGCGGCTCGTGCTGCTGCTCGACCTCGTCCGCCGCGATCGGCGGCGCCCGCACACGTCTGACGCAGTGGTGTGAGCCCGGGCCCTACGGTGTGGCGGCCTCGACGGTCTCGCGGGCCAGCTCCAGGGTCCAGACCAGGCGGTTCTGCCCGCGGGTCAGATGCGCGCGCAGCACCCCCCGCCGGTGCGGGTCGCTCGCCTGCGCCAGCGCCCCCGCCGGGGCCAGGTCCGGCAGCGGCGGCACGTTCAGCGCCGGGTCGTGCCAGAAGGGCGCCTGCCGACTGTAGTTGACCGGGATCAGCAGCCGCCCCAGCCGCACCTGCGCCGCATTGAAGCGCCGCGCCGCCGGCTCGGCCGGATCGTCGACGGCCGGGGCCGCCGCATAGAAGCGGGTTAGCGCCGCCTCCAGGGCGTCCACCGCCGCCTGGGCCGGGCCGAAGTCGAAGCCGCTGCCCGCGGCCTCCTGGTAGCGCGCCAGGGTGGCGCGGAACTCGGCCGTGGTGCGCGTCCAGTCGAAGGGCAGCAGGGGGGCAGTGAGCACCCGCAGCACCGAGGCGGCATACATGCGCATATCGCGCAGCAGGATGTCGCGGTCGGCGATCGCGAGGGTGTCGCCCTCGGTGTGCCACTCGATGTTGGCCCCGCAGCCGCCCACGGCGTAGTAGCCCTTGGCGAGGCGGTCCTCCTCGGCCATGGTGGAGCTGAGCATGTAGAAGCTGGAGAGGCCGATGCTGTTGAAGGAGTAGTCGCCGGCCCGCGGTGGGCGCTCGGGCTGGGGGGTGATGCCGGTGGTGGCACGGATGACGGCGTCGACGAAGGGCTCGGTCTCGCTCATGGCGGTCAGGTTGTTGTAGGTGGTGGCCCAGCGGCAGCCGGGGGAGTCGCAGTTGACCTGGGCCACGCAGTGGCGGGCCAGCTCCAGGGCGAAGGTGTCGGCATACCAGGTGGAGCCGGCATAGCGGCCATGGGAGTGGCCACTCCACCAGGCGATGCGCAGGGAACGCGCCAGGCGGTCGCGGTGGGCCCAGAAGACGCGGGCCAGTTCCAGCAGGGTGGCATCGCCGGTGGCGTTGTCGCCGATGCCGACGTGCCAGGAGTCGAGGTGGCCGTGGAGCAGGACGAACTCCTCGGGGACGCGGGCACCGGGGATCTCGGCGACGAGCACGGGGATGGGGCGCCAGCGGGTGTCGAGGCGGGTGGCCAGGGCCACCTGGGCACCGGCCTGGGCGGCGGCGATCAGCGCCTGGCCGTCGGGGTGGTTGACGGCCACGACGGGGATGGAGGGCTGGCGGCCCATCGAGTCGAGGTCGGGGGTGCCCCAGATGGTGGTGCAGATGCCCTCGTGGATGGCCTCGCCGGGGTTGATGAAGATCACTGCGATCGCACCGGCGGCGGTGACGGCTTCCAGCTTTTCCTCGACCGGGATACCCTCTGTGATAACGATCTTCCCCCTGGCGTCGATGCCGCCAAGGTCGATACCGGAGTCGAACACACCGCGCTCGTAGTCGCTGGCACGCGCCGGCGCGTAGACGAGTTCGCTCACGATCTCTTTGCCGTCGGTCGACACCGACATCGAGACCGTCTTCGCGCGGAACGAGCGGCCGTCTGGCCCGAGGGTGCGGACGCTGGCCTCGAGGGGGATGGAGATGAAGCACTCGGGCTCGTAGAGGGTGTAAGGGATGCCCGCTTCCTTCAGTTGCTCGATGATGAGCTCGATGGCGCGCCGCTCGTCCTCCGAGCCGGAGAGCCGGTGCAGCGTCGAGAAGTCCTCGATCAGCTTCCAGGGCACATCGAGCGAGATACTGTCAAGGACTTCGCGTTCGAACTCTGGATCACTCCACTGGACAATCGCCGAGAGATCGGCCACCTTTCGTTACCCTCCCTGTAATCCATCGGTTGCTCGGCTCCCCCGAGCCCGCTTTGGGCCTGGGTTCCGATACGCTCTCGCCCCTGATAGCAGTGGCGGGCAGGTATTCGTCTGTGTCGTCGTCAGCGGAGCGAGGGACGACACGAAAAGAGCGATCACCTAGACGGTGATGACCACCTTCCCGAAGCTCGCGCGGGACTCCGCGCGGCGGTGTGCGTCGGCGATCCGCTCCAGCGGGAAGACGCTGTCGATGATCGGGGTGATCTCTCCCGCGAAGAGCAGTCGCATGACCTGGGTGAAGTCGTCCCAGTTGCCCATCGGCGCGCCGATGATGCGCCGGTGACGCTGGTAGACCTCCCGAATGTCGAACTGCGGTTGGTTCCCGGCGGTGGCGCCGCAGCAGACGAGCCGACCGCCGCGGGCCAGGCTGCGGATGCTCTCGCGCCAGGTGGCGCCGAGCGGATCAACCACGATATCGACCCCTCTGCCGCCGGTCTGATCCAGGACCCATTCCGAGATCGGTCCGGCGCTCGGGTCGAAGGTCGCGGCCGCGCCATGCTCCTCGGCGAGGCGTCGCTTCTCAGGCAGGCTGGCCGTGGCATACACGGTCGCACCCGCTCGCCGCGCGATCCGCAGGGCCGCAGAGCCGACACCGCCGCCCACGCCGAGGATGAGGACCGACTCGCCCGCGCGCAGTTGACCGGCGGTGATGAGCATGCGCCACGCGGTCGTGTAGGCGATCGGCATTGCCGCCGCATCGGTGAAGGAGACATGATCCGGGAGCGGCAGCAGGTTGTGCGCCTGTACCACCGCATACTCCGCCATTGCCCCATCGGTGTGCTCGCCGAAGATGCGGTACTCCAGGCACTGGGTCTGTTCGCCGGCGCGGCAGTAATCGCAGGTGCCGCAGTAGATGCTCGGGTAGAGCACCACCCGCTGACCGACGTGGACGTTGGTGACCCCAGGTCCGAGCCTCGCGACCTCCCCGGCGCAGTCGCTGCCGCTGATGATGGGGAAGTCCGGCTCCGTCCAGGGGAAGATCGGGACCGGCGGCCCGCTTCGGGCCCACAGATCGAGCCGGTTGATTGAGGTCGCGCGGACCCGTATCAGGGCCTCTCCTGGGCCCGGCTCCGGGCGGGGTATTTCTTCGTAGGAGAGGACCTCCGGCCCACCGTGCCGGTGGATCACCGCTGCATGCATCGTCGGTGGCAGTTCACTCACGAATCTCATCCCTCCGTGCGTCGTGCCGGCGTGCCTCGACCGGCTGCCCATCGTACCGCCGCACGCTCCTGATCACCAGCCCGTATCACGACCGCGGCGTGGTAAGGGGCGGGCTTCAGTCTTGACGAAACTTTCCGCCGTGACGCTAAAAGGAGGCATTGATCTTGCTGTTCGCAATGCAGTACGAATTGCACCCCTTCGTCCCCCTCACTCGTCTCGCACCCCGCATCCCAGCACATTGCGCCGGTTGAGGGTGGTTGGCAGTCGGAGGGGAGGGCAACGCGTGCAACCAGGATGGGATCGGGTTGGGATTCGGTGGGGAGGACTATGACGTCGAGCATTCTTGCGCGTGGGCTCCGCTGGTGGTGGATCGTGCTGGTTGGTGCCCTTGCTGCCGCTGCGTTGGCCTACCTCGTCAGCGCGGCAATGACGCCGATCTATCAGGCACAGCTCACCCTACTAATTGAGGAGAGTCAGGGTACCGGGGCAGGCGACTACAACGACATCCTGGCTGCCGAGCGCCGTACCCGTACCTTCAGCCGCCTCGTGGCACAGCGCCCTGTGCTCGAGGAGACGATCCGCCGCCTGTCGCTCCGGATGACTCCTGAGGAGCTGATGGCGGTGATCGAGGTGACCCCGATCCGCGACACGCAACTCGTGACGCTGGCGGTGTCGGACCCGAGCCCCGCGCGGGCGGCGGCGATCGCCAACACGGTTGCCGAGGTCTTCATCGAACAGACGCAGCAGCGGCAGGCTGAGATAGCCGGGCCGGGCGCCGATCAGGTGCAGCAGAACATCGAGGCGATCCAGCGCCAGATCGACGAGGCCAATGCGCGTATCGCCGAGCTGCAGGCACAGCCAAACGCGGGTGATCCGGCGGTGCAGGAGGAGATCCGGAACCTGCAAGCGCAGCTCGCGCAGTTCACCGAGACCCACAGCGCCCTGATCGAGGCGCAGCAGCGCATCCTCGCCTCGGCTGCGGCGAGTGGCCCGCGGATTCGCGTGACCGCCGACGCGATCCCGCCCGATGCGCCGATTCGCCCGCGCACCACACTGAACACGGCGCTCGGTGGGGTACTCGGCACGCTCCTCGGTCTGGGCGTAGTGCTGGTCCTCGTCTACCTCGACGATACGGTCAAGGACGCCGAGGATGTGCGGCGCCTGACCGGCCGCCCGGCGCTCGGCTGGATTCCCCGGTTCCGCGGGCCGAGCGGCATCGCGCTGGTGACCGCGCCGCGCTCGCCTGTCTCTGAGGGGTACCGGAGCCTGCGCACGAACTTGCAGTTCGCGACCCTGGGGCAGGAGGTACGCTCGATCCTCGTGACCAGTGCCCGCCCTGGGGACGGCAAGACCACCACGGTGGTCAACCTCGGTGCCGTGCTCGCGCAGGGCGGCCAGCAAGTCATCGTTGTCGACGCGGACCTGCGCCGCCCGCGCCTCCACGCAGCGCTCGGGAACGTGCCCAACCGCTTCGGGCTGACGAACCTGCTCCTGGCCGACGACGAGGTCGATCTGGCAGCGCTGCTCCAGGAAACCGATGTGCCGGGGCTCCGGGTTCTGACGACGGGGCCGCTGCCGCCGAACCCGACCGACGTGCTCGACTCGCCGCGGATGCATGAGCTCATCGCCGGGTTGGAGCGGATGGCGGACATGGTGCTGGTGGACGCCCCACCGGTGCCGGTGAGCGATGCGCTGGTACTGGCCGGGCTGGTGGACCGCGTGCTTCTGGTCGCCTACAGCGGCCGTACCCGTTCGGCAGAGCTGGCGCGGGCGGTCGAGGAGCTGACGCGAGCGGGTACGCCGCTTTTGGGCGTCCTGCTCAACCGGGCTGAGGCCGGTGCCGGTGGGTACGACCTCTATTACGCGGAGTACTACAGCGCCGAGCCGGACACTGGCGACCAAGACGGCAGCGGCCCCGGCGCGTCGACGCGGCTGTCGCAGCGGCTAGGTACTCTGGTGTCGGGGCGTGCCGTCGACGCCACGCAGCGTGGCAACCAGTGATCGTGGCGTGGCCGCTGGTGGTTCGAGGGAACGCGACAGATGACGATGCGGCGATCCGATGTCCTGCGTGAGCAACGGGGCGACGACCTGAGGGATACCGCGCTCCGCGAGGGTGCCCGTCGACGGCGCCGACGGGCGCGGCGCCGAACCTGGGTGGCGCGTCCGGCGACGCTGGTAGCCGTGGTCTGCCTCCTCGTGCTGGTGCTCTGGATGGGAATGCGGGTCAATCAGGCTCGCGCCGCGTACGCGGGTGTCGCCGAGGAGGTGGCGACGCTGCAGGCGCTGGCCGACGACGACCTCGTTGCGCTCTCCTCGCGCGATCTCGCCCCAATCATCTTCAGCCTCGACGAACTGGGGCGAGATGTCTCACGGCTGCAGCGCGCGGTGACGCTGCCGCCCGGCGTCCACCAGATCGCGGAGCATCTCCCCTGGATCGGTGCGCGCTACCGTGCCGGCCACGACATGCTGAAGGTGGCGGCGCTGCTGTCCGAGGCGGGCGAGACGACGGCTCAGGTAGGCCGGGAGATGCTGGTGGCGATGGAGGCGACCGGGGTGAGCGCCGACGGTAGTCGACCGTCGGGGACCTGGCTCGATATTCTCGGCCGGCATCAGGCCGAACTGGAGCGAGTCGCGGCACAGGTGGACGAGGCGCAGCGCATCCGGGCTCAACTCGACGAGGAGGCGCTGCCCGCACCAGCGCGCAAGCGTCTCCCGGCGCTCGACCGTGCCCTCGCACGGGTGGGCGACTTCGGTGATCTGATGGGCCCTGACCTCCCGGCGCTTCAGGCGGCCCTGGGTGGCAATGGGCCGGTCCGCTACCTTGTGCTCTTCCAGAACCCGGCGGAGCTACGCCCGAGCGGGGGCTTCCCCGGCACAATGGGATTGGTCACCCTTGAGCGGGGGCAGCTTCGGGACTACCAGATCTTCAGTTCCCACGAACTGACCCAGGACTACATGCGGCAGCGGCAGGAACGCCGGCCCCAACCCTGGCCGATCGAGCAGTACTTCCCGCAGGACGGTTTCCTCCTCCATGACGCGACGTGGTGGGCGGACTTCCCGCGCGGCGCGGCCGTGACGATGGAGATGTATGCCGAAACCGACTGGCCCCCGATCGACGGTATTATCGCGCTCCAGCCTACTGTCGTGAGCGACCTGCTGCGGATCACCGGGCCGATCACGCTCTCGGTCGACGGCGAGGATCGCGAAATCACGGCCGACAACGTCTACGCGGAGATCGAGCGACAGCGCCGAATGCGGCGGGCAGGCAACCTCGACGCGACACACCACAAGGAGCTGATCGCCCTGATCGGCGAGGCGCTGATCGAGCGCATGAAGACGGGGGACAGGCAGATGCTGGCGCGGATGGCCGCGTCGCTGCTCCCGGCAGCCGAACACCGCGACCTGCAGTTCTACGCGTCGGACCCGGCGGTGCAGGCGATGGCGGACCGCCAGGGCTGGACCGGTCGCCTCATCCCCGAAGAGGGCGTGCCGACCCTGGCGGTGAACTTCGCGAACATGGCGATCAACAAGGCGAGCCTGGCGATGCAGCCTCGGCTGACGCTCACGCTGGAGGGTCCGGAGAATGGCCAGCGGCGGGCGACGCTCGATGTCGAACTCGAGCACCTCGGTTCCGACGACGAAGATCCGCTCTACGGCGGGTTCCAGCGCTGGTGGACTGAGGTGCTGCTGCCGGAGGGCAGCGCATGGATCGCAAGCGATCCATCTGCGCTGCCCGATCCGGAGGCGTTGAACGGCGGGAGCTACCAGATCGACCTCTTCCCCGGGCAGACCGGGCGCGTCCATGTGGAGTTCACTATGCCGGACGCGCCCTCACTGCTGCTCCGGCGCCAGCCGGGCGTCCGCACGGCCGAGGTGACGGTCGTCGATGCCCGGTGCCAGCAATCGCGCGAGGTCTCACTCACGAACGACGTCAAGGTCGATCTCGCGTCGCTCTGCCGGTAGGCCGGCTTACTGGTAGTTCCAGGTCGATACCTTCAACGTGCCGCTCGGCAGGTCGATTGTCTGGGCGCTCTTGTTCTCGAAAAGCACCGTGATGGTGTCCTTGCTGCTGACCACCGCGCTCAGGTAGACCCCGTCGCGGATCGCCGAGAAGCCGGCCAGCGCCATGTCACCCTTCATCGCTCCGGGAACAGCGACGGTCGTCGTGACTGTCGCTCCCGGCGCCAGCGCCGGCGGGTCGTACTCCACGGTGCCGACGTAGTTCCCCCAGAGCCGGCCGCCGTTCTCTCCGACGACCAGCCCGCCACGCACCGACATCATCGCTGGCTGGTTTTGTGTACCGATCCAGACGACGCGCTTGGTCGGTCCGCTCAGGTTCTCGACGGGTGGATTGTTCAGGTACCCGTTCATGATCGGGTTCACCAGCGTGAGGTTCACGTTGGTGTTGTCGGCGGGCAGGCGGATGGCGTAGGGGGCGACCTGATTGCCGACCATGTGCAGGCCATCGGCCACGATGTAGCTCGTCATGCCCGGGGCGATCTCCAGGGCCGGGCCGGTCGCGCCAGTCTTGGCCTCGGAGTAGACGCTGCTCAGGTAGAGGTTGCTGACCCCGTTGACGAGCAAGGCAGCGCCGCTGGCACCGTTGGTCGTCGGCTCGACCTGGCTCGCGACGATCGACACCTTGGTTACCTGCGTCTGCCCATCGCCGATCACGACCTGGTGCTCGATGTTCCCATAGATCTGCGAGCCGATGATCTTGCTTTCCTGCACACGCCGCACGAGTCGCAGGCCGATTCGGTTGTTCTTCACCGTGAGGTCGGACATGAGCATCGAGTACGCATGATCCTCGTTCCCGATACCGATGCCCGGATCGCCGAGGCAGTTCTGAATCAGCAGGTGCTCGAACCGCGCCCGGATGCCGCCGTACTGGCGGATCCAGATCCCGTAGCCGGCCGTCCCGGCCCCGTCGATGCCGATGTTGGCAATGGTGAAGCCCTCCATACCGCTTGGCAGCACCGTTCCGTCACCAAGGGTGAGCACCGCCTTGGTACCGGGGACGGCTCGCAACGTGGTCAGGGTGGGCGAGGCACCCACGATCGTGATCGGCCGCGTGATGGTGATACCGGAGGTCACGTACGTTCCAGGTGGCAGCATCAGCACCTGGTTTGCCTGCGTGGCAGCGTCGATCGCGCTCTGCAGCGCGACTGTGTCGTCGGTGATGCCGTCGCCCGCGGCGGCGAACTGCGCCTTCACGTCGATAATCCCGTTGCCCACGCTGGCCGATTGGGCCAGGCGAGCCGTGGCATGCGAGTCGGACGCCGGTCCCAACAGCGTCACTATCAGTCCCAGGATGCACGCAATCACCACGACGGTCCGGCGGGTGCCGAATCCCATGATGCGGCAACGAGCGCCAAGCGTGAGCGCGCGCCGCCCCGCTGCGCGAGTGTCGTCGTCCATGGCTTGTCCCTGCCTGTCCCACAACCCGGGTGTCGGGTTGCATGGCCACGACCACGGGCGTGGTCGTGGCTACTGCTCCACTGTTCGCAAGGGCGGGTACCCCGTTACCGAGCGGCTGTCCCGAGCCGCCTTGTTCGCCGGGGGAGAGCCCGCCACCACGCTCATTGTGGTCGTGACCGGGTGTCACCGGACAGATTCGAGCGTCCCGCCTTCGATGAGAGAATAATGTCCCGACGTGGTACTGCGGTCTAGCGATTGGCTAGTACCTGCGTACTCATGTCTAGGGTCGCAGTACCAGAGGCGCGTGCTTGTCACGGTGTCTGTGGGTGGAGAGCAACGGCGCGGCGAAGACCATCGCCGCGCCGTTGAGGCGGAGGACTAGGCGACGCCGTCCTGGCGAAGCACGGCGATCGCGGTTTGCCAGAGGATCCGCAGGTCGAGCCAGAGCGAGCGGTTCTTGACGTACTCCAGGTCGAGCGCCAGCGTCTCGGTGAAGGTGAGCTCATCCCGTCCACTGACCTTGGCCGGCGAGGTCACGCCTGGCTTGATGCTCAGGATCGTCTCGGCGGCATCGCCGTAGTAGGGGATCATCTCCGGGATCTCCGGTCGTGGGCCAACCAGGCTCATGTCACCCTTCAGCACGTTCCAGAGGTTTGGGAGCTCATCGATGCTGGTGCGTCGCAGGAAGCGCCCGACGCGCGTCACCCGGGGGTCGTCCTTGGGGTGGAAGACGAGCGTGGGCAACTCTTCTGGCGAGTACTTGTAGGCATACAGCTCGGGAAAGCGCTCGCGCGCATTCACGTACATCCCTCGGAACTTGTAGAGAGTAAAGGGGACGCCGTGCTGGCCGACGCGGACCTGCCGGAAGATGGCCGGGCCAGGCGATTCCAGGCGGACCGCGATGGCCGCAGCGGCCATGATCGGGCTCGTGAGGACGAGCCCGACGGTCGCTCCGACGATGTCGATGCCCCGCTTCAGGATTTCGTAGACCGGATGGCCGCCAGCCCACCACCGGACGCCTTCGCTCGTCTTCGGCGGTGCGGCTGCCATCCGGGCCTGTTCCCCCGGTTCGATGCTCCGGGTGTCACCGCGCATAGTGCGTCACCACCTTCCGTACGGCGGCGATCACGTCCTGGACATCCTGATCGGTCAGCTTGGCCGAAAGCGGCAGCGACACGGTCCGGCTGCCGATCTCCTCGGCGTTCGGGAAGTCGCCGGGCCGGTAGCCGTAGCGCTTCCGGTAATAGGCGTGCAGGTGGACTGGCGTGAAGTGGATGCCGCTTCCGATGTTCTCGGCGCGGAGCGCTTCGATGAATTGGGAGCGGTCGATGGTGAGCCGCTCGGGCCGGAGCAGGATCGTGTAGAGGTGCCCGGCATGCCGCTCCTCGGGTCGGGGCGGGGCGGGCGTCTCGACCGCCGGCAGATCGGCGAAGCCGACATCGTAAGCCTTCCAGTGGCGTCGCCGGATGGTGAGGTTGGCTTCGATGCGCCGGAGTTGATGGAGCCCGAGCGAGGACTGGAGGTCGGTCAGGTTGTACTTGTAACCCGGCTCGACCGCCTCATAGGGGGTGAAGCCGCTGGCCGAGTAGCGCTTCCAGGCGTCCTTGCTGATGCCGTGGAGGCGCAGGATGCGGAGCCGCTCGGCTGCCGCGTCGTCGTTCGTCGTGATCATCCCGCCCTCGGCGGTCGTCAGATTCTTGGTGGCGTAGAAGCTGAAGACGGTGAACTGGCTGATGCTGCCGATCTTCTTGCCGCGCCAGGCCGCCTCAACCGCGTGAGCCGCGTCCTCGATGACGGTCAGGCCGTGGCGATCGGCGATGTCGCTTATCGCGTCCATGTCGCAGGGGCGCCCGGCCATGTGCACCGGCATGATCGCCCGTGTCCGTGGCGTGATGGCGGCTTCGATCCGGGCCGGGTCGATGTTCTGCGTCTCCCGATCGACGTCGACGAAGACCGGGCGCGCACCCACGTGCTCGACCACGTTGGCGGTCGCGGCGAAGGTCAGGGGCGTGGTGATGACCTCATCGCCCGGGCCGACACCGCTGGCGATCAGCGCCAGGTGGAGCCCCGCCGTGCAGGACCCGACCGAGATGCCGTGCTTGGCGCGGACGTACTGGGCGAACTCCTCCTCGAAGCGGAGGCTCTTAGGGCCGAACCCGATCCAGCCCGAGCGCAGGGTATCCACAACCTCCTGGATCTCTTCCTCGCCGATCAGCGGCGCGCCGAACACCAGGAACTGGCTTCGAACCGGCTGACCGCCCTCCACGGCGGGTAGGGATTCTCGTGTTACGGTCATGGTCGACCTCCGTCCTCTCACGTGCCGCTGTGGTGCGGCGGTGCCAGGGGGCCCGGATCTCCGGGCGCGCGAGCGTCAATGAACTCGCCTCGATACGCCTGCTGTGGGTTCCGTCCTCTCTAGCGGCTCGGTGAGCCTGCCTGCGTCGGCCCGCGCCCACCCGCTCGGCGCGGCGCGACCCGCGTGGGGCTCCGGAGCCGCCTCGACCGCCTGGCGCAGGACGGTCTCGAAGGCCCGCGATTGCCGCTGGCGCGATACGTGAGCGGCGACATATCGCTGGCCGTTTTCCCCGAGCTGCCGCGCCAGCGCGGGACGGGCGCGCAGCGCTCGGATGGCCTCCGCCAGTGCGGCCGGATCTTCGGGCGGGACACAGAGTCCGGCGCAGGCGTGCTCGACGACATCGGCCGTCTCGCCCTCGGCGGCGACGATCGCCGGGCGCCCCGCCGCCATGACGTCGAAGACCTTCGACGACAGCGCGAAGTCGCGCAGCCAGTCGGATCGCCGGAGCGTGACCAGGCAGGCGTCGGCCCGCCGGTACAGCGCGGGGAGCAGCCTGCGGGGCACGGGGTCGAGGAACGTGATGTTGGCCAGCCCCCGCTCCCGAGCCTTGGCCACGAGGCGCGGTTTCTCCCCACCGTCGCCGACCAGGAGGAGATGCACGTCCGGCTCGTCGGCCAGGAGCTCGGCGGTGTCAAGGACGGTGTCGAGCGCGTGCGGCAGGCCGTGCGTGCCCGCGTACATCACCACGAACGCGTCCGGGGCGATGCTCTCCAGGCCGGGGATGGTCTCACCCTCCGGTATCGGTGCCT
Source organism: Sphaerobacter thermophilus DSM 20745 (assembly GCF_000024985.1). NCBI lineage: Bacteria > Pseudomonadati > Thermomicrobiota > Thermomicrobia > Sphaerobacterales > Sphaerobacteraceae > Sphaerobacter > Sphaerobacter thermophilus. Next base: position 351,803 of record NC_013524.1, read on the forward strand.
GGAAGAGCTCCACATCCGCGCCGTAGTAGATGAGGTGTAGCCGCTCGGGTGGAATTCCCCGCTCCCGCAGGGTGGCTTCGATGCCGCGGGTGAACGGGACCACCTGCGCCGCGTGGTTCAGTGCGAAGGACGCCAGCGCCCGGGTCACGCGGATGGCGATCGGGTTGCGCATGACGCCGTAGGCCACGGCCTGCTCTGGGATCAAGTCGCCTGCGTTCAGCACGTAGGGCACGCCCCACCAGCGGCCGAGGATGGCGGCGGTGACGCACAGGAAGAGCGGGTGCATGTCGACCACGATGACGTCGGGCCGCCAGGGCAGCCGTGTCGCGGCGGGCAGTGCGCTCAGTGCGAACGACAGGTGGCTCAGGGAGCGGCGCAGGAACCCCCGGTTCGGCGCGGCGTAGAGCCAGGACCGTACCACCGGGATGCCTTCCATCTCCTCCCGCATGAGGACGCGACCACGGTACCCGGCCGGGATCTCCCCGCTTGGGTAGTTCGGGAAGGTCGTCAGGACCGCGACCGCATGGCCCATCTGCTGCAGATCCCTGGCGGTCTCCAGGATCCGGGTCTGCGGCGGGCCGATCTCCGGCGGGAAGAAGTGAGTCAGGAACAGGACTCGCACACTCGTCCCCCTCGCAGTGTTCCGTCACGCCTCGCCCAGGACGATCGACCGGACGCTGGCGCCGATGCGCTCCAGATCGTCCTCCGTCAACGCCGGGTGGACCGGCAGCGACAGGACCGACTCCGCGAGCCGCTCGCTCACCGGCAGGCTGGTCGCCCCGTGCTCCGGGGCGAAGACCGGCTGCCGGTGCAGTGGGCGCGGGTAGTGGACGGCCGACTGAATCCCGCGCGCCGCGAGCGCCGCTTGCAGGTCGTCGCGGGTGATCCCGGCCGCTGCAGCGTCGATCTGGATCGTGTACTGGTGGTAGGAATGCTCGACGCCCGGCAGGCTGGTAGGCGTCGTGATGCCCGGCAGGCCGGCGAGCAGCGCATCGAGCCGCCGGGCGTTGGCGCGCCGCTGCTCCAGCCAGCCCGGCAGTTGGTCGAGCTGCACTAAGCCGATCGCCGCCTGCACGTCGGTCAGGCGGTAGTTCAGGCCCAGCAGCGTGTGCTCGTACTTCCGCTCCTGGCCGTGGCTCCGGAGCAGGCGGAGGCGTTCCGCGAGGGCGTCGTCGTTGGTCGTGATCATGCCGCCCTCGCCGGTCGTCATGTTCTTAGTCGGGTAGAACGAGTAGCAGACCATGTCGGCGAAGCTGCCGACGTCTCGCCCGTTGACACTGGTCCCGTGGGCCTGTGCCGCGTCCCAGACGATACGTAGGCCATGCTCGCGCGCCAGCCGCTGGATGCCGTCCACATCGCAGGCGCCGCCGTAGAGGTGGACCGGCGCGATGGCGCGGGTCCGCGGCGTCAGGCGGCGCGCCGCATCTTCGAGATCGAGCGTGGCGGTGGCAGGATCGACATCGCAGAAGATCGGGCGCCCGCCGGCGAACACCACCGTGCTGGCGGTGGCGATGAAGGTGAAGGCCGGGACCAGCACCTCATCTCCCGGCTCCAGGAGCGCCAGCCAGGCGAGATGCAGCGCCGCCGTGCCGGAGCTGACCGCCACGGCGTGGCGTGCTCCCACCATCGCCGCGAAGCGCTCTTCCAACTCGCGGGTGACCTTTCCCTGCCGCACGTTGCCCGAGCGCAGCACGGCCACAGCGGCATCGATCTCTCCCGAGTCGAACCGTACCTGGGCGATCGGGATGACCTTCTCCTCCTGCGGGCTCTGCTTAGTTACCACCGACCGGGCTCCCTTCACGGATGCGTTCAATCACCGCCATGAGCTGCAGCGACTCGGACACGCCGTTCATGGGCGTGCGGTCGCTCCGCAGCGCCTCCAGGAAGTGGCCGAGTTCGCGCTCGAACAGGTTCACGGGCGGGAACTGCTGCGTGTTGTTGCCGAGGTTGAAGACCCCGCGCGGCTCTTTGCAGTAGACGATGGTGGGCAGGTAGTGCAGGATGCTGGTGAAGAGCGAGCCGTTGTCGCCCTGGATCTCGACGTAGTTCATGTAAGACGGCGTCACCAGGTCGCTCTCGCAGACCACCTCCACGTCCCCGACCCGGAGCCGGGCAAGCACGTAGTCCTCGGCGTTGACCCGCACTCGCTCCGAGCCGATCTGCCGCTCCGGGAGGAGCGTGGAGCGCCGGAGCAGGTCGACCTCATCGGGGCACCCGAGGAGCCACTGGATCAGGTCGAGGTTGTGGACCATCATCTCCAGGGTCGCGCCGCCGCCTGACTCGGTCGTGTGCTTCCAGGCGCGGTGGCTGCCTCGCCCGCCCAGGCGGAAGATCGCGAAGTAGGGCCGGCCGATGATCCCGTCTTCGAGCACCTGCTTGGCGAACTGGAACGCGGGGTGGAAGCGGTACAGATAGCCGACCATGACGAGGCGGCCCGACTCGCGCTGCGCGGCTGCGATCGCTTCGGCCTCCTCGTACGTCCGGCACAGCGGCTTCTCACAGAAGACGTGCTTGCCGCGCTCCAGCGCGGCCAGGACCACGCTCGCGTGGGCGGCGGTCGGCACGCAGACGTCGATTGCGTCGAGCTCCGGGTCGTCGAGCAGATCGTCTGGTGAGCCGCGCCATGCGACGCGCTGTGCCTCGGCCAGCCGCTGGGCGGCTGCCGGGTCCTGGTCGGCCACCACGACGGTCGCGCCGAGTTTCCGGTAGGCATCGACATGCCGCTCGGCGATACGCCCACAGCCGATGACCCCGACCCTTGCGGTAGCCTGGCCGTTCTGTGCCGCCGTGGTGGCGTGCGTCTCAAGCGTCATGCACTTCCCTTCCCCTCCATCGATACGAACCCGCGTTAGTGGGCCGGTGCAGCCGGTGGTCTCCCGTCGAGCTCGCGCACATACATCCAGCCGGTTCCTTCCGGCCCGCGCGTCGCGCGGACCGGCCGCCAGCCGAGCCGCTCGTAGAGCCGGCGTGCCGCCGTGTTCTCATCGCGTACCCCGAGCTTGATGACCCGGACACCCCGGCGGGCCATCTCCCCGGTGAAGGCGCGCACCAATAGCTCGCCGATCCCCTGGCGCTGATGCGCCGGATCCACGCCGATCGTCATCAGACTGGCCGGGGGCAGCACGCCCGTGCTGTTGCGGGTGATCGGCGCGGTACGGCACGCGCCGCGGGTGAGTCCGGCAACCCGCTGCAGCCGCGATAGGAGCGCCAGGGCGAGTTGTGGTTCGCGAAGGACGCGGGCCGCGAGTGCCGGCGCCGCCCATACCAGCCGGCGCCGGAGGAAAACGCGCCAGTGGCGCGTGACGTCCTCGCTGCCGCACACGAAGCCGACGACCGCGCCGGTCGGGCGGTGGAGGCAGACGAATCCGCAACCCTGTGGGTAGTCGAGGAACGCTCGGAAGTAGTGCCGGAGCACCCGCTCGCCGAGGCTCGCGAGGAAGGAGTCCTGGAAGCTCGCGATGTGGACGCGCGCGACATCGCCCACGACGCTGGGAGCGAGCGGCGCAATCATGTACAGCCCAGAGTCGACCCCGGACGTCTCGGCGCGTTCATCCGCCGGGCGTGAACGTGGCTGGCTCAGTCGGGACGCCGCTGCCATCTCCGTCACCCCTCTAGCAACCATGACCGCGCCCGGTTCTCGTGGCGGAGTCGCTCCGGCAGGGGCATCACCCGGCCCGGCACCCCGATCACCAGGCTCCACGGCGGGACGTCCTTGGTCACGACGGCGCCCGCCGCGACCATCGACCCGTAGCCGACCCGCACGCCCGGCAGCACCACCGCGCGGGCACCGATGGTGACGCTGTCCTCGATGATCGGCCCCGTCGGTTCGTACTCATGACGCAAGCGCAGCGGGTAGCGGTCGTTCGTGAAGACCGCGCCCGGCCCGACGAAGACGTAGTTGCCGATCGACGTGTGGGTCGGGATGTAGACCTGACTCTCGAGCTTGACATAGCTGCCAATCTCGACGTGACCATCGATGGTGGTCCCGGTGCCGACGGTCACATGGTCGCCGATGGTCGTGTGCTCGCGGATCAGGACGTGGTGGCCGCAGCGGAAGTGCGAACCGATGATGACGTCCCCGTAGATGACCGCGAAGCTGCGCACGATGCCGTCGTCGCCGATGATCGTGGGCGCGCAGCCCGGCCGGTAGGGGACGCTCACCTCGGCGTTCGGGTCGATGATCGTCCCGTCTCCGATCCGCATCTCCAGCACCTGTGCCACGGTGTGTCTCCCTTCATGTGGGTGCGGCCGCACCCGGTAATCGCTGGCTAGTCACCTGGCAGCGCGCCCGACTCCGCGCGCTCCACTCCGGCCGGGCCGGATCGCGGCGCGTCCGGCGCCAACTGCGCGAAGACGCCGACGTACCCGGGCTCTAGAACCTCCCAGTGGTGGCGCTCCAGGAAGGCGCGCCGGCCGTTCGCGGAAAACCGGGCGGCGAGAGACCGGTCGCGGGCCAGCCGCGTGATCGCGGCGGCGATATCGGCCGGGTCGCGCGGGTCGACGACCAGGCCGTACTCCCCGTCGCGGACGAAGCGGCTCATGTTCGGCAGGTTGGAGCAGATGACCGGGAGGCCCCAGGCCATGTACTCGAACAGCTTGACCGGGTGCGTGACGTACTCGGTGTACGGCGTGGGGTGGTAGAGGAGCGAACCGCAGTCGGCCTCCGCCAGGTAGCGGCGTACCTCCTCGGGGCCGACACGCCCCACCAGCCGCACGCTATCCTGGACGCCGAGTGCGGCGATGGCTTCCCGGCACTCCCGCACGAACGGCTCGTCGTCCACCAGCCCGAGGAAGGTGGCCTGCACGGGGATCCCGGCGTCCCGCAGCAGCGCGACCGCCTGGATCGTCTCGACCACCGCCACTCGCCGCCGGGTGAAGCCCGTGTAGAGCAGGTGGAACGGCCGGTCGGCGGGCCGCTCCTCGCGGGGGGGCAGCTCGGCCGGTGCGAACGTGAGCCGTGGGTAGTTGGTCAGCAGGCTCGCCGGGCGGCCAAACCGCTCGAAGCGCTCCAGGCATCCACGGTCCACTGCGAAGGCGTGGTCGACGAACAGGCGGATGAGCAGCGCTTCGAGCAGCCAGAAGACGGCGTAGATCAGGCGCGTCGCGACCGGCCCGCGCCGGCTGTTGACCGCGATGGCGAGCGGGTAGTGCTCGCGCGCGTCGTACACCAGCCGCGCACGAGTTAGCAGCTTGACGATGGCGCCGACCAGCAGGCTCTGCAGCTCCATGGCCTGGTAGACATCGGCGCGCTCCCGGAGCGCCAGTCGGAGCAGCCGCGGAAGCGCCTGCAGCTTCTCCCGACGCGTCCCCCAGCCCATCCGCATCAGGGACACGACGCGGATCCCCAGCGGGTTGGTGGTCGGGTCCGCCGGGTCCTCGCTCGCCAGGCACGGTGCGATGATGGTGACGGCGTGCCCGGCCCGTTGGAGGCTGGCTGCCTCCTTCCCGTAGAGTGGCTGGCTGAACGCCGAGCGTCCGACCGTCAGGACACAGACCCGCACTCAGTCCCCCATTTCCAGAGCCCCGCCGGGCGGTGCCTCGACGACCGGGCGAGGCGTCGCCGGGCGAGCGGCAGGCGTCTGGAGCCGGCGCCACTCCAGATAGCCCAGCCAGGCCGCGGCCCAGACGTTCAACTCGGGTCGTCCGAAGTTCATGTTGACCATGCTGTGGTTCCCCCAGGCGAGCCACAGCCCGAGCACTGCCAGACCCAGTGGATCGCGCCGCCGGACCGCAGCCCAGCCCTGCCGGACCAGGTAGCCGGCCAGGAGGCCGACCGTCCCCAGGCCCAGTAGACCCAGCTTCCAGAACATGAAGGCGATGAAGTTGTGGACGTAGGGCTTGACCGCGAAGTAGTAGCTCGCCGAGGTGAAGAGGAGCGCCTCCTCGAAGTCGCCTCGGGCACCCCAGCCAGCGCCGAGCGGCCCGCCGTAGGCGAAGGCGGTCGCCACCTCCGCCCAGCGGTACCGCAGGGAGGTGTCGAGGACCGCGAACCGCTCCACGGATGCGGCGAGGTAGGCCATGGGTGCGTCCCCGAGCAGCCCGCTCCCGACCAGCCCGGCGAGTGCCGCCACCACCGCCGCACCGACCAGGACCATCCTGCGGCGCGTGCGAGGCAGCCAGCGCCAGGCGACGACCACGCTGTAGGCCGCGACCACGGCTACGATGACGTACCACGCCCGGGCAACCGACAGCAGCATCCGGAAGAGCAACACTGGGAGCGAGGCCATGAGCAGCAGCCCCATCCATCGGGGCAGCGGTACCAGCAAGAGGAGCGTCATCGCCGCGAGCAAGGCGTAGAAGTAGTCGATGCTCGAAAAGTCGGCGGACATCAGTCGGATCAGCGTCTCGCGGCTACGGAACCACGCGGCGATGTCGAGCAGCGCGGAGGCGGTGCCGAGTAGCACCATGCCCACCAACAGCCGGAGCCAAGCGTGTTCGGTCCGGAAGGCAAACGCGAAGGCCGGGAACAGCGCCAGCGGGACTAGGCGGACAGCCCAGGAGAGGCTCACGTAGACGTCGTGACCCGCGAAGGCGGAGAGCAGCAGCCCCCAGGCAACCAGCACGCCCGTTAGCAGCCAGACCCCGAGCGCCACCGCGGCGAGTCGCTCGATCGGATCCTGTCCATCGCCCCGGCGCGAGCCGCCCTCCAGGAGGAGCGCGATGCCGGACACCGCGAACGAAATGACCAGGAGGGCGTACAGGAGCACGTCGGCGCGCGACTGCAGGCTCCGTACTGCCAGCCCCGAGAGCAACAGGGCGACCAGGCACAGCAGCACGCATCGCTGCGCCGGCGTTCCGTCGATGCGGTACGCCATGGCCCGCGCCACGCCGCTCATGGCCCCACTACCTTCAAGCGCCGCAGCCGCGGCCATACCAGAAGTGCGTAGAGCACCCCGACCAGTGAGATCGCGATGGCTTCCCCGACGAAGCTGGTGCCTGCAAAAAACCGTCCAGTGGCGAGGAGGCCCAGGCACCCGATCACCCCCCAGATCATCGCCAGGGGTGACGGAACCGTGCGGGACACCGCCGCGAGCACCCCGCAGTAGGTGGCGACGCCCGCCAGCGTCGCGATGGCTGCGCCCTCGATGCCCGCGGCCGGAACCAGGAGATAGACCCCAACGACCATGACCGCGGCGCCGAGCCCCGCTGCCCAAACGAAGACGCCGGTCCGCGCCTCGAACTCACGGCGCTTCCCGCAGAGCTGGCTCAGACCGAAGAGAAACGCCGTGCCCAGCCCGAAGAGCACCAGGTGCCCCGACGCGACGTACTCACTGCGGATGTTCAGCAGCGCCAGGGCGCCCGGGATGACCAGCCCAATCGCGGTAACCAGCGGCAGGAAAACCGCGACATAGGTCCCGCCGAGCGCACGCGCCCAGGCATTGGCCCCTGCCGGGTCGGTCCCATGGAGCTGGAACAGGCGCGGATTGAGGACGGCGAAGACGAGGTTGTACATCCCCCGGCCGAACTGCAGGCCGATGCTCATCCAGAACGTGTAGATGCCCAGATCGCGGAGGGACACCAGGCCGGCCAGGAGGTAGCGGTCGCCCGATTGGAGCAGCGTGACGATCAGCCCCGACAGCGCGAGCGGGAGACCATAGCCCACGCTACGCCGGAGCAGCACGCGCGTGCTCTCCTGCGATCCCGCTGCGAGCACCGTGGTCCTGGCGAGCCGGCCCAAGCGCCGGTACTGCCAGGCGAGCACCGGCAAGTAGCTGACGGCCATCACCATCAGCGCGGTCCCGGCTGGATCGCTCGCCCGTGGGAGCAGCGCAAGCAGGAGGAGCACTTCGATCACCGCGAGGAGCATGGCGCTCGTGGTGTACCGGCGTTGATCGAACACCCCTCGTAGCGTGCTCTGGAAGAGGGTATAGAGCGCGTTGCCGCAGAGGACGCCGATTGTCCAAGCGAGGTACGGCCAGCGGAACCGCTCGCCCCAGAGCGTGCCGAGCGCCAACGCCAGCGCGGCCGCCACCAGCCCGGTGAGGGCCACGGTGCCCCAGATCAACCCCAGGTATCGCGGAAGGCGGGCGCCGTTCTCCGGCAAGAACCGGATCACTGCGTTCTGCAGCCAGCCGGTCGCCAGCGCGGCCGCGTAGGTCTGCGACAACCAGAAGAGCGTGAAGACGCCCATGGCTGCAGCCGGCACGTAGCGTCCCAGGATCAGGCTGACGCCGAAGCCGCGCAGCAGCTCGCTCGCGATCCCCGGAGCCAAACGCACCGCGTCCGCCACGAGCACTCGCTGGAACGGGCGTTGCACGCGTGCCGCGGCGCTCGTCTCGGTCTCCATCGACCCGCGTACCTTTCCCCGCGCCCGCCGCGCGGAACCGCCCCACCGGGCCCGAGGTCCCGGCGCGTGGCCGGGACCAGGGCCCGCCAGAGTGCGATGCCGCGGGCGCGACCGGCGCGACTACGCGATGGCTTCTTCCCGAGCCCGTGCCGGTCGCCAGGTGATGCGGGGAACGATCCGGTCCATCACGACCCGGTCGCGGTACCGCTGGATCACCCGCAGCATCGACTCAACAAGCTCCTCCGAGAGGTAGTGCGGCTTCAGGCCGAGGTCGATGAGCTTGGTGTGCTTCGCGTTGTAGTAGTGTTCCTCCTGTTCGACGCGCGGGTCGGGGATCGGACGGATCTCCGTTCGGAGGCCCAGCTCAGTTCCGGCCTTCGCCACCACCTCGGCCAACTGCATCACCGTGAACTGCTCGGTGAACTGGTTGAAGACCCGATACTCGCCCTCCGCCGGGGGGTTGTTGGCGGTCAATTCCACGCACTGCAGCGTGTCCTTGATATTGAGGAAGCCGCGCGTCTGGCCGCCCTTGCCGTAGACGGTGAGCGGGTGGCCGATCACAGCCTGGACGCAGAAGCGGTTCAGGGCCGTGCGGAAGCACTCGTCATAATCGAAGCGCGTGATCAGCCGTTCGTCCTGAACGGTCTCCTCGGTCTCAATGCCGTACACGACGCCCTGGTTGAGGTCGGTGCAGCGCAGCCCCCAGGCGCGGCAGGCGAACTGGATGTTGTGGCTGTCGTGAACCTTGGAGAGGTGATAGAAGGAGCCGGGCTGCTTCGGGAACGGCAGGATGTCGGAGCGCCCGTTGTGGTGGATCTCGATGAAGCCTTCCTCAATATCGATGTTGGGCGTGCCGTACTCGCCCATGGTTCCCAGCTTGATCAGGTGACAGTCGGGCGCGTGATCGCGCAGTGCGAAGAGCAGGTTGAGCGTGCCCACAACGTTGTTGGTCTGGGTGAAGACAGCGTGGGCGCGGTCCATCATCGAGTAGGGGGCACTAGGTTGCTCGGCATAGTGAATCACCGCATCAGGAGCGAAGTCCCGGATGACCGGCTCAAGGAAGCTGTAGTCCGTGATATCCCCGATGAAGACCTGAAGCTCGCGCCCGCTCACCTCATGCCAGGCGCGGACGCGCTCCTGGAGCGGACGGATCGGCGTGAGGCTGTCCGTCCCCAGCTCCACGTGGTAGTGGCGGCGGAGGAAGTTGTCGACAATGCCGACCTCGTGGCCGCGCGCCGAGAAACGCAGGGCCGTCGGCCAGCCCAGATATCCATCGCCGCCAAGCACGAGAATTCGCACAGTCCTTCCCCTTCCTAGATTCCCCGCCGTGGTCTTTCCGAGCCCAGAGCCGATGCTCCGGACTTCGGTGTCCCCCGGCGCCCCGCTGGCTCTCAGGCGCTCCCACGGCGTTACGACCCGATCTGTCGCCGTTCCGGCGGTCCATAGGTGGCGCGCCCTCGCGTCGGGGCCGCAGCCCGTAGCCGCGACTCTCACCAGTGGCTGGCTTGCCACCATCACCAGCCCGGTGGAGTCAGGCCTTGTGTGGAAGCGGGCATGCGCGTCTCCTACGGCCGTCCTTGGGGCAATCCCAAGAACCAGCGGTATAGCTTGCAAGTCGCGTTCTAGACGGTCTGAATAAAGAGTTTGGGCGAGGGAATCTATCTAGGAAATATTGGTTACCTCCGGACTAGCCAATAGGTGCTACCGCGCATTAGGAAAACCGGGTGGGTGGCGGAGTCCTGTCGCGGATGTCAACCCGCCCGGAACATGTGAGGACTAGGGAGATCGACCGCTCGCTGAGTGCCGGGGTATCTGGTGGCCGGCTTGGTAGTTAAGTATGAGAAATTGACCTGTCCTAACTTGATCGCGCCGGGTTCTCTTCTCAGATGCTTGAAGGTGGATCTGGAGGTGAATCCGAGAACCGCTACCGAGCCACGTCACAATTGAGTGGGCAGGGAGGAACGGGCTACGCCGTGGGTTCGGGTGCTGCCTGCCGCCCATTAAGTGCACTCGTGGGTGGCGATGGAGCTGATGCGGCACAGCCAGTTCAGTCTCACCATGGAGGTCTACACCCACGTGGCCCCGGACCTCGCACGCGAGGCGATGGACGAGGTCGAGCGCGCACTTCGCGCCTAGCAACGCCCGTCCGATCATAGGACAACCTCATAGGGGTCAGGATAGGGGTCAGGCGAGCGAAAACCGCCCCGAGTCGTACATCGGGGCGGTGCCGTTTTCCGCGTCCTGATCCGGAAGTCGGGAGGTGAGCCCGCTGGGATTCGAACCCAGGACCCACGGATTAAAAGTCCGCTGCTCTACCGCTGAGCTACGGGCCCCCGCGAGGACTCTCCTTAGTAATTCTACCGCATTCGGTCGACTCGAGGCCGCCGCTGGGTTGGACCGGCAGGGCGTGGCGGGCCGTCGGGGTGGATGCCGTATGCTAGGGACGCGCGGCAGGGTCTGCGCGGGCGGCGACAGTGAGAGGAGCCGATGGTGGCGCTGGATGAGGCGACGGCGTACCGCTTGGTAATGGAGGCGGTCGAGCGAGTCGGGGGGACGCGGCGGATTCACGGGAACCCGCGGCACCCGTTCTCGTTCGACGCGACGCGCGAGGTCGAGGTTGAAGGCTACACCGTGCTGATCCGGTATGGTGAGATCTCAAGCCCGGCGGTGGCGGAGGTCGAGGGCTACGTATTCGAGATCCTCGCCGATGAGGTGGTGAAGCTCTTCGGGCCGTGAGGCGCGGGGAACGGAGCAGGTCGGTGGTACGGGTGGGGAGGACCGGGGGTCTTCTAGGCCGCGCGGTGCTCGGCGCGGGAGCGGCCGGCGCGGTCGCGGTGGCCGGGTGGTGGCGAGGAGCGCTCACGGCTGACGGCACTGCTGCAGCGGTGGCGGTCGGGACGCCGGTGTTTGCCGTAGGGGGCGGGCGCTGGGCTGCGGTGCTGGTCGGGTTCTTCACGCTGTCGAGTGCGCTGTCCCAGGTGGGACGGGAGCGCAAGGCTGCGATGGCGGCCGTGGCGAACAAGGGATCCCGGCGGGACGCGGGACAGGTGCTCGCGAACGGCGGGGTGGCGGCGGGCGCCGCGGTCGTGGCAGGGATCACCGGGAAACCGGAGGCGGCCTTCCCTGCATTCCTCGGCGCGATGGCGGCCGCGACGAGTGATACCTGGGCGACCGAGATCGGATTGCTGAGTCGGCGGCCTCCGCGGTCGATCGTGACGTGGCGCCAGGTGCGGCCGGGGCTGTCGGGCGGAGTCACCCCACTGGGCCTCGCGGCGGCAGCCGCGGGTGGCGCGACGATCGGGCTGATCGGCTCGCTCGGCAGACCACGGCGGGAGCTGGTTGCGCTGGGGACGCTCGCGGGTCTGGCGGGATCGCTGGCGGACAGCGTCGCCGGCGCTACGGTGCAGGGAGTCTACCGGTGCCCGCGCTGCGGCGAGGAGACTGAGCGGCGGGTCCACTCCTGCGGCACGCCGACGATCCCGGCGCGCGGTGTGGCCTGGATCGACAACGATGTGGTGAATCTTATCGGGTCCGCGGTGGGGGCGATAACGGCGCTGGTGTTGGCGAGGCGCCGGCCCGGCCGCCGGGGATGACGGTCCACGCCCCGGCGGCACGGGACGGGCTGGCCTAGCGGCGCTAGCCGAGAGCGAGGAGCGCCTCACGCGGGTCCGTGCGGCGGCCGAGGAAGATCGGGGTATCGACCTTTGTGTAGACCCGCACTTCCGCCGCGCGGAGCCGCTGGACCATGGCGACAAGCTGCGCTGGGTCGTCGTCCTCCAGCGCGACGACGAACTCCTGATCGGCGATGCCGAACGAGCTTACGGTGTTGGTCAGGATCGTCGGGAACTCCCGGCCTAGTTCTCCGTGGACCAGCATCAGCTCACGGCGCTTCTCGAACGGCAGCAGGTACCACTCCGGCGTCTTGGTGAAGGGGTAGACGCTGAGATACTTCTTCGGCGGCACGCCCTTGAGGAAGGCCGGTCCATGCTCGGGGTCGTACTGGGATGCTGTCGCCAGGCCCAGGTAGGCGTGACGCATCTCCAGGTGCTGCCCGAGCGGCGTGCGGTTGAGGTCGACGGCCAGTGCCTGCAGCGCGTCGACGTCGTCCGCAATGGTCCACAGGATGAGGTCCACGTCCGCGCTGAAGCCCACGGTGGAGTAGGCCGCGCGGAGCGTGACGGTATCGCGGTGCGCATCGAGCGTGCGCAGGAAGGCTTCGCGCCCTTCCTTGCGCTCGGAGTCGGCCAGCGTGCGCCACTCCGGCCGCGCCTTGTACAGCCAGAAGACCGTGAAACGGGTCGAACCGCTCATCAGTGTGGGTACTCCTCTCCTGCACCCAGGTGGGCCAGCGCCCACCATCCGGCCGGATTGTAGCACCGACGGCAGGGGCAGGTCTTATGTCTCGCCGTCCGGGCCGACCACGATGATCGCCATCCGGTCGGGCAGGAGATAGCGGGCGGCCGCGTCGCGGATCTGCTCACGCGTCAGCGCGTTGAGCCGGGCCGGCAGTTGCTCGACGTAATCGAGCTCGAAGCCGTGAAAGGCGATGTCGAGCATGATCGAGGCGATGGCGCCGCTGCTCTCAAGGCTGAGGGGAAGGCTGCCGATGAGGTAGCTCTTGGCGTCGGCCAGCTCCTCATCCTCTACGAGTTCACCGCGGAGACGCTCGACCTCCGCGATGATGCTCTCCACGGCGCGCTCGACGTTGACCGGGTTGACGCCCGCGTATGCCGCCCAGAGTCCACGTCCCAGGCTCGCCTCCAGGGTGCTGTAGACGTAATAGGCCATCCCCTGGCGTTCCCGGACACGGGCGCCGAGGCGTCCCATGAGCCCGAGCCGACCGAGGATGACGTTGGCGACGCGGAGCGCGTGGTAGTCGGGATCAGTCCAGGCCAGGGCCGGGAGGCCGATTGCGATGTCGGCCTGACTCTTGCCGGCGATCTGCTCCTCGCGTCGCACGCGGGAGGGTGGTGCGTCGACCGGCGGGATCTCGGGAGCTGGCACGGAGTCTCCTGATTCCCAGCCCTCGAAGGCACGGGCGACGTGCTCCCAGGCGGCCTCGACGGGCACGCCACCGGCCACCGCCAGGATGGCGTGTCCCGGCCGGTAGAGGCGGCGGTGGAAGTCCGCCAGTTGGTCGCGACTCATGCCGGTAAGCGTCTCCTCCGTGCCGATCGCCCGGTGGTGGTACGGATGCCCCTCCGGGTAGAGCGTGGCGCGCAGGGTGTAGGCTGCCTGGGCACGGGTGTCGTTGAGCATCTGCCGAAGCGCGGTCAGCGACTGCTCCCGTAGCCGTTCGATCTCCTCCTCCGGGAAGGTGGGCTCGAGCACGACCTCCGCCAGCAGTTCGGCCAGCCGCCCGACGTCCTCTTTGAGGCACGTCGCCCGGATGTCGACGTAGTCGCGCCCGGGGCTGACCGACAGCGCGGCGCCCAGGCTGTCGAGCTCCTCGTTCAACTCGGCGAACGTGCGGCGCGCGGTGCCGCGCGGGAGCATCTGCGCGGTGAAGCGTGCCAGGCCCGGCGTCTCGCCGTCGGCGATGGCACCGGCCGGAAGGCGCAGCTCGAGCACCGCCGCGTCGCTGGTCGGATCGTGGTGCCCGAGCAGGCGGAGCCCGCTGGCCAACGTCCGCTCCTGCACGTCGAGCTTCGGCGTGGGGAGGGAGTCGGGGCTGCTGCCCGCTGCATCCGAGAAGAAGTGTGGCCGCACCGGCAGCGGGCCGATATCAGCGGCGGGGGTCGCCGGAGCGGGGGCGGTCGGCTCGAGCCAGCCCACCGTCATCTTGTCGGGAGTGACATAGGCGCGGGCGACCCGGAGCACGTCGTCCGGAGTCACCGCTGCCAGGCGGTCCAGGAAGGTGTCGGGGTCGACTCCGGGTGCCACCGTGTGGAGCGAGCCGAGCCAGTACGCCTGGCTGCTGACGCTCTCCCCGGCGTAGGCAAACTGCGCGCGGAGCTGCTTGATGGCGCGGGCAAGCTCGTCCTCGGGCACTGGTTCCTCGCGCAGCCGGGCCAGCTCCTCCTGGACGATCGCCTCGACGCGCGCAGGCTCGGTGCTCGGCACGAGCGTGGCCGACACGCTGAAGAGATAAGGGTCGATGGTGAGGGAAAAGGACGAACCTGCCGCGCTGCACAGGCCGCTGGCGACGAGAGCGCGGTAGAGCCGCGAGCTGCGCCCCATGCCGCCACCGCCGCCGTAGCCCATCGCCTTGCCGCCGGAGAGGACGGTGTCGAGCACCACCATCGGCAGGGCGTCGGGGTCCTCGGCACGCGGGGCGTGGAAGGCCATCAACAACGTCGCCGTCGGCGCCGGACGCCGCACCACAACGCGGCGCTCTCCATTCTGCGGCGGCTCCACGGTGCGCACCGGCGGCGGCTCCGGGCCGGATGGGATCGCGCCGAAGCGCTGCTCGATCTCGGCCAGGATCGCCTGGGCGTCGACGTCACCGACGACCACCACGGTCGCGTTGTTCGGCGTGTAGTAGGTGCGGTAGTGTCGATACAGGTCGTCCCGCGTGATCTGGCGAAGGTCGGAGGTGAACCCGATGACTCCCTGGCCATAGGGATGCGCGCGGAAGGCCGCCGCGACCACTTCTTCGCGGAGGTGGAAGGTCGGCTGGTTCTCGTTCCCCTCTCGCTCGGAGAGGATCACCGTGCGCTCGCTCTCGACTTCGCTCGGGTCGAAGACGGCGTTCTGCATCCGATCCGACTCGATGTCGGCGCCGAGGAGGATCTGTGGCGCGGGCAGGGTTTCGTAGTACGCGGTGTAGTCGATCCAGGTGAAGCCGTTCAGCGTGCCGCCGTGCTTATTCACCTCGCGGAAGATCTCACCCGGCTGGTAGGTCGGCGTCCCCTTGAAGACCATGTGCTCGACCCAGTGGGAGATGCCCGTGATGCCGGGGACCTCGTTTCGGCCGCCGACACGGTACCAGACCCAGAACGATGCCACCGGCGCACGGTGGACCTCGCGGATGAGGACCGTGAGTCCGTTGTCAAGTGTCGCCTTCAATGTCTGCGCGACGTCCGCCATGTCCCCTCCCACCGGCTAAGCCCTGTCCAAGTCCGCGACGATCATGTCGCCTCCGCAGCCTGTGCGCCTCCGTTATACCACCGCGTCTATTCGCGCTGGTCCGACGCGGGCACAGGAAAGCGCGGAGCCGCACGGCGTTGCGGGCGTGCTGGACGGGGCGATCTGGTCCGCCGCGGATGTGGGCGTGCTCGAGAGCATCTCTATCGAGTCGGGCCGTGGGCACGGGTCGTAGATCAGCCGCAGCCAGGTGCTCGACTCTCCTCGCGCCGTTCACCCGCTCGATCTACTGGCCTTCGTCCGCCAGGTGGCCCGTGCCCGGTGTCTCACCCTGGCCCTGGAAGTTGGCTGCACGTGACTTCAGGAAGTTGCTGTCGGCTCCGCTCTCGTAGATGTGCTCGATGTGCTGCCAGGCGCTCTGAGGAATAGCTTCCGCCACCTCCTTTGCGGAGCGGAATGTTCGATTCGGTAGGTGGTCGGCCAGAACCTGACGAACGGTGGGGGCCATGCGGAAGTGCTCCATAAGCGCCTCGCGCGACCACGCGTGGGACCAGTTCAACTGGCCGAGTTCGCGCTCGATAATATCCCTCGCGCTATGTGGCACGGCAGGCTCCTTTCGTGGTACGTAGGGACCAGGCGATGACGAATCGCACCTCGCGTGCCGTTCCCTGTGGGGTCGCGCGTTGGGGTAAGCTGGACCCGGCGAGGAGGGGACCATGCTCGAACTAGAGATCACCCAGATGCCCGGCCTTGTGCTCCAGGTCGGAGAGGTGGAGACTCAGTTCGGTTCGGTCTGGGTCGCGGCCGGTCCTCGCGGGCTCCGCGTGGTGACCGTCCCGGGCCGGTCGCGCGAGGAGTGCCTGCGAGAGGCTTTGCGTAACGGCCGGGACGCCACCGTGATTGAGGGTGGACCGCTGGCGGAGCAGGCTCGGAAAGAGTTGACCGCCTACTTCGAAGGCCGGCTGCAGCGCTTTACAGTACCGCTCGACCCGGTGGGCACGAACTTTCAGCGGCGGGTCTGGGCGGCGGTGGCGGCGATCCCCTACGGCGAGACGGCAACGTACCGGCAGATCGCCGAGCGCATCGGTCAGCCGCGTGCGGTCCGCGCGGTCGGCGCGGCGAACGGAGCGAATCCGCTGGCCATCATCATCCCCTGCCATCGCGTCGTTGGCAGCGACGGGTCGCTTACGGGCTACGGCGGTGGACTCGCGGTGAAGCGGGCGCTCCTGGACCTTGAGGCACGCTGCCGCGGTGCGCTGCCGTGACATCCGGTGTGGGGCGTCCCAGTATCCCGACCTTCCAATAGCGTAACTTTGTCATCGTGAGCGGGGCCGGCCGGGCGCCAGGCGCGGCTTGGCTGAGGATGACATGGTCACACGACCGATCGCCGCGGTCGCGAGACAGCGCAGGCGATGCGGCACGAAACGATGTGGCCGCGCGGGAACCGGCGCGGCCACGGGTGCTCCATCGATCGGTGCCTGTGTGCGCGTCAGTCCTGAGTCACGAGGCGGCGCAGCACCATCGGCAAGATCCCGCCGTGGCGGTAGTACTCGACCTCGGTCGGGCTGTCGATTCGCACGAGCACCTGGAACTCGAACGTGCTGCCGTCCTCGCGGGTGGCGCGCACGGGGAGCGTCTGGCCCGGCTTCAGCCCGTCGGCGATGCCGCGGATCTCGTACACCTCGCGCCCGGTCAGGCCGAGCCCCTCGGCGCTCTGCCCCGGCAAGAACTGGAGCGGGAGGACACCCATCCCGATCAGGTTGCTCCGGTGGATGCGCTCGTAGCCTTCGGCGATGACGGCACGGACGCCGAGCAGTCGCGTGCCCTTCGCGGCCCAGTCGCGCGAGCTGCCGGAGCCGTACTCCTTGCCGGCCAGCACGAGGAGCGGCGTCCCCTCCTCCTGGTAGCGCATGGCTGCGTCGTAGACCGACATCACCTCGCCCGTGGGCAGGTGCGTCGTCCAGTTGCCCTCCCGGCCGTCGGCCAGCTTGTTGCGCAGCCGGATATTGGCGAAGGTGCCCCGCACCATCACCTCGTGGTTGCCGCGGCGCGAGCCGTAGCTGTTGAAGTTCCGCGGCTGCACATCGTTGAGGATCAGGTAGCGCCCGGCCGGGCTGTTGACCGGGATCGACCCGGCGGGAGAGATGTGGTCGGTCGTGACCGAGTCGCCCAGATAGCACAGCACGCGCGCCCCGGTGATATCGGTCGGCGGCTCCGGCTCCAGCGTGAGGTCCTGGAAGAAGGTTGGCTCGCGGACGTAGGTCGACTCAGGATCCCACTCGAACAGGTCACCCTGCTCAGGGAGCGGGAGTGCCTGCCAGTGCTCGTCGCCGGTGAAGACGTCGGCGTAGCGCTCACGGAACAGCTCCGGCGTGATGGCGCGCTCGATCGTCTCCTGGATCTCCTCACGAGACGGCCAGATATCACGCAGGTAGACCGGTTCACCGTTCGGGTCGTAGCCGATCGGGTCGCGGGACAGATCGATGTTCAACGTCCCGGCGAGGGCGTAGGCCACCACGAGCGGCGGCGACGCCAGGTAGCTCGCGCGGGCCTGCGGGTGGATACGGCCCTCGAAGTTGCGGTTCCCGCTGAGGACCGCGGCGACCACCAGGTCATGCTCCTGCACCGCCTCGGCCACGGGCTCGGGCAGCGGACCGCTGTTCCCGATGCAGGTGGTGCAGCCGTAGCCGACGAGGTGGAAGCGGAGCGCCTCGAGGTACGGCGTCAGCCCGGCGCGGTCGAGGTAGGCGGTGACGACGCGTGAACCGGGCGCAAGGCTCGTCTTGACCGCCGGGTTGACGTCGAGGCCGCGCTCGACCGCCTTCTTGGCCAGCAGCCCGGCAGCGATCATCACCTCCGGGTTCGAGGTGTTGGTGCAGCTCGTGATCGCGGCAATCACCACCGAGCCGTGGTTCAACTCCACAACCTGGTCGTCGATGCGGACGGGCACGCCGCCGGACGGCGGTGCGGCGGTAGCCACCGCCGCCGTCTCCTCGGCGACTGCCTCCAGCGGCTGCGTCGAGGCGGTGCCGCCGGCCGCCGCTTCCCAGGCGCCGATGCGATCCTTGAAGGCCTCGCGCAGGCTCTCGCTGACGCGGGACAGAGGAACGCGGTCCTGGGGCCGGCGCGGTCCGGCCACGCTCGGCTCCAGGGTGGAGAGATCGAGCTCGACGATCTGGTCGAACACCGGCTCGGGCGAGTCGTCGGTGCGGAAGAGGCCCTGCTCCTTGGCATACCGCTCGACCAGGTCCACCAGCTCCTCGCTCCGGCCCGTGAAGCGCAGGTAGTGGAGCGTCTCGTCGTCGATCGGGAACATCGTGGCAGTCGCACCGTACTCGGGCGACATGTTGGAGATCGTTGCCCGATCGGGCAGGCTCAGGTGGCGCACGCTCGGGCCGAAGAACTCCACGAACCGGCCGACCACCCCGGTCTGGCGCAGGAGCTGGGTGACCGTCAGCACTAGGTCGGTTGCAGTAACACCCTCGGGCGGCTCACCCACGAGGCGGAAGCCAACGACCTCAGGAGTGAGCAGGTAGATCGGCTGGCCCAGCAGGACCGCCTCGGCTTCGATCCCGCCGACGCCCCAGCCCAGCACGCCAAGCGAGTTCACCATCGGGGTGTGGGAATCGGTGCCGACCAGTGTGTCGGGGAATGCCACCGTCTCGGAGTCGATCTCACGCGCGGTTACCACAGTGGCCAGGTACTCCAGGTTCACCTGGTGCACGATGCCGGTGCCGGGTGGGACGACCCGGAAGTTACGGAAGGCGCTCTGTGCCCAGCGCAGGAGGGCGTACCGCTCGCGGTTGCGCTCGTACTCACGCTCGACATTGCGCCGGAAGGCGATGCGGGAGCCGAACACGTCGACCTGGACTGAGTGGTCGATCACCAGGTCAGCCGGGACGAGCGGGTTGATGCGTTTCGGATCGCCGCCGAGGCGCTTGACCGCGTCGCGCATCGCCGCGAGGTCCACCACGGCGGGGACGCCGGTGAAGTCCTGCAGGAGCACGCGGCCGGGGAGGAATGGGAACTCACGAACCTCCCGCTCCCCCGGTCTCCACTGGGCGAGCGTCGTGACGTCCTCTGCGCTGAAGGGTTCATTGCCCGCGTTGCGCAGCGCGTTCTCCAGCAGCACCTTGATCGTGTACGGCAGGCGGTCGAGTCCAACAGCGACCTGATCCGCGATGGCGTCGAGGCGGTAGTAGGTCACGGTCTGGTGTGGTGTAGAGAGTTCCGCGCGTGCGCCGAAGGGGTCACGGGTGACTGCCATCTAGTCCTCCCTCTCGTACCGTGAGAGCGACGGCCGGTCGTCCAGTACTCGTCACGCATCGCAAGTGCCCGTCTCGGGCGCGGGCGCGACAAGTCCCATATCCGGCTCGCGCGCCCTGTGTCTCCAGAATACCATGCCTTTCGCAGCAGGGCTGCCGAACGTTGCTGGCCCAGCGGCATGGATCGATGGATCAGGGCACGTCCGGGTTCGGCGGGGCGCGCATGCCACACCGGGCGCGGGCGGCATTCGCAGCCCGCTCCCCGCAGGTTGTTGCCATGCACTATCATGGCACTGCACCGCGGTGGTACTAGCGTGGCATCATGTGGTGACGCCAGCCCGTGCGGAACAGGCATGCGTACCTCACAGATGGGACGACGAGGTAGTGACATGAAGCCACAAGCCGATGGGGCCGATGGGCACGCTCGCCCGCCGTGGCACCCCCCCGACCCGCTCGCGGGCGCCCAGGGGGATACGCAGGCCCGGTCCGATATGCGGAAGCGCCACCGGCGGATCGCAACGATTCTTCTCCTGCTGCTGGAAGCGGCGGGCCTGATCGCGACCGTGGTCGTGCTCGGGCAGAGCGTGGACTGGACGCTGGAGGAGCAACGCTCGGAACCCTCGGTCCTGGCAACGGACTGGGTCTTTCTCGCGGGGACGGGCGTTCCGGTCGCGATCCTGGCGGTGCTGGCGGCGGTGGCGCTGGCGCTGCGCTTCTCGCCAGGGTGGACGCTGGCGATGTTGGCTCAGGGACTCCTGTTGTTCAACTGCCTGGTGACGTACTTTGGGCAACGGCTGGACGTGGTCTATCCGCTGATGGTGGTTGGCATCCTGCTAGTCCTCTACCTGAACTCGTATGCCGTGCGGACGGCCCTGCAGCCTCAACAACCCGCGCCCGAACCTCGGGATGGAGCATGAGCGCTGAGACCGATCTGGCTTTGCTCCGGCGCTTCGAGCCGATTGCCCGCTACACGCGTGGCGAGCAGTTCTACCCGCTCTACGTCGAGCCGTATGTGCGCCGGTCCGGACTCTGGGTACGCCACCGGAACGGCGACTCCGTGTTGCTGGTGCCACCAGGCGAGTTGACGCTCGAACTCCTGGGGCAGCAGCGCGCCAACGGGTTCCATTCAGTCCAGTTCCTCAAGCTGACCGATCCGCTCACCGTCGCGGAGCTCGCGACCTACCGGCTTGAGCGCCTCCGGGAGCGGAAAGAGCCGTCCGAGGTGTTCCACGCAGGGCAGGGGCGGCTGGCGCGAGTCGGCTACATCTCACGTCTCGGCGCTGCGGCCTTCTCTCTCTCCCTCCTGGCGCGGGGGCGGGTGCCCGGTGACACGGCCGCAGCTGCGGCGCTCGTGTACGAGGCAATCCGGCGGGAGCACCCGGAGTTCCGCTACCACGGCCGGGTCGTGCGGCAGGCGGGATGGGTCGTCCTCCAGTACTGGTTCTTCTACGTCTTCAACGATTGGCGCACCGGGTTCTTCGGCGCCAACGACCACGAGGCCGACTGGGAGATGATCAGCATCTACCTGGCCGAATCCCCAGACGGCGAGCTGGCGCCGCAGTGGGTCGCCTACGCCAGCCATGACTATCACGGCGACGACCTACGCCGGCGCTGGGATGATCCCGAGTTGGAGAAGATCGGCGAGCATCCGGTGATCTACGTCGGCGCCGGGTCACATGCATCCTACTTCGCACCCGGTGAATACCTCACCGAGCTCGAGGTGCCCTACCTCAACCGGGTGTCGCGAGTCGTCGAGCGGGTCCAGACGGTCTGGTACGAACGGTTGCGGCAATACCGGGCCAACACCGACTCGGACGAGCAGCGGCGCGGTGTGAACCTGCGTATCCCGTTTGTCGACTATGCCCGCGGCGACGGGTTGGCCATCGGCCCAGGCCAGGAGGCGGAGTGGGGCGAACCAGTGCTGATTGAGCCGCCACCCTCCTGGGTGTCCGGCTACCGCGGGCTCTGGGGCTACCACGCGCGTGACCCCTTCGCTGGGGAGGATGCCCCGGCCGGGCCCATGTACAACCGCGATGGCACCCAGCGTCGCTCGTGGTACGACCCCGTCGGCTGGGCAGGGCTCGATAAGGTCCCGACTCCGCGTGACTTGCTCCCGACCATCTATGGCCGCATCTCCACCATCCGCGGGCGCCAGCAGGAGGCCCTGGCGGCGATCGAGACCAAGCAGCGTGAGCTGCAGGGGATCGGCGTTGAGATCGCCGCGATGGAGGGGCAGCCGCACCTGCGTGTTGCCCACGAAGCGGCGAGCCGCCGCCTCGCGTCTCTCTCCGACGAGGTGGCCCGCCTTCGGGCGCAGGTAGCAGCCGATGAGGCGCTGCTGGAGGCGCTCACCAACCATGCGAAGGACCTTGAGTCCGGCATGCCCACGGACCCGCGGGCACACATCCGTCGGGCTGCCCGCCCCGTGTCGGAGCAACAGCTCCGTGCGGCGCGCTTGGCCGAGATCTGGGCGGCCGTCAGCATCGGCATTCTGCTCATCGGCGTCGTCGCGCTGGCGTACTTCGAGCGGCAGTACCTCTTCATCGGACTCGTCTACGCGGTGGCACTCTTCGTCCTGATCGAGGCGGCCTTCCGCGGTCAGATTGGCCGGCTCATCACCGGGCTGACGGTCGTCCTGGCGCTCGTGTCGACCGGCGTGCTCATCTTCGAGTTCTTCTGGCAGGTCGCGCTTGGCCTCGTCGTACTGGTCGGCCTCTACATCCTCACCGTGAACCTGCGCGAGCTGCGCCGGTAGCGACGGTCGCTGACGTTCACGGCAGCGACGCAGAGGGTGGGAGGCGCTCTCGCGTGTCCCCCGGAGCGATGCGAAGGATCTCTTCGTGGGGCCGCACTGGCCGGAGAATCTCCGCTCCGCTCAGGAGGACACGGCAACAAACGCTAACCCGCACACAGATGCAGCCCTGAGGAGAAATGCCGGGCGTCCGCAGTGTTCGAGAGAGTAGGGGGCGCAACCCGAGCCGCGTTCAGCCAACTGCGGGGTGTAATACGACATATCCCGTTAGCACACACCAAACCCACAACATCACCAACCGCGGCTGTCACCCGCCCCGCATGCTGGCTTGCGGGGCGGACTCCGGAGACCGCGGCCTAGTACGTGGGTGTTAACGGGACAGGTACCGCTCCGGATCGGCGGCGAACTGGCGGCGGCACGAGGGACAGCAGAAGTAGTAACGCGTGCCCTGGTAGTCGTAGGTATGGCGAGCGGTCGCGATCTCGACCGCCATGCCGCAGACTGGGTCGATCGCCTGGGTTTCCGCGGGGTCTGCCTGGATGATCGGCATTGCAACAGTAGGGGTAGCGTCCTTGGGCGCCAGCTCAGCCCGCTTGGCGATGATCTCGGCCAGGATGCTGACCGCGATTTCCTCCGGTGCGGTGGCCGCGATGTCGAAGCCTGCCGGCGCCTTGACCCGCGCGAGCAGGTCATCGGGGATGCTGCTGGTCCGCAGGGCGTCACGCATGGTTTCGAAGCGGCGGCCGCTCGCAACCAACGCGACGAAACCCACACCCGCCCGCAGCGCCTGCTCGACCGCGTCCTCGTCGTAGACTCCCATCGTCGCCACAACCGCGACGGCGGGACCGCCCGCGGCCGCTGCAACGACGTCGAGGCTGTCGAGGACGACGTCCGCTTCGGCCGGAGCGCTCTCCGGCGCGCCGGGCCGGGAGGCGATCACGCGGTATCCCATGACGTGGCCAAGGCGTATCAGCGCGTCGGCGACCGGGCTCTCGCCGAAGACGATCAGCCGCAGCGGGGGCAGGAACGGTTCCAGGAAGACCTCCAGCGCGCCGCCGCTGTGGCACGTGAGCGGCGCGACGACAACGTCCGGCCGCTCGGCCGAACCGCGGCCGTCCGGACTGAGGCGGAGCGTCCGCGGCCGCCCTTCGGCCAGGGCTTCCAGTGCCTGACGCACGACCGTCGGCTGCGCACAGCTCCCGCCGACCCAGCCGAAGAGGGCGCCGTCCGGCGTGACAATACCCTTCGCGCCCGGCCGCGCCGAGGTAGGACGCTGGCTCCAGACGACAGTGGCCAGCACGAAGGGCTCGCCCGCCTGTTTGAGCGCCGCGGCGCGGGCGAAGATGTCCTCACTGACCCTCCCCAGCGCAGGTTGAGTCGTGGTACCGGACCGCTCGCCGTGTTCCGTCATCGGGGTTCCGTACCTTCGGTGGTGTGAGGGCGTCGCGACTCGGGTCGCGACGCCCCAGAGTATCCAGTGCTACTCGGCGACACCCTTCTCCTCGAGGATCTGATAGACCTTCCAGGGCGTGATCGGGATGTCGATGTGGCGGACGCCGAGGTGGCTGAGCGCGTCCACGACGGCGTTCACGATCGCCGGGGGCGCACCGACCGTCGGGCTCTCGCCCACGCCCTTGGCCCCGATCGGGTGATGGGGCGAGGGCGTCACGGTCTTCTCGGTCCGCCAGTTCGGCGTCTCCATCGCCGTCGGGACCAGGTAGTCCATCAGCGTGCCGGTGAGCATCGTGCCGTTGTCGTCGTACACGATCTCCTCATACAGCGCCGGCGCCAGCCCCATCGTCAGCCCGCCGTGGATCTGCCCCTCGACGATCATCGGGTTGATGATCGTGCCGCAGTCGTCCAGCGCCAGGAACTCGCGCACCGTCGGCTGACCGGTGCCGCGGTCGATGTCGACCACGCAGACATAGGCACCGAACGGGAAGGTCAGGTTGGGCGGGTCATAGTAGGTGACCGCCTCCAGCCCGCCCTCGAGCCCCTGCGGGAAATTCGTGTAGGCGGCGAAGGCGATCTCGCTCATCCTCTTGGCACGCTCGGGCGAGCCCTTGACGCGGAAGGCGTAGTCGCGCCACTCCAGATCGTCCGGGTCGACCTCCAGCAGGTGGGCGGCGATTAGCCGTGCCTTCTCCCGGATCTTCCGCGCCGCAACGGCCGTCGCCGCGCCCGCGGTCGGGGTGCTCCGGCTGGCATAGGTGCCTAGCCCGTAGGGAGCGGTGTCGGTGTCACCGTGCTCGACCACGATGTTCTCAACCGGAAGCCCCAGCTCCTCCGCCACGATCTGAGCGAAGGTCGTCTCGTGTCCCTGCCCCTGGGTCTGGACGCCGATGCGGACGATCGCGGAGCCGGTCGGGTGGACCCGGATCTCGGCGCTGTCGAACATCTTGACCCCGAGGATGTCGAAGGTATGCGACGGACCGGCACCCACGATCTCGGTGAAGGTGGAGATGCCGATCCCCATCAACTCCCCGCGCGCTCGCTTCTCGGCCTGCTCACGACGCAGCTCCTGGTAGCCGATCGCATCGAGCGCCTTCTGCAGCGCCGCCGGGTAGTTGCCACTGTCGTACTCCCAGCCGGTCGGTGACTTGTAGGGGAACTGATCCGGCTGGATGAAGTTCTTGAACCGGATCTCCGCCGGGTCCATGTCCAGCTCGTCGGCCAGAACATCGACCATGCGCTCGATCATGTGGACCGCTTCCGTCACCCGGAAGGAGCAGCGGTAGGCGACCCCGCCCGGCGCCTTGTTGGTATAGACGCCGTCGACGCTGAAGTGCGCCGCCTCCAGGTCGTACGACCCGGTGCCGATGCTGAACAGCCCGGCCGGGAACTTCGACGGGTTGGCCGCGGCGTCGAACGCGCCGTGGTCGGCCACCGTGTGCACCCGCAGGGCGCGCATTGTGCCGTCCCGCGTCGCCGCGATCTCGGCGTGGATGTGGTAGTCGCGCGCGAACGAGTCGGCCTGGAGGTTCTCGGAGCGGTCCTCGATCCACTTGACCGGCCGCCCGGTCTGCAGCGAGACCACGATCGCCAGCACGTAGCCGGGGTAGACCGGCACCTTGCCGCCGAACCCGCCGCCGATGTCGGGCGAGATGACCCGGATCTTCGTCTCCGGTATCCCGGAGACGAGCGAGAAGACGGTGCGGTGGGCGTGCGGCGCCTGGCTCGTCAGCCAGACGGTCAGCTTGCCCGACACCTTGTCGAATGACGCGACACAGCCACAGGTCTCGATCGAGGAGACATGGATCCGCGGGATGTACATCTTCTGCGAGACGACGACCTCAGCTTCCTCGAAGATCCGGTCCGTCGCCTCCTTGTCGCC
Source organism: Sphaerobacter thermophilus DSM 20745 (assembly GCF_000024985.1). Lineage (NCBI taxonomy): Bacteria > Pseudomonadati > Thermomicrobiota > Thermomicrobia > Sphaerobacterales > Sphaerobacteraceae > Sphaerobacter > Sphaerobacter thermophilus. Next base: position 377,467 of record NC_013524.1, read on the forward strand.
CGCCTGCCAGTTCCAGATGTGGTTGGTCTTCTGCTCCCGGTCGGGCCGGACGAGCGGGGCATCTGGCTCGAGCGCGCGGAACGGGTCGACAACCGGCTCCAGCGGCTCGTACTCGACATCGATCGCCAGCACGGCGTCCGCCGCCGTGTAGCGGTCCTCGGCGATGACGGCGGCGACCTCCTGCGCGTAGTAGACGACCCGGTCGGTGGGCAGCACCATCTGCCGGTCACTCATCAGGGTCGGCATCCAGGCCAGCCCGGCCGCTTCCAGGTCCTTGCCGGTGATAACCGCGACGACGCCCGGCATGGCAAGCGCCTTGGAGGTGTCGAGCTTGGTGATGCGCGCATGAGCGTACGGGCTCCGCAGGATGTCGAGGTAGAGCATCCCTGGGAGTTTGACGTCGTCGACGTACGTTCCCTTGCCGCGGATGAAGCGCGGGTCCTCCTTGCGCTTGACCGAGTGGCCGAGCCCACCGATTGCTGCACGCTCAGTGGCAGTCATCGGCTAGTCCTCCCCTCCACCAGCCGGCACGCCGGACGGCGCCGCGGCTTCGTTCGCCTGCTGCATCTTCTTGGCCGCGTACTGGATCGACTTGACGATGTTCACGTAGCCGGTGCACCGGCAGAGGTTGCCGGAGATCGCCTGCCGGATCTCCGCTTCCGTCGGGTTCGGGTTACGCTCCAGCAGGGCAACCGCCGTCATCATCATGCCCGGCGTGCAGAAGCCGCACTGGAGCCCGTGCTCCTGCCAGAAGCCCTCCTGCACCGGGTGGAGTTCGCCGTTCTGCTCAAGCCCCTCGACGGTACGGATCTCGCCGCCGTCGGCCTGCACCGCGAAGACGGTGCACGACTTGACCGGTACTCCGTTGAGATGGATGGTGCAGGCACCGCAACTGGTGGTGTCGCAGCCGATGTGCGTGCCGGTCAGCCCGAGGGTCTCGCGGATGAAGTGGACCAGCAACAGGCGCGGCTCGACCTCGGCCTGCCGCACCTCGCCGTTGACCGTGACCGTGATCGGAACGGTGCGCGTCTTCGTGCTCATGGGTCACCTCTCCTCCGGCTACGCCGCGGCCGCGCCCGCGCGCTCCAGGGCCCGCCGCAGCGCGCGAGCGGTCACCGTGCGCGTCACGGCCCGCTTGTAGTCCGCCGGCCCGCGCAGGTCACTCGATGGATCGCACTCCTCGCCTGCCAGGCGCGCCGCCTCGCGGATCGCCTCCTCGGTCGGTTCCTTCCCCAGGAGCGCCGCCTCGGCCTGCTTCGCCCGCATCGGCATGTAGTTCACGTTGGTCAGGCCGATCCGGACCGAAGTCACCTGCCCAGCTTCATCGAGCGTGAGCTGAACCGCGGCGCCTGCGATGGCGTAGTCGCCGGCCTTGCGCTCGAACTTGACATACGCCCCACCCGAGCGCGGGCCGGGAATCGGGATGCGGATGGCCGTGAGGACTTCATCCGCGGCGAGGGCAGTGGTGAAGGTGTCGACGAAGAACTCATCGATAGGAATGGTGCGCTCGCCGTTGGGGCCGGTCGCGACGATCTCCGCACCCAGCGCCAGCATCGTCGCGGGGTGATCGTTGGCCGGATCGGCATGAGCCAGGTTCCCCCCGACGGTCGCCAGGTTGCGCACCAGCGGGTCGGCGATCACGACCGCCGTGTCGAGGATGATCGGGAACTCAGTGCGGACGGCCTCGTCGTCCTCCAGCTCGGCCTCACGGGTGAGAGCCCCGAGAACAAGGTGGCCGTTCTCGCGCCGGATCCCTCCGAGGCCCGGGATTCGGTTCAGGTCGACGATGACCGCCGGCTCGACGAAGCGGAACTTCATCAGCGGGATCAGACTCTGCCCGCCGGCCAGCAGCTTGGCGTCGAGGCCGTGCTCAGAGAGCAGGGCGACGGCTTCGGAGAGCGAAGCCGGAGCATGGTACTCGAAAGGTCCAGGAATCATGCGAAGCCGACTCCTCTCGCCGGTCGGCGCCCCGGGTCGCCCGACCGATCCTTTACGCTGCCGCACTTACAGGGTACCTAGCCCATATGTACCACCCTCTTGCGAAATGCGCCAGCCCCCGGCGCCAACATCCGTGAATTGCCCGCTCCGGGGCAGGTCGGTGCAGACTGAAATAATGTTTGGCACAGCGCATTGTCACTCCGCTCCTGATAGTTGCGCAACGCGGAGCGATCCGCTGGGGTGAGGGGGTGCAGGGCAAGAAGCCCAGGGGCGACAGGAGAAGGCGGCTACGGACTGAAGGGGTCTACGCCAGGAGAGGGGGGCCTGCGGTTCACCCCGGGCTGGCAAGGCGAAGCCCTCCCACGCGGGCTACGGCACAGGCAAGATGCTGGCACGATCTCGCGCCGTCCAACGAGCGCGCGACGAGTGGTGCGAAGGGTCTCGCGCCGTGGCGCGTGCCCGGGGCTAAAGCCGCCGGGCTCACCACGAAAGCCGGCTCAAGCCGGCTGGGGCCCGTGATCCGAACGGGTGGTGAAAGGATCCCCGCGCTCGGCGCGTGCCCGGGGCTAAAACGCTTGGTGTGAGTTAGGGCGCCGTGGCTACCAGGTGATCAGGTTCGCCACGGCCAGCAGCGGCCGCCCCTGCTGCCGATTCAGCCAGCAACAGAGGTTGTGCAGCGCCACCTTGGCCGCCAGTCGCGCCTGGAAGCCCGCCAGGGTGTGCGGGCGCTCCCGCTCGAGGCCGAAGGTGTGCAGCAGTCGTCCAACGACCGTCTCCACGATCTGGCGATGGCGGGCCACCCAGCGGCGGACCGCCTTGGGCCAGCGCCGCCGACTGCCCCGCTGCGGGGTGGCCACCAGCGTCACGCCATAGGTGGCCGCCAGGTGCGCCTTGTAGTCCTCGCCGGCAAAGCCACTGTCGGCCAGATAGGTCGCCACCGGCGTGCCGACACTGGGCAGGCGGGGATCGGGGTGGGCCCGACAGGCAATCAGGGTCTCGGCGAGGGACCGCTCATTGGTGCTGGCCGGGGCCACGCCCCAGCCGGTGATCGCCCCCTCCAGGCTGACGGCGGTCAGCACGCGGAAGCCGGCAAACCAGCCCAGGCGCAAGCTGAAGCCGATGTTGGCCTCGCCGGCCAGCCAGCCCCGCCCGCGGCGCTTGGCGTTGCGCACCGGAGCCGGCGCCACATCGAGCACATCCACCGCCACTGGCCCCCGGCCAAGTTGGTCTGCCAGGTAGAGGGCGAACTGGGCCAGGGCGACCTGATGCCGCCGCAGCAGCCGGTTGTATTGGCTGCGGTGGGGCAGGGTCGGGAAGTAGGGGCGCAGGTGGCGCTCGGCGTAGCGGTAGAAGTCCTGCTCACTGGAGAACCTCATCCACTGCCCGAAGATGGCCAGGGTCAAGACCTCGCTGCGGCTCAGGGCCGGCGCGGGGCCGGGGCGGTGGGGCTCCGGGGGCAGGTGGGTCTGGCAGAAGGTGTCGACCAGGACATAGACTGTAATCAGGAAGGTGTCCACATCCATCGGGTGCTCCTTTCGTGGGAGACGGATACGAGCTATCTCCCGTATGGAAGTGGGCACCTTCCTGTGTCAAGAGGGCACAGCATGCCCCGGCTAACTCACACCAAGCGTTAAAGCCGCCGGGCTGCATAATGGGTAAGCCCACTGAAGGGGCTGCGATGGCCACGCCCGGGCGGAGCCGATCCGGCACCCCGCCGGGCACCGTGTCTCCAGCCCCTTCAGTGGGCTTCGCTTCCTAGCCCGGGGCTTTCAGCCCCGGGCACACGTACCGGGCGGTGGGGGTCATTTCGGCAGGGAGTGCGTAACGGTACGCCAGCCGGCTTGAGCCGGCTTTCGTGGTGAGCCCGGGGCTTTCAGCCCCGGGCCGCAACCCCAATCTGAGATCTTCCCCGTCAGCCGACGCGACCGTTGGCCCCAGTGCCTCACCCCGTCTGCTCAGGGCGCAGGTGACGGTCGAACCAGCCGATCACGCGGTCGATCAGGTCCACTTGGTGCTTGCGCTCCTGGATGGAGTGGCCCTCGCGCGGGTAGGTGACGAACTGGGTCTCGACGCCGAGAGTGCGGAGCGCGACGTACATCTCCTGCCCCTGCGCCATCGCCACCCGCCGATCTTCCTCGCCGTGGAGGATGAGGGTCGGCGTGGTGGCGTTCCGGATGTAGCGGATCGCGGAGCGCTCGAAGTACGGCTCCGGGTCGTGGTACGGGCTCGTTTCGAAGTAGGAGAGGTTGGCGCTGGGGATGTCGCCCAGACCGTTGTCGCTGATCATGTTCGGCAGCCCGGCCCCCATGACTGCCGCCTTGAAGCGGGTGGTCTGACTCACGATCCAGGCGGTCATGTAGCCGCCCCAGCTCCAGCCGCCGACGCCCAGCCGCTCAGGATCGGCGATGCCACGCTCGATCAGGTAGTCGACCCCGGCCATGATGTCCCGGTACTCGCAGCCGCCGACATCACCGAAGAGCGCGTTCGAGTACTCCGGACCGCGGCCGGTGCTGCCGCGCGGGTTGGGCATGAGGACGGCGTAGCCGCGCCCGGCCAGGGCATGCGCCCACTCGTGCCACGTGGCGGCGAACTGGTTGGTCCAAAGCCAGGTCGGCCCGCCGTGGATCTGCACCACCAGCGGGTACCGCTGGCCCTCCTGATAGCCGACGGGCTTGAAGAGCAACCCCTCCACCTCGACGCCGGGATCGCTCTCCCAACGGACGATCTCAAGCTCGCCCAGGGCGGCGGCCTCCAGCTCCGGGTTGAAGTGGGTACGCCGCTGGAGCGCAGGGGATATGTCGTCACGCGAGAGCACCCACACGTCCGGCGCGTGTCTGGCGTCCTCCCACACCACCGCAATCCGTTGCCCGCTGGCGTCCGCCGTCGCGACCGGCGCGAACGTCCCCAACGGCTCCCCGGCCAGCAGCCGCTCGCGCTCGCCCTCCCAGCTCAGCCGGTAGAGGGTCATGTTGACCCCCTCGTCGGCCACCATCAGCAGGGCGTCGCGCCCGAGCGGCCACAGCGCTTCGCTCGTCCCGTCGTAACCCGGGGTCAGACAGACCGGCTCGCCTCCCTCGACCGGGATACGGTAGACGTAATCACCGTGAACGACCCGCCCGGCGCGCGCCCGGTAGGCGAGATACTTTCCGTCTTGCGACCAGGTCAGGTGCTCCGCCATGCCGATCTGCCGGAAGACGGGCGTCGGGTCGCCACCCGCGCGCGGCACAATCACGACCTCGTTCTCCAGGAAGATGTCGTCGATGCGCGGCGTCGGGGTGAGGTTGAGCGCCAGACGCTCACCGTCAGGCGACCAGGCGTAGGTCCAGACCTGCCGCCCCTCGGGCGATACCGCCTTCGCCGTCCCGGCCTCGACGTCGATGACCCAGAGCCGCTGATACTTGTAGTCGGTGTCCCACACGCGGGCGTCGTCGCGCTCCTCCTTGCGCTTCTTCTCTTCCTCCGTCTCGGGATCGGTGAAGAGGACCGCCAGGAAGCGACCGTCGGGCGACCAGGAGAGCTGCTCCATGTCACCCTGCTGGTCGAAGACGCGCCGCGCTTCGCCTCCGTCGGCCGGCATGATGTAGACGCTCTTCTTGCCCCGCTCGGCCCGGTCGGAGAGGAACGCCAGGCGGCGTCCGTCGGGCGACCAGCGCGGTTCCTCGTCATCCCACTGCCCTGCGGTGAACTGGCGCGGCTCGCCACCGGCAAAGGACACGACCCAGATCGCCGACTCCGGGTGCTCCTTCTCCTTGCTGACCGGCCGCAACGTGAACGCGATCCGCTCGCCGTCGGGCGAGATCTGCGGGTCGCTCGGTCGCCGGTGAGTGACCAATTGCTCGGTCGTGAGCGGCTGCGGGACGCTGGACGCCTGCTCGTCATCTGCCACAGGAGCTACCTCCTCGTGTCATCATGCCGGCCGGCAGCGCACACCGGCCGCGGTTCTTACCACTCGGTGAAGGGATCGAGTGCACCGCGCAACCCGTCCCCGATAACGTTGACCGCCAGGGTCGCCAGGACCAGCACCGCACCCGGTACGACCGGCAGCAGCGGCACCTGGAGATAGTCGTTCGATGCGCCGGTGAGCGTGTTGCCCCAGGCCGGGAGGTTGACGGTTGTCACCGGGCGGCTCTGGACGAAGTGATGAACGGCGCTGCTCCGAGCACGCGCCGGACAGCATAGCGCAGGGCGGGCTACGGTGTCATTCCCACCCGGGGCGAGGCACGGCCACAGCGGGAATGACACCTGGATACCCGCACCCGAACCGGTCTCTACGGTGGTCGGGGGAAGATGCTACGCCAGTACTGGGTTGGCTCGCGGTGCCGCTCTTCTCGGCCGCCGCAGCCGGATCGCGAGGTAGAGCGCGGAGAGGAAGGGGGAGAAGAGAACCAGCATGCCCAGGACCATGGCTGCTAGCCGCACCGGGACATCCCACCATTCCGAAGACTTCGAAACACGCTCGACCGACGTCGGCGTCGTCTCGACGGAAGGCTCACGCTCAACGGAGGGTACGGCCCCCGGCCGCTCCACCGGTGCCGGCACGTCCACCTGCTGCACCTGGACCGCAGTGGTCGAACCAACCCGGAACGCCATCAACCCGACAACAGCAACGACGATCGCGAGGCACCCGATCAGGGTCGCGATGACCTTGTCCCGTGTGCGCCACATCGGTGAGAGCCAAGCCAGCAGGATGCCGACCGGCCAGAAGAGGGCGGTGAGCACGATGGCGGCGTATTCAAGGAGCCCCGGACCCGCCTGCGCGACCGGCATCGGCTCCGGCACCCCGAGACGCTCGCGCGTCTCACGTGCCAGTTCCTCAGGGCTCCCAAGACGGTCAAGGATCGTCCGCACGGTCGCCTCGTCGCGCCCCCCGGCGGCCGCCAGCGAGGCATCAATGTGCGCACGAAGGTCTTCCAGGATCTCCCGCCGCTGCGCCGCCGGCACCCCGACCAGCGCCTCGTCCACCTCCTGGAGATAGCGCTCGATCAGGTGCCGGACTCCGTCGTCGGTGTCACCGTTGCGGACCATGTGTCCCCTCCAGTTCGTGACGTCCCGAGCACGCCGTCGACGGCGTCCCGAAACTCCACCCACTGCTGCCGGAAGACGGCCAACGCTTCCCGCCCACGCGGCGTCAGCCGGTAATACTTCCGCGGCGGCCCGGCGGGTGACTCGCGCCACTCGGTCTCGACCAGCCGCTCGCGGTGGAGGCGGCTCAGCAGCGGGTAGATTGTCCCCTCGCTGGTGAGGAGCGCCGGGGCCTGCCCCAGCCGCTGCACCAGCTCGAACCCATAGCGCGCCTCGTCCTCCAGCAGGGCTAGGACGCACGCCTCAAGGGCGCCCCTCCGCATCTGTGTCAGCAGCGCGCTCGTATCCATGGCCACATGGTAGCACAAGCTACCTTGCGTCACAAGGTAGTGGCACAGGCAGGTAGTCCGCCTTCCTCGCGCAGAGCCGCTCTGGCCGAACAACGCGGTGGCGCGATCGCGTGCGGTTGTGCATGTCCGTGCGGGGTGGTGAGAGGATCCCCGCGCTGTGGTCAGGGCCCGGGGTTAATGGAGTTTGACGAATTACCTGGGTGTACGCGCTCGGCGCGTGCCCGGGGCTCAAACGCTTGGTGTGAGTTAGCCGGGGCATGCTGTGCCCTCTTGACACAGGAAGGTGCCCACTTCCATACGGGAGATAGCTCGTATCCGTCTCCCACGAAAGGAGCACCCGATGGATGTGGACACCTTCCTGATTACAGTCTATGTCCTGGTCGACACCTTCTGCCAGACCCACCTGCCCCCGGAGCCCCACCGCCCCGGCCCCGCGCCGGCCCTGAGCCGCAGCGAGGTCTTGACCCTGGCCATCTTCGGGCAGTGGATGAGGTTCTCCAGTGAGCAGGACTTCTACCGCTACGCCGAGCGCCACCTGCGCCCCTACTTCCCGACCCTGCCCCACCGCAGCCAATACAACCGGCTGCTGCGGCGGCATCAGGTCGCCCTGGCCCAGTTCGCCCTCTACCTGGCAGACCAACTTGGCCGGGGGCCAGTGGCGGTGGATGTGCTCGATGTGGCGCCGGCTCCGGTGCGCAACGCCAAGCGCCGCGGGCGGGGCTGGCTGGCCGGCGAGGCCAACATCGGCTTCAGCTTGCGCCTGGGCTGGTTTGCCGGCTTCCGCGTGCTGACCGCCGTCAGCCTGGAGGGGGCGATCACCGGCTGGGGCGTGGCCCCGGCCAGCACCAATGAGCGGTCCCTCGCCGAGACCCTGATTGCCTGTCGGGCCCACCCCGATCCCCGCCTGCCCAGTGTCGGCACGCCGGTGGCGACCTATCTGGCGGATAGTGGCTTTGCCGGCGAGGACTACGAGGCGCACCTGGCGGCCACCTACGGGGTGACGCTGGTGGCCACCCCGCAGCGAGGCAGTCGGCGGCGCTGGCCCAAGGCGGTCCGCCGCTGGGCGGCCCGGCATCGCCAGATCGTGGAGACGGTCATCGGGCGGCTGCTGCACACCTTCGGGCTGGAGCGCGAGCGGCCGCACACGCTGGCGGGCTTCCAGGCGCGGCTGGCGGCCCGGGTGGCGCTGCACAATCTCTGCTGCTGGCTAAATCGGCAGCGGGGACGGCCGCTGCTGGCGGTGGCGAACCTGATCACCTGGTAGCCACGGCGCCCTAACTCACACCAAGCGTTCAAGCCGCCGGGCTGATAGCTGGTAAGCCCACTAAAGGGGCTGCGATGGCGACATTCCGGCGTATCCGGTTCGGCCACCTGCCACGCCCAGCGTCCCCAGCCCCTTCAGTGGGCTTCGCCTTATTAGCCCGGCGGCTTGAGCCCCGGGCCCACACCACCGCCGCACACCGAATTACGGCATCAGGCCCCAGCACCCTCAGGCCCACGCTACACCGTCGCCCCACACGTGACGCATGACGCATGACGTATGACGCATGACGCACCACGCCAGATCACTGATAGATCACCACGTCCGGCTGGGGGTCCAGGAGGTTGACCTGCTCGGGGGTCATCAGATCGATGTCCTGGTCGTAGAAGAGCTTGAAGCCGCCGTGGGGTGCGCCGTCCTCGTTGACGAAGCGCTGGTAGCCGCCCATCTTGTCCTCAGCCCAGCCGAAGCCGTCCATGTCGACCACCAGGTCGACGCCGGGCACCTGCCGCAGTGCTTCCTTGTTGCGGATCATCACGTAGTCGAACTGGTGGACCACCAGGATCTTGTTCGGCAGGCCCTCCTCCTCGACCAACCGCGCCAGCATCTCCTGCGCTCGGTTGATCTCCTCGGCGTCCATCCCGCCGATGATCGTACCCGGCACCTCGCCGGGGGTGGCAAATTCGGGGTCGAGTGCCAGGTGGACCCGCGGGTTCTTCAGGTACTCCAGCACGTGGGGGATCTCCGCCTCGACCGTGCTGTGACCCATCTGAATGTCGAGGATCACGAGGAGGTCACGGCGCTCGGCCACCTCGAGGTACTCCCGCACCAGCTCATCCGGCATCCGGTAGAGGTAGGTACCGTCGTCGGTTTGGGTTCCCTGCGCCACGGCGTAGATCAACTCCAGCGCCGGGGCGACGGTCCGCTCACCATTGGTCGCGTCGTACTCCGCGGCCTGGGAACGAAGCTGGTCGACCACCGTGTCCGGGTCGGCGCTGCCGAGGATACCCATGACCGGGACACCCGGATAGCCGTAGTAGGCGATGACCTGGCAGCTCTGGAACACCGATCGTGGGGCGGCCGGGCGGAGGGTGAAGCTCGGCTCCGGCGTTGCCTCACCGGGGGCAGGACGCGGCTCGTAGCAGTGCGCGAGCGGCGGCGGGACCGGCGTCGGTATCGGGGTCGGTGTGGGGGTTGGGATCGGCTCCGGGGTGGGAGTCGGACTCGGCGTCGGCGATGGCACCGGCGTGGAAGTGCTTGCCGGTTCCGGTTCGGTCGTCGCGGTTGCCCCTGGGTTACCGGCCGGCTCACTCGACTCCACGCCTGGCCCGCCCGCAGTCGGCGGTGAGCAGGCCGTCAGCAGGAACAGGACGAGGAAGACATACGATACCCGACGATACCCGGTGATGGCGGTCCCCCTTCCGTCCGTTCGGTGGCGATCACAATTCTGGCACCCGCCGCAAGTGCTGCACTCACACACGGTGAACCGGAAAGACATGGCTGATATCCGCATAGTAGCACGGGTCGGAGCACGGTGGGCGTTCCCGCCGTGTCCGGGTGTCTCTTGCTGAAGTGGGACATCTGTGGCAAGACCTGTGTAGCGGCGCGGCAGGCAGCGCCGGTCGCGCCGTCGCGGCTGACGTGTAGCGTAAGGAGACGGGCAATGGGCAGGGTGACGCCGGATCAGGTCCATGCAGTGCTTGAGCGATCAGTCCTGGCCGACGGATACAGCTTCGTCTACGACCCGGAGCGGAGCCACGGCTCGTGGCTCGTTGATGCGCGGACCGGGGATGCCTATCTCGACGCCTTCAGCTTCTTCGCTGCGGGCGCGATCGGCCACAACCACCCGGCGCTGCACGACCCGGCGTTCAGCGAGCGGCTCCTCGTGGCCGCCCGCGTCAAGCCCTCCAACCCGGACGTCTACACCACGTTCTACGCCGAGTTCGTCGACACCTTCGCCACCCTGGCCGTGCCGAAGGAGTTCCCCCATCTGTTCTTCATCGACGGGGGCGCATTGGCGGTCGAGAACGCGTTGAAGACCGCCTTCGACTGGAAGGTGCGGAAAAACCTTGCGGCCGGGAAAGAGCCGCGCGGCTCGAAAGTCATCCACTTCACTGAGGCGTTCCACGGCCGCTCGGGCTACACCCTCTCCCTGACCAACACCGCCGACCCCCGCAAGTACGAGTACTTCCCCCGCTTCGACTGGCCCCGCATCCCGGTACCCAAGATGCGCTTCCCGCTCACCGAGGAGACGCTGGAGGAGGTGATCGCACGCGAGTCGGCAGCGCTCCACGCGATCACCGCCATCCTCGAGCGCGAGGCAGACGATATCGCCGCGATCATCATCGAGCCCATCCAAGGCGAAGGGGGCGACAACCATCTCCGCCCCGAGTTCCTCCGCGCCCTGCGCCAGTTGGCCGACGACTACGAGGTCATGCTGATTTTCGACGAGGTGCAGACGGGCATGGGGCTGACAGGGTCCTGGTGGGCCTTCCAGCAACTCGGGGTGCAGCCCGACATCTTCGCCTTCGGCAAGAAGACCCAGGTCTGCGGCATCGCGGTGAGCCGCCGGGTCGACGAGGTGGAGCGGAACGTGTTCGTCGAGCCGAGCCGGATCAGCTCCACCTTTGGCGGCAACCTGGTGGACATGGTGCGCGCCCAGCGCATCATCGAGGTCATCGTCGAGGAGAACCTGATCGAGAACGCGCGGCGCCAGGGAGAGGTCCTGCTGGGGCAACTGCGGGAGCTGGCGACCCAGGCGCCGATCGACAACGTGCGCGGGCGCGGCTTGATGATCGCCTTCGACCTACCGACGCCTGAGGACCGCGACGCCGTCATCGCCCGCGCCTACGAGGAGCGGTTGCTCCTGCTCCCCTGCGGAACGCGCTCGATCCGCTTGCGGCCGCACCTGAGCCTGACGACCGACGAGGCAGAAGCACTCATCCAGCGCCTCACCGCTGCCCTGGCTGCCGTTCGCCCCGCATCCTGATACGTCGTTACCGAGCGTGGAGCGCGCCTGTGTGCGCTCCACGCGCCGAGGCGCGCCGCGGACGCCGTCAGTCGGCTGTCCGTGGCTCCGGGCTGCCCGCGGACAGTTCGGTCCTGGGAGCACGCGCGCGGCTGGCCGCAAAGGCCGCGAGAGCCGCCAGGGCGAAGGCCACGGTGCCGAACAGAAGGGCATCGCTGTACTCGGTGAAGTCCTCCGCCCCGATATAGAAGGGGAGCAGCGCGCGCCCGGTGCCCGCCCGGGACTCGAGGAGCGCGGTCGCGACCGCTGCCCCGAGGCTTGTGCCGACGAAGAAGAGCATGTTGAAGATGCCCAGTCCCACGCCGTAGATCCGCGCCGGGATCGTCCGCGTCAGGACGGTCATCAGGGGCGCGTTCACCAGCGCCTGCCCGAGGCCGAGGAACATAGTCACAGCGGAGAAGGCCGCGGCCGGCCAGCCGATGGCGACTGAGCTCAGGAACAGCACCGTCGCGCAGGAGATCAGCAGCCCGGGGATGATCAGGATGAACGGGTTCCAACGGTCTGCCAGGCGGCCGGCAGTGCCCGCCAGGAGGACCACCACGAGCGCCTGCGGCAGCAGCGCCAGGCCCACCTGGCCAGACGGCAGCCCGTTCACGTTGGTGTAGAGGAACGGTGCGATCACGATCACGCCCATGCCGCCGTTCATCGTGAGAAACCCGACGAGCGCGAGCAGCACGTAGCGCCGGTTCGCCAGCAGCGCCCGATCGATGAACGGGGACGCGACGGTCTGCTGCCGGTGGATCGTGAGCACCGTCCCGACGAGCCCGACGATCGCGGCCGTGATGACCACTCCGGTCAGTCCCCCTTGCCGTTGGAGACTGGTGAATGCCAGGAGCACCCCCGAGACAGCCGCGGCCACCGCGATGCCGCCGAGCCAATCGATCCGCACCTGCTGGTGCAGAAGCGGAGGCGGCAGGTAGCGTGCGGCCAGGGGGATTACCGCCGCCAGCATTGCCGCGAAGAGGAACACCATGCGCCAGGCGATGAGCTGCGTGATGATCCCGCCGAGCGTCGGACCGATCGCCGTTCCGGCACTGACGGCGGTCGCGATGATCCCCATCGTCCGACCGCGCCGCTCGGGCGGCACGATGCGGGCGACCATGGCCATGCCCAGGCTGGTGATGGCTCCAGCGCCCAGGCCCTGGATACAGCGGGCAATGACGAGCATGGGAAACGCGAAGGCAAGCCCAGCGAGCGCCGCGCCGATCACGAAGAGCACCATGCCACCCAGGTAGATCCGGCGCTCGCCGAAGCGGTCGCCCAGACGGCCGTGGAACGGCATCGCGACACCGAAGGTGAGCAGGTAGATCGAAACCAGCCAGCCGAGCGCGCCGGCATCGACGCCGAAATGGTCGCCGATCGGCGGCAGCGCAACGTTCACCATGGTGCCGCTGGTCACCGTCATGAAGCTCGCCAGGCCGACGATGGCGACGACCCATCGCTCGTGGGCCCGCGCGTCTCTCGTGAGGCGCGCCTGCGGCTGTGCGACTACCTCCATCGTGCGAGGGGAGTCGTTGTGGTGCACTCGGTCTCCTACGATCCGGTTCAGCGCGACGATCGCGAATGCCAGGGAACCGCCTGGCGGGCGGACGGCGCGCCGCACGGCGCGCCGGTATCGACGAAACAGCAGAGGAACATGCCGCGTGGCGATCCTGAGCGTTTCGCTCCAACGGTGTCCGGGAGCGGGGACGGCCCGCCGGGAACGCCGACCACAGCCGCCTCGCCTCCCAATCTCCCTATTGTACAGCGGTCGGCCACGGGGCGAGCTGAAGGGGGATCGGCCGGAACATGCACAAAGGGCAATGTATCGCTCGCTGATTCGGGTATAGTGGCCTGGTTGGCAACCCCGGGGTGGCCCGGGTCGGAATATTTCAGACGTGGGTGGGGAGCGAGGAGCACCAATGAGCCAAGACGCACAGGTCACCGCGCAGCGGTTGAACCGCGTACGGGAGGTCATGGAGCAGGCCGGGGTCGACCTGCTGGTGATCGGCCCGTCATCCGACTTCCGCTACTTTACCGGCCACGCGCCGCGGCTGAGTGAGCGCCTGACCGCGCTGATCATCCCGCGCGAGGGCGAGGCGACCATCACGGTTCCCCGGCTCGAAGCGCCGCTGCTGGCCCACCTCTCCGATCGCTTCGCCATGGCAATCTGGGACGAGACGGAGCGGCCCACCGAGCGCATCGCGGCGATGGGGCGTGAGGCAGGCGTGCGTGCTGTCGCCGTCAACGACCAGTTCTGGAGCGTGTTCCTGCTCCAGCTCGAAGAGCTGCTGCCCTCGGCATCGTTCCAGAGTGCGTCCAAGATCATGACCCGGATGCGGGTCGTGAAGGACCCGGCGGAGATCGCGCTGCTGCGCGAGGCGGCACGCCGCACCGACGCCGCCTGGGAGGAGTTCTGCGCGACTGTCCGCCTCACCGGCCGGACCGAACGCGAGGTCGCGGTGGACCTGCAGGCGCTGATGGCGAAGCAGGGCTTCCCCACCCTCGCGTTCTGCGCGGTCGCTTCCGGCCCCAACGCCGCCTCGCCGCACCATGAGACGTCCGACCGGGTCATCCAGCCGGGAGACCCGGTGGTGATCGACTTCGGCGGCGAATACGAGGGCTACTACTCCGACATCACCCGCACCCCGGTGGCGGGGGAGCCGCATCCGGAGTTTGTGAAGATCTACGAGATCGTGAAGCAGGCGCAGCAGGCGGCCTTCGAGACGATTCGCCCGGGTGTCGCCTGCCAGGATGTCGACCGCGCCGCCCGCAAGATCATCAGCGACGCGGGCTACGGCGAGTACTTCATCCACCGCGTCGGCCACGGCCTGGGCCTCGAGATCCACGAGCCGCCGTACCTGGTCGAGGGCAACACCCAGCCACTGGAGGCGGGCATGGTCACCTCCGACGAGCCGGGAATCTACATTCCCGGGAAGTGGGGCGTCCGGATCGAGGATGCCGTGCTGGTCACGGAGGACGGCGCGGAGCGCCTGAACACGGTGTCGCGCGACCTCGTCTCGCTGCCGTAGCAGCTCGCGCCGCTATATGGACGTGAGGTCGCTGTGGACGGCGTTCCCGCCACGGAGCTTCGCTCCGTACATAGCCTGGTCGGCCGCAGCCAGCAACTCGTCCGGGGTCGTACCCTGGTGCGGGAACATGGCGATGCCGACCGAGATGGTTAACGGCAGGAGCGCATCGCCGTGCTCGAAGGGTAGGTCGGCCACCGTGCGTCGCAGCCGGTCAGCGACCTCCAGCGCGGCGCGGAGGTCGACGTTCCGCAGCACGACCGCAAGCTCATCGCCCGCGTAGCGGGCCAGCAGGTCGTCCGGCCGCAGGTTCCCAGCCAGCCGCCGGACGACCTGCTCCAGCACGGCATCGCCCACCAGGTGGCCGTACTGGTCGTTGACCTCCTTGAACTTGTCCATGTCGATCAGGAAGAGGGCCGCGGTCGACACCCGCGGGTTTCCGGCCAGGCTCTGGAGGTGCTCGAGGAGCACACGGCGGTTGGCGATCCCTGTCGCCGGGTCGGTGCGCGCCTGCAACTCCAGCCGCTGAGTGAACTCCATCTGGTCCAACAGCAGGCCGAGATGCACGGCGATCCCCTCCGCCAGCGCCATGTCCTGGTCGTCGAGCGGGTGGGAGATGTCGGTCTCGATGTTCAAGACGCCGACCGGCCGACCGGCCGACCGGATCACGGCCACCAGCTCGCTGCGGATGGCCGGGTCGATCTCAATGTAGTCCGGGTCGCTGCGTACGTCGTGGACGAGGAGTGAGCGATTCTCACGCAGGGCACGACCGGTGATACCCCGGTCGATCGGCCAACGCAGCGCAAGGTCGGGTATCGACCCCATCTGGGAGCGGTCCTCCAGGTGCTCGCCATCGGGCGTCAGCGTCGCCAGTACCACGCGGCGATAGCCGAGGCCGCCGGTGAGGCGCTCGGCCACCAACCGGAAGGCAACGTCGGCATCCCCGCCGCGGGCGATGAGCTGGCTCAGGTCGTGGAGCAGTTCGAGCTCATGCAGGCGCCGGTGGGGAACGGTGATGTCCTCGACCGTCACCTGCACGTAGGTGGTGGGAGCGGTGCCGGCTTCACCGGGCAGCGACAGTGTTCGGGCGCGACACGCCGTCGTCAGGCGTCGTCCGCCAGGCCCGCAGAAGAAGAGCACGACTTCGTCGGAGGGTGTCTGCGAAACAGCCCGCCACGCCTCCCAGGGGATCGCCGCGGGGTTGAGGAAGAGGCTCGCGAGCGGCGTGCCGACGAGCGACTCCGCGGAACGACCGGTCAGATCGCTCATCGCAGCGTTGACCAGGTGGATGGTCCCCTCCGTATCGCAGAGGACCACCCCCATCGGCATCCCCTCGACCAGTTCGCGGTAGAGTTGCTCGGTGATCGCCAGCTTGCGGCGCAGCCGCATGGTCGCGAGCGCAGCGGCCAGCGCCGCTGCCAGCACATCGCCGATCGGTCGGTCCAACGGCTCGTAGTCCGCCGCGTCGCCATAGTAGACGGAGAGCAGGCCGTAGATCGTCGATCCATGCCGTACCGGCACGATGGTGGCCAGACCGATGCCGGCTTCCTCGGCGACCGCCGGGTCGCTCAAACGGCGGGCATCGCTGCTCGCACCCGTGTAGCGGAGCGGCTCATGCTGATTCCGAACCACCGCTTCCACCAGCGCCTGCCCGCGACCGACCGACCGCTCCTCGATGTGGCGCACGAAGGCGTCCGGCACCCCGACAACGGCAAGCGCGGCGAGCCGGTTCTCCCCCTCGGCAAGCAACCACACCGCGAGGCCACGGGCATCCAGCAGCCGCCGGGCCACCTCCAGCGCCTCCCCTAGCTGCTCCGGGGACTCCGTGAGGTCGAGTACTTCTAGCGCCAGTTGCCGGATCGCGTTCATCCGGCGCAGGTGCCGGCGCTGTTCAGCTTTGGATTCGAGCGTGAGCGCACGCCGCAAGCCGAGGAGCCGCTCCACGTCCGCCTCCGTGAGCGGTATCCCCAGCACGGCATCCACGCCGGCCGCCATCAGGGCTGCAGTCTGTGTGGTCTCGGCGTCGGCGAGTGCGCCGACTACGATGGGGTCTCCAAGGCGCGGGCGGAGGGATTCCACCCATCCGGCATCATCGTCAGGGATGAGGGTCACATCGAGCACGACCACCTCCGGCGGGTGTTCGGCGGCGTGGGCGATCGCTTCCGCCACCGTCGCCACACCGGTTGCGCTTCCTCCCAGTCGCTCCAGGATGGCCAGGAGGTGCTCCCTCAGGTCGTGGCGGTCGCTGACGACCAGCACACGGCACCCCTCAGCCTGATCCATCTGTTGCCCACTACCCTCCGCACTCGGTTACGGTGCCGTGGCTCCGGGGCACCCCGGCCCGGCTATCACGTACTCGCCATGAATGTTAGCGCGTCGCCAGTTACATGGAAACAATTATAGAAAAAGTGTTCCACATGGTCCACATCCAATACCGAGACGCCGAGAACACCGCGCAACATGATCGTATGCACGCGGCCTAGTCCACACCGGCAACGGATGACTCCGCCGCGCCGGGCACCTCAGCCTCCACCCGCGGCTCTTCACTTTCCTCCGGCAGTTCCTCACCCCGGTACTGCCAGAGCTGGCGCGCCCACCAGCGAGAGGTCACGACCATCAGCAGGCAGGCGCCCCCGCCGAGGACCATGGCATAGCGCGCGCCGACCACGCTCGCGACCATCCCGGCCTGGAACTCGCCCAGCCGCGGCCCGCCGGCGGAAAAAACCGAGGCCAGGGCACCGACCCGGCCCCGGAGCGAGTCCGGTGTCGCCAACTGCCGCACGGTATGGCGCATCGCCATACTGACGGCATCCAGCCCTCCGGCCAGCGCCAGCAGTCCGAGTGCCACCGGGAAGGACCGGGCCATGCCGAACAGCGCCAGGGAGATCCCGTACGCCGCGACGGCCAGCGCCACGACGCGCCCCGGTCGACGCGGCGTCGGCAGCAGCGTGAAGATCACCGAACCGGCGACGGCCCCCGCCGCCGGGGCCGAATAGAGCAGGCCCAACCCGTCCGAGCCCACCGCCAGCACATCGCGCGCGAAGACCGGAAGCAGCCCCATCGACGAGACGAAGAGCACGGCCAGGAAGTCGACCAGCATCAACTGCCACAAAATGGCACGACCTCGCACGAACTCCAGGCCCTCGACCACCGCGGACAATCCCCGTCGCGGCCCGGCCGGCACCGGGACGCGGGTGCGCATCGCAACGATCGCGCCGAGAACCACCAGGAAGGACGCCGCATTGATCCAGTAGGCCGCACTCACTCCGAACACCTTGATGATCACACCCCCCGTGGCCGGGCCGAGGACGGCTGCGGTCTGCCAGGCGAGCACGTTCAGCGTCAAGGCGTTCGGCAGCCGCTCGCGCGGCACAAGGGAGGGGATCAAGGCCTGCCGCGTTGGCGAGTCAAACGCCGCGGCCGCCGCAGTGAGGGCCGCAAAGGCGTAGAGGATCGGCACGTTCGCCTTACCGAGCGAGATGATCAAGGCAAGGAGCGCGCTGAGCCCGGCGAGGAAGCTCTGCGACACGAGCAGGAGCCGGCGGCGGTCGACCTGATCCGCCAGCGTCCCTCCGAAGATCGACAGCAGGATCGTCGGGATCGCCCGCGCCAGCCCGACCCCACCCAGCGCCGCGGTCGAACCGGTCAAGGAATAGACGAGCCAGCCCAGCGCCACGGTCTGCACCTGGGTGCCGAGCATGTCCACGAACTGCCCGGCCCAGAGGAGCCGGAAGTCCCGGTAGGCAAGAGCTGCTAATGCTGTGGGAAGCCTCACCCTCAATCCCCTGCGAGTAGACGCCGCCTAGGACGGCCGCGCGACGCCGAGCCGCTCCACAAACCAGTTCACCGCCCGTTCCATCACATCCCGCTGGTGCTCACGCTCGCGGACGCCGTGTGGCTCGCGCGGGTAGACGACGCACTGGGCCTCGACCCCGCGGGATCGGAGGCCGCGCGTCATCTCGTACGCCTGTCCAACGGGGCAACACGGATCCTGCTCCCCGTGGAGGAACAGGGTCGGCGTCCGAACCCGATCCACGTAGAAGATCGGCGAGCGGGGCGCGTAGCGCCCGTCCAGCGTGAAGGGGTTGTCCCGGAGAAAGATCTCGTCGAAGCCGGGAATGTTCGTGCCTCCGTGGAACGAATACCAGTTGGTGATGCTGGCCCCGGCCACCGCTGCCCGGAAGCGGTCGGTCTGGGTGATAGCCCAGCAGGTGAGGTAGCCGCCGTAGCTCCAGCCGCCGACGCCCAGCCGCTCCGGGTCGGCGATGCCGTCCCGGACGCAGGCGTCCACCCCAGCCAGGATATCCTGCAGGTCCCCACCGCCGAGGTCGCCGATGTTGGCCTCAGCGAAGGCCAGCCCGTATCCGGCGCTCCCTCGCGGGTTCGGCAGCAGGACGGCGCACCCGCGCGCGGCCAGCAGGTGGATCCAGCTTCCGGGGCCGGACGGGCGCAGCCCGTAGGCCCAAGAGGCGGTCGGGCCGCCGTGGATGAGCGTCACCAGTGGCCACGGTGGGTTGCCCGCACCCCGCGGGCGAACCAGCATCCCCTCGATCTCCATGCCGTCGGGCCCGGTCCAGCGCAGCGTCTCGTACGGGCTGAGCAAGTCCGCCGGGAAGTCGGCGTTGACCGCGCTGCGCCGTGCCCACCGGACCCCTTCCGGTCCCTGATCCGCGATCCGCCCGACCCACAGCTCCACCGGCTCCGTCGGGGCACTCATCCCCGTGGCCACCCACCGGCCGTCGGCACTGATGTCGACGCCGGTGCCGTAGACGTTGAAGAAGCGCTCCCCGGCCCACAGCGTCTGCGTCCGTCCGGCGCCGGTCGGATCAAGCAGGCAGATCGCCGCCCGGTTGCGCTCGAGCGCCGCGGCGAAGAGCCGCCCATCCGCAACCCAGTGGAGCGACAGGTACGACCGCGGCTCCCCCGCGGTCAGCGGCTGCGCCGTACCTCCCGCGGCCGGGACGACGAGCACGTCGCCCCCGCTCATGCCCGGGTCGCTCCAGGTGCTGGTGATCAGCACGATTGCGCGCCCATCCGGCGACCAGACCGGACCGGTGATCTGCCGCTCGGGCGCGTAGAGGGTCGTCACCTCGCCCGTCGCCACGTCGATGCGTACCAGCCGCGCCCGGTACCAGGACCAGGCGTAGGGCAGATCGCTGACGATCGCCGCGATCGCCGACCCATCGGGCGACCAGGCCAACTCCCAGACGTGCACGGGTCCGGTCGTGAGGCAGCGCGCCTCCCCGCTGGCCACATCCACCAGCCAGATTCGACCGAAGGCGTGCTCCTCCTCAAAGAGAACCCAGTCCTTCCCCTCGGGCCGGTTGCGTCCCACGGCGTCGGGAGCGATGACCGCGATCGTGCGCCCGTCCGGTGCCCAGGCGATTGCGCTGATCCCGGCGTCGAACTCGCGCAGCAACTCCGGTTCCGCCCAGGACCGCAGCAGGTAGAGCTGCCCGGTACCGCGCTTCTTCCGGTCGGACCGGAACGCCAGCGTCTCCCCGTCCGGCGACCAGCGCGGCAGGTCGTCCGTCCCCGGCCCCTGGGACACCTGCCGGGGCTCGCCGCCCGCCACATCCACCAGCCAGATCCGGCTGCGCGGCGACGGTTCCTGGTAGTCCACCGATGCCTCAGCCACGACGAAGGCCACCCGGCGGCCGCCTGGGTCGATCTGCGCATCATTCACCGACTTGAGGGTCAGCAGGTCATCCGCGGTCAGCACTGCCCGCGCTTCCATCATCGCCTCTATTCCCGCCACAGTATTGGGTGCCGGTCCTCCGGCAAACGCGTACGCTAGTTGACCACAGGCAATCCGCGCTGTCGAGAGCGCACCTTGCAACACATCCCGGCGCTGGGTAGAGTCAGAGTGATCGCGCCCGACGGCGAAGGGGGATTCGCATGATCGACAGGGGAGCGAGAATCTCGACCGGCACCCTCGCGCGCGCCGTAGCCTACGGGCTGGGTACCGGCGCGGCGGTCCTGCTGCTCGTTGGCATCCCGACGGTGCTCATCCCGAACCCCTGGTTCAGCCGCATGGTGCCCACCCGGCCGCAGGATTACGCCTTCCTAGCGCTGACCGTCCTGCTGAGCGCCCTGATCGGCGCGACCTACGCCTTCCCCGCCGCCTGTCCGCTGCAGGAGGGCAAGCTTACCGCGGGCGGTTTCCTCTCGTTCCTGGCCGTCGGCTGCCCGGTGTGCAACAAGATCGTCGTGCTGGCGCTCGGCACCACCGGCGCCATGCGCTACTTCGAGCCGGCCCAGCCGCTCCTCGCCATCGCCGGGATCGCCCTCCTCGGCTACGCCCTCTTCGTCAGGCTCCGTGCCACCCGCCACGCCTGGTGGCCGTCGTCTACATAACGAGCGACCAGCGGCTTCGGACCTGTGGATCGCGCCGGCGGCTGAAAGAGGCATCTTGGCGGCGTGCGCGTCGGCGCGCATCTCCCCGGTGAGAAGCGCGGCCCCGCCCTCTTTGGGCAATGGCCCACCCAGCATGCCCCAACCTTACCAGCAACTCAGCCCTTGGCTTCCTGCAGGATAACGCCGTGGCGCCTCCCACGTCGACGCGGTAGCGCCCGTATGGGCGCTACCGCGCCAGTGCCCCGCCGCAACATTGGCTGGGTCGTCTCCTGCCGAACAGGCGGCTTGGTTCCGTCCGGCACGATCGCGGCCGAGCTTCCGCGTCGAGCAGCGGTAGCCCGTTCGTTTTTTTCACGGCCGCCTATGGGCTCTCCCAGATGTGCCCCCCAACCACAACGGCAGGCACTCTCGACATGAGCACAGGATCCTAGCGCGATCCGAAGTCGGATCGAACACGGCTTGTCCGGGACAGGCCGAGTGGACCAACGCGTTAGGCCCGCATATGCCGGAATCTTTGCGATCACCTCACCATGGATCTTACGTTCGGACACAAGATCGGCTACTATGGTGCCATCACAGGCTGTACAAGCTAGTTTGTGGGGAGCATCTGCGTCATATGTGATTGACCCACCAGATTCAAGACTCGCAAACTTGTTCTGTGCGCCATAGGTGATGTCAAGCGCAAGCTAGACAGGCAACCGCTACACCCGTGATCGCGCGTTGTTCCTGAAGGGAATCCATTCGATAGCCGTTATTGACGGAAGGAGGGGCACATGAAACGACTCGGTTTGGCGACACTGGTTGTCCTTCTCGTTACCAGCTCTGGCACCGCATTTGCTGCCTGGGGCGTTACCTGGAAGGGACCGCGATACTCGCCCACCTCGGGGCTCGCCTGGTACACCCCAACTTATATTAAACTATTGGGGTGGACATAAGTTGTACAGTCAGACGGGCGCATGGGGGCGGCATATCTATGCCAGCACTGATTGGACATACTACGATCAAAACCGGCTGAACAGCCTCTATTCATACTGGCAAGCAACAAACTACCAGTACGTACCCACGACCATCCACTTCGATGATCAAGCGTACGGCGGCGGAACGCACTATTCGGGGTTACATGCTACCGGCTGGTACTATACGAACTTTCCTAACCCGGAGTACCGCTCAGGAGACGATGACGGCGACACTCGACACGAGGAGATTGAAGTCCGGTGGTCTCCAACCTTCGCGGCAGGAGGATACAATATCGAGGTTGAGTACTGGGATCCTCTCTACAACGATAACACTGGTGTTGGGAACACTGGTGAGGTGAATGTGGCCAGTTACATCACAACGGCTATTGGATGGCTACGGATCGGCCATCAGTGGATGTGCAAGTTCTACTATCCGGAGCGTGATTACCTCCCCTGGTCATTCGATTGTCGCGCATAGGTACCACACGTACGCGGAAGGGGGTCGAGCCAGATGAGACCAAGACTGGCCATCGGGCGGTTTTGGCGGTTGGCTGTCTTGCTCGTGGCCGTGGGGCTGGTCATTTCGGCGTGGGTGGTCCGGTCCAGTCAATCGACTGCGGCTGATCCACTAATCCCCGCGCCAGCCACTGCAGACCTGATGCGAGGCAGCGGATGGAGTGTGAAGACCGAGGTGCTCGGCGACCAAGTGGCAGCGGGAGTGAGCTTCTCTACCTACGAACGGTCAGCGCTCCTCGACTACGCAGAGCGTGTGCGAGGAGCGGGAGCACACGTCTTTGACAGACATGACACAGTGCCAGCACTCGTCACGTTCCGCCATCCAATCTCGCTAGAGACCTTCCCGGAACTGATGGAACGGGCCGGCGCATCGGTGGTGAGTTTCAGAATTCGGACAGTGGAGCCTGATGGGCGACGAGGCACACTCGGTGGCGCTCCGGAACCCGATGGTACAGTCCTCGACGTTGAGCACGTCGCCACCTTTACCGAGCGGCAAGAACAAAGCAAGGGTGGTCCACTGAAGGTACTGGGTGTCATCGATGCTGAGGTCCTGGTCGACCGTGCTGCGTTCGACCGACTGACAAGTAACGTGGACGATGTGTTCTTGGTCGATATCATGCGAGCGGTCGTATACGACCATCTCCCAGACACGGCAAAGGACCGGGTTCCGATGCGTGATGTACGCTTGGAGCCACTGTACTGGCATCTCGAGGACAATGGGCTCACTACATCCTAGCGTGTGGTAGTCAAGCGGGTTAGGTACGAGCCTCGCCAGGCACGTCTACACTGCTGGAACGACCGACGCGAGAGCACCCTAGCCCGCTGAACAGATGCGACGAATACCGCTCTCCGTCCTCTGTCTACCATCATCCATCTGGTGAGCGGCGATGGCAGAGGCGGAGCCAGAGCAGGAGCGCCGGCGTGGACGCCGGCGCCCGTCCGGGGCCACCCCCGCAGCAAAGCCGGCGAGAGGGCGGGCGCTCCTGTTCGCGGCTCATCGGACAGATAACGCTGGACGGAGCAGTGAGCGAGCGGGCCTCACAACCGTTGAGTAGCAAAGGGGCTCGTCTCATGAGTGACGGACCCGCCGTACGAGCCGAGGAACTCGTGACCCGCGCGATGCGCTACGTCACTTGGTCCGGCTACTTCGCCCTGTTCGCCCTGGCGACGCTCATCTTCGGGCTGATCGCAGCATGCTTCGTCCCCACTGACTGGGTCGTGACGCGGAAGGACTACGTCTATCTCCAAATGCACCCACGCGGCGTCCTCGATCTGGCTGAAGACTATGAGCAATTCATCGCCACCAGCCAGAAGGATCCGATTCAGAACCAGCAGTGGCGTGAGCGGCGGCAGCACTTGTGGGTGAACTACTGGCTGCGATGGGGAACCGTGATGATCGTGGTTGGGGCAGTCACGCTCGGCCTCGATCGGCTGTTCGGGCGCCGGGTGAGCGTCCGCTTCGTTGCCGCGCTGTTCCTCGCCTTTACCATCGCCATCGGGATCTATCTCGTTACACACCCCGGCTTCAATCCGCTGGTGTGAGGATGGGGTGGGCATCCCCAGCCGCGGGACATCCGGACGGCGGACCTCCCACTCATCCGGAT
This sequence comes from Sphaerobacter thermophilus DSM 20745, assembly GCF_000024985.1. Taxonomy (NCBI): domain Bacteria; kingdom Pseudomonadati; phylum Thermomicrobiota; class Thermomicrobia; order Sphaerobacterales; family Sphaerobacteraceae; genus Sphaerobacter; species Sphaerobacter thermophilus. The sequence goes on from NC_013524.1 coordinate 401,507, forward strand.
AGACCGAAGGGAGGGACCGGGCACGGTGCAGTCACTTTCTCACCATCCTAGCGCCTGCCGCGGCGACGACCGCCTCCGCGCCACCCGCGACGCATGGTGGTGCGGATAGAACTGCAGGCGTAAGACTGAGCCCCGCTCGACCCCGTGCGCGATCGATGCGCCAAAGAGCGGCCCTCACCCCCGGCCCCTCTCCCGGGGTCGGAAGAGGGGAGGAGGCCGGAGTCGCCAGCACGCGATTCCGAACCGGCACACGCAGGACGCACCAGGTCCCCCCTCTCCCAACGTTGGGAGAGGGGGTCAGGGGGTGAGGGCCGTCCTCACCCAAGGCATCCCCTTGATGTCATATATGATCTCCTCTATGATCATCCCTGTCAGTGACCATTCGCGAGGGTGCATGAACAGCAAGCAGGAGCTGGCCTACCAGACGATCCGCGCGCGCATCATCGACGGCGCCTACGGCCCCGGCTACCGCATCGTGATCGACGAAGTGGCGCGTGAGCTCGGGGTCAGTCCAATCCCGGTGCGGGAGGCTGTCCGGCGGTTGGAAGCCGAGGGGCTGATCACTTACACCCGCCATGCCGGCGCCCGCGTCGTCGCCATCGACGAGCGGCAATACGTCGATACTCTAGCGACCCTCGCGGTGCTTGAGGGCTACGCGACGGCACTCGCCGCGCCACGGCTCGATGAGAGCGACCTGGCCGAACTGCACCGCCTGACCGGCGAGATGCGCGCGGCGCTCGACCGGGGCGACCTGCTGCGCTACGGCACGCTCAACCGCGCCTACCACGAGGCAATCTATCGCCGCTGCCCGAACGACTATCTGACCGATCAGATCCGCGCGGCGTGGGCACGGCTCGACTCGATGCGCCACTCGATCTTCGTCCTGCTGCCGGAGCGAGCACGCGCCTCGATCGTCGACCACGAGCGCATCAACGTTCTGCTCGCCTCCGGTGCGCCGGCAGTCGAAATCGAGCGGGTGGTGCGGCAGCACAAGCTCGCCACCGCCGAGGCGTTCCATGACCGAACGGTGCGCTGCCGCGCAGCTGCATCCGATGGTGCCGCACCAGGCGGCAGCGGCACCACCGGTCAGGCAACGGAGGAGGTGACCACCCTGGGCTCAGACCGGGTTCTGCCTTCCTAGTGCGGCCCGGTCCTTTCCAGGATCTCCATTCCGACCGGGAGGAGGAGACCGATGCGCACGATCCCGAATTCACGTCACCGCGATCCGTGGCGCGTCTCATCCCTCATTGTGACGCTCCCGGTCATGGCCCTGGGGCGCAGCGCGAGCGATACGCCCGCCCCACGGGCAACAAAGGCAGCTACGGTCGCAACGCCACACCATACCAGCGGCGCTGCACCCTGTAGCATCCACCGTTACCACGGTGCCAGCGCACACAGACCGCATCGAGATCTTCTCCAGCACACTACTGGCGCCCACGGGTCCAGGGCGCTGCTCGATCGTGAGGTGCGTGATCCATGCCAACCCGTTCCGACCGTGCAGAAGGAGTCGGCGTTAGTGAGAGCCAGGTAGGTCGCGGAATCTGAAGGCCACCTCGCCAGGAAGGAGGCGATTCATGCAGAACGCGAAACCGCGGACACTACAGCACCTTCTCGACGAGACCCCGGCGATCCAGGAACGCCTGTACCACAACCCCTCCGGTGGACGCTTCTGGCCGAACGTTCCGCCTGAGTTCACGAACTGGCGGGACGAACAGCGGGCCTGGCGGGAGACGGTGGCACTCTTCAATCAGTCCTACCACATGACCGACATGTTCCTGCGCGGCCCGGACGCCTTCTCGCTCCTGGAGCGGCTCGCCATCAACTCATTCGACGGCTTCGAACCGGGACAGGCCAAGCACCTCGTCTGTGTCACACCAGACGGCTACTACGTCGGCGACTGCATCCTGTTCTACCTCGAGGACGGCACGTTCCAACTCGTTGGGGTGGGAGCGATCCACAACTGGGTGCAGTATCACGCTGAAACCAGCGGAGCAGACGTCACCTGGGAGCGGGATGAATCGTCCCGCGTGGATCCGAATCGCAAGCGACTGACGTACCGGTTCCAACTCCAGGGCCCAAACGCAACCAAGCTCTTGGAGAAGCTGACCGGCGGGAAGCTTCCCGATGTCCCCTTCTTCCACTTCGCCCGGATCAACATCGCCGGCCACACCGTCGGCATGCTCCACCACGGCATGGTCGGAGTACCCGGCGCGGAGCTGTTTGGTCCGTACGATGAGGGGTCGGCCGTCAGAGAAGCGATTGTCGAAGCGGGCAAGGAGTTTGGACTCCGCCAAGTCGGCTCGCGCACCTATGCGACGAACACGCTCGAGTCAGGCTGGATCCCGAATCCTCTCCCAGCCGTGTACACCGGCCAGGCGTTGCAAGGCTACCGAGAGTGGCTCCCTGCCACGGCATTCGAGGCGGTCAGCTCCCTGGGGGGAAGCTTTGTGTCCCAGCGCATCGAGGACTACTACCTCACGCCGTGGGACCTCGGCTATGGCCGCTTGCTGAAGTTCGACCACGACTTCATCGGTCGTGCAGCGCTCGAGCGAATGGCGAACGATCCACATCGCCGCAGAGTCACGCTGGTGTGGGACGGCGAGGACACCGCACGGATCCTCGGCAGCATCGCCCAGAAGCCCTATGGCGAGCAGTTCAAGTACTTCGAGCTCCCGCTGGCACAGTACGCGACCTGGATGTACGACGCGGTGCGCAACGACAATGGCGACGTTGTGGGATTCGCCATGTGGACCGGATACAGCATCAACGAGCAAGCGGTCCTCTCCCTGGCAACCGTTGACCGCGAGTACGCCGAGCCGGGTAGCCGCCTCCGCCTCATCTGGGGAGAGCCGAATGGCGGCTCGCGAAAGCCGTCGGTTGAGCCGCATGTCCAGACCGAGGTGGGTGTCACCGTGGGGCCGGTCCCCTATGCGGAACCGGCGCGGCAATACCGGAAGGCCGTGGTCAGGCGATAGCTGACGAGGGGGCTCTACGCGTTCGACCATACCGCGCCACGACATCGCAGGAGGAGTCGCATTCTCGCATCAGGGAGAGCACCATGTACCGGAACCGATCGCGTCGCTTGATGCTGCATCTTGCAATCGTGATCAGCATATTGCTCCTCGTAGCGTGCGGCGGGGAAGCTGCCGAACCCACCAGCCCTGCTCAGGCGGCCGCAGAAACCCCGACTGCGGCGACGACTGATGCAACGCCGAGCGGGCAGCCGACTGGATCTCCGGCCGGGGACGAGACAGCCGAAGAAGAGTCAGCAGAGCAAGGTGAGCCCTACAGGATCGGAGCGGTCCTCTCGATCACGGGCGGGGCCGCGACCCTCGGCGCTCCGGAACGGGATGCGTTGCAGCTCTTGCAAGATCAGGTCAACGAGCAGGGTGGCATCCTCGGGCCCGACGGGCTCCGTCATCCCGTGGAAGTGATCATCTACGACGATCAGAGCGACGAGTCGCAGGCGGTTCTCGCCGTCACGCGGCTGATCGAATCGGACCAGGTTCCCGCGATCATCTGCTGCAGCCAAAGCGGCACGTCGCTTGCCGCCGTCGATGTGGTGACGCGCAACGAGGTCCCCATGATCTCGCTCGCCTCCAGCGAGACGATTACTCAGCCGGTCGAGGAGCGCTACTGGGCATTCAAGCCGGCATGGGACAATCTCCAGGTCTCCGAGCGTCTCATGCTCTACTTCCAGCGGGAGGGCATCACGCGTATCGGGCTCCTCTCCGTCAGCACGGAGTATGGCGATAGCGGGCGAAATGCACTCCATGAACTGGCTGACGACTACGGAGTCTCCATCGTTGTCGATGAGCGCTTCAACCCGGGGACAACTGACGTCACCACGCACCTGAACCGCGTGCGCACCAGCGACGCTGAAGCGGTTGTCGTCTACGCCCTGGTTCCCGAGAGCGTCGTGGCGATGAAGAACTACCGCGATCTCGGGATGGACATTCCCATCGTCTTCACCAACTCCGTGGCAACACCCGCGTTCATCGAGGCCGCGGGTCCGCTCGCGGAGGGGGCAATCGTGCCGGCTGGAAAGATCATCGTCTACGACACCCTGCCCGACAGCGACCACCAGAAAGAGGTTCTCGAGCAGTTTGCCGTCGAGTATCAGGAACGCTACGGAGAACCACCCAACACCTTCGCCGGTCACGCCTGGGATGCGTTCTGGCTCTACGTCCGGGCCTTTGAGAAGCACGGTCCTGACCCTGCGGCCATTCGCGATGAGATTGAGCAGACGTCCGACTTCGTGGGGATCACGGGGGTGCTGACCTTCTCACCCGAGCGCCACACGGGATTCCAGACCGAGGACATGGTGATGGTGGTGGTCCAAGACGGGAGGTTCGTGGCACTCGCTGAGGAGTAGGCGTGACCGGTCCGGCCTGGACCGGTCACGTCCCGCTACCCAATGGAGCGGGATATCGGCACCGACGACCTGCGCGAGCCAGCCACAAACGGAACGGCTAAGGTGCACCGATGAATCTGTCGCTCGAACTACCACAATGGATCATCTCCGGGATCACCATCGGGGGAATCTACGCGCTGGTCGCTCTGGGGTTCGTCACGATCTACAGCGTCACGCGGGTGATCAACATTGCCCAAGGCGAGTTCGTCATGCTCGGGGCGATGCTGACCGCCACGCTTCACAACCGCATGCCGCTGGCACTGGCCATCCTGGTTGCGGTCATCGCCGTGACGGCCATCGGAGCAGGCGTGCAGCGGGTCGCCCTCTACCCGGCTCGCCGGGCTTCCATGGTAACGCTGATCATGATCACCATCGGCGTTGATATCGTCCTCCGCGGGATCGCGCTCATCATCTGGGGCACCGCGCCGTACTCCGTGCGCCCCTTCACGCCAGGACCACCCATCATCGTCGGCCCCGCGGTGATCACCCGACAGGCTCTGTGGGTCATCGCCTCGGTCATCGTGATCGTGGTCGTGACCTACCTCTTCTTCCAGCGCACGATGGCTGGTCGCGCGCTACGCGCCAGCGCCGCCAACCCGGTTGCGGCGCGTCTCGTCGGTATCCGTCCCGAGCGCATGGCACTGCTGGCCTGGGCCGGCAGCGCCGCGCTGGCTGCGCTCGGTGGAGCGGTTGTGGCGCCGATCACCTTCGCGACCTACTCGATGGGGCTTGATCTCGGCCTCAAAGGGTTCGTCGCCGCCGTCGCGGGAGGCCTGACCAACCCGGCGGCCGCCGTCATCGGTGGCCTGCTGCTTGGGGTGTTGGAGTCCGTCGGCGCAGGACTCCATTCCGGTCTACAAGACGTGATCGCCTTCGCCGTGCTGCTCGTGGTGCTCATCGTTCGCCAGGTCGGCATTCTTGGCCTACGTGGGCGGTTCGGCCCGAGGCCCCGCCCCGCATGAGTGGAGGGCCCGCGCTCATGGTTTCCTCGGCTAACTCCAAAGCTCCCTTCCACGTCGCCGGGGTCGCGCGGAACGACCTGCTCGCACTGTTGGCGTTCCTCGTGGCGCTGGCCGCCACGGGGGTCTTGGGCGCGTATCACCTGACGATCCTCAACTTCGTCCTGCTCCGTGCGATCGTCGTGCTCGGCCTGGTCCTCTTGACGGGCTATACCGGCCAGATCTCGTTCGGGCAGGCCGCGTTCGTCGGGATTGGCGCGTACACCAGTGCCATCCTCACCACGCGCTACGACATCTCTCCCTGGCTGGCACTGATAGCGGCGATGCTTCTCGTCGGGATCCTGGCGGCGCTGGTAGGGCTGCCGCTCCTCCAGCTCGAAGGTCACTACCTCGCGCTCGGCACCCTTGCTTTCGGGTTGATCGTCTACACAGGCATGCTCGAGTGGCACAGCCTGACCGGCGGGCCCTCCGGCTTCAGCGGCATTCCCGCCTTCTCCATACTCGGCATCACGTTCGATACACCTCGCGCCAATGCGTACCTCCTAGTCGTCATCACCGCCCTCGTTACCTGGGTCGCCCGCAACGTGGCCCACGGCCGTATCAGCCGCCAGGCGCGAGCAGTCCGCGACAGCCAGATCACCGCCGAGTGCCTCGGCGTCGGGACCGCATCGCTCAAACTGCGCATGTTCGTCCTCGCAGCCGTGTTTGCCGCCCTCTCCGGTGGTCTCTACGTTCACCTGATCCGGTTCGTGAACCCGGCACCCTTCGACTTCCTCTACTCCGTCGAACTCCTCACAATGGCGGTTGTCGGTGGACTGACCAGCATCTGGGGAGGTCTGCTGGGTGCCGCTGTGTTGACCGTGCTGACCGAAGCGCTGCGGTCGGCCGTACCCGGCGCTACCGGCGAGGTGCAACTGGTGCTGTTTGGCGCCCTGCTGGTCGTCATGCTCATCTTCTGGCCGAGCGGGCTGGCCGGCGGGATCACGCGTGCCTATCACTGGATCACGACCCAGATGCGCGGCCGGAGCAATTCGGCTGGCACCGAGTCGCCGGCTCTACCAAGAGTCGCAGAGACGATCCCGGACTGGCTCACTCAGTCGATGGAGGGGAGCCCTTCCGGGGTGGCCGGCGAGCCGCTGCTGCGCGTCGCCGGGCTGACCTGCCGCTTCGGGGGACTGGTTGCACTCAGACAGCTTGACCTGACAGTGCCGTCGAACCGTTTGCTGGCAGTCATCGGCCCGAACGGCGCCGGCAAGACCACGCTGTTCAACGTGATCTCCGGACTCCTGGCGCCCACCAGCGGCACCGTCGAGTTCGCCGGGCACCAGATCGGTGGTACTCGACCAGCACCCATCGCACGGCTCGGGGTTGCGCGCACCTTCCAGAACGTCGAAGTCTTCCCACGGATGACCTGCCTAGAAAACGTGCTCGTGGCGCTGGAGGCCGAGCAGGGGCCTGGCGTGCTCGCATCGATGATCCGCCTCCCGCGCGTCCGTGCCGTCGAACGCGAACTCGAAGAACAGGCATCCGACCTGCTCCGGTTCGTTGGTCTGGCCGATCACGCGAGTACCCTCGCCGGAGACCTACCGCTCGGCCAACAGCGCGCACTGGAGCTCGCGCGCGCGATGGCGCAGCGGCCACGCCTGCTCCTGCTCGACGAACCAGCCTCGGGTCTCAACCCGAGCGAACGCGCCGAGCTGGCTCGACTGATCCGTACGCTCAGAGAGCTCGGGATCGCGATCATGCTCGTCGAACACGACATGGAGTTCGTCATGAATCTTGCCGACGAAATCGCAGTGCTCAACTACGGCGAGAAGATCGCGGAAGGACCGCCCGCCACCATTCAGCGCGACCCTGCCGTCATCGCTGCCTATCTTGGTGATACCCTGGACGATGGACAGATCCAGCAGACCAATCCCGGATTGAAGGGAATCGGAGCATGAGCGGGGACACGCTCTGCGCGCTGGAAGCACAGGATATCGAGGCTGGATACGGCGGGATCGTCGCGCTGCACGGGGTCAGCCTGCACGTCGGTGCTCGCGAGATCGTGACGGTGATCGGCCCCAACGGTGCCGGCAAGACAACGCTGCTGCGGGCCATCAGTGGGCTAGTGCCGCTCCGCCGTGGGCGCGTGTCCCTGGACGGCTCCGACGTCACCGGCCAGTCGACCGAAGCGCTCGTGCGGCGCGGGCTGGTCCACGTTCCGGAGCGCCGTCAGCTCTTCGCCGATCTCACCGTCGAGGAGAACCTCCGCCTCGGCGCCTACACCCGATACCGGCATGAGCCGGAGGCAGTCGAGCGCGACTTCGAGCGGGTCCTGGAGCTCTTCCCGATCCTCCGGGAACGTCGCCGGCAGCGTGCGGGAACCTTGTCCGGTGGCGAGCAGCAAATGCTTGCCATTGGTCGCGGCCTGATGAGCTCCGCTCGGGTGCTTCTGCTCGATGAGCCCTCGCTAGGCCTCGCCCCGCTCATCACACGGCAGATCTTCGACACGATCGCCCAGCTTCGGGGTCAGGGCATCGCGGTTCTGCTGGTCGAGCAGAACGCCCGCCAGGCGCTCCGGGTCGTCGATCGCGGCTATGTCCTGATCAACGGGCGAATCGTTCTCAGCGGCACGGCAGAGGAACTGATGGCCAGCCGCTTGGTACAGCAAGTCTATCTCGGTGCACTTCCCGAGAGCGGACGCGAGCTGGAAGGCGTTGCTCCGGATCCGGAGCAACCCGAGATGTGATCAGGAAATAACGGAACCGAGTGGAACGAAAGGTGAAGCCCAAATGGCCAGACATGACTTACGCGGATCGATTGTGCCGCTGGTGACGCCGTTCAAGGACGGCCAGTTCGATGAGGCTGCGTTCCGAGATCTGATCGAGTGGCAGATCGAGAGCGGCAGCCACGGCATCTCCGTGACCGGCTCGACCGGTGAGCCGTCCGCGCTCACGGAGGAGGAGCGCAAGTACGTCATCGAGACCGCCGTGTCGGCGGTGCGAGGCCGGGTCCCGGTCGTGGCCGGGACGGGCACGAACAACTTCGACGAGACGGTGCGTCTGACCACCTTCGCCGAGAAGGTCGGAGTCGATGCCGTGCTGGTCATGGTCCCGTACTACAACCGTCCGAGCCAGGAGGGGTTGTATCAACACTTCGTCGGCGTGGCCGAGCGCACCTCGCTGCCGATCATCATCTACAACATCCCCGGCCGCACCGCGGTGAACATGGAACCGGAGACCGTCGCTCGCGTGGTGCGGGCGCGCTCCAACGTGATCGGCGTCAAGGAAGCCAACAAGGACTTCGAGCAGGTCACCAAACTGATGCATCTGTGCGGGCGGGACTTCCGGGTCTACTCCGGCATCGAGGTGCTCTGCTTCCCGCTACTCGCACTCGGCGGCGCCGGTTACATAAGCGCCACCGGCAACGTGCTTCCGGAGCAGTCGGCACGGCTGTACAATCTCGTCACCGCCGGCAAGTACGATGAGGCACGGGACCTCCACTATGAGATGTACGAGATGAACGAGGCGCTCTTCTGGGAGACGAACCCGGGCCCCGTGAAGTACGTGCTGGGCCTGATGGGCAAGATCCAGCCTGAGCTGCGCCTCCCTCTCGTGCTCCCCTCCGAGGAGAACCAGCGGAAGCTGCGCGCCGTGGCAGAGCGCTACGGCCTGATCCCAAGCTCGGCCCCCGTGGCCGGTGGCGAGAACGGAGCGGCCTGATGCGGTACGTGCGTTTCATCGCGGATGGACGTCTGCACACCGGGTACGCCGACGAGGACCGGCTGATCGACGAGTCCGGTCGCGCCTACCACCAGGATGCGGTCGTCTGGCTGCCGCCGGTGACGCCGACCAAGGTGGTCGGCTTGGTGCTCAACTACGCTGAACACGCCAAGGAACTGGGGCTGGAGACGCCCAAGGACCCGGTCCTCTTCTTCAAGCCGCTCACCTCGCTCATCGGCCACCGCGCGCCGATCGTCTATCCCACCGGGGTGACGCAGCTCCACTACGAGGTCGAGTTGGGCGTCGTCATCGGGCGGCGCTGCCGCAACGTGAAGGCGGAGCAGGCGCGTGACGTCATTCGTGGCTACACCGTGGCCAACGACGTGACCGCGCGCGACTTCATCACCAACTACTTCCGCCCGCCGGTCAAGGCCAAAGGCTTCGACACTTTCGGTCCGCTCGGCCCCTGGGTGGTCGAGGACGAGGACATCGACCCGGACAACCTAACGCTGCGCGCCTACGTCAACGGCGAGCTGCGCCAGGAGGGCCACACCTCCAACCTGATCCACAAGGTCGGCCCGATCATCGAGTACATCAGCGCCTTCATGACGCTGGAGCCGGACGACGTGATCCTGACCGGAACACCGGAGGGGATCTCCTTCGTCCAGCCGGGCGATACCCTGCGCGTCGAGGTCGTGGGGATCGGCGCCCTGGAGAACCCGATCGTCGCTGAGCACGCCGAGGGGACGGTCTGATGACCACAACGACCGACTACGCGGCCTTGAGCAAGCGGCTGCTCGATGACCTGCCGCCGCTCCAGAACTACATCGGCGGGGAATGGACTCCCGGCCCGATCGGCGAGACCTTCATGTCCATCAACCCGGCGACGAACCAGCCGATCGCGACGGTCCACTCCGCCGGGCGCGCCGGAGCGCAGCAGGCCGTTATTGCCGCCCGCGAGGCGTTCGAGAGCGGCGCCTGGTCACGGATGCCCGCCGCCGACCGCGCCCGGGCCCTGCGCCGGATCGCGGAGCAGATCCGCAAGCGGGCCGATGAAATCTCGGTGCTCGAGACGAGCGACACCGGCATCCCGATCACCCAGATCCGGGCCGGGCAGGTGCTGCGCGCCGCCGACAACTTCGACTTCTTCGCCGAGATGGCGACGCAGATCACTGGCGAGACCTTCCCGGTCGAGGGCACCTTCCTCAACTACACCGTCCACAAGCCGGTAGGGGTCGCCGTGCTGATCACACCCTGGAATACGCCCTTCATGCTGGAGACGTGGAAGGTCGCCCCGGCGCTCGCGGCCGGCAACACCTGCATCCTCAAGCCCGCAAGCTGGTCGCCGATCTCGGCCTACCTGCTGGCGAAGGCCATCGAGGAGGCGGATCTGCCGCCCGGCACCTTCAACCTCGTCTACGGCTCCGGCGAGACGGTCGGCACCGCGCTCGTCGCCCACCCGGAGGTTAACCTGGTCTCCTTCACCGGCGAGACGACAACCGGCAAGCAGTTGATGCGCACCGGCGCCGAGACGCTGAAGCGCTTCTCGATGGAGCTGGGTGGGAAGTCACCCGTCATCGTCTTCGCCGACGCCGACCTGGACCGCGCGCTCGACGCCGCTATCTTCGGCGTCTTCTCCCTCAACGGCGAGCGCTGCACCGCCGGCACCCGCCTCTTCCTGGAGCGCCCGATCTACGACGACTTCGTGAGCCGCCTGATCGAGCGCGTGCGCCGGATTCGCGTCGGCGATCCGCTCGACCCGGCGACCGAGGTCGGCCCACTGATCCACCGGCGGCACCTGGAGCGGGTCATGGGCTATCTCGACATCGCCCGGGAGGAAGGCGCCACCATCGCCGTTGGCGGCCGGCGACCGGACCGACCCGAACTGGCGGACGGCAACTACCTGGAGCCGACGGTGATCGTCGACGTGCGCAACGAGATGCGCGTGGCCCAGGAGGAGATCTTCGGCCCGGTCCTCACCGTGATCCCGTTCGAGGACGAGGCCGAGGTCCTGCGCATGGCGAACGATGTCCGCTACGGCCTGGCCGCCTACCTCTGGACGTCGGAAGTCAGCCGCGCCACGCGGCTCGCGCCCGAGATCGAGTCCGGGATGGTCTGGGTTAACTCCCAGAACGTCCGCGATCTGCGGACGCCGTTCGGCGGCATGAAGGAGAGCGGCATCGGCCGCGAGGGCGGCCGCTACTCCTTCGAGTTCTACACCGAGACGAAGACGATCCACGTGGCGCTCGGGCAGCATCGCATCCCGAAGTTCGGGGCGACGTCCTGAGCGGAGAGAGATCTATCGAGCACGACGGCGTGCGTATGCACCTAGCGCAGCGGAGGGACAACGATGGGGGCTCGGACCGGTGCGGAGTATCTCGAAGGGCTGAGGGAGCGCCCTCGCGAGGTCTGGATCCACGGCGAGCGGGTCATCGGTGACATCACCGAGCATCCCGCCTTCAAGAACGTGACCCGCAGCCTCGCGGCGCTCTACGACATGCAGCACGACCCGGAGCTGCGCGAGGAGATGACCTACGTCTCGCCGACCACCGGCGAGCGCGTCGGGATGTCGTTCCTCCAGCCACGCTCCCGCGAGGATCTCGCCCGGCGTCGAATCATGATGAAACGCTGGGCCGACTACTCCGGCGGGATGATGGGCCGCTCACCCGACTACCTCAACGCGGGATTGATGGCCATGGCGGCGGCCGCCGAGTACTTCGGCCGCAACAACCCTGCGAACGCCGACCATATCCGGCGCTACTACGAGGAGGTCCGGGAGCGGGACCTGGCACTGACCCACACCCTCATCACCCCGCAGGTCAACCGCTCTGTCGGCTCCGCCAGGCAGGCCGACCCTTACATCGTCGCCCGCGTGGTGAAGGAGACCGACGCCGGGCTCGTCATCCGCGGGGCGCGGATGTTGGCCACGCTCGGGCCGATCGCCGACGAGATCGAGGTCTTCCCCTCGACGGTGCTACGCGGTACCGAGGAGGACCGCCCGTATACCTTCGCCTTCGCGATCCCGTGCGACACGCCCGGGCTGAAGTTCATCTGCCGCGAGTCGTTCGACATCGGCCGCTCGCACTTCGACCACCCGCTCGGCTCCCGGTTCGAGGAGATGGACGCGGTGGTCGTCTTCGACGACGTGCTGGTGCCCTGGGAGCGAGTCTTCCTCTACGGCGACGTGGAGCTGGCCAACGGTGTCTTCGCCGAGACCAACGCAGTCGTCCACATGGCCCATCAGGTGGTGGTGAAGAACGTCGCCAAGGCCGAGTTCATCTTCGGGATCGCCGCCCTGATCGCGGACCGGATCGGTATCGACCAGTTCCAGCACGTACAGGAGAAGCTGGCGGAGATCATCATCGACCTGGAGGCGATGCGCGCGTTCCTGCGTGCCAGCGAGGCCGATGCCGCGGTCGACCAGTGGGGCCTGATGACCCCTGCGTGGGGTCCGCTCAACGCCGCCCGCAACCTCTTCCCGCGCCTCTACCCGCGCATGATCGAGATCATCCAGATCCTCGGCGCCAGCGGCCTGATGGCGATCCCGACCGAGGCCGACATGCGCAGCCCGGCACGGGCAATGATCGACCGCTACCTGCAGGGCCGGAACTCCGACGCGTACGAGCGGGTGAAGCTCTTCCGCCTGGCATGGGACGCTGCGCTCAGTTCCTTCGGCTCGCGCCAGGTGCTCTACGAGCGCTTCTTCTTCGGCGACCCGGTGCGCATGGCAGGTGCCCTGTACACCAGCTACAACAAGGAGCCGTACAAGGAACGAGTGCAAGCGTTCCTCGACCGGGTCGAGCAGGAGGAGCCGGCGCGGCAGTGAGCCTGCTCAGGCCCGCCGCTACCCGGTGCAGCCGTGCTGAGAGGAGGGGTCAATGGGAGCGTCTATGCCACCGACTCCGGACTTCACCATCCTGAAGACGGGGCACGTCGAGCTTCGGGTGACCGACCTGGAGCGAGCGTGCGCCTTCTACGACGGCCTCCTCGGCTTCGTCGAGACCGAGCGCGATGATGACCGCGTGTATCTCCGCTGCCTGGAGGACTGGGAGCACCACAGCCTGATCCTGACCCGGGCCGATGCACCGGGGCTGGGCCACATCGCCTACCGCGTCGCCAGCGAGCGCGACCTGGACGCCCTGCACCGGCTCGCGACGGAGCGGGGGCTGCCGACACGCTGGGTCGAGCCCGGCGAGGAGCGGGGCCAGGGGCGCGCCCTGCGCATCCAGGATCCGCTCGGCTTCCCGGTCGAGTTCTACCACGCGGTCGAGCGCGTCCCGCGGATGCTTCAGCGGTTCCACGAGTACCGGGGACCGCACGTGATGCGGGTCGATCACGTCAACCTCCAGGTGCCCGACGTCGACGCCGGCACCTCCTGGTACCGTGACACGCTCGGCTTCTACTGTTCGGAGTACACCGAGACGGAGGACACCCCGCCGCGGCTCTGGGCCGTCTGGCTCCACCGCAAGCAGAACGTCCACGACGTCGCGCTCATGACCGGCCCTGGCCCGCGCCTGCACCATGTCGGGTTCTGGCTGCCCGAATCGAGCAACGTGCTGCGCGCTGCCGACATCCTGTCCGCCGCGGGGTACGAGGCGTCCATCGAGCGCGGCCCCGGCCGCCACGGCATCTCAAACGCGATGTTCCTCTACCTGCGCGACCCGGACGGCAACCGGGTGGAGCTCTACACCTGCGACTACCTGATTGCCGACCCGGACTTCGAGCCGATCCGCTGGCGTTTGAACGATCCCAAGCGCCAGACCTACTGGGGCCACCCCGCGCCCCCGAGCTGGTTCAACGACGCCTCCCACGTTGCCACCTTCGACGGCGACGGCTACATGCCGATCCAGGCACCGGCGATGGCCGACCGGCCAAGCTATGTGGGGCATTGACGGCTCCAACACCGAGGCTTGAGCCCGGGGGTAAACCCCCGGGCTCACAAAGAAAAGCCCGCTAAAGCGGGCTCAGCACTTTGGAGTGCGGCGGCCGGCGCCGCCGCTTTGGTATGGGGGGCATGATGCCGCGCCGGGATCGGTTTCGTACCGTCGTCCGGGACGCGGGATGAGCGGCGTTTGGATCCCCGTGCCGAGGTACGTGCCCGGGGCTAAACCTCCGGGCACCCCGCCGACCGGTGGACACCGAATCACTAGGGTCGGAGCCCTACGGTGCCCCAGCCGGCTTCAGCCGGCTCTTGTTGTGAGCCCGGGGGTAACCCCCCGGGCACGTGCCGACACTGATACGTATTCACGCACGAACCTGGCACCGGAGACACAACCCGCGCCAACCGGCTCTAGGCACTTGGTGCCGGTCGAGTGAGCATTGGGGAAGCCGGTGGCTACCCCCGCATCTCCCGCATCGGGACGATCTCGACTCCGGCGGCTTCGAGCCGCTCGCGGACGCGGCGGGCGACTTCGCCGGAGTTCGGCGCGTCGCCGTGGATGCAGAGCGTCTTGACGTCCATCGGCAGCGTGGTGCCGTCGATGGTGTTCACGGTCTTCTGGGTCGCGATCTGCACCGCGCGGTTGGCGACCTCATCCGGGTCCCAGGCCTGCTTGCTCCGCTCCAGTACGAGCCCGCCCTGAGCGTTGTAGTTGAGGTCGATATACCCCTCCGGCATATAGGGCACGCCGTGGGCCGCCGCGGCCTTGGGAGCCACGTCGCCCATCATCACCAGGATCACGTCATCGCCGAGCGCCTTCACCGCACGCGCCAGGGCGTCGGCGTACTCCGGGTTCTGGGCGCACATGACGTAGAAGGCACCGTGCGGCTTGACGTGCTGCAGGCGTCCGCCGGCTGCCTCGGCAAAGGCCGCCAGCGCACCCGCCTGGTACAGGGTGTAGTCGTAGATCTCTTGCGGGCTGACCTCCATACGCCGCCGGCCAAAGCCCAGCAGGTCGGGCAGCGCAACGTGGGCGCCGATCCCGACGCCATGCTGCACCGCCAGGGCGACCGTCTCCCGCATCACCGCCGGATCACCGGCGTGCCAGCCGCACGCGATGTTGGCCGAGGTGATGACGGTCATGAGCTCGGCGTCGTTCCCGATGGTGTAGCGGCCGAAGCTCTCGCCCATGTCGGAGTTGATGTCCATGCGGATCGCCATGGCTCAGACCCCTTCCAGGCTCTCCTCACTGATGAGTTGATTCATCTGCTGGACCAGTTCGGCAGCCTGGGCGATGTTCACCTCTTTGAAGCGGATCTTGTCCCAGCCGGGCACCATTTGTCCCAGCTTCCACATCGCGCCCATGGCCACGACCGCGCAGCAGACGAAGCCCCCCAACGTCGGGCCGTCGACCGTGAGGATGATCGGCTGGTCTCCGGCCACGTTCACCGCGCCGACCGGATAGCCGTTGTCGAGGATGTTCGAGGGGTGGCCACCCGCGACGCCGCCGGTCTTGCGCGCCCACTGCCACCGGTGGATGTCCAGCCGGTAGCCGGTGCGGTTGGAGTTCCGGTCCAGCGTCCAGGCGTGGCTGAAGAAGAACTCCATGTCCTCGGTGGTGAAGTAGTCAGGGTCCGCCTGCGGCCCACGCACCGCTTCGAGGACCCACTCGCTCGTGTAGGTCGGGACCAGAGAAGGCTTGACCCGCCGTCCCGGGGTCGCGTTCCCGGCGCTCCCCAGCGGCAACTGATCGCCCTCCTTGAGGGCGCGCCCCTCGTGGCCGCCGATCTCGCCCGGCGCGTAGGTGGCGCGGCTGCCGAGCACGACCGGCACGTCGATCCCGCCGCTCACCGCCACGTAGGAGCGGAACCCCGGGCCGTTCAGCCAGCCGAGCGTCAGCGTGTCACCCGCCTTCACCCCGTAGGAGCGCCAGAGCTCGATCGGCTCTCCATTGATCCGCGGCTGCATGTCGGCGCCGCAGACCGCCACGACCCGGTCGTCGGTGAAGGCGAACTCCGCGCCCCCGGCGGTCACCTCCAGGCCGGCTGCGCCCGGATCGTTGCCGACCAGCAGGTTAGCCATCCGGAAGGCAAGATCGTCCATCGGCCCGGCTGGGAAGATGCCCTGATCGAGCAGCCCGACCCGGCCGGGGTAGTCCTGCACCGTTGTTTCAATCCCACCGCTCTTGACCTCGAGCATGGGCTCCACCTCCGTGATGCGTACTGCGTCATGCGTGCTTCGTCATGCGTCATGCGTTCCCCGTGTTCCGTGTTGCGTGTTCCGTCTCAGACCCAGCGGGCGATCCAGCGGGGAACAGTGAAGACGGAGCAGGCTTCGCTCCTGACGTATGACGCATGACGTATGACGCACCCCTCTACGGCACCGGCGTCCGCTGCGCGGCTTCCTCCTGGCGGCGGCGGAAGGCTTCGGCCTCCTCGCGCGTCTCTTCGAGGAAGCGCAGGTACTCCCCGACATCGAAGGTCGCGTCGTGGTCGATCTGGTACTCGTACGTCCCGTTGTACACCGCTTCGCGGATCTCGATTAGTTCCTCGTCGGTGACGCGCGGGCCGAAGGTGACCCGGTCGCCCGGACGCAGCAGGATCGGGTTCTCGGCGAAGGCGGCGTTGCGCTGCTTCGGGTCGTAGATCGGGATCGTGCGCCCGAAGAGCTGGTAGCCGCCGGCCGACGCCACCGGGTAGATCGCCAGGCACGGCCCCGCGATGCCGACGGCACCTTCCGGGGTCCATGGCCGCGTCGGGTTGTACTTGGGCAACACGATGGCGTAGCGCCGGTCAAGCGGGTAGAGGAACGGCAGGCCCGGGAAGAAGCCGATGGCCGCGCTCCACCACTCGGTGGCCATCACGTACTCCATCAGCTCCTCGGCATCGCGCAGCCCGTTGTACATCGCCCCGTACTCCAGGTTGTTGCCGTTGATGATGTTGGGGGCGTCCTTGCGGATGTGCTCGACGTAGCGGGCAATGTCGGCACGCGTCCACCGGTCGTTGAAGGCGATCGGCAGCGAGATGCGACGGCTCGGAATCGTCAGCGTCTCGAACGGCGGGAGTTGCTCGTAGAGGTCCTCGACCGCCTGGATCAGGCGATCCGGCTTCAGCCGCGTGCTGTCGTAGTGGATCAGGATGCTGCGGATCGCAGGCACCGTCTCGATCAGCCCGTCGAGCCCGTGGTCCTTGAGCGCCTGGTTCAGCCCCAGGACGCGGAAGCTCATCGTCAGGTCGAACTCCATGTCGCCGAACTCGACGAGCATGAAGCGGTCACCGGCCTGGCGATAGACGATCTTCGGCCGTCCTTCCTTGGCCGGGACACTTGCCAGGATCACACCGCTGGTCTGGCCGTCATGCTGAGCCACGGCTCCCTCCTTCCGGCTTCACCGGTCGTGCGTGCCTGCCTAGTCGCCCAGCACCAGCAGGTCCTGGCCGACGCGGATCGGCTCCTCGTTCTCCACGAGGAATCGGAGCACGACGCCGCCGCTCTCCGCCTTGATCTCGTGGAAGGACTTCATCACGCCCACGAGCCCAATCGTCGTCCCGGCCTCGATGCGGTCGCCTTCCTTTACATACGACTCCGGGTTCGGCCGCCGGTAGAAGACCCCCGGCAGGGGGGACTTGATGGTGCGCTCTTGCGCCACGCAGGTCTCCCTTCCTGTTCTGGTGCTGGCCGGCGGGTGGACCCGCCGGCCAGCGATACGATCGGCCGCTCGTAGGAGCGGGGTCCGATTCGCCTCTCAATCGGTGATCGTACCAATCGCCCGCAGGATGCGCTCGGGCGAAAGCGGCAACTCCTCGACCTTCGGGTTGAACGGGGTCAGCGCGTCGATCACCGCCCCGGCCACCGCAGCCGGGGAGGCCATCAGGCCGCCTTCGCCCATACCCTTGATGCCCTGCACCGTCACCGGCGAGGGCGTCTCCAGGTGCTCGACCTGGATCGGCGGAACCTCGGTCGCGGTCGGCAGCAGGTAGTCCATGAAGGTGCCGGTCAGCAGTTGACCCTGGTCGTCGTAGACCAGGTGCTCGTAGAGCGTGCCACCGATCCCCTGCGCCACCGCACCGTGGATCTGCCCGTCGACGATCATCGGGTTGAGGATCGTACCGCAGTCCTCGACCGACACGACCCGATCGAGGCGCACCTGCCCCGTCTCGGGATCGACCTCGGCCACGACGACGATACAACCGTTGGAGTAGGTCGCCTTGGGATCGTAGAAGCGCGTGGCGGTCAGGGTGGGATCCTCACCCTCGGCCCGGACGCTGTTGACGAAGTAGGACGACACCGCGACCTCGGCCAGGGTGACCGAGCGGTCGGGCGCCCCCTGCACCGACACCTTGCCGTCAGCGAGTACCAGATCCGCCGGGTCGGCTTCGAGCATCCGGCCCGCGATCTTCAGGATCTTCTCGCGCACCTCCTGCGCGGCCAGTGTGACCGCGCCGCCGCCGATGACGGCGCTGCGCGAGGCATAGGTCCCCATACCCCAGGGGGTCGAGGCCGTATCGCCGAAGACCACGGTGACATCGGCCAGGTCAACCCCGAGGATGTCGGCAGCGACCTGCGCCAGCGTCGTCTCGTGCCCCTGCCCGTGGCTGTGCGTCGTCACCGCCACCGTCACCTTGCCGCTGGGCTCGATGCTGACCCGGGCGTTGTCGTGAGACGGGAAGGGGAAGCCGACCTGCAGGGCGATCTCCGAGCCCCAGGCCGTCGGCTCCACGTACGGGCTGATGCCGATGCCCAGGTAGCGCCCCTGCGCGCGCAGCTCCTCCTGCCGCGCTCGCAGCTCGTCGTAGCCAACGGCTTGCAGCGCCATGTCCAGAGACTTGACGTAACTCCCGCTATCGTAGACCTGACCGGTGCAGGTCGTGTAGGGGAGTTCATCCTCATGGATCATATTCTTGCGGCGGAACTCGACCGGGTCCATGCCCAGCTCGCGGGCGATCTCGTTGAAGAACAGCTCGCGAGCGGTGTGGCCGGCGGTCCAGCCGACGGCCCGGAAGGCACCGACCGGGGTCTTATTGGTCACGACCGCCACCACGCGCCCCTCGTAGTGCGCCACGCGATAGAGCCCGGGCATCATGAGCGCCGACGCCTGCGGCTCAACCAGCGCGCTGGCGGTGTTGAACGAGTAGCCGCCGCCGTCGCCGATGCAGGTCGCGCGGAGGCCGAGCAGCGTGCCGTCGTTCTTGACCGCGGCCTCCAGCTCGATGATCTGCTCCTTGCCGTGCGTGGCGGACATCAGGTTCTCGCGCCGGTCTTCGATCCACTTCACCGGGCGCTGGAGGTGCCGCGCCAGGAAGGCGACGACGACTTCCTCCGGGTACATGGTCATCTTCTGGCCGAAGCCGCCGCCGACCTCCGGCGTGATGACCCGGATCTTCTGCTCTGGGATGCCGAGGAAGCCGGCGAGCGAGAGGCGCAGCATGTGCGGCATCTGGGATGAGGACCAGAAGGTCAGTTCCCCGAGCCCGCGGTCGTACTGCCCGATGCAGCCGCGCGTCTCCATCGGTGACGCCATGAAGCGGTTGGTGTGCAGCCGCTTCTTGAAGACCCGGTCGGCCTGCTGGAAGGCGCTGTCCGGGTCCCCAAAGCGGTAGGTCTGGTCGTAGACGACGTTGCTGCCCAGGTCCTCGAAGAGGAGCGGCGCACCCTCCGCCATGGCGGCCTCGGCGTCGGTCACGGCCGGCAGCGGCTCGTAGTCGACCTGCACCAGCTCGGCCGCGTCCTCCGCCAGGTAGCGGTCCTCGGCAATCACCACCGCGACCGGCTCCCCGACGAAGCGCACCTTGTCGCTCGCCAGGATCGTCTGCGGGGTCTTCTTCAGGCCGTCCAGGGCGATCGGGTCCTGCAGCGGCGGGACCGAGGCCACGTCGGCGTGCGTGATCACCGCGATCACACCCGGCGCCGCAAGCGCCGCGCTCGCGTCGATCCCCTTGATGCGGGCGTGGCCGTACGGCGAGCGGACGAAGGCGGCGTGGACCATCCGGGGCAGCGTGAGGTCGGCGACATAGCGCGCGTCGCCGGTGAGGAAGCGGGGGTCTTCCACCCGCTTGACGCGGGCGCCGATCCATTTCCCTCGCGGGGTCGCTATCTGTACCATCGTCGACAGCCTCCCGTCCTACTCCGCCGAGCCGGCGACCGACTTGACCGCCGCCACGATCCCCTGATAGCCGGTGCAACGGCAGATGTTGCCGGAGAGCCCCTCGCGGATCTCGTCCTCGGTCGGGTTCGGGTTCTCCTGGAGGAGCGCGTAGGAGGACATCAGGAAGCCCGGCGTGCAGAACCCGCACTGCAGCGCGTGGTTCTCCCAGAATGCCTGCTGCAGCTTGTGGAATTGCCCGTTCTGCGCCAGGCCCTCGACCGTCATGATCTCGGCGCCGTCCGCCTGGACAGCGAAGATCAGGCAGGAGCGCACAGCCTCGCCGTTGAGCAGGACGGTGCAGGCGCCACACACGCCGTGCTCACAGCCCAGCTTGGTGCCGGTCAGTTCGGCATCCTCGCGGATGAAATCGGCCAGTGTTTTTCGGGGCTCGACCTCGGCCTCCACGCGAACCCCGTTGATGGTCAGCGCGATCGCGCGCTTCATGGCAGTGGCCCCCTTCTCGTCTCGTTGCCCACTAACCGCTCGCCTGCGCGCGCTCGCGCGCCTCGCGCAGGGCCCGTCCCACGAGCACCCCGGCAACATGGCGCCGGTACGCCGCAGAGGCATGCACGTCGGACGGCGGATCGACCAGCGCCGCACGCGCGGCCTCGGACGCCGCTGCGATCCGGTCGTCGTCCGGTCGCTCGCCGCGCAGCACCTGCTCGGCCTCCGGCACCCGGACCGGCCGATCGGCCACGCCGAACAGCGCGACCCGCGCGTCACTCGCGGCGCCCTGGTCATCGAGCGTCAGCGTCGCCACCGCGCCTGCCAGCGCAAAGTCACCGAAGCGCCGGGCGACCTCCACGATCGACCACCCAGTGCGCGGCGACAACGAGGGGAAGCGCACCTCCTTCAGCACCTCATCGGGCGACAGATCGACCGTCAGGTAGGAGACGAAGAAGTCATCGGCCGCGACGACCCGCTCCCCGCTCGACCCGGTGACGACCATCTCCGCGTCCAGCGCGACCGCGACCGCCGGCAACTCGGCCGCCGGGTCGGCGTGCGCCAGCGACCCGACCACCGTGCCCCGATTCCGCACTGCGGGGTGCCCGATCAGCCGGATCGCCGCGCCGATCAGCGGCTGGCGTTCGGCCACGTCGGACGACCGTTCGACCGCACGCTGGCGCGCGAGCGCGCCGATCGTCACGTGGCCGTTCTCGGCCCGCACGTAGTCCAGCTCCGTGATCCGGTTCAGGTCCACCAGAGCGGCGGGCCGCGCGAGGCGCAGGTTCATCATCGGCACGAGGCTCTGGCCCCCGGCGAGCACCTTCGCCTCGCCCCCGTGCTGCGCCAGAAGCGCCACCGCCTCATCGAGCGTGGTGGGCACGAAGTACTCAAAACTGGGTGGTTTCACCGGTAAACCTCCCTCCGCCGGTACTATGCCGGCCATCCCCTCCCCGCGCGGACACCGCCGCGGGGTCCCATGCCCGGCCCGGGCGGCCAGGCGTACTCGATGAGGATTGACTTCTATGAACCCTTCCGTGGTTCGAAGGGCCGTCCCACTTAGCAAGTGGCGCCACCCCGTAGTGGCTCTGAGACCGTGGGTAGCGCCGGATGATCGGTGAAGCACGCTAGCGTCGTCAAGATATGCGTACAGTAGGGTCAATGGCGGACTCTGTCAAGTACATTGGCCTGCGGTTTCGTGCCGGAATTGGCCGGGTCGCGCCACCACACGGCACCGGGAGTTGATAAGATGCATCCCGCGCTGAGCCCGTGGGCCGCTCAGCGCCGCCCCGTGGTGTACGATGCGAGGAAGCGAGACGTCATGCGAAAGGTACTAGTGGCCAATCGTGGAGAGATCGCGGTGCGGGTCATCCGCGCCTGCCGCGAGCTCGGTCTCCCCAGCGTCGCGGTGTACTCCGACGCCGATGCCGACGCGCTGCACGTGCGCTACGCCGACGAGGCCGTCCACATCGGCCCCGCTCCGGCCCCGCGGAGCTACCTCAACGCCGAGGCGATCCTGGACGCCGCGCGTCAGACCGGCGCCGACGCCATCCACCCCGGCTACGGCTTCCTGGCTGAGAATGCAGACTTCGCCGCCGCGTGCGCCGAGGCAGGAATCACCTTCGTCGGCCCCTCCGCCGAGGCCATCCGGCGACTGGGCGACAAGGCCGCCGCACGCCAAATCGCCATCGACGCCGGCGTCCCGGTCGTGCCGGGCAGCGACGGGGTGGTGGACCCCGAGCACGCCGCGGACGAGGCAGCGCGTCTCGGCTACCCGGTGATGATCAAGGCCGCGGCCGGCGGCGGTGGGCAGGGTATCCGCATCGTCGACCGCCCGGAGGACTTCCCGGAGGCCCTGGAGGCCGCCCAGCGCGAGGCCCGCGCCGCCTTCGGCAACGATGCGATCTATCTGGAGCGCCGCCTGATCCACCCGCGCCACATCGAGGTCCAGGTCCTCGCCGACCACCACGGCACCGTCGTCCACCTCTTCGAGCGCGAGTGCTCCCTGCAGCGGCGCCGCCAGAAGGTGCTGGAAGAAGCGCCGTCGCCGGCCCTCGACCAGGACACCCGCGAGCAGATGACCACCGCCGCGGTGCGGCTGGCCCAGGCCGTCGGCTACACCAACGCCGGCACCTTCGAGTTCCTGGTCGATCAGAACGGCTTCTACTTCATCGAGGCCAACACGCGCATCCAGGTGGAGCACCCGATCACCGAGGTGATCACCGGGATCGACCTCGTCAAGGCCCAGCTCCGTATCGCCGCCGGGGAGCCGCTCTGGTTCCGGCAGAAGGACGTGCGCGTCTCCGGCTGGGCCATGGAGTTCCGCATCAACGCCGAGGACCCCGACCTCAATTTCTTCCCGTCTCCGGGCACGATCACGGCGCTGGGGCTGCCCGGCGGCCCGGGTGTCCGGCTGGACAGCGCCATCTACCCCGGCTACGACGTGCCACCCTACTACGACTCGCTGGTCGCCAAGCTGATCACCTGGGGTGCCGACCGGGACGAGGCGATCCAGCGCGGGCGCCGGGCCCTGCGCGAGTTCGAGATTGAGGGCATCCAGACGACCATTCCGCTCCACCGCCGCCTGCTCGAAGAACCGGACGTCATCGCCGGCGACTACAACGCCGGCTGGCTCGAGCGCCTGCTGGCCTAGCGCGGCGACGCCCGAAGGCATCACACTCGCCCCCAGCAAAGAAACGCCCCTCTCCCAACGTTGGGAGAGGGGCCGGGGGTGAGGGCCATTCCCCGATCAGGAGTCGCCCCACATCTCGCGTGCCGTCTCGGCCACTAGCCGCAGCTTCGCCTCCTGGTCCATCGGCGTGACCAGGTTCCCCTCTTCGGTCGAGGCAAAGCCGCACTGCGTGCTCAGCGCCAGCCGCTCCATGGGCACGTAGCGCGACGCCTCCTCGATGCGCCGCTTCAGCAGGTCCTTCGACTCCAGCTCCGGCTTTTTGCTCGTCACCAGCCCCAGCACCACCACGCGGTCCTCCGGCACGTGCTGGAGCGGCTCGAAGCTGCCCGAGCGCGCATCGTCGTACTCCAGCAGGAAGCGATGGAAGCGGGTCCGCTCGAACACTCGCGCCACCGGCTCGTAACCGCCGCTGGCGTAGTACCGGCTCTGGTTGTTGCCGCGGCAGAGGTGCAGCCCGAACACCACCCCGGGGTGATCCCCGATCACCGCGTTGTCCAGCTCGATACACTGGTCCAGCAGCCGGTCCGGGTCGTTGCCCCGCTGCCGGTACCCCTCGCGGATCTCCGGGTCGATCAGCGCCGCATACTGCGGCGCATCCACCTGGATGTAGGTGCAGCCCAGCCGCACCAGCTCCGCTACCTCTTGCCGCAGAATGTCCACCACATCCGCGAGATAGGCGTCGATGGTCGGGTAGGCCCCCTTCGACTTCTCCGGGTCGTAGTACGCGGCTGCCTGCTGCGCGCTGATGAGCGTCACCTTCGCCTGCCGGTCGGTCCGGCCGCGAAGGTAGATGAACTCCTCGGCCGCCATCGGCCGGCGACGCTTCAGCCGGTCCACCACGACCGGGCGCCGCACCACGTGCTCGCGGCCCTCATCGTCGCGGAACGGCATCGCCCAGCCGCCGAACTTGTCGAACCCCTCGACCGAGTCGACCAGGTGCCCGTAGAAGGCATAGCGCCGGAACTCGCCGTCGGTGATGACGTCCAGCCCGACCCCCTCCTGCAGGGCGATCGCGCCATCGACCGCCCGGTCCTCGATCCGCTTGAACTCCGCCGGGCTCAACTCGCCAGCCTCATGCCGGCGCCGGGCTTCCTTTAGATATTCCGGCCGGAGCAGGCTCCCGACCACGTCACTCCGCCACGACCGCATCACCGACCTCCCTGGTAGTCCCCTATTTCACGCGGCGCATTGTACCACCGGCTTATTCGCTGCCCGGAACGAATCCGGCTCCGCGCCCCGTCCGTCCGATCACTCCCGGTCCACCACCGCGTAGGCCCGCACCGGCACGGCGGAGCCACCCCGGAACGGGAGCGGAGCCGCAAAGAAGCGGAAGCCGCTCGGCGGCAGGTGCTCAAGCCCGCGCAGGTTCTCAATGATCGGGATCCCCGCCCGGAGGAGCGCCGAATGGACCGGTCGCGTCCGATCCTCGACATCGTCGATGTTCCAGGTGTCGATGCCGACCAGGACGACACCCGCTGCGACCAGCACCTCGGCGGCCGCTGCCGTCACGTACGGGTTCGGGTCCAGGTAGTGCTCCTGACCCCAGCGCGCCGCCCATCCAGTGTGGATCAGTAGCGCGCGACCCGTCAGATCCAGGCCGTCCAGGTCCGCGACATCGATCGCCCGCTGCCCCACCGCCACACGCTCCGCGCGGTCGAGGACGAGGCTCGGCAGGTCGACCAGGCGCTCGAGCGGGAGCGTGGCGAGGTCGGCCCCGTCGGCGTACCGATGGAACGGAGCGTCCAGGTAGGTTCCGCTGTTGCCGATCAGCGAGTAGCGATGGATCACGAACTCGGTGCCGCCTGCGTAGTGCGCACGCGACGCCTCCCGCGACAGATGTTCGGCGATCTCCGGCGCCGGCAGCCCCGGGAACATCGGGATCGCCGCATCGATGGGATGACTGAGGTCGACCACCCTCCGCGGACTCATCGCCCCCTCCTTCACTCATCGCGCCTGTTACCGCCGGGACGCGCCCCTCACATCACCGCACTCTCCACCGGCCTCTGGCATTGTTCCGCCGGAGCACGTTCCCGACCGCATTCCCGATCACCCTGGTCGTCCTCAACCGCGCGCAGCGCATCGTACCACCTGCACGCCGCAGCACCACCCGTGCCGATGTGATGCGTAACGCACGCTACCCCATCCGGTGTGACGCGCCACGAGCAGTCACAGGCACGACCGCCAGGCACATCCCGCAGTTCCAGCACAGGGTGGGGCAATTCGCAGCGCAGATGATGACATAACGAGTCCGACTTGCACGCTCAGCAAGGTCGCCATTAGACTGTATCCACTCCAACGCGGTCAAAGCGAGGCGGAGTGGGCGTGATAGGGGCCCACTTCTTGGCTCGACTGGCTTACCTGTCGATCCCGCACCTGAGGCAATCGCCACCATGCTGTATCGGTGATGCGGGCGTACGAGGGGGAGGGGGATAGCAGTGAGCGGTGAGATTCGGTTTCCCAGCCCGTTCGAAGTCCCGACGCCAGCCGGCGCCGAGGGCTGGCAGGAAATGTACCCCTACTACGTCCTGTTCAGCGAAGACCGGCGGGCCGACGAGGAGAACCGGCTCTGGTTCTATAACGGGATGCACTTCCCGGAGCCGATCACCCCGTTCGACATCATCACCGCCGAGGCCGCGTATGTCGCCATCGGCGAGATGAGCACCCGCATCTTCTGCATCCCGCCGGCTAAGGGGATCGACTTCCGCGTCCTCAACGGGTACGTCTACATCAGCCCCACACCCGTCACCGACCCCGAGGCGATCCAGGAACGAGCCCAGCTCTTCGAGAAGCGCGCCGGCTACTACTACGCGAACTGGCGGTCGATCTACGACGAGTGGAAGCAGAAGCTGACCCGAGAGATCGAGCAACTCAAGGCGATCACTTTCCCGGACCTGCCTGAGGTCGAGGACGAAAAGATCGTCTTTGAGCGCCTGGGGATCGGCACCTCCTACGACCTGCTACGGAGCTACCACCAAGCCATCGAGAGCATCTACCGTGTGTGGCAGATCCACATGGAGATCATCATGATCGGCTTTGGTGCGTACTTCTCCTTCTACGACTTCTGCAAGCGCAGCTTCCCGGAGATCACGGACCAGCAGGTCACCCTGATGGTCGGCGCGATCGATGTGAGCATGTTCCGCCCCAACTACGAGTTGATGCGCCTCGCGCGGAAGGCACTGGAGCTGGGCGTCGCCGACTACTTCAAGCCCGGCGCCTCACCGCAGGATGTCTTCGCGCAACTTGAGCAGGTGGAAGCCGGGCGCGCCTGGCTGTCCGAGTGGGAAGCGAGCGCCGATCCGTGGTTCTACATGAACTCGGGCGACGGTTTCCAGCATCACCATCGCGCCTGGGTCGATGACCCGACGCCCATCTTCAACGTCCTGCCCGACTACATCGCCCGCCTCCAGCGGGGCGACCGCCTCGAGCGCGACGTCGAGGCGCTCCGCCAACGGCGCGATGAGATCACCGAGGGCTACCGCAATCTGCTCCAGACCGACGCCGATCGCCAGGCGTTCGATCAGCTCATCGGGCTCGTGCGCGACGTCTACTACTCGATGGAGGACCACAAGTTCTACGTCGAGCACTGGTACATGAGCATCTTCTGGAACAAGATGCGCGAGCTCGGCCGCGTCTTCGTCGCCCACGGGTTCTTCGAGGACGAAGACGACCTGTTCCTGCTCCACTACACCGAGGTCTACCAGGCGCTCTTCGACCTCCTCCTCGGCTGGTCGATCGGCGCGCCGTCCCGCGGGCCGGCCTACTGGCCGCAACTAATCGCGCGGCGGAAGGCGCTCATGGAGCAGCTTCGCAAGTGGACGCCGCCGCCCGCTCTCGGCGTCGTCCCGGAGACGATCGGTGACCCGGCGGTAGTGATGCTCTGGGGAATCACGTCCGACCGGCTACGCGCCTGGCTCAGCCCGGAAGACGGGAGTGTGTTGAACGGCTTTGCGGCTGCGCCCGGAGTGGCAGAAGGGCCGGCACGGGTCGTGCTGAGCGTGGAAGGTCTCCAGCACGTACAGGACGGAGAGATCCTTGTCTGCTCAGTTACGGAGCCAAGCTGGGCGCCGATCTTCACCAAGGTCCGCGCGACGGTCGCCGATATCGGCGGCGTCATGTCGCACGCGGCCATTGTGGCGCGCGAGTACCACATCCCGGCGGTGCTCGGTACCGGCAACGCGACGAAGCGGATTCGTACCGGGCAGCGCATCCGGGTCGATGGCGACAGCGGAACGGTGACGATTCTCGACGACTGAGGTAGTCGCGAATCAGGGTAGAGGAGGCACAGTGTCTGGCGAGCTGAGCACCCCGCTCACGTTGTGGTTCTCCGACGTCGGGCGCGATGCACGCCCACTCGTCGGAGGAAAGGTGGCCAGTCTCGGTGAGTTGCTCCGCGCGGGCTGTCGCGTACCGAACGGATACGCGGTCACGAGCGCGGCATACCGACGCTTCATCGAGGCCACCGGCCTGGATCGCCTCATCCAGGACACAATTGGTGGGCTCAACGCCGATGACGTGGCCGCTGTCGATGCCGCCTCGCAGAAGATCCAGCAGGCATTCCTGAATTGCTCCGTCCCGGTCGAACTTGCGGATCCTATCCGGGCGGAGTACGAGCGGCTGGCCGACACCCTCGGTGATCCGGCTCCGGCAGTGGCAGTTCGGTCGAGCGCCGTCGCGGAAGACACCGAGGCGGCGAGCTTCGCCGGGCAACACGACACGTATCTGTGGGTGCAGGGATCGGACGAGGTACTCGACGCCGTGCTCCGCTGCTGGGCGAGTGCGTTTACCCCGCGCGCGATCGCCTACCGCGCCCACCAACGGATCGGGCTGGAGGACGCGGCCGTGGCCGTCGGCGTGCAGCAGATGGTTGACCCGCGTGCCGCCGGCGTCATGTTCACCCTGAGCCCGCGCAGCGGTGACCCGTCGCTGGTCGTCGTCGAGGGAAGTTGGGGCCCCGGCGTCGCGGTCGTCGGCGGCGAGGTGACGCCCGACGAGTACTGGGTGAACAAGGTCACGCTGGAGATCACGCGCAAGCACATCTCCTGCAAGAGCCACCAGTACAAGGCGGAAGGCCGTCAGGGCGACCTCCGCAAGGTCGAGGTACCGGAAGACCAGCAGAACGAGCCCTGCCTGACCGGCGACGAGGTGGTCGAACTCGCCAAGGTCGGGCGGCAGTTGGAGCGCCATTACGGTCACGCCCTCGACATCGAATGGGCCGTGGCGGATTCGCTCCCGTTCCCGGAGAACATCTTCATCCTCCAGGCCCGCCCGGAGACGGTCTGGAGCCAGCGTAGGCGCGAGCCGGTGGCCGCGGGCTTCACCGATCCGCTCTCGTTCATCGTCCGGCGGCTCGCCAACACCTGATCCGGCGGTTGCTCATCCTGCCGCATGACCGGGACACGGCTGCGGCGAGGCGCGCGTGGCTCGCCCACGACCCCGGGCGGCATGCGCCTGTCGATCGACGAAGCGCGCGACGCCGCGCGTGAGGAAGGAGAGGAGAAGTCTGCCGTGAGCGGAGAACTGCGGTTCCCGAGCCCGTTTGAGGTGGAGACACCACTCGGGGCTGAGGGATGGCAGGAGATGTACCCGAAGCACGTGCTCTTCTCCGAGGAGCGCCGTGAGTCGGAGGAAGCGCGCCTCTGGTTCTACAACGGGATGCACTTCCCCGAGCCGATGACGCCGTTCGACATCATCACGGCCGAATCCTTCTACGTCGCCATCGGGGAGATGAGCGCCCGCTTCTTCTGCATCCCACCAGCCATGGGCATCGACTTCCGCGTGCTCAACGGGTACGTCTACATCAACTCGATCCCGGTGCTCGATCCGCAGGAGGTGCAGGAGCGCGCGCAGCTCTTCCAGCGTCGCGCGGGGCACTACTACGCGAACTGGGAGCGGATCTACGAGGGATGGCGGGAGCGCGTCAAACAGGAGATCGCGGCGCTGCGGGCCGTCTCGTTCCCCGAGTTGCCGGACATCGAACCCGACGAACTTGTCTTCGCCGAGCGCGGCATCGGCACGTCCATGTCCGTGCTCGAGGGCTATAACCGAGTGATCGAGAGCCTCTTCCGCCTGGCTCAGATCCACTCGGAAATCGTCATGATCGGCTTCGCGGCCTACCTGACCTTCTACGACTTCTGCAAGCAGGCCTTCCCGGAGATCTCCGACCAGCAGATCACGGGGATGATCGGCGCGATCGACGTGAGCATGCTGCGCCCGGACGAGGAGTTCAAGGCCCTGGCACGGCGTGCGGTCGAACTCGGCATCGCCGACAAGTTCGTCGAGGGTCGCGATTGGCAAGAGGTCTTCGCCGAACTCCGCCAGAGCGACGCCGGCCAGGCGTGGCTCCGTGAGTGGGACGAGCGGAGCGATCCCTGGTTCTACGTCAACTCCGGCGGCGGCTTGCAGCATCACTTCCGCGCCTGGGTCGATGATCCAAGCCCGATCTTCGGGGCCCTGATCGACTACATCCGGCGGGTCGAGCGTGGCGAGAACCTCGAGCGCGACATCGAGGCCCAGCGGCAGGAGCGCGACCGCATCACCGCCGAGTACCGCGAGCTGCTGCGGACCGACGAGGATCGCAAGGCCTTCGACGAGCTCATCGGGCTCGTCCGGAAGGTCTACTTCTCGATCGAGGACCACCGGTTCTTCGCCGACCACTGGTACATGAGCACCTTCTGGAACAAGCTCCGGGAGCTCGGTCAGCTCTTCGTCGATCACGGGTTCTTCCGTGAGGTCGACGACATGTTCTACCTGCACTGGACCGAGGTCTCCCAGGCGCTGACCGACCTGCTCCTCTCCTGGTCGGTGGGCGGCGAGGCCCTTGGTCCTCGGCACTGGCCGTCGGTCGTCGAACGCCGGAAAGCGATCCTGGCCAAGCTGCGCAAGTTCAACCCACCCCCGGCGCTCGGCGTGGTGCCCGAGACGATTGCCGACCCGGCGATCGTGATGCTGTGGGGGATCACGCCCGACCGGCTGCGCGCCTGGCTCACCCCGGCCGATGGCGACGGAAACATCCTGCGCGGTTTCCCGGCCTCGTCCGGCACAGTCGAAGGCCCAGCACGCGTGATCTCCAGCGTCAACGAGCTGGAGACGGTGCAGGACGGCGAGATCCTCGTCTGCCCGGTGACCGAGCCGAGTTGGGCGCCGATCTTCACCAAGGTGCGCGGCACCGTTACCGACATCGGCGGCGTGATGTCGCACGCGGCCATCGTCACGCGCGAGTACAACATCCCGGCGGTGCTGGGCACCGGCGTGGCGACCAAGCGCATCCGCACCGGCCAGCGCATCCGCGTGGACGGCGATCAGGGGATCGTGACCATCCTCGACTGAGGCATGAGGTCGGCGCCGGCGGCGGGGGCGAGACACCCTGCCGCCGCGCGCCGACCTCGTTCAACCGTCCGCGAGGTGATCCGGCAGGTGCCGTCCGCCCTATGCCCACGGCCGCCGGTGTACGTCCAGGCCAGCGTCCCAGCCAACCAGCCTGATCGATGCCACGCGCATCCCGAAGCGGTCCCGCCGGTTCGACCGCGAAGCCGGGTGGCCGGTACGTGCGCGGCCGAGGTATCGGGCACTGCCGAACCATGTGGTACAAAGAAAGCGTTCGTGAACGCCAACTAGGAGAGCGGTGATATGGGGCTCACCCCGGAAGATGTCGACGAGATCCTACGCTACCTGGAGCACTCCGCCTTCGACGAGCTCGAGCTCGAGACGCCTGAGTTCAAGCTGGTCGTGCGACGCGGGCAGGGTGCCGGCGGATCGAACAACGTGCCCGCGGAGCCACTTTCCGCTGGAAACCAGGCGACGGATACGGCGCCGCCGCCCAGCGCGGGGACTACCGAGCCGACGAGCCAGGACGTTCGCACCGACGAGGAGAAGCAACCACCGGCGGCCGCCGCGTCCGATGGGCAGATTGCGATCCCGGCACCGCTACGCGGGATCTTCTATCGAGCACCCCGGCCCGGCGCCGATCCCTTCGTCGATGTCGGCACGCAGGTCCAGGAAGACACCGTTGTCTGCATCATCGAAGTCATGAAGCTGATGCACTCGATCACCGCTGGCGTCAAGGGCACCATCACCGCCGTCTGCGCCGAAAATGGGGAAGCCGTGGAGAAGGGGCAGCCCCTCTTCATGGTGCGCCCCGAGCGTGCCTCGGATGCCTGATCGGTGCGGGAACGGCGGATGCTGCCCCGGCGTTTCCCCTGGGGCTTGGACCATGGGAAGTGAGGGCGAATGACGTCGCGAATCCAGCTCATCGACGTCACGCTCCGTGACGGCAATCAGAGTCTCTGGAGCGCCACCGGCATTGACACGGAGACGGTCCTCGCCGTCGCGCCCCTGCTCGACCAGGTGGGCTTCAAGGCGCTCGACTTCACCACCAGCACGCACATGGCCATCAGCGTGCGCTACCACCAGGAGGACCCCTTCGAGCGCATCCGACTGACCAGCCAGCTCATGCCCAACACGCCGCTCATCTTCATGACGACCGGCATGCGCTTCATCACCTGGGAGCCGGCACCGCGCGCGATCATCCGCCTCGCCATGCAGCTCGTCATCAAACACGGCATCCGGCGCATCCAGATCGTCGAGCCAATGAACAATATGCCGGCGCTGCTGGAAGCAGCCAAGATCGCGCGTGAGGAAGGGGCGGAGCAGGTTGTCGCCGGTCTGGTGTACAGCATCAGCCCGGTGCATACCGACGAGTTCTACGTCGGGTGCGCGGCCGCCCTGGCCGGCGCCACCGACCTGATCGACACCGTCTACATCAAAGACCCGTCGGGCCTGCTGACCCCCGAGCGAGTGGAGACCATCGTGCCCGCCATGCGCAAGGCCCTCGGCTCGATGCCGCTCGAAATCCACTCGCACTGCAATGCCGGCATGGCGCCGCTCTGCTATCTCCGCGCGGCCGAGCTCGGCGTCGAGACGGTGCATACAGCGATTCCGCCACTCGCTGAAGGCACCTCGCTTCCGTCGATCACGCGCACTGTCGCGAACCTGCGGGAACTCGGTTTCGACGTCGACATCGACCTCGAGCCGATCGAGCGCATCTCGCAGCACCTGTTCGAGCTCGCCCGGCGCAAGGGCTATCGGATCGGTCAGCCGCTCGAGTACGACGTCGCCTACTACCGCCATCAGGTACCTGGCGGGATGGTGACCACCCTGCGGCGGCACCTCGCGGAAGTCGGCGCCGAGGATCGGTTCGACGAAGTCCTCGAGGAGATCGTCCGCGTCCGGGCCGAGCTGGGGTACCCCATCATGGTCACCCCCTTCTCCCAGCTCGTCGCCACGCAAGCCCTCCTCAACGTGCAGGCCGGTGAACGCTACGCGAGCGCTCCGGATGAGGTCATCAAGTACGTCCTCGGGCGCTTCGGCGACCCGCCGGCCCCGATCGACCCCGAGGTGCGCGACCGCGTCCTCTCCATGCCCCGCGCGCGGGAGCTCGATGTCCCGCTGGAAGAGCCGACCCTCGAGGATCTGCGCCGACAGATCGGCCCCAACCTGTCCGACGAGGAGCTGCTGCTGCGCTGGGCACTGCCCGGGGAGCAGGTCGACGCCGCCCTCAGCGGCAAGCGCACCCGACCGGCACAACCGGTCGCCGGGCCGTACCACCCGCTCAAGAAGCTGATCGCCGAAGTCTCGAAACGCACCGACATTACCTATTTCTATCTCCAGAAGGGAGACACACGGGTCATCCTGCGGCGGAACAAGCCCGCCGCGACGGGGAAGGGGATCGTGCCGGATGGACACGCAGAGCCAGCATCGCCTCCAGAACGTGCTGCAGGCGAAGGCGTTCGTGTTTGACGTCGATGGCACGCTGACCGTCTCCGACGGCGCCGACTGGCGCGGGGCGGTCGCGCTCCCCGGCGCCGTCGACCTGCTCACCTGGCTCCGCCAATCGGGCCTCCCCTACGTGCTGTTCACCAACGGCAGCACCGAACCACCGGCCGTGTACGCCGAGCGCCTGCGGGCGGCGGGCCTGCCGATCGACGACTGGCAGATGATCACCCCGGGCGTCACCGCCGCCGAGATCATCGCCCACGAGTATCCCGGCCGTGCCGTGCTAGTGCTGGGCACCGACGGCGTGCGCGCCCCGCTCACCGAGCGTCGAATCCCGATCGTGGACCCGGAGGACGCGGAGCAGGCCGGCGTGGTGCTCGTCGGCTGGGACACGGTACTCACCTACGAGCAGATCGAGGCCGCCGCCCGTGCGATCTGGTCCGGCGCCGACCTCCTGGTGACGTCCCTGGCGCCCGTCTTCGTGACCAAGCGCGGCCCGCGGCCCGGCTGGTCCGGGTCGGTGGCAGCGGCAATCACCTGGATCACCGGCAAAGAGGCTCGCGTGACCGGCAAGCCGGCACTGGAAGGGCTGCGGGCAATCGCCCGCATGCTCGACCTGCAACCGGAGGATCTGACGCTGGTAGGGGACGACCTGGACCTGGAGCTGCGGATGGGACACGAGGCGGGCAGCGCGACGGTGCTTGTCCGGACCGGCACGAGCGCCGACGCAGCCGTCACCCCCGACGTGCCGGACCTCGCGATCCCCCAGCTCACTGAGCTGCTCACCATGCTGCAACAGGAGAGAAACTGAACCACGGCCGACAACAGGGAGGATGGATAACCGATGGCGGAACGGCGCTACTGGAACGAGGCGATGGAGACCATCGACCCGAACCGGCTCTGGCGCCTCGAAGACGAACGCTTGCGCTGGCAGTTGCGGTGGATCTGGGAGCGCTCCCCCCTCTACCGCCAGAAGTGGGAGGAGGCTGGCGTCGATCCCCTGAGCATCGGCAGGGGATCGCTGCACGAGCTGCCCTTCACGGTGAAAGATGAGATCCGCCGCTCGCAGGAGAAGGCCCCGCCCCTCGGTGAGCACGCCTGCGTCCCGCTGACCGAGGTCGTCAAGATCCACGCCTCGTCGGGCACGACCGGCCGGCCCACTCTGATCGGCGTCTCCGCCGCGGACGCGGCCATGTGGAACGAGGTGCTGGCGCGCTTCTTCTGGGCCACCGGCGTGCGCCCCGGCACCCGCTCCTGGGTCGCCGTAAGCCTGGGCTGGTACATCGCGGGGCTGGGCTTCTACGACGCGCTCCAGGCGATGCGGGCGACGGTGCTGCCGTCGAGCAACACCGAGGCGGCGCGCACCTTCTCGGTCCTGCAGGAGACCGGCGTCGATTACATGGTCTCCAGCCCCTCGTTCGTCAACTACCTCGCCAACTTCGCCCGTGAGCGGCTGAACCTGGATCCGAAGTCGCTCGGGCTCAAGTCGATGTCGCTCGGCGGCGAGCCGGGCGCGGGCTTCCCCGAGATCCGGCAGCAGATCGAAGAGACCTGGGGCTGCAAGGTCTACGACGCGATGGGCACGGCCGACTTCGTGCCCGTCATCTGGAGCGAGTGCGAAGCCCAGGACGGGATGCACTTCCTCGGGCAGGGCGCAGTGATCGTCGAGTTCATCGACCCCGAAACCGGGGAACCGGTCGAACCCAAGGAAGGTATGCTGGCGGAGATCGTCTACACTGCGATCCAGCGCGAGTGCGTGCCGCTCGTGCGCTTCCGCATCGGCGACCTGGTGCGCATCGAAGGCACCGGCGTCTGCTCCTGCGGGCGCACCGGTACCCGTATCCGCTGCGTGGGGCGCGCCGACGACATGTTCATCGTCCAGGGCGTGAACGTCTTCCCGAGCGCCGTTGCAGACGTCATCACCTCGTTCCGCCCACGCACGACCGGCGAGTTCCAGATCCACCTGCCGGCCACGGGCACCCGCGTCGACCCACCGGTGCCGATCGTCGTCGCCTACGGCCCCGAGGCCGGTGACCTGGACCAGCTCAAGCAGGAGCTTCAAGAGGCGATCCGCATGAAGCTGATCTTCCGTGCCGACATCCGCCTCGTACCGCATGAAGAACTGGCACCGACCGGGAGCTTGAAGCGCAAGGTCATCGTGCGCGGCGACGCGTGACGCGCGTCGCCGCCGACCCTGGCAACCGACGAGCAGGATAAGGGCGAGACCATGATCGAGTTCATTGATGTGCACGTGCACCTTCGCACCGGCGACAAGGCGCGTCTGGAGGCCGACCCCTACGTGATCTCCAACCCGGAGGGCCTGAGCGACCACCCCGACGCCATGGCCGAGATGTACCGGGAGCTGAACGGCATGGCGGTCGTCTTCGACATCGACGACGAGACCCGCACCGGGCTCAAGGTCTCCAACGCCGAGATCGCCGAATGGGTGGCGAAGTACCCGGACGTCTTCATCGGCTTCGGCAGCGTCGACCCCTGGAAGGGGAAAGCGGCGATCACCGAGGTCGAGCGCTGCGCCGACCTCGGCCTGCGCGGCATCAAGTTCCACCCGTCGGTGCAGGACTTCGCACCGAACGACCCGCGCTTCGACCCCCTGTGGGAGACCTGCCAGCGCCTGGGCCTCGCCATCCTCCTCCACACCGGGACGACGATGGCCGCCGCCGGCCAGCCGGGCGGCGGCGGCATCCGCCTCGACTACGGCCGACCCATCCCCTACATCGACGACATCGCCGCCCGCTTCCCCGAGCTGCGGATCATCATGGCGCACCCGGCCTGGCCCTGGCATGAGGAGCAGCTCGCTATTCTCCGTCACAAGCCCAACGTCTACATGGACCTGTCCGGCTGGGCGCCGAAGTACATCCCGCAGACCGTCATCCAGTACGCCAACTCGCTCATCCAGGACAAGGTCTTCTTCGGCTCCGACTTTCCCATGCTCACGCCCCATCGCTGGCTCCGCGAGTTCGCCGACCTCCCCCTCAAGGACACCGTGCGCCCCAAGATCCTCCGCGACAACGCCGCCCGCTTCTTCGGCCTCCAACTTAACGACCAGTAACAACGCGGGGCGGGTGAGACACCCGCCCCTGCTCCATCCCGGTCGTCGGCACTGGCTACTGAAGGAAGCGCCGGTCAGGCACCCGCGGACAGACCTCGGAGCCAGGCTCGCGACGAGGCACCCACGAACGGAGACGGTCTTCCCTAAACACGAAATGCGGCGCCTGTTGGTGCCACGCCGCTCCTACGCTTAGGCGAAGTCAATCGCAGGTCGTCTGGCGGCATTGGACCGAGGTACATGAATGAGGTGCTGGCACCGATTAGGCCCGAATAAGCAGAGGAACTCAGCGACCCGTCTCAAGGACGTCAGCCC
Organism: Sphaerobacter thermophilus DSM 20745; assembly: GCF_000024985.1. Classification (NCBI taxonomy): domain Bacteria; kingdom Pseudomonadati; phylum Thermomicrobiota; class Thermomicrobia; order Sphaerobacterales; family Sphaerobacteraceae; genus Sphaerobacter; species Sphaerobacter thermophilus. The sequence goes on from NC_013524.1 coordinate 437,894, forward strand.
ATGCGCCGTCCGTATCAGCGGAGCGCATAGGAGCGTACATGAGCCTCATCGCTTCCCGGCGCGCCCGTGCCGCGATCTCGTGGGACGGCACCCGCCTGCGCTCGAGGTCGCCGTAGATCCAGGGGATAAACAGGAAGTACTTCGCGCGCGTCTGGATCGTGCTCGTGCCCGGGAAGAGCAGCTCGGCGAAGGCATCCCGCACCGTCCCGATGCCGAGCTCATCGAGGGTCTGGCGATCCCGAAACAGCTCGACAATGTCGAGGACTTGCCGCCGCTCGTGCTCCGAGTAATCCAGCCAGCTTAACGACGACGCCATCGTCCCACCTCGCTCGCCCACCCCAGGCCCAAGGTCGCATCAGTCGGTGACTCACCCTATGATGTTCCTTTTCGAGACATTGTAAGGGAAACGGCAAAACGACTGCAGTACCGGGCGACTGGGCTCTCCTCCTCCCTATGCTGATTCAGGGTAAGCCCACTGAAGGGGCTGTGATGGCTACATCTCGGCTGACCCGTTCCGGCATCCCGCCGGACTCAGCGCCCTGTAGCTCCTTCAGTGGGCTTCGCTTTGTCATCCCGGGGGTTATGGAGTCTTACGAATTACATGGATGTACGCGATCGGTCCGTGCCCGGGGCTGAAGCCGCCGGGCTGACAACGGAAGCCCGCTGCAGCGGGCTGGGAACGACGACGAAGTCTAGCGGGCTGGTGAGCGGAGCGGCATTGCTGGCCCGTGCCCGGGGCTAAAGCCGCCGGGCTGACATTGGGTAAGCCCACTGAAGGGGCTGCGATGACTACGCGCGGGCGGAGCCGACCGGCCTCCCACCGGGCCCAGCGTCCCCAGCCCCTTCAGTGGGCTTTGTATTGTCAGCCCGGCGGCTTTAACGCTTGGTGTGAGTTAGCCGGGGCATGCTGTGCCCTCTTGACACAGGAAGGTGCCCACTTCCATACGGGAGATAGCTCGTATCCGTCTCCCACGAAAGGAGCACCCGATGGATGTGGACACCTTCCTGATTACAGTCTATGTCCTGGTCGACACCTTCTGCCAGACCCACCTGCCCCCGGAGCCCCACCGCCCCGGCCCCGCGCCGGCCCTGAGCCGCAGCGAGGTCTTGACCCTGGCCATCTTCGGGCAGTGGATGAGGTTCTCCAGTGAGCAGGACTTCTACCGCTACGCCGAGCGCCACCTGCGCCCCTACTTCCCGACCCTGCCCCACCGCAGCCAATACAACCGGCTGCTGCGGCGGCATCAGGTCGCCCTGGCCCAGTTCGCCCTCTACCTGGCAGACCAACTTGGCCGGGGGCCAGTGGCGGTGGATGTGCTCGATGTGGCGCCGGCTCCGGTGCGCAACGCCAAGCGCCGCGGGCGGGGCTGGCTGGCGGGCGAGGCCAACATCGGCTTCAGCTTGCGCCTGGGCTGGTTTGCCGGCTTCCGCGTGCTGACCGCCGTCAGCCTGGAGGGGGCGATCACCGGCTGGGGCGTGGCCCCGGCCAGCACCAATGAGCGGTCCCTCGCCGAGACCCTGATTGCCTGTCGGGCCCACCCCGATCCCCGCCTGCCCAGTGTCGGCACGCCGGTGGCGACCTATCTGGCCGACAGTGGCTTTGCCGGCGAGGACTACAAGGCGCACCTGGCGGCCACCTATGGCGTGACGCTGGTGGCCACCCCGCAGCGGGGCAGTCGGCGGCGCTGGCCCAAGGCGGTCCGCCGCTGGGTGGCCCGCCATCGCCAGATCGTGGAGACGGTCATCGGGCGGCTGCTGCACACCTTCGGCCTCGAGCGGGAGCGCCCGCACACCCTGGCGGGCTTCCAGGCGCGACTGGCGGCCAAGGTGGCGCTGCACAACCTCTGTTGCTGGCTGAATCGGCAGCAGGGGCGGCCGCTGCTGGCCGTGGCGAACCTGATCACCTGGTAGCCACGGCGCCCTAACTCACACCAAGCGTTTTAGCCCCGGGCACATGCCGGGCGGTGGGGCCCCATGCCGCGGCGTGAGGCCTGTCCCACCCCAGCCCGCTTATGATGTTTCCAAACTAACTCGGACCATACTCGCCTAGGCACATCGATGCCTGCGGAGCGCTCAGAATCGTGCGTGGGTTGTGTCCTGTCGCACCTCGCAGCGGTCGACGGAGCGATAGTCCGATTCAGTTGTGAAACATCATGAGCCGGCTTCTCATTCTCAGCCCGGCGGCTTCAGCCCCGGGCACAGGCCGACCGCGTACACCCAAATCACTCGTCAAACTCCATAACCCCCGGGCACGGGCCGACCGCCTACACCTAAATCAATTCGTCAAACCCATACGTGCGTCCGGCCACGGCCAGCCTCGTTCGAGGAACGAACGATGGTCCACGATCCCGCATACGTGGACGGCATACACCGTCCCAGCCATCGGTTACCCGGCCTCACCAGAAGTCCCATCTCGCGACGCGGCATACCCGGCTCCAGGTCAGGGCGTGGTAGGATATTGGCAAATTGCGCGAACCGTCCACGACAGTCACCGGGGTGGTCCGACGTGTCGGGGCACTGAGGAACGCCCCTGCCGCGAGACGCCGTGGTCGGGATCAAGAACTCGGGAAGAGAGCGATGCTGACGATCTTCGACGCGTGTGAGCCACGCCCTGAGGTGCTCCTTGGAGAACTCAAGGAGGAGATCTTCGCCGCCCGCCTCAAGGACGTCATCGATGGCACAGCGGAGGCCGTCTACCAAGATCCTCAGACGTTCTTCGACAACACCTACCTCACCGCAGGGCTGAAGACGCTCCTTGAGGAAGCGCTCGGCCGGCTGACCGGGCAGCGTCCCGACAGCAACCCAATCATCCGGCTCGAAACGTCCTTCGGGGGCGGCAAGACCCACAACCTCATCGCGCTCTACCACGCCGCCCGCGGCAGCGAGGCCGCCAGTCGGGTCGTGGATTCCAACCTCATCCCAACCCCGGGCACCGTCCGCATCGCCGGCGTCGTCGGCTCAGACCTCGACCCGTCCAGCGGCATCCTGCATCGGGACGTCACCACCTACACCCTCTGGGGTGAGCTGGCCTACCAGCTCGGCGGCCTCGCCGGCTACCAGCTCGTCGCCGAGAGCGACCGCCAGTCGAAGGCCGCCCCCGGCACCGGTATCTGGCAGCAGATCATCGGGAACGCCCCTGCGCTGATCATGCTCGACGAGGTCGCGCGCCACCTGCGCACCGCCAAGGCGATCACCACTGGGACAGGGAAAAGCGACCTCGCTGAGCAGACCGTTGCCTTCCTCATGTCGCTCCTTGAGTTCGCCGCGAGCCAGGAGCGGGTCGTGGTGGTGCTCACCCTGGCCGATGCAAGCGACGCCTTCGGCCGGGAGTCTGACGAGCTGCGCGAGGAGCTGGCCGAGGCCCGCCGCATCAGCGCCCGCCAGGAGCGGGTCATCACCCCGACCGATGAGACGGAAATCGCGAAGATCGTCACCCACCGTCTCTTCCGCTCGATCGAGCGCAACGCTGCGCAGGCGGTAGCTGACGACTACCACCAGTACTACCTTCAACTCCTGGATCAGCAGGCCGACCTCCCCCAGCGGGCGGCGCGCGCGGACTACGCCACCGAGATGGTGTCCGCCTACCCGTTCCACCCGGAACTGCTCAACACGCTCAACCGCAAAACCTCAACGATCCCGAACTTTCAGAAGACCCGCGGCGCGCTGCGCCTGCTCGCGCTCGTTGTCAGGCGCCTTTGGGAGACCCGTCCGCCCCAGACGTACCTGATCCATCCGCATCACCTGGACCTCGCCGTGCCGCAGATCGCCGACGACCTCACCAGCCGGCTCGACCGCCCGGCCTACAAGCAGGTCATCGAGGCGGACATCGCCAGCGTGCTCCCCGGCACCCGTTCGCACGCACAGACGATCGACAGCGGCTGGGTCGAGGCCGGCAAGCCGCCCTACGCCCAGCGCGTCGCGACGACAATCTTCCTCCACAGCCTGACCCAGGGTGTCGCCTCCGGCGTCGATCCGGCCGACCTGCTGCTGGCCGTCGTCTCGCCCGGCGACGACCCCGCCTTGGTGCAGCGCGCCACGGAGCGCCTGGTCGATACCTGTTGGTTCCTCGACTACAACGGGCAGCGCTACCAGTTCAAGACCGAGCCATCGCTCAATAAGATCGTGGCCGACGAGATGTCCCTCGTCGGCACGACCCGGGCGAAGCAGCTCCTCGACGAGCGCATCCGCCAGGTCTGGAAGCGCGGCATCTTCGAGCCGGTCTACTTCCCGAGCGAGGCGGGGGACGTGGACGACGACGCCCGCGCGCCGAAACTGGTCGTCGTCCACTACGACGCGGCCACGGCGACGGCGACCGACCCCGCCCCGCCCGACCTGGTCGTCCGACTCTTCACGCACGCCGGCTCGGCCGAGGGGTACCGAATTTATAAGAACAACCTCGTCTTCCTCGTCGCCGACCGCGACCAGGTGGACGACCTCGTCGAGAAGGCGCGGCGCTACCTGGCGATCGGCCGGATTGCCGGCGACCCGGACCGCATGCAGCCCTTCACCGAGGAGCAGAAGAAGAAGCTGCGCCAGATGCAGGACAGCGCCGAGCTGGAACTGCGGGTCGCGATCACCCGGACCTACCGCTACCTCTACTATCCGAGCGCCGACGCCCCCCGCGCCGCCGCCGGTCTGGCGCGCGAGGCGCTGCCCGCCCAGGATCAGGGCGACGTACGGTCGGACCAGTCCACCGTCGTACTTCGCGTTCTGCGGCAGATCGACAAGGTGCGGACCGCCGACGACGCCCAGATGCCGGCACAGTATGTCAAGGCCCGGGCCTGGGACGTCGGCCAGGCACAGATGACGACCGAGGACCTGCGGCGGGCCTTCGCCAAGCGGCTCAGCCTACCGATGCTGCTCGACGTCAACCAGCTCAAGCGAGCGATCCGGGACGGCATCCAGCAGGAACTGTGGGTCTACTTCGACCCCCACGAGGCGGTGGGATACGGGAAAGTGTCGCCCGCTCCGCTTGTCCAGCTCAGCGACGACGCGCTGCTGTACACGCCCGACGAGGCCCGACGGCTGGGCATCGCGATCAAGGGAGAGCAGGTTGATCCGCCCCCGGAGTCCTGCCCCGTCTGTGGCAATCCGGTGGATCAGTGCACCTGCGGCATCGTGATCGACCCGGACAACGGGGGCGAACCTCCGCCACCGCCACCGACGCCACCGCGGATCGCGGCCGAGGGCGCGCCGGCTCAGGTATTCCAGGCCATCGCGGACCAGTGCGCCGACAACCGAGTCGACACCATCACCAGCCTCACGATACGACTCGACGGTGCCGGAAAGGCGGGCGCCGATGAGGCACGCGCGCTCGGTCTGGCCATCCCACAGCTCGGTAAGGGGCAGTTCCGGGTGGAGCAAGAACTGACGATTGAATTCGGTCAAGACGAATACTTCCATCTGAAGTTCAACGGCACATGGGACCGCTACAAGCGTCTCAAGACCGTCACCGACGAGTTTGGCAAGGAAGCCGCCAAGCTTACCGTCAAGATGACTCTCCAGGTGACTTGCCCCGACGGGCTGGCGGTCGATAGCGACCAGTTCGCCCAGATGCGCGATATCTTCGACCAACTCGGCTTCGGCCGGCTCACCGTTGAGGCGAAGCCGGCGACGGAAGACACGGAGGTGCGCTGGTGAGCGACCGGCAGCCGCTTGCCTTCGAACTCCGTGTGCTGCCCGAGCAAGGCGACCGCTACCGACTTGCGCTCTGGCAGCAGCGCCTCACGAGCAACGGCAGCAGCCACGCGGAGATGCGCCACCTCGCCACGCTCCGCGGCACGCCGCTCCAGGTCGCGATCGACCAGATCCTCGATGTGCTCCGGCGCGAAGGGCACCGGCCAACCACACTGCGGCCAAGCCAGGCGGCCACGCTGCCGGTGAGCGAGGAGACCGGCGTCCGCCTTGGCCTTCTGTTCCTCGCCCTGCGGCCGCTGACGAAAGTGGTGCGCATGGAGGCAATCGCCGCGGGGATCCGGAACATGCCGGCGGAGGAGGCCTACTACTGGTTCAGCAAGTGTGTCGCGAGCGGCAACGGACGCCAGGCCCAGCGCGCCCTACGGGTGTTGCTGGCGCGCGACTGAGATTGATCTGGCTGGGCATAGGGAGATGACCCCGAACATCGTTATCCGGCTATGTGACCAACCGCTCCGCCAGCATCAGAGCCATGGCAGCGCGAAAAGGAAGCCGGCATCAAGGCACGATGCCGGGGACGGGCCAGAGGACACCGGGAGCGACTGAGACTCACGCCGAGGCCCAGGCACTCGATCACCGTGCCAGGTACCTGGCGAACGCTCAGGGCATTGAGCAGGCAAGGATGAGGGGAAGGAACAATCGTGGACGGGGTAACCGAGGCCGGGACGACTGGGCCCGCCCAAAGGACGACGACCGGGGAGCTGCTGATCGAGCGTTGGCTGCCGATCGCGGAGATCGGGATCGAGTGCCAGCGGGAGAACAGTACGGGTCAGCACCCACCACCCAATCGACTGCATGTCTGGTGGGCCCGCCGCCCCCTCACCGTGAGCCGGGCCGCGATCCTCGCCAGCATCCTGCCGGCCTGGCGCGCAGATTGGCCGGCGGACTTGCTGGAGCGCTTCCCGTCTGAGGAGAGCTACCGGGCGTGGTTTATGCGCCTGCTCGGTATCCAGGGAGACCCCGTGGCCGCGCGGAGGATACTGGCCTGGGCCAAAGAGCGAGGCATTACCAAGCAACTGAACGCCTATGGTTACCGACGAGCATTCACGCATAACCCACCTAGCGAGGATATCGATACGCTCCAATCCCTGCTCGCTTTTCTATGGGGGCCGCGCGAGGTTCACGTTCTGGATCCAACCGCGGGTGGCGGCTCAATTCCATTCGAGGGTCTCCGATTCGGTCTCGCGACCTTGGCTAATGAACTGAACCCCGTCGCATCGGTCATTCTCGCCGCGACACTTGATTACCCCGCTCGCTTCGGTGAGGAACTAGCACTTGAGATTCACCGCTGGGGGAAAGAGCTTACCAGCCGCGTCCGCGAACGTTTGCAAGCGTTCTTCCCGTACCCGAGCGATGGCGTACCAGACGTGTATCTTTGGGCGCGCACGGTCGCCTGCCCGGTGACGGGCAAGCCGGTGCCGCTCTCCCCCAACTGGTGGCTCCAGAAGGGGTCCGATCCGATCGCGGTCAAGCTTCTCTGCCAGCCGGACTGGCCGGAGTGCCGCTTCGAGATCGTGCGGGGAAAGGAAGCCGAGCGCGCCAAGCCTGACCAGGGAACGATCCGCCGCGGCGTCGCCGTCTCGCCCTGGACCGGAGACGTCATCGATGGGGACTACATCAAGCGCGAGGCGCAGGCCGGGCGGATGGGCCAGCAACTCTACGCCGTCGGAGTCAAGACCGAACGCGGCACCGAGTTCCGCCCCCCGAGCGCAGCGGACTTCGCAGCGGTAGCGGCAGCGGAGGAGGAACTGGCCCGAAGGCTGCCCGGCTGGCTCGCCCATGGGATCATACCAGACGAAGAGATTCCGACGGGCAACAAGACCTCGGAGCCGCAGCGCTACGGCATGACCCGCTGGCGGGATCTCTTCTCGCCGCGCCAGCTCCTGGCACTCGGCATGACCGTGGAGGTACTGCGCGAGCTAGCTGCCGAGATCCAACGCGAGTTGCCGGCGGACCAGGCCCGGGCTGTCAGGACGTACCTTGCCTTCGCTGTCGATAAGATTCTGAACTACAACTCGAGAATGTCAGTCTGGCATCCGCTCCGCGCCACTATTGCCAATACCTTCGACCGCCACGACTTCTCGATGAAGTGGAGCCACGGCGAGATGGCACTCGTGGTCGCGGGGAAGGGACTCGACTGGGCCATTGTCCAGGTCGTGGATGCCTACAAAGGCATCGCGAAGCTCGCACAGCCCGCGCGCCTTCCGCTCTGGGACCGGGATGGCGAGTCACCGGTCGAGCGGCTGCACATCACGCAGGGTGATGCCGCCGACCTGAGCACTGTCGCCACCGGCTCCGTCCACCTTGTCTGCATCGACCCGCCCTACTACGACAACGTCCAGTACAGCGAGCTGTCCGACTTCTTCTATGTCTGGCTCAAGCGCACCGTCGGCGATCTCTACCCGGACTGGTTCCGCGCCGAGCTGACCGACAAGGACGACGAGGCGGTCGCCAATCCGGCTCGCTTCGCCGACTTCGGCCGCAAGCGCCGCGACCTGGCCCGTCAGGACTACGAGCGGAAGATGGCGGCGATCTTCCGCGAGTGCCACCGTGTCTTGCGGCCGGACGGTGTCCTGACCGTGATGTTCACCCACAAGCAAGTCGAGGCCTGGGACACTCTTGCCATGGCGCTTATCGCCGCTGGATTTCGCATCGAAGCCTCGTGGCCGATCCACACCGAGAGCGAGCACAGCCTGCACCAGGCGAAGAAGAACGCGGCGGCGAGCACGATCCTCCTCGTCTGTCGCAAACGGCAGGCGGTGGGCGAGCCGGTCTGGTGGGAGGACATCAAGGGCCGGGTGCGCCGGGTGGCGCGCGAGCGGGCAGCCGAGTTCGCCGCGATGGGTATCGGCGGCGTGGACCTCTACATCAGCGCCTTCGGCCCCGCCCTCTCCGTCATCTCCGAACGGTGGCCGGTGCTGACCAGCGAGGTCGATCCGAAAACGAACCAGCCCAAGCCGTTGCGGCCGGAGGTGGCGCTCGACCTCGCCCGCGCCGAGGTGATCGGCCTGCGCAAAGAGGGCCTGCTCCTCGGCCGCCCGGTGCAGTTCGACCCAGCCACCGACTGGTACCTGATGGCCTGGGACGCCTTCAAAGCCGCCGAGTTCCCGGCCGACGAGGCTCGCAAGCTCGCCCTCGCCCTCGGCCTGGATCTGGAGCAGGACATCGTCCGCCGCGAGCGGCTGGTGGAGAAGAAGGCGAGTACGGTGGTGCTGCAGACCCCGGCCGAACGGCGACGCCGCGGTGTGGTCGATCCGGACGCCGAGACCTTCCCGAGCCTGATCGACGCCGTGCACACAGCCATGCTCATCTATGACGAGGACGGCTCGCGCGCCTGCGAACAGTTCCTCCAGCGCACCGGCCTGCGCAGCGACAGCCGCTTCAGAGCCTGCCTCCAGGCGCTGATCAACGCCGTCCCGCGCACGAAGGTCAAGGATGCCTTCGTCCGGCCCGAGGCCGAGACGCTGGAGCGGCTGCGACTCGCCTTCTTCGACGACCTGGAGATCCCGGCAGAGGAGGCCCCGCCCGAGGTCGTGCGGCAGAAGGGCTTCTTCGACGACGCGGAGGGCGACGAGTCCGAGGAGGACGAGGAGTAGTCTGTGCCGAGCCTGCTCCGCGACTACCCGTTCCAGATCTCCTACGGCCCGGCCGACGACCGGCTGCACGGGTTCTACATCCCGGCGCTGGAGCGGAGCGTGCGCTACGACCGCGCCGCTGGGTACTTCTCCAGCGCCGCGCTGGCGGTGGCGGCTGCGGGGGTTGCCCGCCTGATCCAGAACGGCGGGCGGATGCGGCTGCTCGTCGGCGCCAGCCTCGACCCGGACGATATCGCAGCGATCCAACGGGGCTACGACCTGGCCGAGCGGATCGGTCAGAAGTTCCTGGCCCTGCTCCAGGACCCCGAAGACCTCCTGATGCGCCGGCGCCTCGAGGTGCTCGCCTGGATGGTGGCGGCGGGGACGCTGGAGATCCGGGTCGTCCTCCCGCTGGGGCCGGACGGCGCGCCGCTTCCCGGAGATACGGCGCGGGACTACTACCACGCCAAGGAGGGGATCTTCACCGACGCCGCCGGGAACCAGATCGCCTTCAGCGGCAGTGTCAACGAGTCGGAGTTCGGCTGGCGGCACAACTACGAGCAGTTCTCGGTCTACAAGTCGTGGGACGGCTCAGCGCCATACCTGGCCCAGGTGGTCCAGCGCTTCGAGCGACTCTGGGACGGCACAGAGCGAGATTGGATCGCGCTCCCGGTCCCTCGCGCCGTCCGCGAGCGGCTGATCGACTTCCGCCCGGAGGAGACGCCCACACGTGATCCGCTCGAGCCGGACCCAGTGCCGGTCGGCATCGAAGAGGAGCGTGTGGTCTACGTCGTCGGCTCGCGGGCGGACGACGATCAGCGGTCGCGGATCCTCGTCCAGTACCTGCGCGATGCCCCGTTCCTGCCCGGCGCCGAGCGGCTCGGCTCCGCAACGGCGGCCGTCCAGCCCTGGCCGCACCAGTCGCGGGTGAGCGACGCGATCGTCGCCCGCTTCCCGGAGCGCTTCCTGATCGCCGACGAGGTGGGTCTGGGCAAGACGATCGAGGCGGGGCTGGCGATCCGCCAGCTCCTTCTGTCGGGGCGGGTGCGCCGCTGCCTGATCCTCACGCCGCGCAGTGTCATGCGCCAGTGGCAGGAGGAGTTGTACGAGAAATTCCTCCTCGACGTCCCCCGCTACGACGGCGGCCGCTTCGTCACCGTCTTCGGTGAGGAGCGCGAGCCGACCACACCGAACCCGTTCGACAGCGAGCCGATCCTGCTCGCCTCCAGTCAGCTCGTCAAGCGGCGCGAGCGGCAATCCCAGGTGCTCGCTGCACTCCCCTGGGATCTGGTCGTCGTGGACGAGGCGCACCACGCCCGGCGGAAGGATTTCCTCTCCGGGCGTTACCGGCCCAACCGGTTGCTGGAGCTGCTGCGGGCGCTGCGACACCGGACGCAGGGGATGCTCCTGCTGACCGCGACGCCGATGCAGGTGGACCCGGTCGAGGTGTGGGACCTCCTGATGCTCCTGGGGCTGGGCGGGCGCTGGGGCGCGGACGAACGGAACTTCCTACGCTTCTTCCGCGAGCTGCGCAAGCCGTTCGACGAGGTCGACTGGGACTTCGTCTTCGAGATGGTGCGCGACGAGCTGGGAAGCGGCGGACAAGAGGATCCGCTGCTGACGGCGACGGCCCTCCGGAGGATCGGCCCGGTCGATTGGCAGCGCGTGCGGGATGTGGCGACGACATCATCCCGCGCTGCCATCGAGATCAAGCGACTCTCGGACGAAGCACGGGCAGTCGCTCACCAGTACGCCCAGCGCCACACACCGCTCCGGCGACTGATGTTCCGCAACACCCGCGCACTGCTGCGCGAGTACGCTCGCCGCGGGCTGATCCAGGCCGTGATCCCCCGGCGTGATCCGCAACCGATCTGGATCGAGATGACGCCCGAGGAGCGCGAGCTCTACGACCGGATCGAGGAGTACATCGCCGAGTTCTACGCCCGCTACGAGCGAGAGCGACGCGGTCTCGGCTTCATCATGACCGTCTACCGCCGCCGTCTCACCTCCAGCTTCGCCGCGATCGAGCGCAGCCTGGCGCGGCGACTCGACTTCCTCCGCGGCCAAGCGAGCGACCCGGGGCTGACCGACGACGACCTGGAAGAGGCCGAACTCGACTGGGACATGACGGAGGAGCTCCCGGAGGCGCTGGCCGAGGGGTACCGGGAAGAGATCCGGTACGTTGAGGATTTCCTCCACGACATTCGCCGGCTCAGCAGCGACTCCAAGCGTGAGCGGCTGATGACGATGCTGGGGGAGATCTTCCGCGAGCGTGAGACGGTCGTCATCTTCACGCAGTACACCGACACGATGGACGACCTGCGCGAGGCATTGCGCGAGGTCTACGGTAATCAGGTCGCTTGCTACTCCGGCCGCGGCGGCGAAGAGTGGCGCGACGGCGAGTGGGTACCGACGACCAAGGAGGAGATCAAGAACGCCTTCCGCGAAGGAGAGCGAATCAAGATCCTCCTCTGCACCGAGGCGGCGAGCGAGGGCCTGAACCTGCAGACCTGCGGCGTGCTGATCAACTACGACATGCCCTGGAACCCGATGCGGGTGGAGCAGCGGATCGGGCGCGTAGACCGCATCGGCCAGCAGTACCCGGTCGTCTGGGTGCGCAATTTCTTCTACGCGGACACCATCGAGGCGCGCGTCTACGAGCGGCTGAGCGACCGAATCGACTGGTTCACCGAAGTGGTGGGCGATCTCCAGCCGATCCTGACGCGGGTGTCGCGCTCCATCGAGACGCTGGCGATGCTTGGCGCGTCCGAGCGTGAGCAGCGCCTGGAGGCGGAGATCGCTGCGCTCAAGGCCGACATCGACCAGCAGCAGGTCGCGCTGATGAGTCTGGACGACTACCTCGACCAGGAACCGGGGGCGCCGCCTGGCGGGACGCCTGTGGAACTGGTCGACCTGGAACGGGTGCTGACCCAGGCGCCCGCCCTCCGCGGGCGCTTCAAGCCCCATCCGGACCTCCCAAAGGTCTGGCTCCTGGCTCACGGCGACGGCCAGGTGGCCGTCACCTTCGACCGCGAGGTGTTCGACGCCCACCCGGACACCGTGCGACTCCTCAGCTACGGCGACCGGTTGCTGGACGATCTGCTGTCCCAGGTCGAGCCCCCCGCGCGCTCCGACGGCGACGTGGGCGTGCTCTGCTGCTCCGCCGACAAGCCGGTGCCCCTTCGGACGTACTACCAACCCGACGGCGAGCGGGCACGCGCGCTCGACCGGCTGGTCGATCTCGAACGAGCGCTCGACGGCGACCTGACGTGGTCCCCCGCGGCCCGCGCAGCGGCCGAGGCCGACTTCCGCCGGCAGTTGGAAGATCTCGCTCAGCGCGAGGCCATGGTCGCCGAGCAGCGACGAGAGGCCGAGCGCCTCTCACTCGAGGAGCGGGCCCGGCAGCTCCTGCTACGGGCGGCACTCATCGAGATCGCACGCGGTCGCACCCCCGACCTCTTCGGCGATAACCGGCCCTGGGCCTTTTCCGAGGACGCGGTCCGCGCCCTCGCGCAGCGGGGCTTCCCCTTCGCGCCGCTCCTGCGGCTTGTGGATGTGACCGGGCTGACGCCTTCGCCCACAGATCCCTACTACCAAGAGATCGCGAATGCATCGCCGGAGTCGCTCACCCGCCGCTTCGCGCAGTTGAAGGACGATGCCACGACCCTTGTGAAGGCTCTGGCAGAGCTGCGCCAAAGCACCCCCGAGAACGACTCGAAGGAGCCCAGCTCGTCAGCAACGGCCACGTTACTCGCCGTGACGGGAGAGCAGCAGTCTCCCCTCGCTGCAACGACACCGATCCATACCCATACCGTGGATCACTGACGCATACTGTGCCGCATGTCGCACAGCGTTCGAGCCCCTGGACAGGTCGCACCATCTCGACCCATGACGTCGAACGCATCGGGATAGGGACGTGACACGGTCGATTCACCTGTCCAAGACAACGGAGGTTCACCACCACCGGATTGGCACCATCCGGGTGGTTCGAGGGCAGGAGTGACTCACGACGAGCTGATCCTGCCTAGACCGTGTCCGCGTTCGCGGGGTTTCCTGGCATTCCTGCGGGTTTGTGCTATACTTTTGTCGGCGCTCGGAGTTGGGGTGCCTGTTGGGCTTCTGCCTTTGATTCAACACCAGCAAGGCAGAAAGCCACCAACGTAAGAGCATCTGGGCCGCTAGCTCAATTGGCAGAGCAGCTGACTCTTAATCAGCGGGTTCGGGGTTCGAGTCCCTGGCGGCTCACCAAGCGACAACCGCATACAGACAGCGAAAACAGTAAGCCCGCTCGTCTCTGAGCGGGCTTTGCTGCGCCGTTCTACCCCAACTTCTACCCCAACCCGATCAAAAACGGGCCTATCCAACGCCCAAAATGCCATCAATCTTATCGGCGGCGTCGCGGGCCAGCGTCGGGGCAACGTGGGAGTAGGTGCCGAGCGTCAGGGTGATTTGGGAGTGGCCCAGAATCTCCATGACGACGCGCGGATTCACGCCCTGGGCCATCAGCAGCGACGCGCAACCGTGCCGCAGATCGTGGAAGCGCAGCCAGGGCAGCCCGGCCTCGGCGCGCAGCCGGTGGAACTCGCGGGTCAGGTTGCGCGCGTCAATTGCGGTGCCGATGGTGCTGGTGAACACGAACCCCTGATCGTCCCAGTAGGGCGCGGCGATGCGCTCTTCGAGTTGTCGGGTGCGGTGCTCTCGGAGCGCGCGCAGCGCCACGGCGGGCAAGGCGACGGTGCGGCGGCTGCGCTGCGTCTTGGGTTCCACGAGCACGAGCGCTCCCCCGCTCCGTTGCAGCGCGTAGCGGACGGTGAGCGTCCCGGCTTCGAGATCGACATCATCCCAGCGCAGGCCCAAGGCTTCCCCTTGCCGCAGGCCTACAGCGAGCGCCACGGTGAAGAGGGCTTCGAGCCGATGCCCGGCCACGGTATCGAGGAAGTGGCGGGCTTCCTCTGGTGTCAGGAACCGGGCCGGGGGGCGGTCCTGCTTGGGCGGGGCAGCGAGCGCGGCGGCGTTGCGAGACACCAAGCCCCAGCGCATCGCGTCATTGAGCGCCTTGCGCAGTACAGCCCGGTGATAGGTGACGGTGCGCGGGGACAGGCCGGCTGCCTGCTTCTGATTGATGTACCGCTGGACCTGATCCGGGGAGAGCCGAGCGAGCCGGGTACGGCCCAACGCCGGTGTCAGGTGGCGGGTGATAATGCCCCGATAACTCTCATAGGTGCGTGGTCGCAGCGATGGTCGGGCGACGTCTTCGAGCCAGCGTTCGAGATAGTCCTTGACCGTCTCGCGCTCCGAGACGACCGGCAACCCGTACTGCTGCTCAACGAGGGCACGGGCCAGCTTGTCGGCAACCTCCTGGCGCGTTCGGCCATAGAAGGATTTCCGCCGCCGCGTCCCCTGCTCCCAGAACGTCATACGCGCTTCCCAATAGCCGTCCGGTCGCTCGCGAATCGACCCCTCATTGTTCCCTCGATGCCTGGCCATCGCTCACTCTCTCTTGGCGCTGGGATCAACCCAGCGGTTGCCCTGCTTGACCCAGCCGGCGCGCTCCAGTGCGCTATCGAGCGCGTCCTGAAACCCGGCGCGACTCACGCACTTGACGGTGCCGTCCGGGTAGCGGACGAACCCGTAAGCGATAGGTTGCGCCCACCCCTGCTCTATTGCCTCTGCGTAGGCCTCGGCGGCGTCTGGACCTTGCCAGGGCGCAAAGACGAGGTAGCTATCGAGATCGTCCGTCGGTTGCTGGTTCGCCCTGCGCGCCAGGTAGTCGCGCGCCAGGATGAAGGCCTCGTAGGCCGGCAGGTCCGGGCGCATCGTCCGCAGGCGAACCACCTGCTCCGCTTCTGCGTTGGTGAAGCCCTGCGTTCGCCCCTGTGTCTCAATGATCGCAGCCCGGAGCACGTCAAGCACAAGGGCTGCCTCCTGTGGGTCGGCGGTGGCGGGCGACCACGGGCCGGATGGGTCCGCTGGTCGCATCTCACGCACGATCCGGTAGATCGTGCGCTCTGTCGGCAGCCGGTCCTTGATCGTGGCGTTCTGCTCCAACGTCCGCCGGATCTCCGGGGCGTTGGCATCATGCAACGCCAGCCGCCGAATCTCCTGCTCCACATCCGCGTCAAGATACGAGCGCCGCCGTCCTGCTGTCATGTTGTCCCCCTTTCGCTTCGGTTTGTGCCTTGTCGTGTCAGTAGAAGCGGTGTATGCTTCTGAACAACAGTGTAGCGTGTATCACGGTGGATGTCTACGGACACTGCCGAGAAAAGAGAGGGGGGCGGCCGATGACGGCAGCGCAGGTACCGAGTAGCGGGCAACTGCTCTACACGATCAACGACGTCACCGCGCTCACGCGGATATCGCGATCAACGATCTATGAGCACATCGCGGCCGGGCGGCTAAAGGTGGTCCGTATCGGCCGGGCGGTGCGCATCACTCGCGGGGAGTTGGAGCGGTGGATTAGCGATCTGGAGGAGCGCGGCGGTGATGACATCGCGTAGGGGACAAGCCAACGCCCCGGCCGGGACTCCGGGGCGACGGCGGACCTGGACTGAAAGGTTAGTGGCCTCATGATATCACAAAACACCCACGGCGGCACGACGAATCCCTTCCGCGCTCAGGCGCGCCTTGAGACGGATGATTGGCTGCGCGCCACCATCCACCAAGTCGATTGGCTGCTCACGGACGGTGACGACCTATCCGACGATGACCGCCAGTTGCTCCGCTGGGAGAAAGAGGCGGCCGAAGCCGAACTGGCGCGGCGCTGGGCCCGCGGCATATCCTACCCAGCCTGCGACTTCGGCTTCGAGCGGGAGACGATCGAGCGGATCAAGACGGCCTGGCCGATCGAGGCCGTGATCGGGCTCGACGTGCCGCTGCGGCCCGTCGGCAGGGGCTATCGCGGTAAGTGTCCCTTCCATGACGGCAAGTCCGACAACTCCCTGAGCGTGAAGCCTGGCGTCGACGGCGCCTTCTACTGCTTCGGCTGCCGGTTCGGCGGGGACGTGCTCGCGTGGATCATGGCGTTCCACCGGTGCGAGTTCAGTGAGGCCCTTCGCAGGCTCGCCCACATGGCCGGTCTGCCGATTCCAATGCGGCGCCGGCCTCAGCCGCCGTCTAAGGGACCGGTGCGGGAGGTGGACGCTTACGTCTGGCAGCCCAAACGCAAGCCGAGCCGGCGCGGCCTCCGCGTGCGGGAGGTGGGTCGTGTCTGATCGTGAGGCATTGCTCGTTTACCTTGGCGATGGATGGATGCTGCAAGCCGCTGGCGTGCGGCGGGAGCGCTCCGGTGACCTGGCCGCAGATGTCATGCTCCAGAACGGCGACCAGTTCCACGCCGACCGCGTGGCCTTGAACCGTGCCGAGTCACGGGAGGCCTTTGTCGCCACGGTGACGCGCGATGGATGGCCCGAACCGCGCATCGTGGCCGATGGGCTGCACCGGCTGTTACCCGAAGCACTGGCCCAGGTGCAAGAGCCTGCCGAGCCGCGACAGTCGCAAGCCGACCTGCTTGTGGCGCTCGCAGCTGAGGCTGATCTGTTCCACGACCCGGCCGGGGACTGCTACGCGACGATTCCGGTTGGGGATCATCGTGAGACGCATCGGCTGCGAACCAAAGGGTTCCGCCAATGGCTTGCCCGGCGATTCCACGAGGAACACGGCAAGGCGCCCGGCTCGCAGGCCATGCAGGATGCTCTCGTCGTCCTGGAGGGGCAAGCCCTGTTCGATGGTCCGAAGCATCCGGTATACGTGCGGCTGGCCGAACACGAGGGCACGATCTACCTTGACCTCGCCGATGCCGAATGGCGCGCGGTCGCAATCGACGGCGGCGGCTGGCGCATCCTCAACGACCCGCCGGTCAAGTTCCGCCGGGCGGCGGGGATGCTCCCGCTCCCGGTGCCTGAACCGGGCGGCAGCCTGGACGATCTGCGGGCGCTGCTCAACATCGGGGATGAGGACTGGTACCTCGTCATCTCGTGGCTGGTGCAGGCGCTACGCCCCACCGGGCCCTATCCGGTGCTCGTGGTCAATGGCGAACAAGGCTCCGCTAAAACGACCCTCACTCGCATACTCAAGGCGCTGGTTGACCCGAACATGGCCCCGGTGCGCTCAGAGCCGCGCGAGGTGCGCGATCTGATGATCGCGGCCTCCAATGGCTGGGTGCTCGGCTTCGACAACCTATCGCGCGTCGGCGGCTGGTTCTCTGACGCCCTCTGTCGCCTCTCGACGGGCGGAGGGTTCTCAACACGCGCGCTCTACGCCAACGACGAGGAACAGCTCTTCGATGCCCAGCGGCCGGTAATCCTGAACGGGATTACCGACCTGGCCACGCGGCCGGACCTATTGGATCGGGCGCTCCTACTCAATCTACCGAGCATCCCGGAAGCGCGACGCCGGCCTGAAGCCGAGGTATGGGCTGACTTCCAGCGCCGGGCGCCCGGCATCCTGGGCGCGCTCCTTGACGCGGTGAGCGCCGCGCTGGCGAATATCTCCGTTACCCAACTGGACCGGCTACCCCGTATGGCCGATTTTGCCCTCTGGGTGGCGGCGGCCGAGGCGGCGCTCGGCTGGGAAATGGGCACCTTCCTGGAGGTCTACAGCGAGAATCGGCAGTTCGCGGACGCCATCGCGCGCGACGCGGACCCGGTGGCCGACGCGCTGCTCGGCTACCTCGACGAGGTGGAATTCTGGAGCGGGACCGCAACCGAGTTGCTGGCCGCGTTGAACGAACTTCAGGGCGAGGAGAAGCGCAAACCACTTGAACGCGCCAAGGTCTGGCCGACGACACCACACGCCCTTTCTGGGGCGCTGCGGCGCCTTGCTCCGGTGCTCCAGCGGTCTGGAGTGGTGGTGCTCTTCAACCGTGAGGCCGGAAGTGGCCGGCGGATCATCCAGTTAGAACGAGAAGGCAAACCAGCGTCACAGTTGTCACAGTCGTCACACCCCGGCGGAAAACCGCATGCAGATGCGGAAACCGGGTGTGACGCTGGGTGTGACGCTGGTGACGCAGCGACCAACCAGCGTCACAGTGGTCGTCACACCCAAAAACCGCATGCCGACGCGGAAAACGAGAGTGGGTGTGACGACCGTGACGACTGTGACGCTGGAATACGGTCTCATTCTAAACGGGGTACGCCGCGCTGTCGGGGATGCGGTCGCGTAATCTCCGCCATCAACCGGACTGGATTTTGTGGGACGTGCCTGGTTAGGGGGAATGCCGCGTGACCTGGCTTATCGAGTGCAGCCGATGCGCCGCGACTTACGAGGTAGACCGGGCGGCGATCATGGGCGGCCGGTGGCTTATCTGTCCACAGTGCAGCGGCCAAGGCCATAAACCCGCTGTAGGCCCTTCTGCGGCTTCTGGAGGCCAAATACGGCCAAGTCCGGGTCATAAGGGTGATTCCACCTGTAACGGCGAATCGACGCGTGCAGGCGACTCTGGCAAGCCGGGAACGGAGCCCAGGCGATGCCACGCGCAGACCCCGGCCGGGCGGGGCTGGCTGATCGAGTGCCCGGAGTGCCACCGGTCCTACTTCGTTAGCCGCGTGGAGATTATGTCCGGCTCCTGGCTCCGGAAGCCGTGCCCGCACTGTGCCGGCGGCGACGGGGAGGAGGCCGGGCGATGACACGCGCGCTGACCCCGGCCGGTGTCATCCACGCCGTGGCCGGCCAGGAGCCGGAGCGGGCGTTGGTCGCGGCGATCGTGCGCCAGGCGGTGGACGACGCCCGCGCCGGCGATGCCGAGGCGCGCGCGTGGATCGCCTCGGAGTCCTGCGCACGCTGGCTGGCGTGGCTCGTGCCGGACCACGCCGACCCGGCTGCGGTGCAGGCGCAGCTTGTGGTTGATGTGGACGCGGCGCTCGCACGCCGCCGTACCACGACTGCCGCGCGGCAGACCAGGCGGGCCCAGCGCCGCGCCGTCGCGTGATTCTGGGATATATGGGGGTGTCATCATGCAGCGCCGCAGACGCCGCGACACCGCACCGCTCCGCACCGGCCACCGCAGCCAGGCGCTGCCGTACGCACGACGCCACGCGGCCGCCAGGCGACGCCGCGCACCGCGGCGGCACGACCCGCAGGCCTGCGGGCACGACCGCACCGGCGCGCGACGCACGACGCACACCGCAGGGTGGGGAGTACCACGCACAGCGTTGCGCCCGCGCCGCGACCGCGCATCGTGGGCGACGCCGGCCGGAGCTGCGCGGGCATGCGGGCGAGGGGGGAAGGGCGGGGAAAATCTTCAAACGGTGCCGCCTATAGACCGCGCGCGGGCCTCGATAAATGTACG
Organism: Sphaerobacter thermophilus DSM 20745; assembly: GCF_000024985.1. NCBI lineage: Bacteria > Pseudomonadati > Thermomicrobiota > Thermomicrobia > Sphaerobacterales > Sphaerobacteraceae > Sphaerobacter > Sphaerobacter thermophilus. The sequence goes on from NC_013524.1 coordinate 457,448, forward strand.
CCCAATCGTGGGACTTTCGCTGAGGAGGTCAGGGAATGGCAGGACCGGGACGTATCCCAAAGCCGGCGCACCTGGTGCGAGGGCATCGGAAGGTAAAGGTGGTGAAGCTCGCGACGGGCACACCCGCTCGGCAGCGGGCGCCGCGGCTGCCCGCGATCGACGGGCTGGCGTGGCACACCAAGACGCGGGCCTGGTGGCGCAATGTTTGGCGGTCACCGATGGCCGAGCAGTACACACCAAGTGATGAGGACGGGCTGCTCCGTCTGGCGATCCTTGTGAATAGCTTCTACCAGACGCACGACCCGAAGTTGATGGCTGAGATTCGTCTGCAAGAGCAGCGATTCGGCCTCGATCCGGTGTCTCGCGCTCGGCTGCGCTGGGAACTTGCGCCGCCGGCGTCAGAGCGAGAGCCGGGGATCGTAACCCAGCTTTGGGCTGGGACCGACCCGCGACGAACGCTCGATCGCGGCGGGAAGGAGGCAGATAGCGATGGATAAGGCGCGCGAAGCGGGGACGGGGTGCCCGCCACGCACGGGAGAGCTCGTGCTGAGTGCGGTGCAAGCGTGCCGGGCGGTGTGTGATGCGTGGGACCTGTATTGCCAGGCGCCGGCGCCGTTGTCTGGCGAGGCAGAGGCGCTGCTTTGGCGCGCATTGCGACTTGTTCGTGATTGTGCGGATGATGTCTTCACGAACACGTCCGTATCTGATAAAATGTGATCGGAGCTCCTGTCGGGGCGTGTGAATATCCATGGCGGCGCGGAGCTGGAGGGCGCCGCGCCGCTCCGCCTCCACAAGCTCCACCGGCGCTGGGGACGCCGGCTACAATCGAAAAGCGTTCGCAACAGGAGTGAACGAACCCACGCAGCAGCGTGCGGGTGACACCGGACCGCTCGGTGGCTGGACGGCGCCGAGGGGGAAGGAACTTCACCTAGCAACGCTGTTTTTTGTTTTCTCTGAGGTAGGCAAGGAGGTGCGTCATGCAAATCATTAGTATGCCGGAGGTGCGTGACATTCACGACGCGCGCGCCAAGCGCCGGGAACTGCTGACGCGGATGGCAAATCTGGAACAGCGCATCGCCAACGGTGACAATTCGTGCCGGCCGCTGCTGGAGGCCGATCGGGAGACGGTGGCAGCGCTCGAAGCGTTCATCGAACACGAGCAAGAACGGCGCGAGGCGCGTGACCGCGCGGAGGGCGCGGGACGAAGCGATCCGTACGAACCGCCGCCAGCCGACGCGCGGTACGGGCTGACGGGCGCGGTGGACGCGCCCGAACCGGTGGGGCTGGCGCGGGCGATCCGTGAGGCGGGGTGGCACCTGCGCGAGCGCCCCAGCGTGCGCTTGGAGGCGCGGCACGTGTTCCCGGCCGCCGGGGACCTGCGGCCAAGTACTGTCGGCGGGGTGCTGCCGCTCGGGCGGGATGAGCGCTTCCTGTGGCCGCTCCTGCGTCGGCAGGTTGTCGAGCCGGGGCAGACCGCGGTCCGCGACTTCCGCCAGACGGGACGCACCGTGACCGGCACCGTGGAGCGCGCGCTAGATGCCACGAGCGAGAAGGCGCGGCTGGAGCTGGATGTTGTGCACGTTGACGAGGCGTTGCGGCAGCTGGCCATCCTGATCCCAGACGTGCCCAACGTCGTATTGGAGTCCCTGGACACGGCGGCGGAGTTCTTCCGCACCGAGGCGACGTACCAACTGAACCGGGCGCTTGATGCGCACGTGCACAGCCAGATCGTGGCCGCGAACCCACCCCAGGGCGCGACGGGCGCCGACTTGGTGGAGCAGGTGCGGCGGGGCATCGCGGCCATGCGGGCGGCCGGCGCCCGGCCGACCATCCTCGTGCTCAACCCGGACGACGCGGCCGAGCTCGACCTGCTGAAGCAGCCGGGGACGGCCGACTACATGTTCCCGACGCGACAGGCCGGGGCGGCGTCGCCGTTGTGGGGGCTGGCTGTGGTCGAACGGGCCGAACCGGCCGACGCGCCGCCGGTACTGATCGACCCGGATCGGCTCGGGCGGCTGCACCTGGGGGACATTGAGTTCCTGGCCGACCCGTACACCGGGCTCACGACCAACACGACGAACTTGCGGTTTGAGGTGAACGCGCTGTTCGTCGTGCGGGACGCGACGGCGGCCTACGTCGTGGCCCCCCCGGCCTAGAACACGCACGGCGGGGACGCCCGCCGGCGGGCAGCTCCTCGCTCCCAACCCCCCAACTTCCAACCTCACCGAACACGGCCGCGGTTGATCGCCGCGGCCGTGTTCTATGCAAGACCGAGATTGTGTGTCACAATTTGGGCATTGTCACATCTGTGACAATGCTCTCGGTATCCCGCACGACCGTCGGCGGTCATCACGCGGCTGGGCATTGGTAAATCTTGACCAATGCCCTGGCGAAGGTCGTTAATGACAGTCGGATGGCTCACCCCCACCGCCTTCGCGTTCGGGTATTGATGCAATTGCATCAATACTCCGGGTGTCCCGGACAACTGTTGAATGATCCACCCCCACCGCCTCTGCGATCCGCCGCGTGCTCCACCCCGTGCGACCACGCGCGCGGGGGTGCCGGGTTCGAGGAAGGTGGTAAATCTTGACCACCTGACATGCGCCCACGCGCGCGGGGGCAACTTGGCATTGAAACATCTGATTCAATGCCCTCGACACATGCGCCCACGCGCGCGGGGGCAACTTCTTCAAATGAATAAGTCGCCTGGGCATCACCATGCGGTTGCCTTTGAAATGTTCGCGGCCGTCGCGGCAACTTGACACGCGTTATTTGGCCCCAGGACGTGCGAAGCGGCCCACGCGAGCAGCTAGAGAGTCCTACGAGCTAACTGCGGCGCTCCTGGGCGATTGTGGCGCGTTGTGGGCGCCTATTGCCATTCCCGGAGGCTGGCCGTACAATGCGAACGGACATAAGAGACGCCCCGCGCTGCGGACACAGCCGGGGCGATGACAGACACCTGACCTGGAGGTGCTGTAGTGAGCAGTCTACCCCAACTCCATACGACGATCTACCCCAACTTCTACCCCAACCCCGGCGTACGGCCCCGGCGCGTGGCGGACGCCTACGGACGAAATGCCTACAGGGACGCGCTCCACGGACGCCCACGGACGGCAGGCTTTGGACTCTTAATCAGCGGGTTCGGGGTTCGAGTCCCTGGCGGCTCACCAAGCCGCATCCAGACGCGAAAATCGCGCTCGCCGGCGCGTCGCCCTCCGCTCAGGAGGTTCGAAAACATGCAGTCGGGGCAGCTGATTCGCCTGGTTTCGGACGACGATCTGGGCGTCTGGATCAGCGCGTTCCTCGACGACTGCCGCCTCGCGAATCTCACCCCCAAGACGCTCCGGTTCTAGGAGGCCAACCTTGGCCGGTTCCGCTGGTGGTGTGAGACGTCCGGCGCCCCGCCCCGGCCGGAGGCGCTGACGCCGGAGACTATCCGCCAGTTCCTACGCTATGTGCAGGAGGCCGAGGGCCGCTGGGGCAAACCCGATCACCCGATGGCGCGGAAGGCCACCAAGGACTCGACGCAACACGCCTACTTCCGCTGCCTGCGCCGCTGGTTCAACCGGCTGGTGGAGCAGGAGGTCATCGCGCGCTCGCCGATGGAGAAGCTCTGCGCGCCCCGTGTCCGGCAAGAGCAGCCGGACCCGTTCTCGCAGGATGAGCTAGAACGCCTGGCCACGGCGCTACGCGGACTGGCGATGGGATGCTGGCCGATCGCAACCGGGCAATCGTGGCGGTGCTACTCGACGTGGGGCTGCGTGCTGCCGAGCTCGCCGCGATCCAGGTGCCGCACCTCTCGATCGCTACCGGCGACCTCTATGTCGACGCCGGCAAGGGCAACTAGCCGCGGCGCCTGCGCCTCGGCGCCCGGGCGCGGTGCCAGGTGCGGCGCTACTGGCTCCGTCACCGGGCGGCGCTCGGCACGGAGGGCGCCTTCTTCCTTGCCGATGACTACGAGCCGCTGACGGCCGGCGGTGTCCACTTCATCACCACGCGGCTTGGCGAGCGCGCCAGCGCGTTCCCCTGCACCCCGCACCGGTTCCGGCATACGTTCGCGGTGAACGCGATCCGCGCCGGGACGGGACTGCTTCAGCTCCAGCAGATGCTCGGACATACCGACCTGACGATGGTGCGGCGGTATGTGAAGCTCGCCGAGGGCGACATCGCCGAGGCAGCACAGAAGCACAGCCCGTTTGACCACATGCGACTCACGTTGTAGGGCGGAGTAGGTGCTTGTCCGGCCTCCAAGCACCTCCGTTCAGCGGCACGGCGTGTTCCGCTGCCGGTTTTTGTGTTTCTCGCTTGTGATGATGAATCGGGAGACATTCAACGGCTCGCGAGCTTACATGTGGATGATGACTGGGCACCAAACGCGCCACATAGGCCTTTCCCACTTTTGTCCCTCATGTGTGGTATGATTTTGGGAAACGGGACGGATGTCCGTCGGCGGGAGTGCGGAGCACATCAGTGGAGCGGATTGAAAGGGGGACGTGTTGAACCTTGCGCCGAACATGTACCTACCGGCACAGGCGGAAAGCAAGCTCGAGCCCCTCGGGTTGACCGTGTCCGTACTCACTGAGTCGGCCCTCGAAGGGCTTCACGCAGCGCTAAGCTGCACAGATAATCATCCGAGGAATGCCCACGGGTTCTACCAGTGGGCGGAGACCGTACGGGCGCTCCGTGACCGCTTGTTGCCCCTGGGGTGGACTCGCCGGGACGAACAGGGCTTCCCCCTCGTGGTCAGCCCGTCGGGGGAGACGTCTCTCGCCGTCGCCAAAGGGGATGAGGGCACCGGCCTGCAACATCGAGTGCCCCAGACGACGTCGAAGAAAGGACCGAAGACCAGGAAGTTGGTGCAACGCAATGTGGTGCAGCTCCAGCTCTTTGCTGAGGAGTCCGTTGATCACTTCGACGAAGGGAGCCTCAAGCATCTAGGCTGGCTGCTCCTGGTTCATCGGGACTTTCACTGTCAGGAACTTCGTTTAGAGCTTTCCCTTCCGGAGGGCCTGAACGCAGACGGCCGGGTCAGCGAATGGAGAGAGCGCATCATCTTGCCCGCCGTCAGCTTCGACGGTGAGATCGGACCGCTGGACCTTGCGGAGATTCCAGCTGCACCAGAGGTGGAGGTGCCGATTGTACGCCGTACGTCGGGGGGCGGAGTATAACCCCACGAGGTTGACTCTTGCTCGCAAGCGACGCGGCCTCAGTATCAGCGCGCTGGCGGAACGGGTAGGTCTCAGTCGACGCAGCATCTTTAACTACGAACGAGGGCGATCCGTTCCCGGCGATCACACCTTGGCGACCATCGCACAGACGCTGGGCTTTCCGATCACGTTCTTCTTCGGTAACGACATTGAGGAGCTGTCGCCCGATGCCGTGAGTTTTCGGGCTATGTCCAAAATGACTGCTGCTCAGCGCGATATGGCGCTGGCCGAGGGGGCGCTCGCACTCCTCATCGACTCGTGGATCGACGAGCGCTTCGAACTGCCACCAGTGGATCTTCCTGACCTGAGTCATGAGACTGATCCCGAGACCGCGGCGATCGCGCTACGTCGGTACTGGGGTTGTGGGGAGTGGCCCATACGAAACATGGTCCATCTCCTTGAGTCGAAAGGAGTGAGGGTTTTTTCCCTGTCCGTTCAGTCAAGAGAAGTAGATGCATTCTCGATGTGGAAAGACTCTACACCCTACGTTTTCCTGAATACGCAGAAATCGGCCGAGAGGAGCCGCTTCGATGCCGCCCATGAACTGGGGCATCTGGTCCTCCACCAGCACGCCATCGGGAGAGGACGTTCCTTAGAGCAAGAGGCAAACGCCTTCGCGTCAGCCTTCCTGATGCCTCGAGCCAGCGTGCTGGCCTATGCCAGACGGACTTACACCGTAGCTACGTTGATCCAGCTTAAGAAGATCTGGGGCGTATCCGTAACGGCCCTCGCTCATCGTCTGCACGCGTTAGGTCTCTTGAGTGACTGGCAGTACCGCCGACTGTGGATGGACATCGCAGCGAAGCGGTACAACGTGAAGGAACCAGATCCTGCTCCGCGAGAGACTTCACAGGTATTCGAGAAGGTCTTCCGGGCTCTGGGTGAAGAGGGTATCACCAAGGCTCACGTCGCCGCAGACCTCGGTATTCCAGAAGAGGAGCTAGATCAGCTCGTCTTCGGGCTTGTGTTCACACAGGTTGGTGGTATGGCCCGCGTAATAGACTCAGGTACACGATCGAACAAGCATCATCTACGTGTGGTGAAGTAAGCAGACGGCCGGCCCCTTGGGCCAGCCGCTTCATCACGAACGGAAGGGGATACGCGGCACCGAGCGTCAGTCCGCTCGACTACGTGCGGTTCATGTTGTAGGAGCACCAGACCGGGTGGACAGCGCTGTCGCCAGGCAATAGACATGCAACGGGGAAACTCCGGTGCCGCGCCAGTGAACGAACTACGATGCGGTTCTACGAAGGATCGCGACCGATGGGTCACAGCGGCTCGGCGCTCGCGACGGCCCAGACCACGACCGTGGCGGTCAAGGCAACGAGCAGTGCCTCTCTGCCAAAGCAGAAGCCGATCAGCACCAGGGCGACCACGCCCGCGGGGATAGAGCTCCGTCGACTCACCTGCGGTACACTCCTTACGCGAGACCTCCCACGCGACGGTGCATGCTCTCCGCCGGAGGTCCGCCAATCCGTACAGCGGCCGCGGTCCGTTTGCACTGGCGCGGCCGCTGTCTCCATAGTACTCGCGAACGCGCCTGCGGGAAGCATCACATCCGCTTACAAGCGCTTCGTGGTTAGAGACTAGGTGGGATATCGCGTCGTTGGGGGAAGTTAGAGACGTGCGTCGTTACACTGAAGGGATAACGTTCTAGGACCTCGACCTCAGATCGCAGCCCCCCGCCGAATCCTCTGGGAGCGCGGAAAGAGACACCCCCGGCGTGATTGATCACACCGCTGAGTGTGATCGCTCACATCATCGGCGAACGCGCCGACGTGTTCCCCCGCAATCCCCTCCACTTCCGACATACTTCTGCATCCTGCGCTGGTGGAACGGCGTGGACACGCTGGGGCGCATCGGATTCGAGATTCTCGCGGGGTTCGTCCTCGTCGCCATCTTCGGCCGGTGGATCGTACCCTACGACCCCTACGCGATTGATGTTATGAACCAGTTCCAGGGGCCGTCCTGGGATCACCCGCTCGGCACGGATCGCTACGGGAGAGATCTCCTCAGCCGCGTCCTCTACGGCACGAGGATCTCGCTCTTCATCGCGCTGGTCTCGTTCGGGGTCGCGTTGGCTATCGGCGCGTCACTGGGCATCATCGCCGGCTACGCGGGTCGGACCACCGACCTTGCCTTGAGCCGGGTGATGGACATCCTTCTTGGCTTTCCGTCGCTGCTGCTCGCGATCGCCATCGCTGGTACCCTCGGCCCGGGGATTCGGAACGGGATCATCGCGATCACCGTCGTGTACATCCCCTTCTTCTTCCGGGTCGCCCGGGCGCCCGTACTAAGTGAGAAGGAGCGCGACTACGTCGAGGCAGCCCGAAGCCTGGGTGCCGCAGGTCCGCGCATCCTCGTGCGACACGTCGTGCCGAATGTCGTCGGGCCAATCATCGTGCAGGCGACGGTTACCCTGGCCTTCGCGCTGCTGACCGAAGCATCGCTCTCGTTCCTGGGGCTCGGTGCGCAGCCGCCGGACCCGGCCTGGGGAGCGATCCTCAACGAGGGCCGGCCGTTCGTCGAGCGCGCCCCGTGGATCTCGATCTTTCCCGGACTGGCAATCATGCTGGCCGTCTTCGGCTTCAATCTTGTAGGCGACGGGATCAGAGACGCGCTCGCTCCCCGGCATCGTGGCATGCGGTCCGGCCCCAGAGCGTGATGCGGGCGCGGCATGAGCGAGGAGCCTCACAGCGCACCTCCGGGTCGTCAGTTAGCTTCGGCCACGTCGACGGACGGGTAGAGGGTCAAGACTCTGCCATGACGTGCCGATCACGTTTGACCGGGACGTCCCGCGCTCTACAGGCCAGGTATCGGCCTGTTCATCGTTCACATCCGCGCGCCGCCGTTGATACCGAGCACCTGCCCGGTCATGAACTCTGACTCGTCCGAGGCGAGGTACACGGCGAGCCAGGCGATATCCTCGGGCTGGCCGATGCGCGGCCAGAGGACGGCCTTTCGGGATTGCTCTTGACCGCGGGCGCGCGACATCTCGGTGTCGATTAGACCCGGCGCGATCGCGTTGACGTTGATCCGATGCTGGGCGACCTCCTTCGCCAGCGACTTGGTCAGTCCGATGACGCCCGCCTTCGCCGCCGCGTACGGAATGCTGCCGGCCGTCCCCTCGACGCCGGTGATGGACGAGATATTGATGATGCTCCCTCGCCCTTGCTCGATCATCAAGGGAACGACGGCCTGGCAGCACAGGAAGACGCTCGTGAGGTCGACCTCGATCATCCGGTGCCACTCATCGAGCGACAGCTCCAGGAGTGTCTTGCCGATGCCACCGATGCCTGCGTTGTTCACCAGCACGTCGACGCCGCCGAAGGCCTCGCGCGCCTGCGCGACCAACTCGCGCACGGCGACTGGGTCCGACACGTCTGCCGTGACAGTTCGATACTGCTGGGGGTCGGGATCGAGCGCGGCGACCGCTTCTTCGAGCAGTGACGCGTTGATGTCGTTCAAGACCACCCGCGCACCTTCGCGAAGGAAGGCCGCCGCGATCGCTCGACCAATCCCGCGGCCCGCCCCCGTTACGATCGCCCGCTTGTTTGCTAACCTTGCTGTCACGTTGGCTCCTCACTCCTCTAGCAGGCCGGCCTGACATCACGCCTGCGCTTCTCCCGCCACGGTGCGCAGCGGGCTGCCTCGGCTAATCGCCGGTGGGCCGCAGGTGCGCTCGCCCGGCGCTGCTGCCACCATCAACGACCAGGGTAGTGCCAGTCACGAAGTCAGCCAGCGGGGATGCCAGCATCACCACCGCGTTGGCGATGTCCCGCGGCTCCCCCGGGCGTCCTCTGAGGATGGCGCTCTTGATCGCGGTCTTGTAGTGCTCGCTCAGATGCGCCCCGCCACACCGAAAGAAACGGGGATTTCGGGACGCAGGAGCACCGCAGCGGCGGCGAACGGCGGTCCGGGTATCGGCTGCGCTACTCTCCGTGGCGCGGACTGCGGACGCGATCACGCAGTGCCGGCGTCGCCGCGGTGCTGCCGCTGGAGCCGCACCTGTGCCCAGAAGAGATCCAGCAGCGTGTCGTGAGGCCCCGCCGGTCAACGTGGTCCGCAAGGTTGAAGCTGGCGAGCACGCTGGCCGGCCGCGCGGTGAGGAGCACCACCCGGGTGCCGATCCGCAGCGCCTCGTCGATGCGGTGGGTGACCAAGAGGATTGTCTTGCGGGTCTCCTTCCCGATCCCGACCAGCTCGTCCAGCGTGATTTGGCGGTTCTCCGGGTCGAGTGCACTGAAGGGCTCGTCCATCAGCAGGATCTCTGGCTCGACCGCCAGAACCCGCGCGATCGCGGCGCACTGCTGCATCCCACCGGAGAGGCGCGTCGGGTAGTAGTGCTCAAAGCCGGTGACCCCCACGAGTTGCAGCTAGCGCGCTGCAGTCTGCCGGGCCGCGGCGCGCGGCACGCCGCGCGCTGAGGCCGAGCACCACGTAGTCGAGGAGGGACTTCCACGGCAAGAGCCGGGGCTCCTGGAACACCACGCTGATGTAGTGGTCGTGGTTGCTGGAGAGCTCGACGGCCTGCCCGTTGAAGCGGATGTGTCTCTGGCTCGGGCTCTCGATCCCGGCGAGGACGCGCAGCAGCGTCGTCTTCCCGCAGCCGTTCGGGCCGAGCAGACAAACCAGCCCGGACTGCTGCACGGCGAGGGTCAGGTCCTGGATCACCGGGATCTGGTACGCCTTCGAGAGGTTCTGGATCTCGAGGGCGTTCGTTGTCGGCCGGGTGATGTCGATCGATGACCGTGGGGTAGCCACGGCTCTCCCCTCTCGTCGTGTGTCTCGGCTGCGGCTCCCCGGTACTCCAAGTGCGGCTTAACTCCCCCCGCACGCGGCCAGGAGGGTGCCGAGACCAGGGGAGGCCATGAGCGTCAGGAAGCTACGGCGCGAGATCATTGCGACTCCTTCCCCCTCGCACCGTCACCGAGAACGCCCGCACGTTGAAGTTCGAAACCGCAAGCTTCGAGAAAGAGTAGGGGAGCCGGGGGCGGCCACCGCCCCGGTGCTCCATCTTGCGTTGAACGTGGAGCGGGTGGACTCTACTTCGGCGTGGTCCAGGTCACGCCCTTGTCGGCGAGGTACTGGCGCAGGCCGTGGAGGTCGAGGGACAGCTCCCCGGCCATGATCTTGCCGCGCGTGACCTCTTCACGGGCAGTGCGAGCCGCGGCGGCTTCGGCGACCTGCGCGGCCGTCTCCCGCGGGACGACGACCACCCCATCGTCGTCGGCGACGACGATGTCACCGGGCCGGATGTGCACGCCGCAGCAGACCACGGGGACATTCACCCAGCCCGGCGTGGCCTTGACCGTGCCGGCCGCGGAGATGGCCGTCGACCAGATGGGGAGATCGAGCCGCCGCAGGTCTGCTACGTCGCGCACGCCGCCCTCGATGATGATTCCGGCGACACCCCGCACCTTGGCCTGCCGCGCCAGGAGTTCGCCGACCATGCCGCAGGTGGTCGGAGCGGTCGTCGTGATGACCAGCACGTCGCCCGGCTGGCAGACGTCGAGCGCCGCGTGGATCATCAGGTTGTCGCCGACGTGGTTCAGCGACGTGACCGGCGGCCCGCAGATCGACCAGCCCTCCTTGATCGGGCGCATGGCAACGTCGAGCAGGCCCTGCCGCCCCATCGCCTCGTGCACGGTGGCGACGCCGTGCCCGGCGAGTGCCTGGACCGCCGCCGGATCCGGCCGTTCGATCGTCGGGATGACACACGGTTTCATCGTTGCTCCACCTCCACGTTCCGCTACAGTCCGCCCACGAGCGCGGCAGGCGCGTCGCTCGCCCTGCCCGACCGGACGGTGAGTTCGCTGGACAGATCACGCATCGACATCGGCCAGTCGGGACAATACCGCCCGGCCCGGGGCGCAGTCAAATGCGCCGATGGTCTGGCTGGTGCGCGCCCGCTTGCCCGGGGCCGTCGAGGTCGCGTAGACTGCCCACACGACGTAGGTGAAGCGATGCAGGGGCAGCCGGATGCCGGTGGCACCGGTCGAGCACGGCATGGCCCCGGGTCTGGAAAGGAACGGTGAGCAGATGGCTGGATCCATGGCGGTCGTCAGCGCCCACGCGGCGGACTTCGTCTGGCGAGCCGGCGGCACCATCGCCAAGTACGTGCGGCACGGCTGGGACGTCAACGTGGTCATCATGTCGCTCGGGGTGCGGGGCGAGTCGGCCAGCCTCTGGCGCACCGAGGGCCAGACGTACGAAGAGGTCGCACGGATTCGCCGCGAGGAAGCGACGCGCGCCGCGGAGGTGCTCGGCTGCCGTCTCCACTTCTTCGACCTGGTCGACTACCCGATGGAGATCACCCCGGAGGTCATGGACCGCCTGGTCCGCTTCTTCCGCGAGGTCCGGCCCTCGATCATCCTCACCCACGGGCACAAGGACCCGTTCAACCCGGACCACCCGGTGGTGCACAAGGCGACGGTCGAAGCCCGGCTGCTGGCCGGAGCCGCCGGGGTCATGCCGGAGATCCCGCCGATCGCCCCGCCGCGCCTGTTCGGCTTCGAGCCACACCAGACCGAGATGAGCGAGTTCAAGCCGGAGATCCTGGTCGACATCACCGCCGACTTCGAGACCAAGCTCAAGGCCATGCAGTGCGTCCCAACCCAGACCTACCTCATCGAGTTCCACCGGCAACTCGCAGAGGCACGGGGCTACCACGCACGCCGCAACGGCCAGAGCCGCGACGTCAAGTACGCCGAGGCCTTCCAGAGCTACGTCCCCATCGTCACCGACATGCTTCCGTAGAACACGTTCGCCGACACCCAGCCGGCCCCGGTTGTTGCACCGGGGCCGGGCTGGAGCCCAGTCTACGCCTGAAGAACCCGCGCGAGCAGGCGTGCCGCCGCGCCGCGGGAAAGCTCATCATGGCAGAACTAGTTGCGGAACGAGCGCAGGCACTCGTAGCAACTGGTCTCCGCGCCACACGAGCACTCGCGAACGACCTCCAACGCCTCGACCAGCACCGGCCTCAGCGCCCGCCCGATCCGCCGCACATGCCCCGCCCCACCCGGCACGTCGTCGATATGCTGCGACGAGACCTGTGCTACATCGCGAGACAAAGCGCGTCGGGGGAGGCTCCGTATTGACCAGATACGCCGGCTCGGCTATCACCGGAGCGCGTCATCCGGCGAGCAGCAGGAAAAAGGAGTGGCGGCATGGTGAACCGTGTGCGGTATGAGAAGCGCACCTGGCCGGAGATCCAGGAGTTCGTGCGGCGGGACGCGGTGGTGGTGATCCCCACGGCGGCGGTGGAGGAGCACGGGCACCACCTGCCGCTCGACACCGATGTCCTGATCGCCTCACACATCGCGACCCAGGCGGCGTTGCGGGCGTCCCACCCTTGCCTGGTGATGCCCACCATCTGGATCGGCTACGAGGGCCACCACATGGACTTCCCGGGCACGATCGACGCCGACTGGGACCTGTTCATCCGCTACGGGCTGACGGTCACGCGCAGCCTGGCGCACCACGGGTTCCGCCGCATGATCGTGCTCAACGGGCACGGTAGCAACCGACCGCTGATCGAGGTTATCGCCCGGCAGACCGTCATCGAGCGACCCGACACGCTCTGCGCCGCCATTAGCTGGTGGGAGCTGAGCGATGCCCAGCGCGTCTTCAATGAGATGCGGGAGTCGGAGGTCACCAGCCACGCCTGCGAGCTGGAGACGTCGGCCTACCTCGCCATCGAGCCGGAATCGGTCCAGATGGACAAAGCGGTGCGCGACATGCACTACGACATGTCAACCCACGTCTGGAGCGACCTGATGGGCCGCAAACCGGACCCGGCGTTCAAGAACCCGGTGAAGATGATGGAAATTTGGAGCACGATGTCCGAAACCGGGACGCGCGGCGACCTGACGACGGCGACCGCCGAGAAGGGCCGTCTCGTGCTCGAGGCCGCCATCGCCGAGTTCGCCGCGCTCATCGACGAGCTCGGGTCCCGCCCGATCAAGGAGCCGCGGGATCACCACGAGCGCTAGGATGCCAGGTGAGCGTGCCTCCTCATGGCCGTACCCGGACGCGGGCGGCGAGGAAGTCGAGGAGGACGCGGAGTACGGCGAGGATGGGGACGGCGAAGATGGCACCGCGCAGGCCGTCGATCTCGCTGGCGGCGATGACGGAGAGCAGCACGATGATCGGGTGCACGCGGACCGCCTGCCCCTGGATCCGGGGCGTCAGCAGGTTACTCTCGACCTGCTGGATGGCGATGTAGAGCACGATGACCAGCACCCCGGTGGTCGGCGACTGGTAGAAGCCGAGCAATACCGCGGGGATGGCTCCGAGGAAGGCGCCGAGATAGGGGATGATCGCAGTGAGCGACACCCAGGCGCCGAGCAGCAGCGGGTAGGGGACCCCGAGGATCCAGAGCGCGATCCCGGAGAGTGCCCCCTGCACCAGCAGAGAGATGGTCAGGCCCCCAAGGTAGCGGGACAGAGAGGAGCCGAATTCGTCCCACAGCACCATGGCGTCGCGGCGGTAGTGCGACGGGGTCAGGCGCAGGTAGGCGGCCTTGACCCGCCGGCTGTCGATCACGAGGTAGATCGCGACGAAGATGATCCCGAACGTCTTCACGCCGAGGTCGAACACGCTGCTGGCCGCTCCGAGGATGTTGGCCAGGAGGCTCTCGGCAACCTGCGTGGCGCGTTCCAGCGCGCCCTGGCGCACGTCCTCGATCACGGCCTGGGTGTCGGGCGACACCAACCCTCGCTCCTGCAGCGCCACGATCACGTCGACCAGGAGCCGGTCGCCCGCGTCAGCCAGATCCGGGATCGAGTCGATCAGGCCGCTGAGCTGTTCGATCAGGATCGGGACGAGGATGAGCAGCACCAGGACCAGGGTCGCCACGAGCGACAGCATGGTCAGCAAGATGGCGACGGCTCGCGGCATCAGCCGCTCGAGGAGGCGCGTGGGGAACGAGAGGATGAGCGCCAGCAATGCGCCGCCCAGGCTGATGGTGAGGATGGTCGGCGCCGCCCGGACGAGCAGGACAAGGCCGACCATCAGAGACAGGATCAGGATGTTGCGAGTCCGCGGGGAGATGAAGATCGGCGTTGGCCGCATGGCGGCTTCCGGCCGCGCCGCGTGCTCCGGTTCCTGTGCCGCGACCCGTTCGTCGCCTGACCGCTGATCGTCATCCATCCTGTCGCCGCACCCTCACCTGGATAACCCATTCGGTTCGCCCGAGAAGGATACCCGGTGTTGCCGCTGCAGGCGACGGGCGCCGGGAGCCGAATGGCGCGGCGGAATGGCGCAGGGCGCCGCATGGGCTTGGTGTGCCGTCGAGCTGGCGGTCCGCAGCCTCACGCCTCGGGCTGCAGTCCCCAGACACGCGCAAGCTGCTCCACTGCCCGCAGCCGGTCTGCCTGGTTCGGCAGGAAGGTGGTCACCATGATCTCGTCGGCCTGGGACTCCTCCGCCAGCTCGCGCATCCGCCCGGCTACCGTCTCCGCATCACCGAAGATGACGTTCTGCAGCAGCGGCTGCGCCCGCTGGAGGTCGAGGGGCGACAGTTCGATACGCTGGGCTTCCTCAAAGGTCGGCATCCGTGAAGGGCGCCCCGCGGCAAGCGCAGCCATCCCGATCTCGACGATCTTGAGCAGTTCGCGGGCATGCTCGTTGGTCTCCCCGACCACCACGCCGACGGCCAGGATGGCATGCGGAGACTGCCGATACTCGGAGGGCTGGAAGCGCTCACGGTACATGCGCATGGCCGGGATCGCAGCGCCGAAGTTGATGTGCGCGGCGAAGGAGTAGGCCAGGCCGACCTCCGCGGCGAGCTGCGCGCTGAAGGCGCTCGACCCCAGGAGCCAGATGGGCGGCAGGCGCACGTCCGCCGGGGTGACCTCGATAGCGCGGAAAGGATGGTCCTCGGGGAAGCTCCGGCCGTCGAACGCCAGCAACTCGGCCAGGAGTTGGGGATATTGGTCGACCCGCAGCGCCTCCTCGGAACGGCGCAGCGCGAAGGCGGTCAGGGTGTCCGTGCCGGGTGCACGACCGAGGCCGAGGTCGATGCGTCCCGGATGCAGCGCCTCCAGGAGACGGAAGGCCTCTGCGACCCGGAGTGGGGCGTGGTTCGGCAGCATCACCCCGCCCGCACCGACGCGGATCGTGCGGGTATGGGCCGCCACGTGGGCGATCATGATCTCGGGCGAGCCGCTGGCGAGGCCAATCGTGTTGTGGTGCTCGGCGAACCAGTAGCGCGTGTAACCCAGTCGCTCGGCGACCTGCGCCAGTTCCACGGCGTTGCGCAACGCCGTCGCGGAGGTCGAGCCAGATTCGATCTGACAGAGATCAAGAAAAGACAGCGGTAGTGACATCGGGAATCCCTTGCTATGCGGGCGATGGCCGTCCGCGCGGCGCTGTCGCTCCTGAGTCTATCGCCCGCGCACGGGTCCGCCAACGCGCCTGGCCACCGCGAATCGAGAACCGAATCTATGCAGAAATGTATTGCTGCCAGTTCGCCTGGGTGCTATCGGTACCCAACGAACAGGACGACAGGATAGAGCTGGCTCGCTTCATGCGGTAATCCGGTCACCACCGGATCGGAGCCGGTTCAGCGAATCCGAAGGAGGCAGCGATGGTTGAGCGCCCCGACCTTCCTGAGGTCGAAGAGCAGATGGAGATGGCGTCCGCCGCAGCGGCGAGCGCGCTGGTTGATCCCGCCGCCGTGGAGTTGCTGGACGACGAGGACATCCACGACGAGGAGCTGGAGGAGCTGCTGATCCAGGAGATCACGATCGACGGGATGTGCGGCGTCTACTGAGGGTGCTGGCATGAGACGGACGGACCGGATCACGCTCGCGCCGACGGCCGCGCTCCGTCCTGAGCCCTTCGGCGCACTCGTCTACACCTACCACGAACGCCAACTCTTCTTCATCGAGCCGCGGCTGCTGCCGTTCCTGCAATCGGAAGGAACCGAGAGCGTCGGCGAGATCGCCGACCGCCTCGTCGCCGAGGGGAAGCTCGGGGCAGACGCCGTGCCGCGCATGCTGCTCCTGCTCGAGGGGCTGCGCCGCAAAGGAGTCATCGATGTCGTATGAGCTGCTCCGTCGCGGGCTGAGCGCGCCGATCTGCCTGACCTGGGAGATCACCTACGCCTGCAATCTCCAGTGCGTCCACTGCCTTTCCTCCTCCGGCCGGCGCGCGCCGGACGAGCTGACGACGGAGGAGGCGAAGCGGCTCATCGACGAGTGGGCGGAGATGAAGGTCTTCTACATCAACGTCGGAGGCGGGGAGCCCATGACGCGCCCCGACTTCTTCGAGTTGATGGAGTACGCGATCTCCCGCCGCATCGGGGTGAAGTTCAGCACCAACGGCACGCTCATTGACGACGCCGCGGCGGACTGGATCGCCCGCACCGACTACCTCGATGTGCAGATCAGTCTCGACGGGGTGACCGCCGAGATCAACGACCCGATCCGGGGCGAAGGGTCATACGCGCGGGCACGCCGAGCGATGGACCTCCTCGCCGCGCGCGGCTTCCCGTTCAAGATCAACACGGTGGTGACCCGGCGCAGCTTCGCGGACCTCGACGCGATGTACGACCTCGCCCAGCACTACGGCGCGCAACTCCGCGTGACCCGCCTGCGCCCCTCCGGCCGCGGCCGCGAGGTGTGGCACGCGCTGCGCTTGACTCGCGACCAGAGCCGCGCGCTTTATGACTGGCTCAAGGCGCACCCGGACGTGCTCACCGGCGACTCGTTCTTCCACCTCTCAGCGCTGGGCCAGCCGCTGGACGGCCTGAACATGTGCGGCGCCGGTCGGATTGTCTGCTGCGTCGACCCGCGCGGGGATGTCTACGCCTGCCCCTTCGCGCTGTCGGAGGAGTTCAAGGCGGGCAACGTGCGCGAGCGCTCCTTCGCCGAGATCTGGCGTGAGGCGCCGCTGTTCGCGCATCTGCGCGAGTGGGAGGTCGGCGGCACCTGCCAGCAGTGTGGCGCCTACGGGCGCTGCCACGGCGGCTGCATGGCGGTGAAGTACTTCACCGGCACGCCGCTGGACGATCCGGACCCCGAGTGCGTCTTCGCTCCCGAGACCGGGCCGACCGACATCGTCCTGCCGCTGACGCTCCAGCCACGCCCGATCCGCGTCCCGCGCGCCGCCCGCGCGGCTGCCGGCGACTAACTGCGGCAGTCAACCCTCGGAGACTATCCAGAAGCGCCGTATACCATGTTCGGGTGGGCGCTGGAACAGATGTCAACCTGAGCGGAGCCGTCCGCCGTGGTGCGGCGGGCAGCGGCTCCATCCGAGTCGAAGGATCTCCCGCTGCTGACCAGATCCGACGTGAGATCCTTCGACTTCGCCGTCGGCGGCTCTCGCCGCCGACGGCTCCGCCCCGGATGACATGACCACGAGGGATAACGCCGACATACCCACGCGGAGGACGGAACAGGCGGTGAGCACGGAGGAACGGCCAGGCGGCTCAGCGGAGGCACCAACCGCTCGCGATGCAGCCGCGGCGGTGCTGCGATGCCGGCTCGCGCCGGGAGTGCGCCTGGTCGAGCGCGCCAGCGGGTCGTGGGTCGCCCTGTCCGACCCGCTCCGGGTCTGGCGCGTCCGGCCGGCGGCCCTGCGGCTGCTGGCCGAGTGCCAGGCCGGGCAGACGGTGGCAGCCGCGGCAGCCGCGGCCGGACTGCGTCCCGCGACAGCGCTGCGCCTGCTCGAGCGGCTGGCCGAGCAGGGCGCGGTGTACTTCGAACCGCTCGGCGTGGACCCACCGACCGTCTCCGTGGTGATCCCGGTCCGGAACCGCCCGAAGGCGATCCTTGCATGCCTCGACGCGCTCGACCCGCTGGTCTATCCGCGCGACCGGCTCGAAGTGATCGTCGTCGACGACGCCTCAACCGACGAGACGCCGGACATCGTCGCGCGCTGGACAGGCAGCATCACCGTGCGGCTGATCCGGCTCCCCTCAAGGCAGGGGGCCTCAGCCTGCCGCAACCAGGGCGCCGCGGCGGCGCGAGGGGAGGTGCTGGCGTTCACCGACAGCGACTGCCTCCCCGCTCCCGGCTGGCTGCGCGATCTGACACCCGAGCTGGCCATCCCGGGCGTGGTAGCGGCCGGAGGCGCGGTGCTCCCGATCGCCGAGGACGGCTGGCTCCAACGCTACGAGGCAGTGCGCTCGCCGCTCTGGCAGGGTCCGGCGCGGGCAGTCGTTCGGCCGCGTGCCCCGGTGTCGTACCTGGCGACCTGCAACCTGCTGGTGCGGCGAGAGTGCTTCGAGGCGGCCGGTGGCTTCGCTGCCATCGAAACCGGGGAGGATGTCGATCTGATCTGGCGGCTGTGTGCCACGGGCGGGCGCGTGCACTATCGTCCCGACGGCGTGGTCCGGCACGACCATCGGGACCGGCTCTGGCCGTTCCTGCGGCGCCGCGCGGCTTACGCGGCGTCGGAAGCGGAACTGCTGCGACGACACCCAAACAACGTGCGCTACCTTGTGGTGCCGCTGACACTCACGGCCGGGCTGGCCGGAGCGCTAGCTGCGGCCGCGAGTAGAAGGGCGCGGCTGGCGCCGCTCGGAGTCGTGCCTCCTCTGGTTGACCTGGCACTCGCGGTTCGGCGGACCCGCCGGGAGGGCGTGCCGCTGGCGCCGGCGTCGGTCGCGCGGGCTGTGGTACGGGGCTACGGTGCGGCGCTCTACTGGGGCTCGGTGAACCTGAACCGCTACTACGCGATCCCGGCGCTGGCGCTTAGCCTCGCGGCAGGGCGCCGTGCTCCCGGACGCGGGCTGCGAGCGACCGTCGGGCTCGCGCTGATCGGCACGGCGGTGGCGGATTGGGTGAGGCTCCGGCCACGGCTCTCGCTGCCGCGCTTTGCCGCGGCGCATATGCTCGATGCCCTCGCCTACAACGTGGGGGTGCTGGTCGGTTGCGCGCGGCATCGCACGCTCGCGCCGCTGCGGCTTCAGATCGTCCCCAGTCGATCATCGGGCCACATGCCCCAGGAGCACAGCAGCCCGAAGGAATCACCCTCGCCCGGAAAAGCGGGGACGACGACTACGCCGCCAGGCAGGCGTTGATGGCGGCCGGAATGCCGCTGAGATCGGAGACGACGGCGCAGCGTCCGTCGCCGATGGCCGCAAGGCGCTGGCAGGCAGCGATCGACTCCGCACTCCGGCCGGTGGCCACGACGTGGAGCACCGGGAACGCAGCCGCGATCCGGGCGGCCGGCGGCCCGGCGGTCTGCACGCCGTCGCTGAAGAGGAGCCCAATCCGCTCCTGGGTATCGGCCCGCTCCAGTTCGTCCAGCCCCGCCTGCAGGCCGAGTCCGAGGTCGGTCAATCCTCGTCCGCCGAGCGAGAGGACCCGGTCGAGCAGGAGGTCGAGCGGGACGGACTCGTCGAGCCGCTTGAGGACGGCCGCATCGCGCCAGAAGGCGATGACCGCGAAGGGGTCCGAGGCAACTCGAACGGCGACGGCAGCCAACGCCAGGGCGGCCTGGAAGATCGCGGCGCCCTTCATCGAGCCGGAGATGTCGAGCATCAGGGCGTAGGCCCGGCGCCGTCGCCGCCGCTCGAGGACGAACAGGTCCTCGTCGGCCGGTCGCGGCGTGGTGAGCAGCCGCTCCAGCGATCGTTCCAGATCCAGATCTCCCGCCTCACCCCGATAGGGGACGCTGGTGAGCCGGCCACGGGTGCCGCGCCCGCCGATGTCGCGCCGAGCCTGCCGCACGATGACCTCGCGGGCCAGACGGCGGGCAAGGGACCGCAGGTCGGCGCGGTCGGCGAGATCGACCAGCTCGGCCAGCACGTCCAGCGGCTCCACCTCCGCGTCGGCCAGCGCCGCCTCCAGCACACCGCGGTCAACCGGATCGCGGAGCCGGTCCGCCAGGTGTGGGTGCCGCGCGGCGAACCCGTAGAAGGTTCGCTGGCCGGCGCGGCGGCGCGTCGCGGCCTGCTGGGCCTCATCCCCCAGGTAGACCCGACCCGGCTGCGTGCCGGAAGCCCTCGGGCTGCCGTCTGCCCGATCCGGCGCCACGGCACCGAGCCTGTCGGGGTCCACCTGGGTACCCTCGGGCCCGACGCCCTCATCGTGATCGGCGGCATCGGGCGCACCGGGCGGTGGGTCGGGGGTCTCCGCTAACGCCGCCAGAACCACCTCCGCGACGACATCGTCAGCGTCCCGCCGCGCCGACTCCCGCACCGCGACCTTGATCGCCAGCGCCGCCTGCGCCGCCGCCACTAGAGACCGCCGCGCCTCCGGGTCGTGGCCGGCGGCAGCGAGGCTGACACGCCGCAGTTCGGCCAGGCGCTCGCCGATCAGCACGAAGTCGATCGCACCGCGGACCGAGGCGCCCATCCGCAGGTCGGGGTGCTGGCGGGTTCGCCGGACGACCTCCACGGCGAACGCCACCAGCCACGGATCGCGACTGCCGGTGCGGCGGGCCACGATCTCCCGCTCCTCGGCGGCAGTCTGGTAGTCGAGCCGGACGCGGCAGAGCCGGTCGGCCACCGCACCGCTGAGCCGGCCGGTCCCGATGTTGTCGAACGGGTTCATGGCCGCTATGACCCGGAAGCCGGGGGCGGCCTGGACGGTTCCGACGCGCGGGATGGTGATCTCCCGCTCGGCCATGGCCGCCAGCAGGGTGTTCAGCGTGTCCTCCGGCACGCGGTTGAACTCCTCAATATAGAGGAAGCCACCGTCGCGCATCGCCAGGGGCAGCGGGCCGTGGACAAAGGTGTCGGCGGTGAAGTCGTCCTGGAGGACGCGCGAGGGAGCATGGTGGCCGACCAGCTTGGCGGGCGTCAGGTCGGCATTCCCCTCGACGAAGTGGAGCGGGATCTGGTCGGCCGCCGTGATCGCGCGGAGGATGGTCGACTTGCTGGTGCCTGGCGGGCCCTCCAGCAAGAGGTCGCGCCCAGCGGCCAGTGCGGCGAGGATGAGCTGCAGCTCATCCTCGCGCCCGACGATCTCCTGCGCGATCCTGGCATACAGCCGCTGGATGTCCATGGGGATGCCGATCACTCGACGCAGATCCAGTCGTCGCCCGCTCCACCCACACCGGCCCAGCTCGCACGGAGCCATGCAGAATGCCATGCCCCCGCGGTGATGGCGCTTGACCCAGTACCGTGCTACACCGCCGCTGTCGCCGCCACCCGTTCGCCGTCATCCTGAGCAGAGCCGGTCGGCGCGCCCGCGCCGGGCAGCGAAGCGAAGGATCTCTCCGGTGCGTGGCCGATCCGACGCGAGATCCTTCGCTGCGCCCAGGATGACAGGGACAAGACAACGGTGACCGTTCCATGTCCCACGGTATGGCGTCAAACGCCATAGCCGCGGCACGCTGCGAGCACAGCACACCAATCCGCGGACGGAGCGCTCCGGTTGTCCAGCGCCACCGGTCCGGTGGACCGATGGCGCGCGCCTACTGGTAGCGGATCACGCCACGGATATTGCGACCTTCGAGCATGTCCTGGTACCCCTCGTTGATCTGGTCGAGGGTATAGGTCTTGGTAATCAACTCATCCACCTTGAGCGTGCCGGTGCGGTAAAGCTCAAGGTAGCGCGGCAGGTCGGCCCGTGGGTTCGAGTTCCCGTACAGGCTACCGACGATCTCCTTCTGCATCAGAACCAGATCGAGCGGCGGGACGTCCATGCGGTCCACCCCCACCGGCGCCAGGCCGACGACGACGGTTCGCCCGGCCTTGCGCGTGGCCTTGTATGCCATGCCGATGTGCTCCGGCTGGACCACGTCGATCGTCACGATCGTCTTGTCGGCGCCGATGCCGTTGGTCAACTCCAGGATGCGGGCGACGGGATCTTCCCGGCTGTTGTTGATGGTGTGGGTCGCCCCCATTTCCTCGGCCATCTCCAGCTTGAAGTCGACCAGGTCGACCGCGATGACCTTGGCCGCGCCCTTGACCGCCGCGCCTTGCACCGCGTTGATGCCGACGCCGCCGATGCCGAAGATGGCCACCGTCTCACCCGGCTGGACATCGGCCCGGTTGATAGCAGCGCCGAAGCCGGTGGGCACGCCACAGCCGACCAGGCACACCTTGTCGAGCGGCAGATCCTTGGAGATCGGCACCACCGAGGCCACGGGACAGACGGTCCACTCGCTGAAGGTCGAGATCAGGCACATCTGGCCCAGCCCCTGGCCGTCCTTGTTCCGCATGCGATAGGTGCCGTCCAGTTGCTGACCCTGGAGGATCCCCGCGCCGAGGTCGCAGAGCATCGTCAGGCCGGAGGAGCACCAGCGGCAGCGGCCGCAACTCGGGATGAAGGTGAGGATCACGTGGTCGCCGGGTTTGACGGCGGTCACGCCCGGCCCGACCTTCTCGACCACCCCCGCTCCCTCATGCCCGGCGACGATGGGGTAGTTCACCGGGAGATCGCCGGTGACGAGGTGCCAGTCGGAGTGGCAGAGGCCGGAGGCCACAAGGTGGACCAACACCTCGCCCTCCTTGGGATCGTCGAGCTCGATCTCCTCAATCTGGAACGGCTGGTTAGTGCCGTACAGGACGGCCGCGCGAGTCTTCATGGCAGCCTCCCTCGCCTCCGACCCCATCTCCCGTAGGGGATGGTGGTCCCACTATCACGCTGATCGGTATGAGGGCAGTGTAGGAAGAACCTGGAAAAGCGTCAAGCCGCGTCCATCACGCGAAGCAGGCCAGCAGAAACCACACTCGGCGTCCTACGGACGCCGGCTTGGTGCCGTGGAAAAGCCGGCATCTCGCCGGTCCCCTCGTCCACGAGTGTGAGGAACGCGAGGCGGCAAGATGCCGGCGCTCATTGAGAGGTCGTGCGCAGTCAGCCGGTCAGGACGGCTCGGGCGCGATCCCGGCACGCTGGGCACGCTGCCGCGCCTGCTCGGGCGACAGGCCCCGGGTGAAATCCGGCGGGATGTACAACACGTCGGGGTCCAGGTCACGGACCGAAGCCCGCCCGATGCCGATGAGCGTCGTGTCGATCCCGTTGCGCAGGATGTCGAGGACGTTGCGCACCCCGGCCTCGCCGTTGGCCGCCAACCCCCAGAGGTAAGCACGCCCGATCATGACCGCCCGCGCACCCAGCGCGAGCGCCTTGACCACGTCGCTGCCGCGCCGGATCCCGCCGTCGAGCAGCACCTCGATCTGGTCGCCGACGGCCTCCACGATGGCAGGCAGCGCGCGGATCGACGCGGGCGTGCCGTCGAGAGTGTTGCCCCCATGGTTGGAGACGGAGATGGCATCAGCGCCGATCTCGACTGCGCGCCGGGCATCCTCGGGGAGCATGACGCCCTTGATGATGAACGGCCCGTCCCACTGCTTGCGCAGCCAAGCGATGTCCTCCCAGGTCGGGAGCGGCGTCTGCATCCAGGTCGCGTAGGCACCGAAGAAGGTAGGCGCGGGCTTTCCGGGCAGGGCGAGGTTCGGGACCGTCAGGTCCGGTAGCCCGCCGCGGCGGAGGAAGGACAGGGTCCAGCGCGGGTGGGTGATGCCCTGCGGGGCGTACCGCAGCAGCGCCTCCAGGTTGAGCCTCTCCGGAATCCACGGGCTCCCCCAGTCGCGCCGCGTGTCGAACGACCAGTCGAGCGTCACGATCAGACCCTTGGCGCCGGCCCGCTTGGCTCGGTCGAGGTAGTGGAGCATGTCGTCGCGGCTGCCCAGCCAGTAGATCTGGAAGAAGGTCCGCGGGTTGGCCGCCACGACCTCCTCGATCGGCTTGCTGGCAAACGAACTGAGGCCCATGATCGTGCCGGCCGCCGCCGACGCGCGTGCCACGGCCACCTCGGCGTCCGGGTGCACCGCCTGGACGCCGGTGGGCGAGATGATCACCGGGAAGGAGATCTCCTCGCCGAGCACGGTCGTGGTGAGGTCCCGCGTATTGGGGCGATCGGCCAGTTGCGGGCGAAGCCCCAACTCGGCGAAGGCAGTTACGTTATCGTTGAGCGTGATGCCCTGCTCGGAGCCGGCGATCAGCGCGTAGTAGACGGATCGCGGCAGGCGCTTTTTCGCGCGGCGCTGCGCCTCCGCGACGGACTCGAACCAACCACCCGTACTAGCCATGGCTCCCTACCTCCACTACCGGCGCGCCCGCCCTGCCGGTCACGCCGACAGGCAGTAGCTGACAGCAGCCGGGATGTCCTCCATGCGCTCGATGAAGACGCATCGGCCCCGCCCGCGAGCCGCCAGCTCCTGGCAGGCGCGGACGCGGCTGTCTTCGAGCGAGGTGCCGATCACATGGAGCCGCGGGTACTTCGCTGCCAGCGGCAGTGGGTCGTCGCCGAGATTGTGCATGCCGTCGGTGAAGATGATGCCGATCTTCTCCTGGGTCGCCGTCCGCTCCAGCTCACGCAGGCCGACTTCCAGCCCCAGCCGCAGGTTGGTCAGCCCGCGCGCGCGAACCGACAGGATCTCATCGACCAGCCGGGCCAGGGGCTTCTCCTGCGTGGCGCCCTTGAGCACGGCCGCGTCGCGCCAGAAAAGTGCCACGGCGTAGTCATCGTCCCGGATGTTGCGCGCCAGCGACGCGGCCGCCAGCGCGGCGTTCATCAACTTGGTGCCGCGCATCGAGCCGCTGACGTCGAGCAGGAGCACGTAGGTGCGCCGGGCGCGGACCCGCTCCAGCACCCAGAAGTCGTCGTACTCCGGGTACGGCTTGCCGGCGATTTCCTCGATGGTGCGGTCGAGGTCGAGGTCGTCGGAATTGAAGCGGTAGCGGACGGGCCGCAGCTTCCCCTTGCCGGCGTTGGTGGTCGGGTCGTGCCGCGCCAGCTTGATGACGATCTTGAGCGCCAACCGCCGGGTGAGATCTCGCAGGTCGTCGTCCGGCGCCTCCGGCCAGAGGTCCCCGAGCAGCGCGAGCGCCGCCCCCTCGTCCTGCTGGTACAGCTCACGGAAGGCCTCGTCGTCGAACTGGCCGTCCTCCCGCAGCACCAGCCGAGCGCCGGGATGATCGCGCAGGATATCGGCACGCGAGCGGGGGCTGCGCGCCCCGCGCTCGGCGGTGAGCATCGCGATCTCGTCCGGCCGGTAGATGCGCGGCGGCTGCTCGACCTTCCCCGCCTTGGGGAGGGAGTCCGGCTCGGGCGCCGGGCGCAGCGGGAGGACGATCGGCCCCGGACGCCGCGGCGGGCGTCGCTTGCGGCCGGTGGGCGCGACGATCGGGTTGTCGATCTCCAGGACATGCTTGCCCCGGGCGGCCTGCGGGATGAAGTAGAAGACGTTTTCCCACAGTTCCCGCACGATCGCCTCCGGCGTCCGCTCGGCCGTCTCGGCCAGCAGCATGCGGCCGGAAAGCGCCAGCAGCGCGGCGTCGAGCACGAGGTCCTTGGCCGCATTATCAGCATGCGTGAGATCCACCCCGCGGAGCGGCGCCAGGCGTTCGGCGACCAGCACCAGGTCGATCGCGCCGCGCACGGACGAGCCCATGCGGACCTCCGGGTGCGTGCGCGTGGCGCGGGTGAGGGCGACGGCGCCGTTGATGAGCCAGTCGTTGCCGCTCCCGGTCCGCAGGCGCACGACGGCCCGCTCTTCCTCCTCGCTCTGGTAGCCGATGGCGAGACGGCAGAGCCGGTCGTAGATCGACTGGCTGACTCGCAGGGTGCCCACGTTGTCGAAGGGATTCATTGCGGCGATGAGCCGGAACCCGGGCGCCGCCCGGACGAGGCCGTAGCGCGGCACGACGAAGCTGCGTTCGGCCAGCGGGCTCAGCAGGGTGTTCAGGGTGTCCTCCGGCACCCGGTTGAACTCCTCGATGTAGAGGAGCGCACCCCGCAGCATGGCCTCGGTGAGCGGACCGGGAACGAAGTCGTCCGGCCGGTACCCGTGCGCCAGCACCGCCGCCGGGTTGTGGAACCCGACGAGCTTGGCGGGCGTCAGATCGGCATTCCCCTCGACCATGATGAACGGCGCGCCGGAGGCGCGGGCGATGGCGCGCAGCAGGGTCGACTTGCTCGTGCCCGGTGGTCCTTCGAGGAGCAGATCGCGCCCCGCGTTGAGCGCCGCGACGATCTGCTCCAGCTCTCGCTGCCGTCCGACCACGTCCGCGCGCACCAACTCGCGGACCTCTTCGAACGCGACGCGCCCGTTGTCCTCACGGGGCCGTTGCACGCCTGTCACTCCCCGTCCTTGCTCCCACCGACCGCCTCCGGGACGATGCCGGCGACGATCTCGCGGATCACGTCCTCCGGCGTCCGCTCGGTCGTCTCGTGCAGGCTGATCTTGCTGGAGAGCGCCAGCGACGCGGCCTCCAGCAGCACGTCTTCAAACCTGGCGCCATCGCCGTTGAGCGGCGTTCCGCGGATCTCCGCCAACTGGTGGGCCACCAGCACCAGATCGATCGCGCCGCGGACGGAGGATCCAAGCCGCGCCTCCGGGTGTTCGCGGGTTGCGCGGGTGATCGCCACGGCGGCCTCGATCAGGCGGGTCGCATCGCTGCCGGTGCGCAGGGCGACGATCTGCCGCTCCTCCTCCTCGCTCTGATAGCCCATCGCGAGGCGGCAGAGCCGGTCGTAGATCGAGATGCTGATCCGCGCCGTGCCCACGTTGTCGAAGGGGTTCATCGCGGCCACGATCCGGAAGGTGGGGAGCGCCCGCAGCGTGCCGACGCGCGGGATGGTGATCTCCCGCTCCGCCATGGCGGTCAGCAGGGTGTTGAGCGTATCCTCCGGCACCCGGTTGAATTCCTCGATGTAGAGGAACCCGCCGCGCTGCATGGCGTCGGGGAGTGGCCCGGGCACGAAGTCCTCCGGCCGGTAGCCGTGGCGCACCACCTGGGCCGGGTTGTGGTAGCCGATCAGCTTGGCCGGCGTCAGATCGGCATTGCCCTCCACCAGCACCAGCGGGATATCGTAGTGGCGGGTGATCGTCCGCAGGATCGTGGACTTCCCGATCCCGGGCGGGCCTTCGAGCAGGAGGTCCCGCCCGGCGCTGATCGCGGCCAGGATGCTGGTGATCTCGCGCTCGCGGCCGACGACCTCCTCGCGCACCGCCTGATAGATCGCCTGCACCGTCGCTGTCATGCTCGGGCTTCCCCCGTTCATCGTCGGCGGACGGGACTCGCGCGGGGCACACCCGTGCGAGTCCCGTCCGCGCTACTGGATCGTGAAGCCGGCATCGACCGGCAGTGTGACGCCGGTGACGTAGCGGGCGTCATCCGATACCAGCCACAGGATGGCGTTGCTGATATCGACCGGCTCCAGCATCTCGACCGGCAGGAGGTTGGAAATCGCCGACGGGTTGTCCGCCAGCAACTGCGCCATGGCCTCGTTGACCACCATCGGGGTGTTGACGCCGGTCGGATGCACGGTGTTGACACGGATGTTGTGCGGCGCCAGCTCGATCGCCAGCGTACGCATCAACCCTACCACACCGTGCTTCGCCGCGACATAATGTCCGGTCCCGGCAAAGCCTTTCAGACCTGCGGTCGAGGACGTGATGACGATGCTCCCGCCGCGACCACCGGCGATCATGTGGGGGATGACCGCCTTGCAGCTCTGCCACACTCCGGTCAGATTGGTGTCGATCATGTCCCGCCACTGTTCGTCGGTCAGCTCCCAGGAGCCGCCGCTGGCGAAGCCCGCGATTCCGGCATTGGCGAGCAGGATGTCGATGCGGCCGAACTCGCTCATCGCGCGGTCGGCGACAGCCTGCATCTGGGCGCCATCCCGCACATCGGCCTGCACTGCCACACAGCGCCGGTCGAGGTCTTCGACCAGGCGGACCGTCTCCTCCATGTCCGCCGGGGTGGCCATCGGGTAGGGGACCGTGTCGATCTGCGCCGCGATGTCGCAGATGACGATGTCAGCGCCCTCGCGCGCCAGGGTTACGGCGTGCGAGCGCCCCTGTCCGCGGGCTCCACCAGTGATAACGGCGACTTTCCCGTCGAGTCTACCCATCGTGCGCCTCCCTTCAGCGCGGCACGTCGATCACGCAGCGTTGCTGGCGTTCATGCCCGCGGCCACCTCCACGGCAGTGCCGGTGATGTAGCGGGCGTCGTCCGAAATCAGGAAAAGGATTGCGTTGGAGATGTCCTCCGGCTCAACCCAGGGGATCGGCAGGACGTTCAGGCTGGAGAAGGCAGCCAATGCATCGTCGGCGGTCGGGTTTTCAAGGTCCGGACGGAACAGCTTGTAGGTCGCGTCGTTGTGGATCATGGGGGTATTGACCGTGGTCGGGCAGACGGCGTTGACCGTGATCCCGTACTGGGCCACCTCCATCGCCACCGACTTGACCAGCCCGATCACGCCCCACTTGGCGGCGACGTAGTGGGCAATGTTCGGCATCCCCACACGCCCAGCCATGGAGGCGGTCGCCACGATGCGCCCGGAGCGCCGCTCGATCATGTGCGGCAGCACAGCGCGGATCGAGTTGAACACCCCCGTGAGGTTGGTGTCGATCATGTCCCGCCACTGCTCGTCGGTCATGTCCACCACCGTGCTGGTGGAGGAGATCCCGGCGTTGGCGAGCAGGATGTCGACCTTGCCAAACTCGGAGAGCACCCGGTCGACAACCGCCTGCATCTGGGCACCGTCGCGCACGTCGGCCTGCACTGCCACACAGCGCCGGTCCAGATCCTCGACCAGGCGGACCGTCTCCTCCATGTCCGCCGGGGTGGCCATCGGGTAGGGGACCGTGTCGATCTGCGCCGCGATGTCGCAGATGACGATGTCAGCGCCCTCGCGCGCCAGGGTTACGGCGTGCGAGCGCCCTTGCCCGCGCGCCCCGCCGGTGATGACCGCGACTTTGCCATCGAGTTTGCCCATGACTGCACTCCTTACTTCAAGCTGGCACCGGCATCGACCGGGAGAGAGATGCCGGTGACGTAGCGCGACGCATCCGACGCCAACCAGAGGACGGCGGCGCTGATATCGTCCGGCTCCAGCCAGGGGACACCGAGCAGGTTCAGCGTCCGGAAGATCGGCGCGACATCCTCCCGCGTCGGATGCTCCAGGTCAGGTCGGAAGAGCCGGTACGTGGCCTCGTTCTGGATCATCCCGGTATCGACCGAGGTGGGGTGCACGGCATTAACCCGGATGCGGTACGGCGCCAGCTCCACCGCAAGCGCACGCGCCAGCCCGACGATCCCGTGCTTGGCCGCGACATAGTGCGCCATGTGCGCGTAGGGCCGGAGACCGGCGGTGGAACTGACGAGGATCAGCGAGCCGCCTGCGCCGCGCTCGATCATGCTCGGGATGACCGCCCGGCAGGTGATCCACGCGCCCTTCAGGTTCGTATCGACCACGGCGTCCCACTCGGCCTCGGTCAGCTCCCAGGCCCGGGCGTAGCTCCCGGCCCCCGCATTCGCGACGACGATGTCGATGTGGCCGAACGCCTCCAGGCCGGCGGCGATCGCGGCTTCCATCTGACGCGTGTCGCGCACATCCGCCACCTGGGTCAGGCAGCGCCGCCCATGCGACTCGACGAGCGCGGCCGTCTCACGCAGGTCATCCGGCGAGGCCAGGGGCCATGGCACCTCGGGGATCGACGCACAGCGATCCACCGCGATGATGTCGGCCCCCGCCGCGGCCAGGCGGGCCGCATGGGCCCGCCCCTGCCCGCGGGCAGCGCCGGTGATGAGAGCGACCTTGCCGTCGAGCGTGCCCATCGTCGCTCGATCCGCTAGACCACGTTGCTCGCGTTCTGGCCGGCGGCCACCGGCATGGCGTTACCGGTGATGTAGCGAGCGTCGTCCGAGACGAGGAACAGGATCGCGTTGGAGATGTCCTGCGGCTCGACCCACGGGATCGGGAGCGCATTAAGCGCCGCGAACGCCTTGGCCGCATCCTCCCTGGTCGGATTCTCCATATCCGGCAGGAAGAGCCGGTAGGCATGCTCGTTCTGGATCATGTCGGTGTCGACGCCCGTCGGGCAGACGGCGTTGACGGTGATCCCGTACTGGGCCACCTCCATCGCCACCGACTTGACCAGTCCGATGACGCCCCACTTGGCCGCGACGTAGTGCCCGATGTTCGGGAACCCCGCGCGCCCGGCCATGGAGGAGGTCGCCACGATGCGCCCGGAGCGCCGCTCGATCATGTGCGGCAGCACGGCGCGGATCGAGTTGAACACCCCCGTGAGGTTGGTGTCGATCATGTCGGCCCACATCTGGTCCGACATCTCGGCGATGGTGCCGAAGGAGAAGATGCCGGCGTTGGCCAGCAGGATGTCGATCTTGCCGAACTCGGAGAGCGCTCGGTCGACGACCGCTTTCATCTGAGCACCGTCGCGCACATCGGCCTGCACCGCCACGCAGCGACGGTCAAGATCCTCGACCAGGCTTACTGTCTCGTCGAGCTGCGCCTTCGTGCCCATGGGGTAGGGGACCGTGTCGATCTGGGCAGCGATGTCGCAGATCACGATGTCAGCCCCCTCACGCGCCAGGGTCAGAGCATGGGAGCGACCCTGCCCGCGGGCCCCGCCGGTGATCAACGCAACCCGTCCGTCAAGCTTGCCCATGGGATCCCTCCTGGTCGCTTAGCTGCCGTGACACATACGCCTCATTCGCCCCGTACAACGGCTGCCGGGGCAGTCATCGTGGGTGAGACCAGCGGCACCTCCTTTCCCGAGGTCGGGGGCACCCCCTCACCTCACCGCACGGTGTAGCCGCCATCGATCACCAAGGTCGCGCCAGTCACGTAGCGCGACTCATCCGAAGCCAGGTAGACCACCAGGTGGCCGATGTCCTCCGGCTCACCGATCGGCAACAGCGTCTCCTCCTCAAAGCGGCGGAGCGTTTCGTCCGCGATGGGAGCGGTCATCGGCGTTCGCACCAGCCCTGGGCAAATGGCGTTGCAGCGAATGCCGTCGCGTGCGTAGCCGGCGGCGATCGAGCGGGTCAGCGCCAAGACACCGCCCTTAGAGGCGGTGTAGGCATCGAGATCGGGCTCAGCGACGAGCGCGGCGATTGAGGCGTTGTTGATGATCGAGCCCCCGCCATTCGCGGTCATCGCCGGTATCGCGTACTTGCAGCAGAGGAACGTGCCCTTGAGGTTGACCGCCAGGACCGCATCCCAGACCGCCTCGTCGATCTCCGTCACGCGGTTGTCCCGGCCGACGAGGGCAACAGCGGCGTTGTTGAAGAGGACGTCGACGCGCCCGAACCGCTCCACCGTAGCCCGCACCATGGCTTCGACATCTGCCGCGCGGGAGACGTCGGTGCGGATACCGAGCGCTTCCCCGTCCGCGGCGCTGATCTCCTGGGCGACGGCATGGGCTGCGGTCTCGTTGTAGTCCGCGATCACGATCTTCGCGCCCTCGCGCGCCAGCGCGAGCGCGGCCGCGCGGCCGATCCCGGACCCACCGCCGGTCACGATCGCGACCTTGCCCGTTACGCGCCCGCCAGCCATGGCTCCCTCCCTGTTGACCGCTCCTGGGCTACTTCACCAGCCAGCCTCCATCGACCGCCAGACAGTGCCCGGTGATGTGCCGCGCGGAGTCGCTCACCAGCCAGAGCAGGGCCTCGGTGATCTCGCGCGGTTCCAGAACCTCCTCGAAGAGCTGATGGTGGAGAAAGACTCGGTGGATATCGGCGGGGGTCACGCCGAGTTCCTCGGCCAGCCCGTCGAGCATCGGCGAGGCGACCGCGCCCGGCAGGATGGCGTTGACCGTCACCCCGTACGGTGCCAGCTCAACGGCCATGGATCGGGTCAACCCGATGACCCCGTGTTTCGCAGCGCTGTAGTGGGCGAAGTGCGCCAGCCCCCGCGCGCCTGCCGTCGAGGAGATATTGACGATCCGGCCGCCCGGTCGCTTCAGCAGGTGCGGCGCCGCGTACTTGCTGACCAGCCAGACACTCTTCAAGTCGGTGTCGACAACGGCGTCCCATTGCTCCTCGGTCAGCTCCCAGAACGGACCGCTCCCGGCGATGGCGGCGTTGTTGACGACGATATCGAGCCGCCCGAAGGTCGCTACCGTCTCGGCCACCGCCGCCGCCACCTCGTCCGCCGACCGGACATCGGCGACCAGTCCCAGGGCAGGCCGGTCCAGGTCTTCGACCGCGGCAACGACCGCGTCAAGCTCGGCGCGCGTGCCTAACGGGTAGGTGGGAACCTCCAGATCGCGGCAGATATCCAGCGCGGCGATGGCGGCTCCCGCACGCGCCAAGGCGAGGCAGTGCTCGCGCCCCTGCCCCCGTGCCGCGCCTGTCACCAGGGCGACCTTGCCCTCGAGGTTCGGCGTAACCACCGGTACCCTCCGGCACTCTGCGGCATCCGCCGCCATCCCCCGGCGACGCAACTGCGTCTGATCCGTTTCGACGCGCCTCTGGAACTAACAAGAAATCGCTGCTACAGTATCGATAGCACTCATGACA
This sequence comes from Sphaerobacter thermophilus DSM 20745, assembly GCF_000024985.1. Lineage (NCBI taxonomy): Bacteria > Pseudomonadati > Thermomicrobiota > Thermomicrobia > Sphaerobacterales > Sphaerobacteraceae > Sphaerobacter > Sphaerobacter thermophilus. The sequence goes on from NC_013524.1 coordinate 489,900, forward strand.
TGGAGCCGCAAATCGATTTTGTGGAGATCTCGCGTCGTTTGCGGTCAGAGAGAACCAGGAGGGAGCCGATGGCACGACGAGGCCGGCGACTCCTGACCGTAGGGGAAGCGTGCCAGTACCTCGGGGTCAGCCGCATGACGTTGCTGGCGGCCGAAGAGTCGGGGCTGCTGGCGCCGTCGCGGACACCGGGCGGGCATCGCCGCTACGACCCGGCGGAGCTCGACCGATTTCTGAACCGGGGACGCCCGTCGCCCGCCAGCGTCACAGTCGCCGATGGTCCGCCATCCAGGCAGAACGGACCGGTGCCGGTCACCGGGTCGTCACGCCTGCTCCTGCGCGAGGCAATCCGCCGGTTGACCCTCCTGCTCCGAGCGGACGCCGCCGGACTCTACCTCCTGGACGAGCGGCAGGAACTGGGGTGGTGCACCTCGTTCGGCATCCCCCAGTGGCGCACCGCGCAACTCGCCCAGAGCGCGCCGCCCCGGGCGGTGGTCCGCGCGCTGATGAAGCGTCAGTGCGAGCTATTCGAGTCGAGTTCTGAACGGTTCCCGCTGCCCACCGCTCGCGGCAGCGGGGCAGCCGTCCCGCTGGAGACCGGGGACGAGCCGCTGGGGGTGGTTGTGGTCACCGTGGGCCAGGACCGGCAACTGCTCCCGAGCGAGATCGAGATCATTGAGACCGCCGCCTTCTACATCGGCGTGCTGGTCCGTCAGCAGCGGCGCCTCGAGACCCTGGAGACCCGGCTCGCGTCGATCCACGACCTCACAGCCGGCACACACCCACCGGGAGTTCACGGCACGGTGTGAGCTCCCGGCGGGAGACGCCGGGTTCTGCGCAATTGCGTTGTCCTGCACCTGGATCGGCCCGGTCCTGACGCGCCGGTCAGGCCCACCGGCCGCGCTCCGCACTCAGTTGCTTCGCTCCTGCAAGACCAGGATGCCGATAGCGATGAGAAACGTCAGCGCCACGCCCACGATCGGGTCGATCACGCCCGCCGCTCCCCCTTCTCACGTCGAGTCCGGCCCACACACGACCTGACCGGCAGCGGGATGCTCCCCATTACCGAGCCATCGCCCGCCATGTCGGTCATCATTGATGGTAGTCCATCTCACCTGTCCAAATCGAGGCCCCAACCGCGCCAGGAGCCATCGACTGCGGCGCACATAGTGACGCCACGCCTGCACGGCGCAGCGGCAGGTGGCGGCGAGGCTTCCCGCGCTGTGGTTTGGGTCCGGGGGTTATTGGAGGTTGGCGAATTGCATGGGTGTCCGCAGTCGGCACGTGCCCGGGGGTTCACCCCCGGGCTGACAACGGAAGCCGGCTAGAGCCGGCTGGGGTGGCGATCGGCCGGGTCGTGGGTGGTGCGAGGATCCCCGCGCCGCAGCCCGTGCCCGGGGCTAAAGCCGCCGGGCTGATATGGGGTAAGCCCACTGAAGGGGCTGCGATGGCCACGCCTGGGCGGAGCCGGTCTGGCCTCCCATCGGATACAGCGTCCCCAGCCCCTTCAGTGGGCTTCGCCTCCTAGCCCGGCGGCTTGAGCCCCGGGCACAGGCCGAGACGCTGGACACCGTATCACCGGGATCTGAGCCTTCATCTCCCCAGCCGGCTTATGGTCTTTCACAACTGAATCGGACTATCGCTCCGTCGACCGCTGCGAGGTGCGACAGGACACAACCCACGCACGATTCTAAGCGCTCCGCAGGCATCGATGTGCCTAGGCGAGTATGGTCCGAGTTAGTTTGGAAACATCATCAGCCGGCTTTCCTTGTCAGCCCGGCGGCTTGAGCCCCGGGCACGCGACGAATGGCGGGCCCCCAACGCCGGCATGTGAACGCTTTTCCCCCGGCCGCTCTAGCTGACCATTTTCGGGATGATAGCCGACCGAGTCCCGGGCAGGGTGCCTGTCAATCGAGCTGGTACAACTCGCGCGCGTTGCCGGAGAGGATGAGCCCGGCGGCCTCCTGCGCCTCGGCTTCGGAGAGCATGTTGTCGGTCACAAGATCGGACAGGACCTGCCCGAGCGCCTGCTTGCCCAGCTTGGCGCTGGTGTAGTTGATTTCGGGCAGTGCGTAGCCGTCCGACCCGTAGACCACCTTGGAGATGGGGGCCATCTCCAGCACCTCGCTCAAGATGCGGCGTGCGGCGTGCCCGGCGAAGGGGATCCCCTCGCTGACGTCGCAGTAGACCCGCGGCAGCACGTTGGCCATGTAGGCCGCCTCGCCGTGGTAGGGGTAGCCGGTGTGCACCAGCAGCACCCGGCAGGCGCGGTAGGCCGGGAAACGCAGCAGCTCCATCAGGTAGGCCGGCCGGCAGTAGACGAGGTTGACTTCGAAGTCGCCCATACCGGTGTGAATCTGCATCGGCACGTCGTACTCGATGCACAGCTCCAGGGCCCGGCAGAGCAGGTGGTCCCGTAGCTTCTTCATGCTGCCGCCCCCCAGCCCCCGGCGGATAGCGTCCAGCGCCTGGTAGCCCTGGTCGGGGGTGCGGCTCAGGGGCGAGATATCCAGCCCGGTACGGTAGGCGATGATCGACTTGACCCCTTTGTAGCCCTTGTGCTGCAGCGCGTCGGCAATCGTGTCGTCGTAACGCTGGCGGAACTCCGCCCATGGCAGGTCCATCGCCAGCAGATCGACGATTAGCGGCTCGATCCGGAAGATGGGCACGACCTCGACCGGCAGCTCGGCCCGCACCGCTTCGATGTCGAGCATGGGCAGCGGGAAGCCGAAGTCGGCCACCAGCGTGGTGAGCCCGGCCTCGGCGTAGAGCCGGCGCACGTAGCTGGTGTAGTCCTCCTCCACGGCGCGGTTACGGTGGGCCAGGACCGTGTCGAGGTCGGGGGCGCAGCCGAAGAACGCCGCCAGGTCACGCAGCATACGCCGGAAGTAGAGCGTGTAGCGCTTGACACGTTGCAGCTCGGCATGCACCGCATCGGTGACCGCGACGCCGCCCTCCTCCAGGTACTGGCGCGAACCGCCACCGAAGGCGGTCAGGTCGGTGAACTGCTCGGCGTCTACCGGCCCCCGGTTCAGGAAGGGGTGGCAGTGGACGTCGACCACGGGGAGCTGTGTTAGATCCAACATGTCTACACGACCTCCAGATAGGTGTCTCGCTCCCACGGGTGGACGTGGACGTCGTACTGCGCCAGCTCGTGACGCTTGACCAGCAGGAAGTGACGCAGCGCCTCCTCGCCCACCGCGCCCGCGACCACCTCGTCCGCCTCCAGCGCCGCGAGCCCCTCCTCCAGCGAGCGGGGCAGAAAGCCGAGGTTCAAGCGCTCGATCTGCTGCAGCGTCAGGTGCCCGACGTCGCCATCGAACGGCTCGCCGGGGTCGATCTGATTGCGGATGCCGTCGAGCCCGGCGGCGAGCAGCCCGGCCAGGAACAGGTAGGGCTGGCAGGAGTTATCGCCGGAGCGGTACTCGATGTGCCGCCGCGTGCCGACGCCCGGGATGCGAATCACCGCCGAGCGGTTCCCGTAGCCCCAGTAGGGGTTGGCCGGGGCCCAGGAGCCGGGCTGCAGCCGCTTGTAGCTGTTGACAGTCGGGGAGCCGAGCCCGGTCAGAGCCGGGGCATGCCGCAGCAGCCCACCCATGAACCGGCGGCCCAGGTCGGAGAGCGAGGTATTGTCCGCGCTGGAGGGGGTCAGGTCCGTCTCCCCGGCGGCATCCCACAGGCTCAGGTGGACGTGGAGGCTGGAGCCGGCCCAGTCGGAATAGATCTTGGGCATGAACGACGCCACGTAGCCGTTGGAACGCGCCGCGTCGCGGATCACGTCTTTGAGCGTCAGGTAGTCGTCGACCGCCTTGATCGGCGGGCCGTGGTAGGTCGAGACCTCGTACTGCCCCGGCCCGTACTCCTTGCCGAACTGGGGGATCCGCAGCCCCATCAGCTCCAGGTCGTGCATGATCCGCTGGACCAGGTTGATCTCGGCCGCCAGCCCGTCCCGCGTCATCATGCGCGTGGGGTTCACCGGGTGGTACTCGCCATCCGGCCCTTTGTTCAGCAGGTAGAACTCCGGCTCGAAGGCGCACTGGACGCTGAACCCGGCCTGGGCCAGTTCGGCAACGGCCTTGTCCAGCCGTGTCCGCGGACAGCCCTCCCACACCGAGCCGTCGGTGGCCCGCATCCAGGCGTACATCCGCGCTGTCTTCGGGGCGACCGGCACCACGGCGTAGCTGCGCGGGTCCGGCACGGCCAGGAAGTCGCCGGTGTTGGCCAGCAGGGTGGCGCGCGGCGGCTGGTGGTCTCCGATGTCCATGTTGAGGTTGGCCAGCGCGAAGACCACGCCCTCGGTGAGCGCCGTCTCGAACGACGCGCGCGGCACCGTCTTGGCCATGCCCCGCCCGCTGTAGTCGTGGTACACCACCCAGAGGTGCTCGATCCCGTCCTGCTGCAGGCGCTCGAGCATGGCTGGAACGTCGGTCGTCGCTTCGGTGCTCACACCAGCCTCCCTCCGCGGTCGCCGATCGCCTGGATCAGCCGGGCGAGCAGCGCCGTGCGCGGCACAATGCTGCTGAGCAGGATGTACTCGTCCGGGCCGTGGTCCAGGCCGCCGATCGGTCCCAGCCCATCCAACCCCGGCGTGCCCTGGTGGCCCGCGAAGCTGATGTCCGACCCGCCGCCGGTGGCCGCCCCGCGCAGCGGGAATCCCAACTCCCTGGCGATGGCGATGGCCAGTTCTTCCAGGGCCGCCACCCCCGGCGTCCGCTCCATCGCCGGGCAGTCCGAGCCCGGCTCAAGCGCCATGGTCATAGTGACGCCGGGAACCCACTCCGTGTCGACCAGCGCCCGCAGCCGCCCGGCCAGGGCGTCGAGGTCGGCCGTGCTCCAGGCTCGCAGATCGAAGCGGACCGAGGCCCGGTCGACCACCACGCTCGGGTTGCCGCCGCCCCGGATCTCTCCGGGGTTGACGGTCAGGCCCCGCGCCAGGTCGTTCAACCCATCCGCCTGGACGATCAGGTGCGCCAGCGCGAGGACGGCACTGCGCCCCTTCTCAGGCTCGACCCCGGCGTGGGACGACTTGCCCCGCGCCTCGACCGTGTACCAGCGCACTGCCTTGCGCGCGGTCACGATGTCGCCGTTCTCCCGCGCCGCCTCCAGCGTCAGGATCGCGTCGTGCCTGGGCCCCTCCGCCATCAGCAGCGGGATCGAGTGCCGCTCGGCGATCTCTTCATCGGAGACGACGACGTAGCTGAGGGTGCCTACGTTGTCCCACCCCACGTGGTCAAGTGCCGCCACCGCGTACAGCCCGGTCAACAGCCCGGCCTTCATGTCGCAGGTGCCCGGCCCGAGGATCCGGTCGCCATCGATCGTCATCGGCCGCTCGGCGGTCGTGCCGCGGGGAAAGACGGTGTCGGCGTGGCCCAGCAGCATGATCCGGGCGCTTCCCTGGCCGTGGCGGCGGGCGACCAGGTCGTCCCCATGCCGCTCCTGCCGGTGGCGAGTCACAGTGAAGCCCAGCGACGCCAGCCGGTGCGCGAGCCAGTCATTGACCGCATCGACCCCCGCCTTGTCGTAGCTACCGGAGTCCTGATTGACGAGTAACTCCAGGTCGCGCAGGTAGTCCGGGAGGTGCTCGTGCAGGTAGGCGACGATCGGATCGCTCACCCCGGCCTCCTACCAGCCCGCAAAGCGGGCGACGGCCGCATCGCTGACCCGACCGGCCAGCACGTCGGCGAACGCCTGGTCGAGCAGCGCGACCCCCTCGTCAATCTCCTCCCGGCTGAGGATGAGCGGGGGTGTGATCTCCAGCACGTTCGACCAGTTGCCGGCGTAGTAGAGGATCAGGCCCAGTTCCCAGGCCCGGTAGACGATCTTGGCCGCGGCCGGCTGGTTCGGCGCCTTGCTGGCCCGGTCGGTAACCAGCTCGACCCCCTGGATCATGCCCAGGCCGCGGATGTCGCCAACGATGTCGTGCCGCCCGAGGGTCTCGACCAGCCGCTGGTGGAGGTACGCGCCGTTGGCGGCTGCCTGCGCGACGATCCCCTCACGCTCGATCACCTCCAGCGTGGCGAGCCCCGCGGCGCAGCACGTGGCGTTGCCCGACACCGTGAAGAGCGCCACCCCGGTACCGGCATCCAGAATCTCCTGCCGCCCGACGATGGCGCTGAGCGGCAGCCCACCACCCAGCGACTTGCCGAGCAGCACCAGATCGGCCGCGATGCCCCCGTGCTCGTAGGAGAACATCGTGCCGGTCCGCCCCAGCCCGACCTTGATGTCGTCGACCACCAGCAGGATGCCGTGGCGGTCGCACAGGGCGCGCAGCTTCGGCAGGAAGTCCGGCGGCGGGACGATGTCGCCCCCGTCGCTCTGCACCGTCTCGACGAAGATTGCACCGACATCGCCCGGCGGGCAGATCGTGGCGAAGAGATAGTCCTCCAGGAACCCGAGGCACTGGTCCGTCACCCGGCTGGCATCCCCGCCGAACGGATTGCGGTAGGGGTTCGGGTAGGGCACCTTGGTGACGTGGGCGCCGCCGACCACGTCGGCGAAGGCAGTGTGCCCCGAGAGCGCCATGGTGGCGTCGGTGGTGCCATGCCAGCTCCCGACGAACGAGATCAGGCGCGGCTTGCCGGTTGCCAGCCGGATCAGGCGCTGCGCCGCCTCGCTGGCATCCGACCCCGACAGGCCGAACCAGGCCTTCTTCGGGAAGTCGCCCGGCACAAGCCCCACGAGCTTCTCCGCCAGATCGAGCGCCGGCTGGTTGATGGCGGAGACCAGCCCAGCGAACATCGTCTTCTCGAGCTGAGCCGCGACCGCGCGGCGCACGTGCGGGTTGCTGTAGCCCAGGTGCGCCAGCGACCAGCTCGCGCCGAAGTCGAGGTAGGCGCGGCCCTCGATATCGTAGATGCGGGAGCCCTCGGCGCGGTCGATCACCAGCGGGTTGTAGCGGATCTTGATCGCGTCCGCGATCAGCCGCGCGTCGCGCTCGAACGCCGCCTGCACCGCGGTGCCGATCGCCTGCGGTTCCATGGTCATCCCTCACCACCCGGCACGTTCGGGCGTCGGCTCGACGGCGGCGGGGCGGTCGAGCTTCGGTCCGAACGGCCAGCGAATCTCCCTGCCCCGCGTCAGGCCGGACGGGCGCAGGATCAGCACCGCGATCATCGCCAGGGCGATGACAATCTCGGTGAAGCCGACAAGCTGGAACGGGATCACCTGGCCCAGCGCCGTCTGCGCCGCCCGCTGGAGGTTGAGCCAGTTCTCGACACTGCGCAGCGCCTCGGAGGTCAGGGAGACGGCCACGGCGCCGATGACCGCGCCGCTCACGCTGCCGCTCCCCCCGATGATGAGCATCGCCACGATGAGGAAGGTCTGGCGCAGGTAGAAGGAGTTGGGTGAGAAGGTAGTGATGAAGTGCGCCCACAAGCCCCCGGCCACGGCAGCGACGAAGACGCTGAAGACCCAGGCGACCCAGCGCACCCAGGCGCTGCTGATGCCGATGCTCCAGGCGGCCGCCTCGTCGTCGCGTGCCGCGCGCAGCTTCAGGCCGAGCGGCATCTCGCGGAACAGGAACGCCAGCGCCACGAAGAGAAGCATCCAGCCTGTGGCCGTCCAGAGACCCGTGTACTGGGGGATGCCGAAGACGGTGCGCGAGCCGCGGGTCAGTGCGTCCCACTGCAGCGCGACGCTGTGGACGATGATCAGCCAGGCAAACGAAGCGATAGTAAAGGAAGCATCACGCAGGCGGAGTAACGGCACTCCCAGCACCGCGCCCACCGCCGCGGCGACCAGCCCGGCGGCGATCAGCGCCGGGATGAAGGGCAGGTGCACCTGGTGCAGGAACCAGCTCTCGGGCATGTCGGGCAGCGTCAGCCGCTTCTCCTGCGAGCTCAGCGAGAACCAGATCGAGCCGTAGGCGCCAATGGCCATGAAGGCCACGTGGGCGAACGACATCAGGCCGGAGTTCCCGGTGAAGATCTGCAGCGCCACGACCAGGATCACGTTGATGAACATCACGGTGACGACGCGCTGGAACACGCGCCCGGCGAGGAGGTCTGTACCGGCCGCGATGGCGAGCAGCCCAACGACGAGCACGATGAGCGGAAATGCGCGTTCAACCCAGCGCGGTACGTGCAGCGCCCTGGCGTTCACCGGGCCTCCCTCGCGTAGGTGCCGCCGATCAGCCCCTGGGGCCGGATCAGGAGCAACACGATCACGATGCTGAAGGTAACGGCCTGCCGGTAGTCGAGCAGGCTCTGGGGCAGGACCGACTGCAGGCCGACCGTGAGGAAGCCCAGAAGGTAGCCGCCGAGGACCGCCCCCTTCAAACTCTCCATCCCGCCCACGACCGAGGCGATGAAGGCGATCAGGACCGGCTGGAGCCCGACCGCCGGCTCGACCAGCGAGGAGCGCCCCACCCAGAAGAGCGACACGATGCCGGCCATGAAGCCACTGATTGCAAAGGCCACGGCGATCACCCCGTTGGCGCGCACCCCGAGGAGCCGCGCCATGGTGAAGTCGTCCGCCGATGCGCGCAGCGCCATGCCCATGATCGTGCGGCGCAGAAAGACCGTGAGCACGCCGAGCAGGATCAGGCTGACCGCCAGGCTGATGAGATCGACCGCCTTGACCCGGAAGCCGCCGATGGTCAGGGTCTGCACGAAGAAGCCCGGCAGGCGGACGGCCTGCGGCCGGGGCGACACGGTCAGCAAGGCGATGTTCTGCAGCAGGGCGCTGATGGCGAACGAGGTGATGAGCATCGTGGTCGGGGAGGCATTGCGCACCGGGCGGAACCCGACCCGCTCCATCAGCACACTCGCCAGCACCGCCATCGCGACGCTCAGCGCCGCCACGAAGATCCAGGGCCAGACGGTCTTCCCCAGGATCAGCAGGGAGTAGCCACCGACCATCACCAGCTCGCCGTAGGCGAAGTTGATGAGCCGCAGGATGCCGTAGACGATGACGAGCCCGAGCGCCATCAGGGCATACAGCCCCCCGAGGGAGAGCGACGAGACGACGAACTGGACGATGTCATTCAACGTACACGCTCCTGTGCCGATCGCCGGCGCTAACCCGGCCCGGACTCGGGGCCGCGACCGTCGTGGCGCCCCAGGTAGGCACTCTCGATATCCGCGTGCTCGCGCAAGGTGCGAGGCGGTCCGGCGAACTCCACCCGGCCGGCGTTGAGCAAGTAGGCTCGATCCACCAGCGCCAGCGTCTTCTCCACGTTCTGCTCCACCAGGAGGATCGTCGTGCCGAGGTCGCGGAGTTCGCCGATGAGGGCAAAGACATCGTCGACCAGCTTGGGCGACAGCCCGAGCGACGGCTCATCGAGCATCATGAGCGCCGGACGTGCCATCAGCGCCCGCGCGATCGCCAGCATCTGCTGCTGCCCACCGGACAGGGTCCCGGCCGGTCGCCGCAGGCGCTCGCCCAGGATCGGGAAGAAGGCACACCAGCGCTCCATGTCGCGCTGGATCTCGGCCCGATCCTTCCGCACCGCCGCCCCCAGACGCAGGTTCTCCTCGACGGTCAAGCCGGGAAAGATCCGGCGTCCCTCAGGGACGAGGGCGATGCCCCGGCGCACGATTGCCTCGGGCGGCTGGCCCAGCAGCGACACGTCGCGGAAGCGGATCGCCCCCCGCCATGGGCGGACGATCCCGGCGACACTGCCCAGCGTGGTGCTCTTCCCGGCACCGTTCACGCCGATGAGGCCGACGATCTCCCCCTCGTCGACGTGCAGGGAAATGCCGTTGAGCGCATTGATCGCCCCATAGCGGACGTGGAGGTCCTCTACCGCCAGCATCTCAACCCGCCTCAGCCGAGGCGCCAAGGTACGCCTCGATGACCGCCGGCTCGCGGCGGACCTCGTCGGGCGTTCCCTCGGCAATCGTGCGCCCGTAGTTCAGCACGTGGATGCGGTCGCACAGCCGCATGATCAGACGCATGTCGTGGTCGACGATCAGGATGCCGCAGCCCAGGTCCCGGCGGATGGTCGAGAGCGTCGCCAGGAGCGTCTCGACCTCCGGCTCGGTAAGCCCGGCGCCCGGCTCGTCCAGGAGCAGGAACTCCGGCGCGGTCGCCAGCGCGCGAGCGATTTCGACGCGGCGCTCCTCGCCCTGCGGCAGCGCCGCGGCCGGCCAGGGCGCCAGGTGCGCGATGCCGACCCGCTCCAGGGCCTCCCAGGCACGCGCCGTCGCCTCCCGCCGCGGGATGCGGCCGGAGCTCAGGGCCGCGACCTCGACGTTCTCCAGCACGCTGAACTCGTGGAAGAGCCGCACCACCTGGAAGGTGCGGGCAAGCCCGACCCGAGCGATCCGGTGCGGCGCCCACCCGGTGATGTTGGTCCCATTGACCCAGACCTCCCCAGCCGTGATGTGCAGCATCCCGGTGAGGACGTTGATCAGCGTCGTCTTGCCGGAGCCGTTTGGCCCGATAAGCCCCAGGATCTCGCCGCGGTTGAAGGTCAGGCTGACGCCGTCGACCGCGCGCAGCGCGGCGAAGGTCTTGACCACCCCGATTGCGACCAACGATCCGGTCGCCCCGCGACCATCGGCTGGCGACGTCATGGGAACCCGCTCTCTAGCCGACCATGCCGCCCGGCCTCGCCATCACCGACGACGGCGGAGCCGGGCGACGCCGGGCCGCCTCGCCGCTACATCGGCGGGACGTACTCGGGCTTGATCTTCTTGACGAAGGTCGGCTCGCCGTTCTTGACCTCGAGGATGAAGGCCTCCTTGTCGGGGGCGTGACCGGATGCGGCATCGGACCACGTCAGGCTGCCGCTCAGGAGGTCGAAGGTCACTCCCTCCATCGCCTGGACGAGGGCCGGACCGTCGGTGGTCCCTGCACGCTCGATCGACTCCGCGATGATGTTGACCGTATCCCAGCCCATCACCGCGAAGGCCGTCTCCGGCGGTCCCCCGTACTCGGCCTCGTAGAGTTCGAGGAACTCGTCCATCGCCGGCCCGACACCGGGCCCCACGAAGCTGTGCGTCGAGATGAAGATGTTGTTGCCCGCGTCCGGACCGACCGCGGGGTAGAACTCGACCGTGTCCATGGCGTCGCCGCCCATGAGCGGCGTGTCGAAGCCGGCCGCGCGCAGCTCGCGCACCATCATGGCGTAGTCCGGCATGTTGGTAGAGAGCAGGATCACCTGCGGCGGCTCCGGCAGACCCTGGAGACGCTGGATCTGGGCGTCGATCTGCATGTCGCCCTGGAGATAGGTGTCCTCATTAACGATGGTGCACCCCATCTCCTCGAACGCGTCGACGAAGTACTCGCCCAGCGACTGGGTGTACTCCGTCGTGGTGTCAACGATCGTGGCGCCGGTCGTCCAGCCCATGTCCACGCACGCGAACTGGGCTGCCGCCGCCGACATCGTCTGGTTCCACATCGAGACGGTGAACTGCATGTCCCCGAGCGCCTCCGAGCCGTAGAGCGGGGACGACGCGCAGGTGGATAGACCGACGATCCCGGCGTCCTGCGCGGCGCGGCCGACGGGCGCACCGAAGTCGAAGTCGCAGGGAGCAATCAAGACCTCGGCGCCCTGCTCGATCAACTGGATCGCCGCGTTGCCGACCGTCGCCTGATCAGTCTTCCCATCCAGCTCAATCAACTGCAGCGGCCGGCCCAGCACGCCGCCCGCCTCGTTGATCTGCTTGACCGCGAGCCGGGCGCCCATCAGGGGCGGGGTGTCGTAGGCGGCCATCCAGCCGGTCAGGTGCACGGCCGCGCCGATGATGATCGGATCCTCGCCGCCGGCACCCGGCGACGCCGGGGCGGTTGCCGCCCCGGATCCTGCCCCGCCCGCCGGCTCGGTCGGCGTGACGGGTGCACCCTCTGTTCCGCCGCACGCGACCAGGACCAGGGCAAGGAGGCTGAAGAAGGTCAGTAGGCGCAAAGGCATGCGTGGCGTCACGGTATCGCTCCCCCCCATTGGACGGTGGGTACACCACAGAACCGGAACGCACGGCTGCCAGCCAACCCGGCCAGGCTCGTCCCGCGTGGGGGCACCCTTGGCGCCAGCCGCACGGCAGGCCGCGTCCTCCTTCGGTGGTCGTGAGCACCTCCTCCCACCGGCCCGGCGCCGCCAGCCTCACGCGCAGGCAGCGCACGGCGCGGCATGGGTCATGATGGAGCGGAACGCGCCGCATCGTGTGTCCACGAAACCACGGACCAGGGCTTGATGCCGGCCGTGGAGCGCAGCATTCCTGCACTGCTATCACGCCATATCATCATAGCTGGGGGCGAGATCGGGACACATTACAGACCCGTGTCCCTCTCATGATTCCGCAAACCGCAGTTCACGTGGAGGCTCTGCAAGCGACTATAGGGGCGGGCAGGGGCGGTGTCAAGACATAATGTTTCACACTCGCCACACAGCGGGTTCACGCCACCGCAGTGCGTTGAGGAGGATATCCCGCTGTGGTGGAGCTCGCACCTGGCTACCGACGTCCGTGCGGGGAACGGGGTGGTGCGAGGGTTCTCGCGCCGTGGTCTGGGCCCGGGGTGGGTAGTGCGAAGGTTCCCGTACCGCGGCATGTGCCCGGGACTAAAGCCGCCCGGCTGCCAAGGAAAGCCGGCTAAAGCCGGCTGGGATATGGGATAGATGAAGGCCGACATCCTGGCGTGGAGGGCCCGGCATGTGCCCGGGGATAAATCCCCGGGCGCTAACCAGTTCGCGGACGCGGTATTATGCGGGTGAACCTTTTCCCCGCGGCCCGCTTCTGCGGGCTTTCGTTGTCAGCCCGGCGGCTTCGGCCACGGGCATGGGTCGTCCGCACACGCCCTTTCAGTGGGGATGCGGGCGAGCCACAGAAGCCCTGGACGGTAGCCATTGCGTGAGGCGGAACGGGCAGCGCCGCACCGTCGCGAGCGGGTTTCGGAGGATCGTGCAGACCGAATGGGGGACAGGCCATGACCGTTGCGGTGGATATTCGGGTGCCTATGGGGTTGCCGCTCCCGGCCTTGATCGACTTCATCCGCGGCTGTGAGGAGGCCGGTTTCCACGGGGTGGGCCTCCATGACCACCACCACATCGGCCGCGATTGCTATGTGGTGCTGGGTATCGCCGCGGCCAGCACGTCGCGGCTGTCGCTCTACCCGGTCACGTCCAACACGGTCACCCGGCATCCGCTGGTGCTCGCGGCGCTGGCCAACTCGCTGGCGGAGGTCGCCCCCGGGCGTACCTGCATTACCCTCGGCCCCGGCTTCCTCTCGGTCGAGGCCGCCGGGGAGTCGCGCGCGGCGATCGACGACCTGCGCCGGGCCGTGCGCGCCATCCGGACGCTGCTTGCCGGGGAGACGACTGAGTTCAAGGGCGTGCCGGTGCGCCTGCGGAACCACCCGGGAGGGACCCTGCCCGTACTGCTGACCGCCTCCGGGCCGCGCCTGCTGGAACTCGCCGGGGAGGTCGCCGACGGCGCGGTGATGCTGGTGGGGCTCGACCCGCAGATGGTGGCCGCCGCCCGGCGCCACCTGGCAGCCGGAGCTGAGCGCGCCGGGCGCGACCCGAAGGAACTTCTGGAGGTCTTCATCACCCCGATCGCGGTCGGCGACCGGGCGGTGGTGTGTCAGTGGCCGCGGCAGTGGTTCCGTCCCGGGCAGCCGTGGCTCGCGTACCCGAGCCGCTCGAACCTCCACTGGCTGCGGTACGCCGGGGTCGACCTGTCGCCGGGACACGACCCGATGTCCATTTCCGAGGCGCAGGCCGAGGAGATCTGTGATCGGCTCGGGCTCTTCGGCCCGGCCGAGTACTGCGCCGAGCGGCTGCTGCGGGCGCGGGAAGAGGCCGGGGTCGAGCGCGTCTTCCTCTTCCCGGCCCACACCGCCGCGACGAGCTACGAGCTGCCCTGGGCCGAGGTGGAAGCGTTCCGCCGCGTGATCGGCCCCCGCCTGCGCGCCTGAGGGGGCGGTCCGTCGGCGGCACTGGCTGGCACGTCAGCCTCCGAACTCGAACCAAAGTCCCGGCTGGCGCCCTTTCCGCCTGGACTGTCGCCGTGTTACTGTTCCCGCAGCGCGCGTGGCACCGCTTCGGCGAGTAGTTCGCATGAGCAACGTCTCCGAGCGCACCAGGACGGTACACCAAGACGAATTGCCGCTCTCGCTCTTCATCGGCGACGTGACCATTGAGGTGCCGACCCCTGCCGGCATCACCAGCTTCGCTGTTGAGGTCGAAGAGCGGCTCACCGATCGAGGCAGGATCGTCGTCCGTATATCCGGCAGCGATGCGGACGACCTTACCCGCCTCACCGGTGCCACCGTGACCGCCGTCGTGTCTCGCACGCTGGCTGCACCGCTTGTCGCAACCGCCGTCGTCGATCGCGTGCTGCCCGGCGACCCCGTGCGTGTCGTCCTCCGACGCACCACACCCTGGCGGCCGAGGCAGCGCCGCGAGGCCGTGCGCCTTGACATCGTGATTCGGCCGCAATCCGTCGCTCGCATCACGCCGGACGGCGAGGAGCCCATCGATGCGCGGATCATCGATCTCAGCGCGACGGGCGTGCGACTCGAATCGGCTACCAGCCTCGATCGAGGCGAACGCCTGCACCTTGTCTTCTCCCTCCCCACCACGCCGACGCCCTTCGACACCGTCGTCGAGGTGATGCACTGCCAGGAGCGCCCCGACGGGCTCCAGCGCCCCTGGCAACTCGGCTGCCGATTCGTCGATCTCGACAAGCGGGTGAGCGAGGCGATCTTCCGCTTTATCTTCGAGGAGCAGCGCCGCCGGCTCCGGCGACGTCGCGACCACTAGGCCGGGCCCGCTCGACGACGGGGCAGACCCGGCATGCCGATCACCCCTTACCGGTAGCGAAGAGGTGGAACAAGCCACCGGGCTGCGTGTCGCCGGCCTTGACAGTCCTCGCTATCACCTGTAAGGCTATCCTGACACATGGCGGAGTCATTTGTCCCCTATGCGACGAGCGGGAAAGGGCTCCGGGTCGGCTGACCACATGGACGAGCGCGACCGCGACGAGCGGGAGGAGAGGGCAGCGTGAACGCCCCGGCACCGGGCGCATCATCCACCAGACAACGCCTCATGGCGGCACGCCGGCTGGGGGCGAAGCGCCGCATCGTCCCGCCGCTCCAGGTCGTGGTCACGCTCGGCGCCGCGGCCCTCTTTGGGCTGGCGTACCTGCTCTCAGACGAGTTCCGCGCCGAGGTTGGGGCGATCGCCGCCATCCTGGGGCGAGGCGATGCGGAGGGGCTGCGGCACTACATTCTCTCCTACGGCCTGTGGGCACCCGTTGCCTCCCTCGCCCTGATGGTCGTCCAGGCGCTGGTGGCGCCGGTACCGTCGTCGCTGGTGTCGTTCGCCAACGGGCTGGCCTTCGGCGTCGGCTGGGGCTGGGCGCTGAGCGTTGCTGGACATACGCTGGCGGCCGGCGTGTGCTTCTGGCTGATGCGGGCGCTCGGCCGGGGGCCCATCGAGGCTGTCGTGGGCCGCGGCTGGCTGGAGTCGGCCGACCGCTGGTTCGCCCGCTGGGGAACCGCCGCCATCCTGATCACGCGGCTGGTGCCCGGCGTCGCCTTCGACGCCGTCTCCTTCGCCGCCGGGCTGACCGGGATCCGGTTCGACCGGTTCCTGGCCGCGACGGCGATCGGGGTGGCCCCGCAGACCTTGCTCTACGCCTATCTGGGACACGCCGCTGTCCAGTTCATCTGGATCCCGCTGGCGATCACCGGGCTGGTCGTGGGCGGGTGTGCCCTGGCCGCCTGGTGGAAGCGAACGCGGCCCTGAAGGGCGACGCCGGCCCCACCGAAACGGTGAGGCCGGCGCCGGTCAAGGCCGGAAACCGATCGCGGGTCAGCGGACGGCGCGGGCCGCAGCGGCGACCAGGGCGACGGTCTGGTCGACAATTGCCTTGCGGTACTCTTCGAACACCGGGTCGGTGATCGCCGCCGAGTCCTCCGGGTAGATCAGCGATGCGATGTGCAGGTGGCCGCCGGGGAGGTCATGCCGGCCGAGCGCCAGCCGCAGGCGGTTCGAGCGGTACATGCTCTCGTTGGAGAGGTAATTGCCGCCACCGCCGGCGCAGGCGGCGTCGCCCGGCTGCGGACCGTCCGGGCGGGTGATGCAGGAGCCGACACCGGGGTTGCTCGGGTCCGGCCAGACGCGCACGCGCGTGTTGAGGAAGACGGGCCAGGGGCCAGTGCCGGCGTCGATCATGGCCTGATAGGGCAGCGTTGTCTCGATGAACCAGGTCGGCTCCGGGGTCTGCGGCCAGTTCGCGGCCAGCGGGATCATGCCCTGGCTGCTGACGTCGTTGTTGTCCAGGCTGCCGCCGCGCCAGTTGCCGGCCCACTGCTCGATGGCCATCTGGCGCGCCCCGCCCTGGCTGATCGTCATCATCAGATCGACCTGCCGTGGCCCCTCCATGAGGTGAGGGCCGAAGGCGTCCTCGACGATGCCCTCCTCGAAGGCACCCCACAGCACCGGGAAGATCACCGCCTGGACAAAGGCCGGGCCGCTGTCGGTCTTGATGAGCAGGCCGTCGAGCTGCAGCGCGCTGGCGCCGGAGGGGTTGGAGCGGCGCGGCTCCTGGTTCAGGGTGTAGGGATCGAAGCCGCTGACAAGTACGCGCTTGACCCCCGCGCCGGCCGGAAAGTCGACCGAGGTGATGCCTCGCGAGGTGTACTCGAGCAACTTGATCAACTCAGCACGCGCCTCGTCGCTGAGCGGGAAGGGCGGCGCCCACTGCCGCAGTGCCCGGGTCATGCTCAGGCGCGCCCAGTAGAGCGGCCGGTCGTCGTAGCGGTCGAGGTCGCCGTGGGCGGGGCCGCGCCCCTGAGCGCGGTCGACCGCCGCCCGCCACAGCGCCGTACCCTGCGTGCGGATCATGTTCTCGGCCTGCTGCAGGTTCGGCGCCCGGCAGAGGCTGGTGATGAACTGGTCCACGAAGCGATCGAACCCACTGCGGGCAAGGATCTGCTGCGAGGCGGGCTCCGTCCCGCCCTCCGGAATCGCCTCCAGGCGCGTCTCTTCAACCGTCACGGGCAAGCTCTCGTCGAAACACTGGGCTGCTACCGGCCCCGAAGGGGCAGCGACCGCAGTCGCCGCGAGGGAGAGTACCAGACTCATGACAATGAGGATAGTCCACACGGTCGCGCGGAATCGGGAATGCGCCATTGATCTCCCCTTCCCTCATCGTTGAAAACACGGTCGATCGGGGACGACGGCTACGCCGTGCCCGTAGGGGAATCCGTCCCTCCTTTCGCAATGGTCGCTGTGAGACGACACGCCGATCAGACCCTGCTGGCCTCAGAGGGCATGAGTTGGAAGCGTGTGAAGACAGCATAGGGGTTGACGGGATACCGTACAAGATCCTGGCTATTTGCCCAACCCAAATTACCTAGGAAGGCATAGCCTGAAGGTCCTGGCGACGGACCGGTGAGGCGGGGAAGCACTGCCGGGCCGGTGCGGCACCGCGTTGTTCGCGTCTTGACGGCTTTCGCGGCGCGGTGCTATTCTGGGACAGACCTAACAATTGACTGATACCTGCGCGTTCGGCACGCCTACTGTTTCCGTCACTCATCCAACCCTTGTGGTCCACGCTGCCGCGCCGCGTGGAGGGCTTCCGAGCCCCATCCGACCGTTTCCGGCGTGACCGGGTGCGCGGGTGGATCAGGTAGAGGAGCTCCAGCGTGGCATCATCGACGCAGTCGCTCGCGACACCCAGCGAGGCCCGGAAGGCGATCCGCTCCGGTCAGATGCGGGGCCATACGTCCGGGATCGCGCCGGGCTACGCGCAGGCAAATCTCGTGGTCCTGCCACGCGACCTCGCCTACGACTTCCTCGTTTTCTGCCATCGCAACCCCAAGCCGTGCCCGCTGCTCGACGTGACCGACCCCGGCTCCCCTGAGCCGGCCCGCGTCGCCCCCGGGGCCGACCTGCGAACCGATCTCCCGCGCTACCGGGTTTACCGGCACGGGGAGCTGGTCGAGGAACGAGACGACCTGCTCGACCTGTGGCGTGACGATCTCGTGGCCTTTCTCTTGGGCTGCTCATTCACCTTCGACGGCCTGCTGGTCGAGGCCGGGGTGCCGGTGCGGCACCTGGGCTGCGGCAGCAACGTGCCGATGTACCGGACGACCCAGGAGTGCATCCCGGCCGGGCCGTTCGCCGGGCCGCTCGTCGTCTCGATGCGGCCGATCCCGCCTGAGCACGTGGTACGCGCGGTGCAGGTGACCTCACGCTTCCCGTCGGTGCACGGCGCGCCGGTGCATATCGGTGACCCGGCGGTGCTCGGCATCACCGATCTGGCGCACCCGGACTGGGGAGACCCGCCGGTCATCGAGCCGGGCGACGTCCCCGTCTTCTGGGCGTGTGGGGTGACCCCGCAGGCAGTGGCGATGAACGCCCGGCCGGAACTGATGATCACCCACGCGCCCGGGCACATGTTCATCACCGACGTTCCCGTCGCGTCACTGGCGGTGCTCTAAGGCCAACACTACCAGGAGAAGATCCCGAGCGGTTCGATCGGTCCGGAAGACGATCTAGAGCGAGGAGGGACGATGGACCACGAGCGTGCAGCACAGGGGATCGGGGGTAAGGCGCTCGACGGGCGGCTCTCGCGGCGGCGACTGCTGCGCCTGCTTGCCGCCGGTGCGGCCGTGCCGGCTATGAGCCTGCTGGCGGCCTGCGGTGAGGCTTCGGTGAGCGACGACGGTGGCGGCGGCGGGAGCCAGCCGGCTCCGACTGCAACCACAGCCGACTCCGGCGCCTCTTCGAGTGGCAGCCCGGCTGCCTCGCCGAGCACTCAGGGCGGCACCACTCCGTCTGGCCCAATCCGCATCGGCGTGATCCTCCCGCTCAGCGGCGTGGCTGCCAGCGTCGGAGCCGATGAGAAGGCCGCGGTGGAACTCGCGGTGAAAATCGTCAACGAGGAGACACCCGATCTCCCCCTGCCGCTGGCAGCAACGGCCGGGCTGCCCAACCTGGGCGGAGCCACGGTCGAACTGGTCTTCGCCGACAGCCAGGGCAAGGCTGAGGTCGGCCAGTCGGAGGCCGAGCGGCTGATCAACCAGGAGAACGTTGTCGCCCTCTTCGGCTGCTACCAGAGCGCCGTCACCAAGACGGCCAGCGCCGTCGCCGAGCGGGCCGGCATCCCCTTCATGAACGGCGAATCGTCCTCCCCGGCGCTGACCGAGAGCGGCTACCAGTGGTTCTTCCGCACCTCGCCCCACGACGGCGATTTCTCCAAGGCCATCATGGCGTTCATCCGGGCCATGGCCGACGAGAAGGGTGCCGACGTCAGCACGGTGTCGCTGCTGTACGAGGACACCGACTTCGGCGTGAACAGCGCCAAGGCCCTCACCGACGAGGCCGAGGCACACGGGCTCCAGATCGTCGGTGAGGTGAAGTACAAGGCCAACACCACCGCGCTCACCAGTGAGGTGCAGGCCCTGCGCTCGCAGGGCGCCGACGTGCTGTGTCCGGCCTCCTACACAAACGACGCGATCCTCACCATCGAGACAGCGAGGCAGCAGGGGTACCTCCCGAAGATGATCGTGGCTCAGGACGCAGGCTACTCCGACCCGGCCTTCATCGAGGGAGTCGGCGCTGCCTTCGCCGAGGGCATCGCCACCCGCTCGGCCTTCTCGATCGATATCACCGAGATCAAGCCGGCCGCGGCCAAAGTCAACGAAATGTACCGGGAGATCGCGGGCAAGGACATGCACGACGTGCCGGCACGCGGCTTCACCGCCATGATGGTGCTGCTCGATGCGATCAACCGGGCCGGATCGACCGAGCCGGATGCGATCCGCGAGGCACTGGAGGCGACCGACCTGGGGCCGGACGACACGATCATGCCCTGGCAGGGGGTCCGGTTCGACGAGACGCACCAGAACATCCTGGGGGGCGGCATCATCGTGCAGATTCAGAACGGCGAGTACCGCACCGTGTATCCCTTCGACGTCGCCACGGTAGAACCGAGCTACCCCCTGCAGCCGTGGGATCAGCGCGGCGCATAGCAGCTTAGAGGCACGCCGGGGCGGGGTCTCCCGCCCCGGCCGATCCAACGGTTCCCAGCGGCGGAAGGACTCGAGTGGATACGACGCTTCTCCTGCAAGCGCTCACCAACGGCCTGCTGATCGGGATGGTCTACGCGCTCATCTCGGTCGGCCTGACGCTGATCTTCGGACTGATGGAGATCGTGAACTTCGCCCACGGCGAGTTCCTGATGCTGGCCATGTACGCGGCGTTCTGGGCCAGCGTGCTCCTCAGCCTCGACCCGATGGTCTCGCTCCCGCTGACCGTCGGCGGGTTGGGCCTGCTGGGGTTGGCGACCTACCGGGGCATCATTGCCCACATCCTGCACGCCCCGATGCTGGCGCAGATCTTCGCCACCTTCGGCCTGGGCCTGTTCCTGCGCGGCCTGGCGCAGTACCTCTGGACGCCCAACTTCCGCACCATCGAGCGGCCCTGGCTCGGCCAGATCTCGGGCGGCACGGTCAACATCGGCGGGGTATTCCTCGGCGTGCCACAGATCGCCGCCGCGATCCTGGCCGGGGTGGCATTCGTCGCGCTCTATCTGTTCATCACCCGGACGCGCGTGGGCCTGGCGCTCCAGGCCGTGGCGGAGGACAAGTCGACCGCCGGCCTGATGGGGATCGACAGCAACCGGATGTTCGCCCTCGGCTGGGTGCTGGGTGGCGCCTGCGTCGGGGTGGCCGGCGCCGTGCTCGCGAGCTTCTACCCGATCACCCCGACGGTCGGGATCCTCTTCGCCCTGATGGCCTACATCGTGGTGGCACTCGGCGGATTCGGCAGCGTCCCCGGAGCGTTGGTCGCAGGGCTGCTGGTTGGCCTGGTGCAGGAGGCGAGTCCGATCCTCTTCGGCGTACCGACCACGTACAAGTATGCGGTCGTCTTCGCGCTCTACCTGGTCGTCGTCCTGATCCGACCGCAGGGTCTGTTCGGCCGCTTCTGAGTCACGGGGAGGACGCAGGCATTCATGACCACCGCTACGGCCCGCCCGCTCAGGGCCATCCCACGCTCCTGGATCGCACTCGGCCTGCTCGCGCTCGCGCTGCTGGCCCTGCCGCTCGTGCTGCGCAGCGACTCGCGCCTGAACATCGCGATCCTGGTTCTGGTCTACGCGGCCCTGGCGCAGGCGTGGAACATCCTGGGCGGGTTCGCCGGGCAGATCTCCCTCGGCAACGCGGCCTTCTTCGGGATCGGCGCCTACACCTCGACGGTGCTGCTGTCGCGCTGGGAGGTCACGCCCTGGCTGGGCATGCTGGCCGGCGCGCTCGTGGCGGCCATCTTCGCCGTCATCATCGGCTACCCGGTGTTCCGCCTGGGCGGCCACTACTTCGCCATCGCCACCATCGCCCTGGCGGAGATCGTCTTGACCGTCTTCAACGACTGGGAGTGGGTCGGCGGCGCCACCGGGATGCTCATCCCCTTCGCGCGGGACATCGAGACCGGGCGCCCCACCAACTCGCTCTACTACCTCCAGTTCAACCTGGGGAAGGCGCCCTACTTCTACATCGCTCTGGCCCTGGTCGTCCTGGTCACGGTCGTGACGGTCATCATCGACCGCTCCAAACTCGGGTATTACCTGCGGGCGATCAAGAACGACCAGGACGCGGCGCGCGCGCTCGGCGTCCACGTCCTGCGCTACAAGCTCATCGCCATCGCCATCTCAGCCGCATTCAGCGCCGTGGTCGGCACCTTCTACGCCCAGTATCTCCTCTACATCGACCCGGAGACGACGATGCGCCTCGAGCTGTCGGTGCTCATCGCGCTGGTGGCCATCCTGGGCGGGGTCGGCACGGTCGCCGGGCCGCTCGTAGGCGCGGCGGTGCTCATCCCGGCCGCGGAGTTGACCCGGCAGCAACTCGGCGGCAGCGGCAACGCCATCGACCTCATCATGTATGGCGCCCTGATCGTCCTGATCTCGATCTTTCAGCCGAACGGCCTGATGGGTCTGGTGCGACGGCTGCGGCACCGCGGTGGCCCGCGCCCGACGGCGCCCCCCTCCGAAGTGCAGGCGCTTGCGCGGGAGGAGGCACCGCTGCTCGGCGGCTACGAGGAGGAGCGGGGCTGATGGCACTGCTGGAGATCGATGCCGTCACCAAGCGCTTCGGCGGCCTGCTCGCGAACCATGAGGTCACCTTCCAGGTCGATCGCGGCGAGATCGTCGGGCTGATCGGCCCCAACGGCGCCGGGAAGACCACGCTCTTCAACTGCATCTCCGGCTTCTTTCCGCCGACCAGCGGGACCGTGCGCTTCGACGGGACCGACGTGACCGGTTGGCCCGCCGAGCGCCTGGTGCACCGGGGAATGGTGCGAACCTTCCAGGTCGTGCGCACCTTCCCGGACCTGACCGTCCGCGAGAACGTCATGATCGGCGCCTTCGCGCGGACCAACAGTGCGTCCGCCGCCCGGAAGATCGCCGATGAGGTGCTGGAGTTCACTGGTCTCGCGCCACGCGCGGATGTCCTGGGGGCGAATCTCCCCATCGCGCAGAAGAAGCGGGTGGAGCTGGCCCGCGCGCTGGCGACCGGGCCCCAGCTCCTCATGCTCGACGAGGTGATGGCCGGGCTGACGCCGGCCGAACGCGTGCAGGCGATCGAGCTGATCCGCGCCATCCGAGAGCGGGGGATCACCGTGCTGCTGGTCGAGCACGTGATGGAGGTCGTCATGCCGATCTCCGACCGGGTGGTGGTGCTCGACTCGGGCAAGAAGATCGCCGAAGGACCGCCACAGGAGATCGCCGAGAATCCGGAAGTGATCGCGGCCTACCTCGGAGAGAAGTACCGGCCGCGCCAGGAGGAGGCAGGGGAGGGCTAATGCTCCTCGAGGTGCGCCACCTCGCCGCGTCGTACGACGGTGTGCCCGCGCTCCACGATGTGAGCTTCACCGTGGGCGAGGGTGAGGTCGTGACGATCATCGGCTCAAACGGCGCAGGCAAAACGACAACTATCCGCACCATCTCCGGCCAGCTCCGCCCCGACCGGGGCGAGATCCTCTTCCGCGGCACACGCATCGACGGGCTCCCCGCCCACCGGATCGCCGAGATGGGCATCGCCCACGTGCCGGAGGGACGCCGGCTGTTCAACCGGCTCACCGTGCTGCAGAATCTCCTGGTCGGCTCATTCACCCGCCGCGCCCGCGCCACGGAGGACGCGATGCTGGAGCGGGTATTCACGCTGTTCCCCCGGCTCAAGGAGCGGGCGAACCAGCGCGCAGGTACCCTCTCCGGCGGGGAACAGCAGATGCTCGCCATCGGGCGAGGCCTGATGCTGCAGCCGGTGATCCTGATGCTGGACGAGCCGTCGCTGGGGCTGGCGCCGATGCTGGTGGATGAGATCTTCAACACGATCCGCCAGATCGCCCGGGAGGGCATGACGATTTTGCTCGTCGAGCAGAACGTCCGCGAGTCGCTGGAGCTCTCGGACCGTGCCTACGTCCTCCAGACCGGGACGACCGTCGCGGAGGGGACCGGGGCCGAGTTGCTCGAATCCGAGATGGTACGCCGTGCCTACCTCGGACTCTAGTTGCCTCCCGATCCGCCCAGGAGTCCCGGATGCAAGGACAGGCTGGGGTCATGGGGCCCGGGAGCACGAGTCGCTGCGTTTGCCAGCATCATGCGCCGTCACCGCTCCGTCGGGCCGATGTCATCCTGAGCGGAGCCGGCCGCCGCGGGGCGGCGGGCAGCGCAGCGAAGGATCTTTCCGCTGAATGGTGGATCTGACGCGAGAACCTTCGACTCTGAGGGAGCCGCCGGGCCGGCTCTCACCGCCCCGGCTCCGCTCAGGATGACACGAAGTGGGGAGGGGTAAGGCCGCGTAGGCCGCACCACGGTGGTCGGAGCACTCGAGGAGTAGGGAATGGACCGGAGACTGCGTGTCGGTATCGATATCGGGGGAACCTTCACCGACCTGATCGTGGTCGATGACCGAACCGGCACCTTCTGGGTCGCGAAGACCTTGACCACCCCCGACGACCCGGCTGTCGGCGTGCGCCGCGCCCTGATCCAGGGACTGGAACTCGCCGGGTCGCCGGCCGAGCAGATCCAGGCCGTCATCCACGGCACGACGCTGGTCACCAACGCCATCATCGAGCGCAAGGGGGACAAGACCGCGCTGGTGACCACCAAGGGCTTCCGCGACGCCATCGAGATCGCCCGCGAGCACCGCTTCGACATGTACGACATCTTCATCGAGCGGCCGAAGCCGATCGCGCCCCGGCGTCTGCGCTTCGAGATCGACGAGCGGCTCCTGGCCGACGGCACCGTCTACCGCCCGGTTGACCCGGCCGAGGTCGAGGCGCTGGCCGAGCGCCTGCGGCGCGAAGGGGTCGAGGCGGTCGCGATCTGCTTCCTGCACAGCTACCGCAACCCGGAGCACGAGCGGCAGGTCGCCGCCATCCTGGCCGAGCGCCTGCCCGGCGTCCGCATCTCCCTCTCCTCTGAGGTGGTGGGCGAGATCCGGGAGTACGAGCGCACCTCGACCACGCTGGCCAACGTCTACGTGCAACGCATCGTCGAGGGTTACCTGGACCGCCTCCAGCGCAGCTTGACAGAACTTGGCTCACGGGCACGGCTGCTGATCATGCTCTCTTCGGGCGGCATCTGCACGGTCGAGACGGCCCGCCGCTTCCCGGTGCGGCTGATCGAGTCGGGCCCGGCGGCCGGGGCGCTCGCGGCGGCTTATACCGGACGTCTGGTGGGCACGCCGAACCTGTTGGCCTTCGACATGGGCGGCACGACCGCCAAGGTCTGCCTGATCGACAACGGCCGGCCTATGATCACGACCGAGTTCGAGGTCGATCGGGTCTACCGCTTCAAGAAGGGGAGCGGCCTGCCGATCAAGGCCTCGTCGATCGAGATGATCGAGATCGGCGCGGGCGGCGGGTCGATCGCCCACATCGACCAGTTCGGCCTTATCAAGGTCGGACCGGACAGCGCCGGCTCGCAGCCCGGCCCCGCCTGCTACGGCCTGGGCGGCACCCGCCCGACCGTCACCGACGCCGACCTGGTGCTCGGCTACCTCGACCCGGACTTCTTCCTCGGCGGCGAGATGCACATCAGCCGTGAGGCGGCCGAGGAGGCGATCGAGCGCGAGATCGCCCGGCCGCTCGGAATGTCGGTCATCGAGGCGGCCTGGTCGATCCACCAACTGGTGAACGAGAACATGGCGAGCGCCGCCCGCATCCACGCGGTCGAGCACGGCAAGGACGTGCGTGCTTACCCACTGTTCGCCTCCGGCGGCGCCGGGCCGGTGCACGCCTACCGGGTGGCCGAGATCCTGGGTGTCCGGCAGATCCTCTGCCCCTTCGCCGCGGGCGTCGGCTCCACGATCGGCTTCCTGGCGGCGCCGCTGGCCTTCGACTTTGTGCGCAGCGCCTACGCCCGGCTCGACCAGGTGGACTGGGACACGATCAACGCGCTGTACGCCGAGATGGAGGGCGAGGGCCGTACGCTGCTGGCCGCGTCGGGCGTCCCGGAGGATCAGGTGACCGTGACCCGCACGGCCGACATGCGCCTGCTCGGCCAGGCGCACGAGATCAGCGTGCCGATCCCCCTCGGTGTGCTTGGCCCGCAGAGCGAGGCGGAGGTGCTGCGCGCCTTCGAGACTGTCTACCGCGACCTCTACAAGCGCGCGCGGCCCGGCGTGCCGATCGAGATCATGAGCTGGCGGGTGCTGGTGTCCGGCCCGGAGCCCGAGCTGCGTCTGCGCCGGCAGGAGCAATCGGGCGGCGCACGCCAGAAGGGCGAGCGGCCGGTCTACTTCCCCGAGCTTGGCGGTTTCCACCCGACGCCGATCTACGACCGCTATCAACTCCGGCCCGGTGACTGCTTCGACGGCCCGGCCGTCGTCGAGGAGCGCGAGTCGACCGTCGTTGTCGGCCCTCGCGGCCACGCCACGGTCGATGAGCACCTGAACCTGGTGATCCGGTTGGAGTGAGCGGCCCTCACCCCCTGACCCCCTCTCCCAACTTTGGGAGAGGGGGCCTGAGACGACGAGACACTCCCCTCTCCCAGGGTTGGGAGAGGGGCCGGGGGTGAGGGCAGATAACGAATGAGGTTCCCATGGCGCACGCATCGATCGACCCGCTGACGCTCGAAGTCTTCTGGAGCCGGCTGATCGCCGTGGTCAATGAGCAGGCGACTTCGCTGATCTGGAGCGCCTTCAGCCCCTCGGTCGCCGAGGCCGGGGATATCTCCGCCTGCGCGTTCGACAGCCGCGGCTACATGATCGCCCAGGCGGTGACCGGGACGCCCGGCCACATCAACTCGATGGCCCGCTGCATCCAGCACTTCCTCGACGCCTACCCGCTGGAGACGCTGGAGCCGGGTGACGTCCTGATCACCAACGACCCCTGGAAGACCTCGGGCCACCTGCACGACGTCACCATCGTCACGCCCATCTTCCGCAACGGCCAGGTCGTCGCCTTCTTCGGCAACATCTGCCACCTGGCCGACATCGGCGGGCGTCCCTTCTCGGCCGACGCGCGAGAGCTCTTCGAGGAGGGGCTGTTCATCCCGATGACGAAGCTCTTCATGGCCGGCGAGCCCAACGAGGAGCTGCTCAAGATCATCCGCGCCAACGTCCGCGAGCCCGAGGCGGTCGTCGGCGACCTCTACGCCATGACCGCGGCCAACGATGTCGGTGGCGAGCGCCTGCTGGAGTTCATGGACGAGTTCGGCATGGAGCGCATCGAGCCGCTGGCCGACGAGGTCATCAACCGCTCGGAGCGCGCCATGCGCGACGCTATCGCGCGCATCCCGGACGGGGTCTACCGCCACCAGGTCACGATGGACGGCTATGACCAGCCGGTCACGCTGGCGGTCGCGATTTCGGTGCGCGGGAGCGAGATGTTCATCGACTACACCGGCACCTCGCCCGAGAGCGAGTACGGCATCAACGTGGTGATGAACTACACCGAGGCCTACACCACCTTCGGCATTAAGTGCGCCCTGGTGCCGGACGTGCCGAACAACGAGGGGAGCTTCCGCCCGGTCCACATCACCGCACCGGAGGGGAGCATCCTGAACTGCCGGCCACCTGCACCCGTGGCAGGACGCCACATCATCGGGCAATGGCTCCCCGGAGTCGTGCACGGCGCACTGGCTCAGGCGATGCCCGACCGAGTGCTGGCCGAAGGCTCGCTAAACCTGTGGAGCACCCAGTTCACCGGCGTCGACCGCGACGACCGCCCCTTCACCATGCTCTTCTTCAACTCGGGCGGCATGGGTGCTCGTCCGAATAAGGACGGACTCTCCAGCACCGCCTTCCCCTCCGGGGTGATGGGTACGCCGGCCGAGATCGTCGAGGCGCGCTCGCCCCTGATGATGGTCCGCCGCGAGTTCCGCACCGACTCCGGCGGCCCCGGCACCTACCGCGGCGGGCTGGGTCACTGGCTGGTGATCCGGGGCGTCAATGCGGGCAAGCCCTACCGCTTCTCACCCTTCTTCGACCGGACCAACAACCCGGCACGCGGCTACCAGGGCGGCAAGAACGGCGCACCCGGCGTCTACGAACTCAGCGACGGTCGGCGGCCGAACCCCAAGGCGACGATCTGGGTCGATCCCGACACCGACATCATCATGGGCCTCCCCGGCGGCGGGGGCTACGGCGACCCGCTAGACCGCGACCCGCAGGCCGTCCGCGACGACGTGCTCGACGAACTCGTCTCCCCCGAGCGCGCCCGCGAGGACTACGGCGTCGTCCTGACACCCGACCTCGAGATCGACTGGGAAGCCACCGACCGCCTCCGCTCCGAGCGGCGTGCGGGGTGAGGGCGATTCCCCCTCTCCCCTTGTGGGAGAGGGGGCTGGGGGTGAGGGGTAACCCCACCACCTCACCCTGTCCACCCGTACGCCCGACGGGCTGTTTCCTCGGTGATGTAACCGTTCTTGAGATCCCAGGCGACCTTCTCGCGGGGACGACGGCGGGGATCGCCGTAGCCGCCACCGCCGGGAGTGATGAGGCTGACCGTCTCCCCGGCCTTGACCAGGACGTTGGTTGCCTTGGAGTAGATCTCCCGCTCCTGGCCGTTGGGGCTGATGATGCGGAAGAGCCCTTTGCCGCCAGGGCCACCGCCGAAGAGGCCCCAGGGTGCGTGCTTGTGGCGCTCGTCGAGGAACGACATCACCACGTCGGTGTGCACCGTCATGTCGCGGCGACCCGAGCAGCCGCCGCGGAACTCGCCCACCCCGCCGGAGTCGGGGACCAGCTCGTAGCGCTGGATGGTGACCGGCAGCTCCAGCTCGATCATCTCCACCGGGATGTTGAGGAAGTTCGACGTGTTGGCAGCGCAGCAGTCGACGCCGTCCACCCCGAGGCGGCCGCCCATCCCGCCGCCCAGCACCTCGTAGAAGGCGAAGTGGCGCCCGCGCCGTTCGCTGTAGCCGCCCATGGTGTACGACGGGGTACAGCCGTAGCAGGCGGCCATCACCTGTTCCGGGCAGAGCTGGCTCAGCGCGCCGAAGAGGACGTCGGTGATGCGGTGGCAGATCACGTTGCGCGCCTGGCAGGCCGCGGGCAGCGTGGCGTTGACCAGCGAGCCCTCCGGCGCCACGATCTCGATCGGCCGGTAGCAGCCGTCGTTGATTGGGATGTCCGGCCCGGCGATCGCCTTGATCACGTAGTAGACGGCCGAGGTGGTGGGGCCGATCGGGGAGTTGGCCGCGCCCATCTGCTGCGGATCGGTGCCGGTGAAGTCGACAGTGATCCGGTCGCCCTGCTTGGTGACCGTCACCCGGATGCGGCACTCGTGCATCACTACCCCGGTGTCGTCGATCACGTCCTCGAAGGTCGCCTCGCCGTCGGGGATGCGCTCGCGCAGCCCGCGGCGCATGCGCTGCTCCGAGTAGTCGATCAACCCCTCCATCCCGGCCTCGACGGTTTCCAGGCCGTAGCGGTCGATCAGCTCCAGGATGCGGCACTCCGCGGTGCGGTTGGCAGCGATCTGCCCACGCAGGTCGCCGTAGGTCTTCTCCGGCTCGCGAACGTTGCGCAGGATCATCTTGAGGATGTTCTGGTCCATCTCCCCGCGTCGCATGATCTTGAGCGGGGGGATGCAGATGCCTTCCTGGTAGTTGTCGGTCACGTCGTTGCCGATGCTACCGGGCGAGCGGCCGCCGACATCCACCCAGTGGGCCAGACTGGCAGCGAAGGCCACGACGCGGCCCTCGACGAAGATCGGCATGAAGGTGATGACGTCCTGCAGGTGGTTCCCGCCGCGGTACGGGTCGTTGCCGATCAAGAGGTCTCCCGGCTCCAGCTCCGCGATCGGGTATTCCTGGAGCCAGTCGGTCAGGGCCAGCGGCAGCGAGTTCAGGTGCATCGGGATGTTCGCCGCCTGGGCGACCATCCGCGCCTGACCGTCGAACAGGCAGCAGGAGAAATCCATCGCCTCACGGACGATCGAAGAGTAGGCCGTGCGGCGCAGCGACACCGCCATCTCTTCGGCCGCGGCATGGAGGTTGGATCCCAGGATCTCCAGCGTCACCGGGTCGATCTGCCGCGCGGCGGCTCCGGACCGGGACCGGCCGGGTGACTCGGACGTGTGCCTCGCCATGACTGCCTCCCTCGCTGCTACGCTCCGACGGCAATGACGATATTCCCCAGGTCGTCGACCTCGGCACGCTGGCCGGGCAGGAGCACGGTCGTTGCGCCCGGCTCCTCGATGATGGCCGGGCCGGTCAGGACCACGCCGGCGTCCAGTTGGTCGCGGTCGAGCACCGGCGTCAGGACCGGGTCGCCGCTGCCGTCGAACCAGGCGGGGCGCTCGCCGATCCGGGCCGCGGCGCCGTCGCTGTCGGTCCGCTCCAGCCGGGGGAAAGCCGGCTTTGCGGTCGGCACCGTGGCGATGGCGCGGAAGTTCACCAGCTCGACCGGCTCCCCCGGCGCGCTGTGGCCGTAGCGCTCGGCGTGCGCCGCGTGGAACGCCTCCTCCAGCGCTCCCACGTCGGACGGTGCCAGCAGGCCGACCGGCACCGTCACATTCACCTCGTACGCCTGACCGACGTAGCGGGCGTCCACCGAGCGGCGGAACACGACCTGGCCGGGGTCGAAGCCATCGGCGACGAACTGCTCGGTCAACTGCGCTTCCAGGTCCACGTAGACCTGCCGGATGCCGTCGAGCGCCTCGGGTCGCAGCGGCGTAAGCTGGGTCCGCACCGCATCCCGGCTGAGGTCGGCCACCAGCAAGCCGAACGCCGAGAAGTTCCCCGGGTTCCGCGGCACAATCACGCGCGGGATGTCTAACTCTGCAGCCAGGGCCGCGGCGTGGACCGGCCCGGCGCCGCCGAAGGCCAGCAGGGCGAAGCGGCGGGGATCGAGCCCGCGCTCGACCGAGACGAGGCGGATCGCGCGCAGCATGTTGGCGTTGGCGATCCGGAAGATGCCATGCGCCGTCTCCAGTCGGGAGAGCCCAAGCTCGGCCGCCAGCCGGTCGACGGCCGCTTCAGCGGCCGCGCGGTCGAGCCGCATCCGTCCGCCCAGGAAGGCGTCCGTGCCGAGATAGCCAAGCACCAGGTTGGCGTCGGTAACCGTCGGCTGGGTGCCGCCGCGGCCGTAGCAAGCCGGGCCGGGATCGGCGCCCGCGCTCTGGGGCCCGACTTTGAGCCGGCCGCCCTCGTCGGCCCAGGCGATCGACCCGCCCCCGGCGCCGATCGTCGTGATGTCGAGCATCGCCGCGCGGATGACTTCCCCGGCCAGTTCGCTCTCGCTCGCCAGCGTCGGCTTGCCCTGGCGCAGCAGGGCGACGTCGGTGGAGGTGCCGCCCATGTCGAGCGTGATCAGGTCCGACACCCCGATCTCACGCCCCAGGGCCTCGGCGCCGATGACGCCTGCCGCCGGGCCGGAGAGGATCGTCGTGATCGGTCGGCTGCGCGCCGCCCGGCCGGTCTGCGCGGCCCCGCCGGAGTGCATGACGTGGAGCGCGGCCGAAACGCCCGTCTCCGCCAACCGGCGCTCCAGGTCGGTCAGGTAGCGCTCGATGATCGGGGCTACAAAGGCGTTGACGATGGTGGTGGAGGTGCGCTCGTACTCCCGGTACTCCGGGTTGACCTCGTGCGAGAGCGAGATCGATACACCGGGCAGCACCTCGCGGATGATGGCCGCGGCCTGCCGCTCGTGCTCCGGGTTCAGGTAGGAGTGAAGGAAGCAGACGGCGACCGACTCCACCCCCTCCTCGCCGAGCGCCGCGGCCGCGTCACGCACGCCGTCCGCGTCGAGCGACACGACCGCGACTCCGTCGACGTTGACACGCTCGCGCACCTCCTTGCGCAGGTAGCGCGGGACGAGCGGTGTCGGCTTGGTCCAGAAGATGTTGTAGAGGTCCTCGAAGGAGCGGTTCAGCCGGCGAATCTCATAGACATCGCGGAAGCCCTCGGTTGTGATGAGGCCGGTGCGGGCGCCCTTCCCTTCGAGCAGGGCGTTAGTGGCGACGGTCGTCCCATGGGCCAGGAACGCGACGTCCCCGGGCGAGGCGCCTAACTCCTCCAGCGCGGCCCGCACCCCGGCGATGAACGCCTCGGCCGGGTTCTGCGGGGTGCTCGGCACCTTGAGCGCGACGATCCTGCCGTCTGCCTCGCGGAACGCGATCACGTCGGTGAAGGTGCCGCCTGTGTCGATGCCAATGTGGACCCGCATTCAACCCTCCAACCTTCCCCGCAGGCCGGCACGCCAACGCCTCGCGGCACCGGCCGCGTCTCTTCGCGCCATCCGGGGAGCAGCGCAGGGCACATGGGATGGCGGGGCCGCGGATGATGCGACAGACGGCAGCGCCCCGGCCTAGGGCTCGCCCTACACGCGCACTTCCACGGCGATACTCGACACCCGCATTGTCGCACAGGATCGGGTTTTGGAAAGGGAAGACGATCAGTTTTCCCCACACTCAGCGAGGAAGGCATCGACAGCGGCTGCCGTCGGGAGCGACGGCTGGGCACCGGACGTGAGCGTCGCCAGAGCGCCCGCGGCGGCCGCCCGGCGCAGGGCCTCGGGCGCAGCCAGCCCGCTGCCCACGCCGACGGAGAAGGTGCCGACAAATGCGTCACCCGCACCGACGGCATCCCGCGAGGCGACCGGGAATGCCGGCTGGGGTACCACACCATCCGGCCCGGCCAGCACGGCGCCGCGCGCACCGAGCGTGACGATGACCTGCCGCGCCCCATACTCCCGGAGCCGTGCGGCGGCCACCTCAGCGCTCTCCCAATCGGTCGGCAAGACGCCGGTGAGGATCTCGGCCTCGGTCTCGTTCAAGATCAGGTACTCGCAGCACGCGAGAAGGTCGTCCGGGAGCGGCTGGGCGGGAGCTGTGTTGAGCACGACCCGCACCCCGGCCTCGGCAGCCAGCGCCGCTGCGTGCGCCACGACCTCCAGCGGCACCTCTAACTGCAGCAGGAGCACATCGGCGCCGGTGATCCGTTCAGCCGCAGCATCGACATCGTCCACCGTCACGGCAGCGTTCGCCCCCGGAGCCACAATGATGGTGTTCTGCCCGCTCGGATCCACCGCGATGAGCGCGACGCCCGTCGGCTCCTCAGGTGCGACCCGCAGGTGGGCGATGTCGATGCCCTCGGCCTCCAGCCCCGCGCGCAGGGTATCGCCGAACGCGTCCGCCCCGACCCGGCCCACAAAGCTGACCTGCCCGCCTGCGCGCGCGGCGGCCACTGCCTGGTTCGCACCCTTGCCGCCCGGGTGGGTGGCGAAGGGTCCGCCCAGCACCGTCTGCCCCGGCACCGGCAGCACCGGCGTCGCCACGACCAGGTCCATATTGACACTGCCCACGACGCAGATGCGCGGCCCGGCCATCCCCGCCTCCCGTCATCTCTCGCCTGCTCCCACGGGCATCAGGATAACACGGCTAGAGGAGCGCGGCCCGCACCCCCAGCCCCTCTCCCAACGTTGGGAGAGGGGAGCTACGTAAGGGGCCGTACGAGGACGCCCGCGGGGCTACGGCGGTGGTCTGTGCCCGGGGGTAAACCCCCGGGCACCCACCACGCCGCGGAGGATCTCCTACCGCCTAGCCAGGACGCTCACGACGACAGGCGATCGCCTCGCCGACGGCGGGGCGACACTTCACGGCATCCCTGCTACCGGAAGATCGCCTGCGGCAGGAAGGCGGACACCAGCCAGTTGGGAGCGTTCACCACCTCGCTGATGCGGAGGTCGACGGCCACGCTCGCCAGCATGTAGGCGTCCTCTCGGCTCAGCCCAGCCGTCTGCTGCAAGTGCTCGATCTGGTAGCGGATCGCCTTGCGCGCCGCCTCCCTGAGGTCGGACGCGAAGCCGGTGGTGACGAAGTAGCCCTTGGCGTCGGCCTCCGGCGTCGGCGGGCCGGGCAGGATGTAGCGCGGCTCGGCGATGGACTGATTGCGGTGGAGCTGGAAGCGCAGCGTGGCGGTCATCGCCGCCTCGATGGCGGTGCCGCACACCTCGCCGTCCCCCTGCGCCGCGTGCGTGTCGCCGACCGAAAAGAGCGCGCCCTCGACCCACACCGGGAGGAACAGGCGAGCGCCACGCGTCAGGTGCCGGATGTCCATGTTCCCACCGTTCTGGCGTGGGGGCACGATCGTGTGGAGGCCCGGCTCCGGCAGGGCGACGCCGATCGTGCCGGGGAACGGCTTGATCGGGATCTCGATCCCGGGCGCGAACTCCGCCTTGCCCTCGGAGAGATCCCAGATCTTCAGGACCGGCTCGGGGAACTCGTCGGCCAGGAGCCCGAAGCCGGGGATGATCGCGGTCCAGCCCCACTCGGCGCGGCCAAAGTCGAGGATCTCCACCTCTAGCACGTCGCCGGGTCGCGCCCCCTTGATGAAGATCGGGCCGGTGACCGGGTTGACGCGGGCGAAGTCGATCGCCGCGACGTCAGCGGCGGTGGAGTTACGGTTCAGTTGCCCGCCAGAGGCGTCGATGATCTCGAACTCGACGGTGCTGCCCGGCTCGACCTCCATCACCGGGTCGATCGAGTTATCCCAGCCGAAGTGGTGGTGCGCCGCGTGGATCGTGTGTTGATGCCCGGTCACTGCCGTGCTCCCTTCTCGTTCTCCAACCGGCCGTACCACGACAGAACTCGTGGATCGAGCATCGCCTGGGCGACATCGATGATGATACTGCTCATGACCATCAGGAAAACGGTGAATGGAACGGCGCCCAGGATCAGCCGACGCAGTACATACGCCACGCGACGGCAGTCAGGTCCCGTCGTGCCCGGCATCGTTCCTGTCTTGGCCACGCACGGTGACAGGATCGGGGCAGGGTGATACATAGGCGAGGAATCACCGGAACATCAGGTGGGTCAAGCGACAGTGTAGGGAGGGGATGCCGTGGCAGAGCAGGCAAGGGGCAGACTCGCGGGCAAGGTGGCCATCATCACGGGCGCCGGGTCGGGGATCGGGCGTGCCATGGCGCTCCTGTTCGCCCGTGAGGGCGCGACGGTCGTTGCGGCGGGCCGCACCCCGGCGTCGATCGAGGAAACCGTGGCGATGATCCGGGCCGAGACTGGGGGGGAGGCGCTCGCCGTCGCGGCCGACGTCGCCATCCCGGCCGATGTCGAGCGGATGGTGCGGGAGACGGTGGCGCGCTTCGGGCGCATCGACATCCTGTGCAACAACGCGGGGATCGGCAGCAGCAAGGACGTGGTCGCGGTCGAGCCGGACGAGTGGGACCGGGTCTTCGCCGTCAACGTGCGCGGTGTCTACCTGGGCTGCAAGTACGCGCTGCCGCACATGCTGGCCCAGGGCGGCGGGTCGATCATCAACACGGCGTCCGTGCTCGCCCTGGTCGGTGCTCCGGAGCGGGCGGCCTACTGCGCCAGCAAGGGGGCCGTGGTGGCGCTCACCCGGCAAATCGCGGTGGAGTACGCGGACCGGGGAATCCGCTGCAACTGCCTCTGCCCGACGACCGTCGACACGCCGTGGGTGGACCGGTTGCTGGCCGATGCCCCAGACCCGGTGGCGCGACGGCGGGCGCTGGAGGAGCGGCAGCCGATGGGTCGGCTCGCCACGGCTGAGGACGTGGCCGCCGCCGCGCTCTACCTCGCGTCGGACGATGCGGCGTTCGTCACCGGAACCGCGATGGTCATCGACGGTGGACTCTCCGCCCGCTAGCGCGCGAGCACAGGACACGGTGGCAGCGGGCCTGCATAGCGATTGGCACGAAGATGCGAAACCGATCGATCGCCTGTACCGGCCGCCGTGAGACCCTAGGCGGGACACCGTACGGCGCCGGCAATGGAGGGGATCACCGTGGTCCGCTGGCTGCACCACCGTCAGTTGACAACCGAGGGCGTCGTGGAGTGGTACGAGAATCTGGATTGCGGCCGCAGCCGCCGGCCGCGCCCGCAGTGGATCGCGCTCGGCGAGGAGTCGGTGACGAACCTGGCGCACTGCGCGCGGCTGGAGTTCCGCGGCGACTGGCTGAAGGACGACCCCGCGCGCCCGTTCGCGGTCCGTATCCACTATGATATGCAGGGCGAGCGAATTCAGACGTTCGATGGACCGAGCGTGCGCCGGCTCTACGGCCGGTTGCGCGAGTGGATCGTACCGGATCGACAGGCTCGCTGACCGCGCCCGCCCCCAGGGCCGGGCCACGACCGACGCGCCGGTGCGCCGGCGAGCACGAAGGGAAGACGCTGATGTCCGATACGGGATCTGCACGGCTGGATGCCACTGCCAACCACGTCGCGCTACGCGTGCGCGACCTCGACGCGGCGCTGCGATTCTACCGGGATCTGATCGGCCTGCCGGTCACCCGCACGGGGAAGACACCCGGCAACGAGGACTCGGTCTGGCTCCCAGGACTCCAGTTGATCCATGACCCGAACCTCTCTGCGGAGGCAGGCGGCCGGCTGGACCACCTGGCGCTCGGCGTCACGAATATCGAGGAAGTCTGCCAGCGGCTCGACGCCGCGGGGTGCGAAGTGGATACCCCCTTGCAGCACCGCACGGCTGAGCAGGTCGGCCGCCCGCTGACGATGGCGTTCTACCGCGACCCGGAGGGCAACCGCGTCGAACTGCTGCGCTACGACGACTAGGCCGGGCCGATCTCGTGCTCGGGGAAGGGCGACGGGGCACGCCAACGCGCGTCGCTACGCCGTCCACCACACGGGGCGGACCCGCCACGTCCGGCTGAGAGGGATTCATCCCAGGGGAGGGACGCAGGATGGTCGAGACGCCGACTGCCGTCGACCTGCGGCACAAGAGCCGCACGATCGTTGAAGGGCGCGACCGTGCCGGAGCGCGCGCCATGCTGCGGGCCACCGGTCTGACCGACGAGGACTTCCGCAAGCCGGTCATCGGCGTGGCGCACTCCTGGATCGAGACGATGCCCTGCAACCTCGGGTTGCGGCGCCTGGCGCAGCACGTCAAGCGCGGTATCCGCGACGCGGGCGGGGTGCCGATGGAGGTCAACACCGTCGCGATCAGCGACGGCGTGACGATGGGTACCCAGGGGATGAAGGCCTCGCTGATCAGCCGCGAGGTGATCGCCGACTCGATCGAGCTGGTCGGCCGGGGGCACATGTTCGATGCCATCGTCATCCTGGCGGCCTGCGACAAGACCCTGCCCGGCTCGGCCATGGCACTGATCCGGCTCGATATCCCGGGCTTCATCCTCTACGGCGGCACGATCGCCCCCGGACACTTCCAGGGCCGCGACGTAACGATCCAGGACGTCTACGAGGCGATCGGCGCCAACGCGGCCGGGAAGATGAGCGACGCCGACCTGCTCGAGCTGGAGCGGGTCGCCTGCCCGGGCGAGGGCGCCTGCGGCGGGCAGTACACCGCCAACACGATGGCCATGGCGATCGAGGCGCTGGGGCTCTCCCCGGTCGGATTCGGCTCCTGGCCGCAGGCCGACCCGGGCAAGAACGAGATCGCCTACCAGGCGGGGCGCCTGGTGGTCGAGCAACTCGAGCGAGGTCTGAAGCCCAGCGATATCCTGACCCGCGAGGCCTTCCTCAACGGCATCGCCCTGGCGGCCGGCACCGGCGGGTCGACCAACATCGTGCTCCACTTCCTGGCCATGGCGCGCGAGGCCGGCATCCCGCTCAGCATCGACGACTTCAACCCGGTGAGCGAGCGGACGCCGGTCATCGCCGACCTCAAGCCCTCCGGCAAGTACACGGCGGTCGATGTGCACCGGGCGGGCGGCACGCAGCTCATCATCAAGCGCCTAATCGAGGGCGGCTACATGGACGGCAGCCAGCTCACGCCGAGCGGGCGCACACTGGCCGAGGAAGTGGCGGACGCGACCGAGACGCCCGGCCAGCAGGTGATCCTGACGCCGGAAACCGCCAAGCAGCCCACCGGCGGGCTGGTGATCCTGAAGGGGAACCTTGCGCCCGAGGGTGCGGTGATCAAGGTAGCCGGAACCGAGCGCACCCGGCACGAGGGACCGGCGCGCGTCTTCGACTGCGAAGAGGACGCGATGGCGGCCGTCACCAGCCAGCAGATCCGACCGGGCGACGTGGTGGTCATTCGCTACGAGGGGCCGCGCGGCGGGCCGGGCATGCGCGAGATGCTCGGCGTGACCGCGGCGCTCGTAGGTGAGGGGCTGGGCGAGTCGGTCGCGCTGCTGACCGACGGACGCTTCAGCGGTGCCACGCGCGGC
This sequence comes from Sphaerobacter thermophilus DSM 20745, assembly GCF_000024985.1. Lineage (NCBI taxonomy): Bacteria > Pseudomonadati > Thermomicrobiota > Thermomicrobia > Sphaerobacterales > Sphaerobacteraceae > Sphaerobacter > Sphaerobacter thermophilus. The sequence continues at coordinate 527,427 of NC_013524.1, forward strand.
TTCATGGTCGGCCACGTCGCCCCAGAAGCGGCGGTCGGCGGGCCCATCGCCGCGCTTCGAGACGGAGATATCATCACCATCGACATCGCGGCGCGCACGCTCGACGTCACGCTGACCGACGAGGAGATCGCTGCTCGCATGGCCGAGTGGACGCCACCCCCGCCGCCGTCGGGGACCGGCGTTTTCGCCAAATACGCCGCGCTCGTCTCCTCAGCCTCCGAGGGCGCGATCATGCAGCCGCGCTGGTGAGAGACGTCACGCGTCATACGTCATACGTCATGCGTCACCCGTGTTGCGTGTTGCGTGTTCCGTAGTTCTCCCCTCTCCCCTGGTGGGATAGGGGTCAGGGGTGAGGGCCACTTTCAGTCGATGCGGTGTTAGGCGCCCGAGAGGCGCAGGGTGGCGCCGAGGAGGACGTTGACGCCGGCCTCGATATCCTCCGGGGTCGAGTACTCCTTCTCGGCGTGGCTCAGCCCGCCCTGGCTACGCACGAAGATCATCCCCGCCGGGCTCACGTCGGCCACGTACTTGGCATCGTGCCCGGCGCCCGACCAGAGCCGCTTGTTCGGCAGCCCGAGCGCGTCGATCGCCTCCTGCACCGCCTGCACTACCTCCGGCGCGAAGGGAGTCGCCTCGCTGGTCCAGAAGCGGTCGACCGTCGCCTCCACCTTGCCGGCCTCGGCGATCTCGGCCACCTGCTGGCGGAAGCGCTCGACCATCGCCTCCAGCGTCGCCGGGTCCGGATGCCGCAGGTCGACGCTGAAGACCACCCGGCCGGGGATGGTGTTGATGGTGTTCGGTTCGACTCGCACCCGGCCAACGGTGCCGACGGCCACGTCATCCTGCCCCCGGGCGAGTCGGTCGACGGCGTCGATGATGCGCGCAGCGGCCACCAGCGGGTCGCGGCGCAGGCGCATCGGCGACGGCCCGGCATGGTCGGACTGGCCGGTGACCGTCACCTCCATCCAGGTGATACCGACGATCCCCTCGACCGCACCGACGGGCACGCCCGCGTCCTCCAACACCGGTCCTTGCTCGATGTGGAGTTCCAGATAGGCCGCAGCGCGACCGGGGCGATTGGCCTCCTCGCCCAGGTAGCCGATGCGGCGCAGTTCGTCCTCGAAGCGCAGCCCGTCCGCGTCCTTACGGTCGTAGGCGTACTCGCGGGTGAAGCGTCCCGTGACCACGCCGGAGGCGAGCATGGCCGGCTCGAAACGGACGCCTTCCTCGTTGGTCCAGTTGATGACCTCGATCGGGTGACGGGTGACGATGCCGTGGTCGTTGAGCGTGCGCACCACCTCGAGAGCGCCAAGCACACCCAGCACCCCGTCGAAGCGGCCGCCCAGGCGCACACTGTCGCAGTGCGAACCGAGCTGGACGGGTGGGAGATCCTCACGCCCGTTGCGGCGGCCGACCATGTTGCCCAGGTCGTCGACGCGCACGCTCAACCCGGCCTCGGTCATCCACTGCCGGAGCAACTCACGCCCGGCACGATCCTCATCGCTCAGAGCCAGTCGCGTCACGCCACCACCCGGCGTCGCGCCGATCTCGGCCATGCGCTGCAAGCTCGCGTGCAGCCGATCACCCTGGATGCGGATATCACTCCAGTCCATCCGATCCCTCCCGCTCTCAGCGCGGCCGCTACTCCGGCCGCTCCGCCGACTCCGAGGCTGCTCCCTCGGGCCGCGCCTCACCATGACCCTTGGCGCCGTCGGCGCCGTTCGGCGTGATCATCGACCCGGCGACGATCTCGGCGATGTCCAGCACCTTGAACGACTCCTCGGCACCGACCCCGTGAATGCCGTCCTCGAACATTGTCATGCAGAAGGGGCAGGCCGCCGCCAGCAGCTCGGCCCCGGTGTCCATCGCCTCCCGCACGCGCGCCTGGTTGATGCGCGTGCCGCGCGTCTCCTCCATGAAGAGCCGGCCACCGCCCCCGCCGCAGCAGAAGGACGTGTTGCGGTTGCGCCGCATCTCGCGCAGCTCCAGCCCGGGCAGCGCGGCCAGGGCCTCGCGCGGGGCGTCGTACTCGCCGTTGTAGCGACCCAGGTAGCAGGGATCGTGGTAGGTGACCGCGCCGCGGGCCAGCGCCGAGTTCGGGTCGAGCGTGATCCGCCCCTCGGCGATGAGCTGGTTGATGAGCTGGCTGTGGTGGATCACCTCGTAGTTCCCACCGATCTGCGGAAACTCGTTCTTGATCGCGTTGAAGCAGTGCGGGCAGGCCGTCACCACCTTCTTGACGTTGTAGGTGTTGAGCGTCTCGACCGCCTGCATCGCCATCATCTGGGCCAGGTACTCGTTGCCGATGCGCCGCGCCGGGTCGCCGGTGCAGCTCTCCTCCTTGCCCAGGATGGCGAACTTGATCCCCGCCGCCTGGAGGATGCGCGCCAGGGCGACCGTCGTCCGCTGGTTGCGCGAGTCGAAGGAGCCGAGGCAGCCGACCCAGAAGAGGATCTCGACCTCCTCACCACGTGCCGCCACCTCGGCCATCTCCAGCACCGGCTGGTCGAGCCGTTTGGTCCAGGCGGCGCGCTGGTTGGGCGGGAACTGGTACGGGCTGCCGAGCCGCTCCAGGTTGGTGAAGACCGAAGTGACCTCTTCCGGGAACTCCCCCTGCTCCAGCACCAGGTGGCGGCGCATGCCGACGATGAGCGGCACGTGCTCGATGTAGACCGGACACTGCGCCATGCAGGCGCCGCAGGTGGTGCAGTCCCACAGCTCCGCCGGCGAGACGACGTCCGGGATCAGCGCCCGATCCGGCCCGGCGCCCCAGCGGTAGCGCGCGCTGTTCTCCCCCTGGCCCAGCTCGCCGGAGAAGATCCCACCCCGGTCGGCCATGTATCCGGCCAGCTCCAGCACGACGTCGCGCGGGCGCAGTGGCTTGCCGGTGTTGAAGGTGGGGCAGTACTCCAGGCAGCGGCCGCAGTGCATGCAGGCATCGACGTTGAGCAGTTGCGCCCAGGTGAAGTCCTCCAGCTTGCCGGCACCGAAGACCTCGGCCTCCTCGATGTTCTCAATCGGATCTAGCGCCCCGACCGGCTTGAGACGGCGGAAGAGGACGTTGGCGAAGCTGGTGAAGGGGTGGATCATCTTGCTGTAGGCGACATACGACAGGAAGACGAAGTTGGTCAGGAAGTGGATGTACCAGTTCGCCACGTGGACGGCGCGCAGCCAGCTCTCCGGCAGGGCGCTGAGGGTCAGCGCCATCGGGTAGGAGACGAACGACCAGGGGCCCCAGGGATCCTCGGTGACCGCCATGCGCAGCGCCTGGACGGCGAACCCCTGGACGCCGAGCACGACGAGGAAGGCGAGGATCACCACGTCGTCGCCGGTCGTCTCCAGCGTCGCCAGGCGTAGCACGTAGCGCCGGTAGAGCGCGGCCAGCGACCCGAGGATCAGCAGCAGCCCGGCCAGATTCATTACGGCCTTGTAGGCGAGGTAGAAGTCGCCCCGGTAGAAGCTCACCCCGAAGAGCGGCACGGTGACGTCGGCCTCGATCATGACGATGACGGTGCCGATGAAGAGGGTGACGAAGCCGACGAAGATCGCCAGGTGCATCAGCCCGCCGAAGCGGTTGCGGCGGCGCACGATCCGGCCGTGGAGGACGGTCATCAGGATCGCATGCCAGAGGCGGCGGCCGAGCTGGTCGAAGCGGTTCTCCGCCTGCCCCTGGCGCCACATGCGCACCCGCCGCGCCAGCCCGTAGGCCAGGAAGACGAAGGGGATCGCCATCAGCGTGTAGAGGAGGATCGGCCCCAGCGCGGTGATGTTCCACAGGATCTCGCGGGTCGGGATCATGCAGCCTCCTCTCCCGCCTCAGCGGGGGAGCCCGGCATGACCGGGCGCGCGGCACGCCGGATCGCACGCACCGCCAGCACGAAGCACCCGACCGACGCGATGAGCATCAGCAGCGCGATCAGCCCGCCCAGCAGCGCCATGCCGGCACGCCCCTCGCCCATCGCCGCCGGAAGCGCGACCAGCGCCGAGGCAAACGCCACCACGACCGGCGCCACCGACACCAGCGCGGCGATCATGCCGAGCGCCACGCGCCGATCCCGCAGCCAGCTCAGCCACTCCACACGCCGCGGCTGATCCAACCCGGCGAGGATCCCAAGCCCGATCCCGCCCAGGCTGATGAGCCCGGCACCGAAGACGCGCACCTCATGGACCCCACCCAGCTCGCTGAGGAGGATCAGCGCGATGCCGAGCAACACCGCGGCAGCCGAGGCGATCCGATAGCGTCCTCTCTGCATGGCGTCGTCCTTCGTCCTGCGTGGAGGCGGCCCTCACCCCCGGTCCCTCTCCCAATCCTGGGAGAGGGGAGTATCTCGTCGTCGTGTTCCCCCTCTCCCAACGTTGGGAGAGGGGTCAGGGGGTGAGGGCCATGCGTCACCACTACCGCCCCGCCAGCCGCTCGGTCAGCTTGGGCACGATGGTCAGCACATCGCCCACCACCCCGAGATCGGCAATCTCGAAGATGGCCGCGTCCGGATCCTGGTTGATCGCGATGACGTGCTTGCTCCCCTTCATCCCCGCCAGGTGCTGGATCGCCCCGGAGATACCACAGGCAATGTAGAGGTTCGGCTTGACCGTCTTGCCCGTCTGCCCAATCTGATAGCTGTAGGGCACCCAACCGGCATCCACCACCGCACGGCTGGCCCCCACGGCCCCGCCGAGCTGCCGGGCCAGCTCCTCCAGCAAGCGGAAGTTCTCCGCCTTGCCCAGCCCACGGCCGCCGGCCACGATCACTTCGGCCTCTTCCAGGTTCGGCCCCTCGGCCACCTGCGGCACCGTCTCGACCACTCTCACCCGGCACGACGCCGGGTCCAGCGCCGTCGCCACCGGCCGCACCTCGGCCTGCCCGCCCACCGGCTCGACCGGGTACGCCTTCGGCCGCACCTGCACCAGGTACGGCGCCGACCCCTCCAGGGTCACGCTCGCTTGATACGCACCGGCGTAGGGGACCGTCGCCGTCAGCCGCTCGCCCTCGAAGCGCACGCTGGTCGCGTTGGCGATCACCCCGGCCCCCAGCCGCCCGGCCAGACGCGCGAGCACATCGCGCGCGGTGAAGGTGCTGGGGAAGAGGAGCAGGTCGGGCGCCTCGGCCGCGATCAGCGCCGCCAGCGCTGCCACCTGCGGCTCAACGGCGTACTGCGTGTAGATGGCGTCGTCCCCATGGTAGACCACGGCCGCGCCATGCGCCCCCAGCGTGGCGATGACCTCCGCGCCGGCCGGTGCCAGCAGCACCGCGGCGGCCTCCCCCAACCCGCGTGCCGCGGTCAACAACTCGAGCGAGGGGCGCTGCGGGGCGCCATCCGTCAGCTCGGTCCAGACCCAGACCCGTCGTGTGGCCATCACGCCCTCCTACACCACCTGAATGCGCTCGAGGAACGCCACGATCGCCTCGACGCTGCTGCCCGCGCCGTCGTCGGTCACCATCTGCCCCTGCTTTTCCTCGCGGACCTCCTCGACCGCCAGGACACGCTCGGCAGCGCCCGCGGCGCCGACAGTCCCGGCCTCCAGCCCCAAGGCGGCCAGGTCCCGCTCGTCAATCGGCTTGCGCTTGGCGGCCATGACGCCCTTGAAGGAGGGGTAGCGCGGCTCGGCGATGCTGGCGGTGACGGTGAGCAGCGCCGGGAGCTGCGCCTGCAGCACCTGCGTGGCGCCCTCGATGTCGCGATGTACGGTGATCGTCTGACCCTCGACCGCGACCTGCCGGGCGAAGGTGAGCTGGGGTAGATCCAGAAACTCCGCGAGCATGCCGGGCACCATCCCGGTGTAAGCATCGGTGGCCTCGATGGCGCAGATCACCAAATCCGGCTGCTCGTCCCGGATCACCGCGGCCAGGGCGCGGGCCGTGGCTCGGGCATCCGACCCGGCCAGCGCCTCGTCGGTGATGAGGATGGCGCGGTCAGCCCCCATCGCCATGGCGCGCCGCAGCGCATCGGCTGCAGTTGGCGGGCCCATACTGATCACCACGACCTCACCGCCGTGCTCCTCCACCAGGCGCAGCGCCGTCTCGACCCCGTACTCATCGGCCGGGTCGAGGATCGACTGATCCGGGTTGCGCACCAGGCGGTGGGTGGCCGGATCCACCTGCATCGGCAGGTTCGGGTCCGGCACCTGCTTGACCGTCACACAGATCTTCATAGCTTTCGGCGGGTCCTTCCATATCTACCCGTACCCCCGCACCACGGGCGGTGGCCCAGGAGCTCACCAGCATGCCGCATCCGTGGGGGCCATAGTATGAAAGTGGACCGCGTGTTTCAACCGGGTCCCCTTGGGCAGTCAGGAAGCGGGCTAGCTCGCACGACCCAGCCCCCGGCCTCGATCAGGTACACTACGAGGGCTGCAGCGGCAGCGCGTTGGGTCCGCGTGTGGGGACAAGACGGGAGACGATGAAGACAGCACTGATCACCGGCATCACCGGGCAGGACGGGTCCTACCTCGCCGAGTTCCTCCTCGAAAAGGGCTATCGCGTCGTCGGCATGCAGCGGCGCACCAGCACCGAAACCGTCGGGCGCATCGCCCACTTGATGGACAAGATCGAGCTGGTCCAGGGCGACCTGCTCGACCAGCTCTCGCTGATCGACCTGATCCAGCGCTACCAGCCGGACGAGGTGTACAACCTGGCCGCGCAGTCGTTCGTGCCGACCTCCTGGCAGCAGCCGGTCCTGACCGGCGAGTTCACCGCTCTCGGCGTTACCCGGATGCTGGAGGCGATCCGGCTGGTGAAGCCCGATGCTCGCTTCTACCAGGCTAGCTCGTCGGAGATGTTCGGCAAGGTCCGCGAGGTGCCGCAGCGCGAGACGACCCCGTTCTACCCTCGCTCCCCCTATGGCGTGAGCAAGGTCTACGGGCACTGGATCACCGTGAACTACCGCGAGAGCTATAACCTCTTCGCCTGTTCAGGGATCCTCTTCAACCACGAGAGCCCCCGCCGCGGCCTGGAGTTCGTCACTCGCAAGGTGACCCACGGCGTCGCGCGGATCAAGCTGGGGCTCGCCAAGGAGCTGCGCCTGGGCAACCTTGACGCCCAGCGCGACTGGGGGTACGCGCCCGACTACGTCCGCGCCATGTGGCTCATGCTCCAGCAAGACGAGCCGGACGACTTTGTCGTCGCCACCGGGAAGACCCACACCGTCCGCCGGCTCTGCGAACTCGCCTTCGACGTCGTGGGGCTGAACTGGGAGGACTACGTCGTCGTCGATCCCAAGTTCCTCCGGCCGGCTGAAGTCGACCTCCTGGTCGGCGACGCTACCCGCGCCCGCACCATCCTCGGCTGGGAGCCGACCGTCAGCTTCGAGGAGATGGTGGAGATCATGGTCGACGCCGATCTCCGCATGCTCCGCGGCGACAGCGCCCCCGCCGGGATGATCGGCCCGATGCCCGTCCGCTGAACCGGAGACCGGCCGGCACCCGCCCGCTCCACCTTCGGAGCGCCGGCATCGCGCCCGAACCGGCACAGAGCACACCATACCAGCGCCGAATCACAACAGGCCCCGGCACGATGCCGGGGCCTGCGGGGTGTCATACCAGGTACGGGCGATGACCCATTTCCGTGTCATCCTTCGACACCGCTGGTCGGGCAGGGCCGAAGGATGACATAAGTTCAGGCGTCTCTCCGGAGTCGCAATCACTCCAGCAGCGCGTAGGCCGGGACAGTCAGGAAGTCGGTGAACGACTCGCTCAGGACCAACGAATCCAGGATCTCAGCCGCGTCGGCATAGCGTTGCGTGTCGCGCCCGCCAAGCTTCGCCAGTTCCTCATCCCGGATACGCTCGTAGCGTTCGGCGGTGAACTGCCCGCCACCGGCAGTGCGGGCACCGTGGTGGAGCCACTGCCAGAGCTGCGCTCGCGAGATCTCGGCCGTGGCTGCGTCCTCCATCAGGTTGAAGATCGCCGCGGCGCCAACGCCCTGCAGCCAGGAGTTGATGTACTGTAGCGCCACGCTCACATTGTTGCGGATGCCCTCCTCGGTGATCGTGCCACCCGGCACCTGGAATGCGAGCAGGTCCGCTGCCGTCACCTGCACATCCTCTCGCAGCCGGTCCTTCTGGTGGGGCCGATCGCCGAGAACCCGGTCGAACTCCGCCTGCGCCACCGGCACCAGGTCGGGGTGGGCCACCCAGGTGCCGTCAAACCCGTCGCCCGCCTCGCGCTCCTTGTCCTCCCGCACCTTGGCCAGCGCCACCTCGTTCACCTTCGGGTCGCGCCGGCTCGGGATGAACGCCGCCATGCCGCCAATGGCGTGGGCGCCGCGGCGGTGGCAGGTCCGCACCAGCAACTCGGTGTAGGTACGCATGAACGGCACCGTCATCGTCACCTGCGCCCGATCGGGGAGGATCGCGTCGGGTCGGTCGCGGAACGTCTTGATCACGCTGAAGATGTAGTCCCACCGCCCCGCGTTCAACCCAGATGCGTGCTCGCGGAGTTCGTAGAGGATCTCGTCCATCTCGAACGCGGCCCAGATCGTCTCGACCAGCACCGTCGCCCGGATCGTGCCCTGCGGAATAACGAGTGCGTCCTGCGCCGAGCGAAAGACGTCGTTCCAGAGGCGCGCCTCGAGATGACCCTGCAGCTTCGGCAGGTAGAAGTACGGCCCGCTCCCTCGCGCGATCAATTCGGCTGCGTTGTGGAAGAAGTAGAGGCCGAAATCGAACAGGCTGGCCGACACCGGCTGTCCGTCCACCTCGACATGCCGCTCCACCAGGTGCCAGCCGCGCGGCCGCACCACCAGCGTCGCCGTCTCGTCCCGCAGCTCATAGCGCCGCCCGTCGGGGTTTTCGAACGAAATCGTGCGCCGCACCGCGTCCCGCAGGTTGCGCTGCCCCTCCACGATGTTGGCCCAGGTCGGCGAGTTTGCGTCCTCGAAGTCGGCCATGAAGACCTTGGCGCCGGAGTTGAGCGCGTTGATGATCATCTTGCGGTCGACCGGCCCGGTAATCTCCACCCGCCGGTCGTTCAGGTCGGCCGGCGCAGGGGCGACGGACCACTCCCCCTCGCGCACGTCGCGCGTCTCCGGCAGGAAATCGAGCGTGCCCCCGGCCAGGATCTTCGCCTGTCGCTCCTGCCGCAGGCGCAGCAACTCCTCCCGCCGCGGGTTGAACTCCCTATGCAGCCGCTCGACAAAGGCCAGTGCCTCCGGCGTGAGGATCTCCGCGTACTCGCTCGTCATCGGCCCCACGACACGGATCCCGTTCGCCATCATGAGCCTCCCTCCGACGACGCTGAAACGACACCTCACGATGAGCCGAACACCGGGGGCGGCCGCGCTCCGCGCTCAGTCCATCGCGGTGAAGGTAATGTCCTGGGCGCCCTCCCAGACCACCAGCCGGCCGAGCTCCGGAAGCCGCTCCCGTCCCTCGACGATGGTCAGGAAGTGATTCCCCGCCAGTTGCCCCAGCTTGCTGGCAAAGCAGGTAGGACCGTAGGGTACCAGAATTTCCGTCTCGCTGTAGCCACCGGGGTAGAAGAGAATCTCGCCCGGAGCCGGATAGCTCGTCGCGTTCTCGAACCCGACGCCGAGCTGGAAGTCCCCGAGCGGCACCCAGGCCGACTCACCGCTCCACCGGGCCTGGATCAACTTGCTCTGGAACGGCAGCAGTTCTCGGAAGGCCGCGCACGTCTTCGGCGCGGCCTCCTCCTCCCACTGGGCCACAAACTCTAACGAACCGACCGTGATCCGGACGCGCCCCATCCTTCCATCCCCTCGCATTAACGGATCGGCGCCCGGTGCGCCAGCTCCCGGCTGCCACACCCCTCGCACGATCCAGACATCGACCTCTCAGGTCGCACCATCGTAGAGCCATGTCTGCCACGGGTCAAACGGTGAGGGAGCGACTGGAGTTCGCTCGGAGGTCATGGCTCCGGGGCGGGGCCGTGCACTCACGCACGTCCCACAGGTCGCCGCCTAAGCCATCCAGCAGTGGGGAGTCGGCGGACGTAGGCACCACCACCGCGAGCGCCTCGGTCGCCCGCGTCATCGCGACGTAAGCAGTGCGTCGCCACCGGTCGATGAGTTCCTGCCGCTCCTCAGGAACCTCCACATTCCTAAGCCCTGGCACGGCCCAGGTCATGCTGGTGACGGCAACGATGGGGAACTCTTGGCCCTTCGCGTTGGACCATGTCATGACTGGTACTTCCGACCGCGCGAAGTTGATCGAATCACCGCGCCTGACGAAGCGCGCGTCTAGACCAAGTCGGAGAAGCTCATCAGTAACGATCTCTGCTTCCCGATTGGTCGGAACGAGGACCGCGCAATCTTGTCGCTGAGCTCCAATGGTGTCCATCGCTTCTTCCAGCCACTCCACCAGAGCAGGGTATATGAGCTGAGGACTGCGGACTCGCAGTAGGGCCGGGAGGCGTTCTGTGCGCTGACGCCGGTGGCTCTCGATAAGGGTGCCGTCCGGTACACCGGCGCCACCGTGCTGGAGGTAGGCTGCCGCAGCGCGGTGGATACCCGGAGTTCCACGGTGCCCTCGCCGCAGCGTCCAGCCCTTGACCGATGAGGATAAGGTGGAGAGCACTTGTTGCCAGCGCATTCCACCCCAGTAGATCGACTGACCGGTATCGCCGACCAGCAGAACCCACTCCGGGGACCGGCACAAACTGAGAACCACCTGGAGACTCAAGGGATTCAGGTCCTGCACCTCGTCCACGAGCACAGCATCATACGCCTCGGGGGCCAGCCCCTCGCGCGCTGCCTGGAGTGCCTTCCGCCGTGCCAGTGCCCAGGTAGTTCGGCCTTCTTCAGCGAGCAAGCGATAAAACGTTTCACGGAGGCGCCAAACTGCCGCACGCTGCACCTGGGTCAGCCCGATCCCCCGGCCTTTTCGATCCGCGGTGAGGAACTTCTCCAATGACTCGATCCCCTGGTTCTCGATAATCACCTCGATCTCTTGCAAGAGATAGGCATTGCTCAGCTTAGCCAAGGCGCGGGCCTCCCGGCGCAGTTGCGCCGCCTCGGGCGATAGGAGTTGGGCGAACGCCTCCTGCCGAGCCCGCTCGAACAGCGTGCCCAACCACTCATCATCGGCGATCTGGAGATCGGGCTCTTGACAGCGAGCGAGTTTGATGACCAGTGAGTCGACGGTGCTCACTCTGACCCGGCCAGCATCTGGACCAAGCACGATCCGCAACTGATCCTCGGCCACTTTCGCCAGCGAGCGCGTGTAGGTCACGTAGAGGAGCCTGGGGAAGCGGATGCCACGTGCCCGCGCCGACTCGAGGAATGCCCTCGTCGCATACAGTGCGACCGTCGTCTTGCCGCTACCCGGACCACCGCGCACCACGAACGGTCCAGGACCGTTAGCGATCGCCTGGACGATCTCCTGCTGCTGCGGGTCCAGCCGCAAGCGCCATTGGAGCGGTGCCTGACCACGCTCCCACTCGATGAGGTCAAGTTCGCAGAGATCATCGATGATGTACGCGGGCGCATCGAGCGCAGCGTCCAGGCTCGGTGCGGAGTCATCGATCTCCTCATCTTCTTCATCTTCCGGCCAGAGTGCATCGATGACTGCTTCGATCACCTCCGGCGGCACCGTTGCGCCCAGCAGTTGTCCTTCCGTTCGACACTCGAGCAGGATCGCGCGCTGGTTAGGATCAGTGATCCCGATCCGGTCGAGAAGATCCGGTGTGATCGGGGGGGAGAGAAGGTCATCCGCATCGTCGGCAAGCGCATCATGGGGGCGTTCCGGCAACGGGGGCATATCGCCGGGATGTTGTTCCGGATGCGAGTCACCAGGCTCGGTACCCGACGTGACGTCGACGGCGTGGTGGATCGACTCCGCCCACACCGTATCGGAATGCGGCCCGATCACGCTGGCGAGTAGCAACTCCGAGCCATCGATCAGCCGGTAGGGCGCCTCAGCGTCAACCGGGAGCTCTCCTCGGTACACGTCGCGTCGGTGCCCGACCGTCAGCACCGTGACATCGTACCCTTCCCAGCGGTAGAGAACGCGATACGGATGCACTTTCAAGCGATACACGTCTTGATAGCCTTGATAACGAACCTTGGCCCTGCCGTCGGGCCGCGGATCAAGGCGTAGCTCTTCTATCCGTCGCAAGATGCGCTTCTTGTGATCCGGCGGTAGCTCTGCCAACTCGTAGAGAAACTGGGTTGTCAGCGAGAGAGTAGACGCCACACTCGCCATCGCCCACCTCCCGGGCGATCGGTCCGCGCCGAATTGCGAGCGTATTGCTCACTGCGCAATCGAAGTATCCAATCCCCCTGCGCATGATGTCAATGTAGTTGAATGGGCGTACGTACATGCGTGACAAGATGATAAACTGCGTGGATAAGATACCAATACGTCAGGGTTCCAGTAACGAAAGCCGCGCCTGCCAGGGTCGACAGGCGCGGCTTAAGCCGTTCGACGCGTGCTCAGACCTACGCCGGCGGCAGATCCAAATACACCGTCTTCGTCTGGGTGAAGAACTCCATGGCGGCGCGGCCTTGCTCGCGCGAGTAGGAGCTGGACCCCTTCATGCCGCCGAACGGCACGTGCGGCTCGGCCCCGGCGGTCTCAGAGTTCACATGCACGATGCCCGCCTCGACCGAGCGGATAAAGTGGAACGCCTTGCGGATGTCGCGCGTGATGATCGAGGCGCTCAGCCCGAAGTCGACACCGTTGGCGATCTCGATGGCCTCGTCCAGCGATCGGGCACGGATCACGCCGACCACCGGGCCGAAGATCTCCTCCTGGGCGATGCGCATGGTGGGTTCGACGTCGGCAAAGACCGTGGGCGCAACGAAGAAACCATGCTTGTGCTCAGGCCCGGTCAGCGGCTCACCGCCGGTCAGGAGCTTCGCCCCCTCCTGCTTGCCAATCTCGATGTAGCGCAGCACCGACTCCCGCCGCTCCTCGGAGACCAGCGGACCCATGTACGTCGCCGGGTCGATCCCGGGACCGACCGTGATCGACTTGGCGCGTTCCACCAGCGCCTCGGTGAACTCCTTCAGCAGCGGCTCGGCTACGATCACCCGGCTGGTGGCGGTGCACTTCTGCCCGGTCGAGCGCATGGCGCCGGAGGTGACGATCTCGACCGCCTGCGCCAGGTCGGCGTCCTCGGCGATGACCACCGGGTTCTTCCCGCCCAGTTCGAGCTGCACCTTGGCGCCGCGGGCGCTCGCGATCTGGTACAGGTGCCGACCAACAGCGTTGGAGCCGGTGAAGGTAATCGCGTTCACCTTCGGGTGACGGGCGAGGGCCTCACCGACCACCTGGCCTGGGCCGTGCACCAGGTTGAGCACGCCGGGTGGCAGCCCCGCCTCGGCGAAGACCTCGGTGATCAGGTGGGCCGTGAGCGGTGTCAACTCGGCCGGCTTGAACACCGCCGTGTTGCCGTAAGCCAGGCAGGGGGCCAGCTTCCAGATCGGGATCGCCACCGGGAAGTTCCAGGGGGTAATGACCCCGACGACGCCCACCGGGACCCGCTCAGTGTAGAGGAACGTGTCGGGGTTCGCACTGGCGTAGTTCTCCCCGATTGGCCGCAGCGGCTCCCCGGCGTAGAAGCGGAGGATCTGCACGCCGCGCAGTACCTCGCCCACGCCCTCGCCGATGGTCTTCCCCTCCTCGCGGGTCAGCACCTCGCCGATCTCCTGGGCGCGCCGCTCCAGGATCTCCGCCGCTTTGGTCAGGATGGCGCTGCGCTGGGGACCGGAGGTCCGCCGCCAGCCGGGCAACGCCTCCGCGGCCGCCTCGACGGCCCGCGCGACGTCCTCCTCGCTGGAGCGTGGGAACTCACCCAGCACCTCGCGGGTATCGGCCGGATTCTGGTTCGGCCGGAGTTCCGCCCCGCTGGGCATCACCCACTCACCGCCGATATAATTTCGATAGCGGGTCTCGCTCACCTGCGCGCTCATGCTCGTGTCTCCTTCGCTGCACCGGGGAACGCATCCCGGCCGCTCGCGGCCGGACGTGCCATGCTTGCCTCCGCGCTACCGATAGCATAGGGCACGATGCCGGGCAAGCAGCCTGCCCGGTGCGGTCGCCCGACGCTTCGCGCCCGACCCGCCTGGGGGAGGGGTGGGCTTGAAACCCACCCCATGCGAGCGCGGACAACCTGACAGAACATTCGGCGCGCACACCGGCCAGGCAGGGGAGGGCACCGGGTGGCAACCCCTAGGACCGGAGCTGTGCCGGGTCGAGCTTCGCCACGCGGTCGAAGACCAGCGCACTGGCGACGATGCCGTTCAGGAAGCACTCGACCGTGATGTTCTCGTTCGGCGAGTGGTTGTTCTCGTCGTAGTTCGCGTAGGTGGCCCAGATCACCGGCAGCCCCAGCGTCTCGGCGAAGAGATAGCTCGGGGCGGATGCGCCCAGCACCGGCTTGACCACCGGCTCAACCCCGTAGGCATCCGCGATCGCTGCCACGATGGCCTGCGACACCGGCAACTCCGGCGACGTCTTCTGCGGCGCGGAGCGGGAGAGGAGGCGGACCTCGACGTCAGGGGCATAGCGGCGCACGTGCCGGGCGACCTTGGCGAAGATGTCGTCGGGGTCCTGATCGGCGACCAGCCGCGCCTCCAGGCGTACCACGGCCTCCGACGGCAGCACGCCCTTGACGCCCGGGCCGGTGTAGCCGCACGCCATACCGCTGATCGTCAGGGTCGGCTGGAACATCAACTGCTCGTACCACGACAGGTCGGGCGGACCGGCGAAGGCGCTGATGCCCAGATCCCGCTTCACCTCCTCGGGATCGAACGGAATGCGCTCCAGCAGCTCCCGCTCGTAGGGGGTCGGAGGCACCACGCGGTCATAGAATCCCTCGATCGCCACCCGCTCGTCGGGGAGGCGCATCGTGTGCAGCAGCTCGACCAGCGTCCAGGCCGGGTTGGGCACCGGCCCGCCGAACTCGCCCGAGTGCAGGTCGCGATTGGCCCCGCGGGCGACGAGTTCGATGCCGACCACGCCTCGCACGCCGAAAAAGACCACCGGTCGCCCCGAGGGGTGCATCGGCCCGTCGGCCGCGTAGAACGCGTCCGCGCGGAGCAAGTCGGCATGCTCCCGCAGGAACGCCGGCAAGCTGGGGCTGAGGCTCTCTTCCTCGCCCTCGAAGATGAACTTGAGGTTGACCTTCGGCATCAGCCCCAGGTCCGCGAGGAGCTTGACCGCCAGCACGTGGGTGAGCAACTGGCCTTTGTTGTCGCCCGTGCCCCGGGCGTAGATCCGGCCGTCGCGGATCTCCGGCTCGAACGGCGGTGAGATCCAGGCCTCGTACGGCTCCGGCGGCTGCACATCGTAGTGCCCGTAGACCAGCAGGGTGTTGGTAGCTCCCTCGACCGGATACTCGCCGTAGACCACCGGATGGCCGGCAGTGGGGATCACCCGCGCCGCGATGCCGTGCTCCTCCATAATGTCGCGCAGCACCTCGGCACACTCGGCCACTCCCAGACCCTGGGCGCTGACCGACGGCTGCCGGAGCAGCCGGAAGAGCGTCTCGATCAGTGCCGGCTTGTGCGCCTCGATGCTCGCGCGGACTTGCTCGCTAAGTGACATAACATTCCCTCCGCCTCACCAGTCCCGGTGCGCCGCCCGTTCTCGGCGCCCCCGCCACGGTACCCGGCCATCCCGGCTTCGGCAAGCCGTTGCGTTGGGTTGGACGGCAGCCATAATTCTGTGTAAACGTGTCTGGCTGCCCGTGACGAAAGGAGCGCTTCGTGAGCGGGGCGCCGTACCCCGGCATCGGGCCTACCCGCACCATGTACGCAGCACTGCACGGAGAGCTGGAGCTGCACCCGTGGTGGGATCCGGCCACGGCGTCCGAAGACGCCTACAGCCTGTTCTACAAGCGCTCCAGTGCGATGGGCTGGCTCGAGAATCCCGGCTTCTGGGGCATGAACGACGCCGCGTTCGAACTCGACTCCGAGTCTCAGCCGCCACGCGTCGCCTGGTTCCAAGTTGGGTTGACAGAACCGATCCCCAAGGACCGTCCGTTGCCGGTGCACCCGTTCCTCGTCTGCATTGATGACGTCATTGGGCGCATCGGCACCCTGCGTCTTGAAGCGGTCCGCATCCTGCTGCCCGAATGGAGCTTCTCAGCGCCGTCATCTGGTATCCCGTCAGTGTCGGGCCTCGAGCCCGACTGGTTCGCGGACGGCGACCCGCGGCAGCGCTCAGCGATCCGGGTCACGCTCGACGGCGGCGAGGATCCATCCATCCAAGCGGCGGCGCCCGAGATGCTCCAGCGGATCCAATCGTCCTATCAAGACGTCTACCGCTGCGACTCGTTCTCCCTGGCCGAGGACGACGCCGTGTTGCTGCCCAACACACCCGTCGGCCTGTGGCGCGAGACGGAGCAGCATCTGGTCACGTTCTACGGCACGCTCGCTGAGTGGTCGCTCGACGCCCTCGGCTGGCTAGCCGCCTTCCTGGCCCATATCGCCTTTGTCCACGGCGTTAGCAGACCCCTCATGCTCACGGCAGCCCGCGAAGGGGAATGAAAGGCATCGGAGCAGCCCCGGAGTCCTTGCGGATAAGGAAGGTTATCCGCAATAATGTCCTTCCCCTCATGTCGGGCAGGACCGGTGCGATGTCTGGCGAAAGGATCCCCAGTGCCGCGGCTGGCGCCCGGGGCTGAAGCCGCCGGGCCGACACCCAGGCGAAACGGTGCCGACCATCCCGTTGGTGCCCGGGGGTGAACCCCCGGGCTGACTTGACTAGGGTAAGCCCACTAAAGGGGCTGTGATACTCAACATCCCGGCGTATCCGATTCAGCCTCCCATCGGGCACGGCGTCCTCAGCCCCTTCAGTGGGCTTCGCCGTGTCAGCCCAGGGGTTTACCCCCGGGCACGCGCCGCGCCGCTGGAACCCTCACACCACCCGCCGTAAAAGCCGACGGCAACAGCCAATAGTCCAAACCCGGCTCGCCACCACCACAGCCCGCATCAGCCCCCGGCTCGTGCCCGCCCCGGACATCCGCCTACGCCGCCGATGCACTTCAATCCATTCCTGCCCTGCCCTCTTCATCCGGCTAACCCCTTTATGTCTACCTCGATAGCCAGCTCACCCCAGACACCCCTACCCCCGCAACCGCTGCTCACACAGCAGCAGCGCCAGTACGCTCTGGCCGTCGGCGATGCGGCCGGTGCGGGCCAGGTGCAGGGCCTCCCCTACCGGCACGGGCAGGATCTCGATCCGCTCCGTTTGGAGAGCTCCGCCGGATCGTCGCCCCGGTACTGCGTAGTCGGTCGTGAACGCGGCGCTCTCTGCGGATCGAAGCCCAGCGGTCATCTGCTAGTGCTAGAATGAAACCTATCCACATACCGTACCCTTAGCGTCGCTGTAGCTATCGTGCTAGGAGGACGACATGGCATCCAGCGCGAATGGCACGCCCAGTATTACGTATCGCACCCCTGGGCGATCGGCGTCCCCGCTGCTGGGCGACTTCCCATGGTCTACGACGCCGCCACGTCGACGATCGCCGAGGGCAAAGTGCGCCAGGCCCAGGCGAAGGGGCTGCCCCTACCGCCTGGGTGTATTCTCGATCGGCATGGCGCGCCAAGCGATGTGCCCGGTGATCTGTACGACGGTGGGATGCTCCTGCCGCTGGGTGGATCCGTCGCGGGACACAAGGGATATGGATTTGCGCTAGCAGCGGCGCTCCTCGGCGGTTTGGCGATGAGCGCGGACGGTGCACAAGACCCCGATGCCCCTGCCAATCCGAACATCAGTGGTGTGTTGGTGCTTGTGCTTGATCCGGCGGCCTTTGGCAACACTGCACATTTCGCGGAACGGGCGGGAGCCGTCCTCGATGCCGCCACGCGGGTGACACCGGTCCCCGGCGTCGAACGCGTCCTCATCCCGGGTGAGCCTGAGGCACAGGCCCGGAGCGAGCGTCATCGGACCGGGATCCCGGTCCCGGAGCTCGTCTGGCGGGAACTAGAGCAGCTAGCAGCTCAGTTCGCGGTGGAGCTGCCGGAACACCGCGTGGAGTGACGTCCGTCGCCCCGTCACGAGCGCCTCATCGGCCTTCCGCTCCTCAGGCTCCGTCGGCTACGATGCGGGTGGCTTCGGTGGGGGTCATCGTGTGCATCGTATCGGAAAGGACGATTTGTGAGCGAGACACTCGGGGAGCGCCGGCTATCGGGCGACGTAGTCGACCCACTTCCACCAGGGCTCTACCCGGCGCGGATTCCGCTTGACGGGCGCTACGCACGGGTCGAGCCATTGCATCCGATCGACCACGCTCAGGAGTTGTGGGACGCGTCGCACGACGGACCGAAGGACGTGACCGATCGGATCTGGGATTACCTGCCGTATGGCCCGTTTCCCAGCTTCGACACGTTCCGTGCCTGGCTACGAACCTGCTCGGCAACGGCCGATCCGACCTTCTTCGCGATTCGCGACGGGCGGACCGGCAAAGCCGCGGGGATGGCCAGCTATCTGAACATTCGCCCCAGCGACGGGGTCATCGAGATCGGCCACATCTGGCTGGCACCCTCGCTACAGCGGAGCCGGGAGGCGACCGAGGCACTCTACCTCTTGATCCGCCATGCGATCGACGATCTCGGCTATCGCCGGGTGGAGTGGAAATGTAACGCGCTCAATGAGCCGTCACGCCGGGCAGCCGTCCGACTCGGCTTCGCCTATGAAGGGACCTTCTATCGGCACGTGATCGTCAAGGGGCGGAACCGTGACACCGCCTGGTTCTCGATCCTCGCCGAGGAGTGGTCCCCGATCCGGGCGAACTTCGAGGCCTGGCTGGCACCGGAGAATTTTGATGCGGACGGCCGGCAGATCCAGTCGCTCGGCGCCATGAACCGGGCACTGCGCGAGGGCCACCCCCGCTAAGGGCTGCCGAGTCCCCTTCAATTACGTTATGTCCGCTACCGTCGGGTGGGATAGCCCTGCCATCCCGGATGAGCTGCTACAGCGTCACACCGGCGTGGTCGCTGCCACGCCGATGGCATACCTCGCGGATTAGTCGAGGTAGCCTCGCTGCCGCAGCCGCTCTTCACACAGCAGCAGCGCCAGCGCGCTCTGGCCGTCGGCGATGCGGCCGGTGCGGGCCAGGTGCAGGGCCTCCCCTACCGGCACGGGCAGGATCTCGATCCGCTCCGTCGCCTCGTGCCGTGGCGTATGGCCGAGCTCCACTCCGAGTGCCAGGAACACGTGGCATTCCTGAGCGCTGTGCGTCACGCTCGGGTGGAACGAGCCGATCCGCTCGATCGTGGCACAGGTGCCACCGACCTCCTCCAGGAGTTCCTCTCGCGCCAGGTCCGCCAGCGGCACCCCCGGCCGGTCGTGCGTCCCTCCCGCCGGAACCTCCAGGCACCAGGCGTCCACCGGGTAGCGGTATTGGCGAATCAGCACCACCCGCCTGTCTCCCGTGACCGGCACCACGAACACGCCCGGCGGCTGGTCCAGGTACGTGTAGGTGATCTGCTCATCGCCGATGGCGATGTCATCCTGGCGCAGGCGAATCCACGGCGTCGTAAAGGGCCGGCGCGTCGCCACCGTCCGCCAGCCCAGCCCCCGCGCTACCGGCTTGTCGGTCGTCTCAGTCATAGCCCGTTTCGTCAACCGTCATGCGTCACCCGTACTGCGTATTGCGTACTGCGTCGTACGTGTTGCGTGTTCCGTGTTCGGTCCTACTCCCCTCTCCCACAAGGGGAGAGGGGCCGGGGGTGAGGGGGACGTATGACGCATGACGCATGACGTGTGACGCATCTCGCCTCACACCCTCACCCTTGCACCACGTACTCGCCGTCCTTCAGGAACACCTCGCCGTCGACCGTCACCTGCCCGCCCTGGCGCAGGTCACAGATCAGGTCCCAGTGGATCGCGCTCTGGTTGCGCGAGCCGCTGTCAGGGTACCCCGCGCCGAGCGCCATGTGGATCGTCCCGCCGATCTTCTCGTCGAAGAGGATGTTGCGGGTGAAGCGGTCGATCGCCCGGTTGGTGCCGAAGGCGAACTCGCCCAGGTAGCGCGCCCCCTCATCGGTGTTGAGCATCGCTTCGAGGAAGTCCTGGTTCTTCGCCGCGGTGGCCTTGACCACCCGGCCACGCTCGAACCAGAGGCGCACGTCCTCCACCTCGCGCCCTTGCACGATCGTGGCGTGGGTGAAGCGGATGTGCCCCTCCACCGAGTCCTCGACCGGTCCGACGAAGATCTCGCCGCTCGGGAAGTTGCGGTGGCCGTCGGAGTTGATCCAGGTCCGGCCGGAGATGCGCAGCCGCAGGTCGGTGTCCGGGCCGACGACATGGACCTCGTGCCGCGGCGTGAGCCAGTCGATCAGCCGCTGCTGGTATGCTGCCAGGTCGCGCCAGCGGGCCACCGGGTCTGGGTCGTCGAGGAACCCGGCGCGGACGACAAACTCCGTGTAGTCCCGGAGTGACATGTCGGCTTCCTGAGCCAGGGCGGCGGTCGGGAAGAGCGTCCCGCACCATTTCAGTTCCCCCTGAGCGGCACGCTCCAGGTGGCGCTCGCGGAGGCTGGCGCGGGCACGGGAGAAGACCTGTTGCCGCGCCGGGTCGATCCCCGCCAGCATCCGCGTGTTCTCCGGCGCGATCACCGAGAGCCGGGCGTCGGCCTCGAGGCTGGCGAATGCCTCCAGTGGCGAGATCGCCTGGAGCTGCGCATCGTTCCCCTCCCGCAGCAGGATCTCCTGTGCCTCGGGCAGATGGACGTCGAGGATGGGGAACGCCCCGAGCCGCAGCGCGTGCTGGTAGGCAGCCAGGAGCAGCGGCGCCGCCAGCGGGCTCCCGATCATGACCACGCGCTCCTCCGGCTGCAACTCCAGTGAGTACTCGGTCAGCACGCGCGCCAGGCGCTCGATTCGAGTCCCGTCCACCGGTACCCCCTTCCGTGGTCCCGTCGGCTCACCGCCCCCATTCACGCAGATCGCGGCCCGGCCCGCAACCGCGTCAGGTTCGCAACCCACGGCGGCAGGCATCGTTCGGTATCTCGGGTGACGCAAGAATAGGGCGCCGCACGCTGCGCCGCGTGCCCCGGATTGTCTATAATCCGCTGGACCCCGCCGCCAACCGAAGTCTGCTACCCAGCCGCGGGTCCGAAACCGGGGAGGTTACCGCACTGAGCCATCGTCTGTACCGCTCTGTGCTCGCCTGGCTCGTGGTCGCGCTCACGATCACGGCCTGCGGCGGGTTCGGGCGGCTCACGTCCACGTCCGAAGACCCGACCGCGTCGCCCGCCGTTGAGGTCGGGGATGCGCTGTCGGTAGAGGCCGCCGTCGCCGCGCTGGAGACGGATCGGGATCGGCTCGCCAACGGGCTGGTCGATCTGGTGGCGTATGTCAACGCCGCGCCGGGCAGCGCCGGGGTCGTCGCCGCGCAGGCCGGCTGCCCGGTCGCGCCGGAGGGGCTGGCCGTGCTGACCGACCGGCCGTTCCCGCGCGAGTTCTCCGTCGCCGGGGTAATGCTCCCCAACGAGGTGCCGGCCGCCATTCCTGCGCTGCGGTTGGTGGTCCCCTACTCGCTCGGCATCATCGATATCCCGTCGCGCGCTCGGCTGCGTGGGCACTTCTTCGATCCCGACTATGCCGGATGCCCCGGCGCCGATCGGTTGTTCGTCCTCGACGAGCTGGTGGAGCCGGTCACCGGTGTTCGGGTGATGCCCGTGGCGGAGTTGCCGGAGACGACCGACTGGCCTGAGTGGTCCGACGCCGGGCTGGGCCTCGGCATCCGGTACCCGGACGGGTGGACTGTTGAAGAGGCCCGGAACCAGGGGGCGATCGTCGAGGTGCGCTTCCAACCACCCAGCGCCGATGCGACCATGCGGCTGGCAGTGACGCCCGGGCAGACCGATGCCGGCATCGACGGGCCGCTGCCGGACGTGCTTCGCGGCGCACGGCACGCGCCCGCCCTCCTCGGCCCGGCGCGTGCCCGGCTCGTCGATGTCGTCGGACCGGCCAGGCCTGAAGGCAATGTCCGGGAGGTGCGCCTCGTCGCCAACTATCGGGGCAACACCGTCGTCGTCGCCGCCCACTTCACCGACGGCGCCGCGCTCAACCCGGCCTTGCTCACCGTCTTCTCGGCGATGGCCGCGAGCGTGCGTTTCGCGGAGCCGGTCGACCTCGCCGACCCGCTGGACCCCACGCTGACCGCGCGCGACGAGTTGGGTCCGGGGCCGTTCATCGGGGAAGCCACGGCCGCGGAGCGTGCCGTGATCGTGAGCGGGCTGCACGATGCGGTCGTCACCAACACGACGCTGGTGCCGGAGCGTGAAGCGCGCCTGGCCGTTCCCGGCTCGTGCCGGGAGTTCCCGGGGCAGCCGGAGGGTGTCTGGCTGGTGACGATCGAGGGCACGCACCCGAGCGGCCAGGCAGCACGCCTGCTCGTCTACCTCGACGCGGGCAGCGGGGAGCGGCTCTGTCAGACGGACGCCCCAGCCTCCTCGAACGACTAGACAGGGTCTTGACTCTGACGTAACGTCACCCTGTACCCTCCTTTGCGGAAAGGAGGCGAGCTTGGGTCACCATCTGGTTCGCACCGGTGAGCTCGCACGCATGACCTCCGTGTCGGTCCGCACGTTGCGGTTCTACGACAAGGTGGGTCTGCTCTCGCCCTCGGTACGGACCCCATCGGGGTACCGGCTCTATAGCGAGACGGATCTCGTGCGGCTGCAGCAGATCCTGGCGTTGAAGTATCTGGGCTTCTCGCTCGAGGAGATCAAGGCGTTCCTGGGCGCATCGCCCAGGAGCCTGCGCGAGGCCCTGGCGCAGCAGGGCGCCATGCTGCGTGAGCGGCGCGCGCACCTCGATACCATCATCAAGGCCATCGATCGGCTGCTGGAGGAGGACCGGTGCGAGTGGGAATCGTTAGTAGAAGTGATCCAGGCAATGCAGATGAGCCAGAACAAAGAGTGGCCGAAGAAGTACTTCACCGATGAGCAGCTCCGGGCCATGCAGGAGCTGAGCAAGAAGTCCTACTCGGAGGAGGCGCTCCAGCGTCTCCAGGCCCGTGGACCATGGACCGAGGAGGACCAGCGCCGCATCGACGAGCGCTACAACGCCCTCTACGCCGGCGTGCGGCGCCTCGTTGCCGAAGGCGGCGATCCCGGCAGCGATGAGGCGCAGGCCCTGGCCCGGGAGTCGATCGCCCTGATCGAGGAGTTCACGGGTGGCGATCCCGAGATCGCTGCGGGACTACAGCGGTGGTGGGAGACCTACCACAGCCTGCCGGCGGATCAGCGCCCCTTCGCGGACCCGCTGACCCCCGAGGAGCAGGAGTTCCTGGAGCGCGCCAAGGCGATCTACCGGGAGCGCCAGCAGGGCTAGTCCCTGCTGATCCCCGGCTCAGGGCATAAAGAAACCGCCTGGGACAGTGTCCCAGGCGGTTTCGTATTGTGGTAGCGGGGGCGGGATTCGAACCCGCGACCTTTGGGTTATGAGCCCAACGAGCTGCCACTGCTCCACCCCGCGCTGCAGGAAGTGGACGAACGAGATCCCGCGGTGCGGCCCCCGGCTGCGGAGGTCGGGCGTGCGCGCAGCGGCCTCGCCTCCCACGCGGTCGCCCGCGCAGTACTCTCCGGCGCTGGCGCCGGGCACGACCCGGTTCGGGATGGGACGGGGTGGAATCGGCGCCGCTCTCGGCCACGCGCACACCCGACCCCCCCAGCCACGACCGCTCACCGCGCGGTCCCGTTCTCGGTCCAAGCACCTGCTCGGCGATGCCCTCTGGGTCATGCCGGTGTCCACCCGCGGCGGACCACGAACCCAGAGCGGGATCCACCCTCGACCATGAGCACGGCTTCGCTCCGGTCCGTTACCGGCCGTCCACGTGCCGCCTCGCAACCGGGTGGTCTACCCGGGGTCTTACCCCCTTCCGGGGTGAGAAGGCTCATCTTGGGGCGGGCTTCCCACTTAGATGCTGTCAGCGGTTATCCCTGCCGCACGTGGCTACCCAGCAATGCCGGTTGCCCGACAACTGGCACACCAGCGGTGCGTCCAGCCCGGTCCTCTCGTACTAGGGCCAGCCCCCCGCAACCTTCTGACGCCCACGGCGGATAGAGACCGAACTGTCTCACGACGTTCTGAACCCAGCTCGCGTACCGCTTTCATGGGCGAACAGCCCAACCCTTGGGACCTCCTCCGGCCCCAGGATGCGACGAGCCGACATCGAGGTGCCAAACCGTGCCGTCGATGTGAACTCTTGGGCACGATCAGCCTGTTATCCCCGGGGTAGCTTTTATCCGTTAAGCCACGGCCCTACCACACGGTACCGTGGGATCACTACGTCCGCCTTTCGGCCCTGCTCGGCGGGTCAGCCTCGCAGTCAAGCACCCTTGCTGCCGTTGCACGCTCCGGCCGATTGCCATCCGGCCTGAGGGTACCTTTGAACGCCTCCGTTACCCTTTAGGAGGCGACCGCCCCAGTCAAACTCCCCACCAGCCACGGTCCCCCGCCCGGCTCACGGGTCGGGGTGAGTGCGTCGACCAGACCAGAGTGGTATTTCACCGTCGGCTCCCCCGAACCTGGCGGCCCGGGTTCTCCGCCTCCCACCTATCCTACACAAGCCTGGCCCACACACAATGGCAAGCTGGAGTAAAGCTCCACGGGGTCTTTTTGTCCTGCCGTGGGTCACCCGCATCTGCACGGGTCCTGCAATTTCACCGGGTCCCTCGTTGAGACAGCGCCCAGGTCGTTATGCCTTTCGTGCGGGTCGGAACTTACCCGACAAGGAATTTCGCTACCTTAGGACCGTTATAGTTACGGCCGCCGTTTACCGGGGCTTCCGTTCGGGGCTCGCACCCCTCCCGTTAACCTTCCGGCACTGGGCAGGCATCAGCCCCTATACGTCGGCTTTCGCCTTCGCAGAGACCTGTGTTTTTGGTAAACAGTCGCCTGGGCCGGTTCCCTGCGGCCCCCTCAGGCTCCGGACCGCGCAGGTCCTTCACCCTACACGGGGCGCCCCTTCTCCCGAAGTTACGGGGCCAGTTTGCCGAGTTCCTTAACGAGGGTTCTCCCGTCCACCTCGGTATGCTCTACCTGCCGACCTGTGTCGGTTTGCGGTACGGGCACGGTGCCACTGGCTAGAGGCTTTTCTCGGCAGTTCGGGCTCAACCCACTCGACGCACAACGCGCCTGACCATCACGCCTCAGGTCTAGCCCGGGGGATTTGCCTCCCAGGCCACCCTACACGCTTGGACGCGGGTTTCCCCACGCTGGGCCTACCCCCCTGCGTCCCCCCTTCGCTCATCACGTGACACCGTGGTACGGGAATGTTGACCCGTTGTCCATCGCCTACGGCTCTCGCCCTCGGCTTAGGCCCGACTCACCCGCAGCTGACAAGCATGGCTGCGGAACCCTGCGGCATTCGGTGGGGCGGATTCGCACCGCCCTCGCGCTACTCATACCGGCATTCTCACTCGTCGCCGCTCCAGCAGACCTCCCGGCCTACCTTCACCGCCGACGACGACGCTCCCCTACCGTCCGTCCACACGACGAACCCGCGGCTTCGGTGGTGGGCTTAGCCCCGGTGGATTGTCGGCGCCCGGGCACACTCGACCAGTGAGCTGTTACGCACTCTTTCAAGGATGGCTGCTTCTAAGCCAACCTCCTGGTTGTCTCCGCGCCCGCACTTCCTTGCCCACTGAGCCCACACTTGGGGACCTTAGCCGGCGGTCTGGGCTGTTCCCCTCTCGACGACGAAGCTTAGCCCCCGCCGTCTCACTCCCGCGAGTTCGCGCCACCGGCATTCGGAGTTTGGTTCGGGTTGGTAGGCGGTGAGCCCCCGCGCCGATCCAGTGCTCTACCTCCGATGGCCACCTCGCGAGGCTGGCCCAAAAACCATTTCGGGGAGAACCAGCTATCTCCCGGTTCGCTTGGCATGTCACCCCTACCCACAGCTCATCCGCGCCTTTTGCAACAGACGTCGGTGCGGCCCTCCACGCGCTCTTACCCGCGCTTCAGCCTGGCCATGGGTAGCTCACCGGGTTTCGGGTCGACCGCCCGCGACTCTCCGCGCCCTCTTCAGACTCGCTTTCGCTCCGGCTCCGGGTGTCCCTCCCTTAGCCTGGCCACGAACGGTCACTCGCCGGTTCATTCTCCAATAGGCACGCCATCAGGGAGCTCACGCCCCCCTCTGACCGTCTGGAGGCACACGGTTTCAGGCTCTCTTTCACTCCCCTCACCGGGGTGCTTTTCACCTGTCCCTCACGGTACTCGTCCACTATCGGTCGCGTGGGGTATTTAGCCTTGGGTGGTGGGCCACCCCGCTTCCCACGGGATTCCACGTGCCCCGCGGTACTCACGCACCCGGGCGGAGCCAGCCCCCCGTCGCCTACCGGGCTCTCACCGTCTCCGGCCGCCCCTTCCAGCAGCGTTCGGCTAAGGGACTGGTTGCTCACTCCGTGGCGGGTCTGCCGCCCCGCCCCCCGGGCCGTCCTACCCCCGACCAGCATCGGCGGCAGCCTGTACCACCGGCCGGGTTTGGGCTCCTCCCGGTTCGCTCGCCGCTACTACGGGAATGCTCTCTGCTCCTCGGGGTACTGAGATGTTTCAGTTCCCCCGGTACCCCCCCGCCGCCTATGCGTTCAGCGACGGGTGTCCCGGCATCACCCGGGACGGGTTGCCCCATTCGGACACCCTCGGATCACTGCCTGCCCGCGGCTCCCCGAGGCGTTTCGCCGCCTGGCCACGTCCTTCATCGGCCCCACGCGCCGAGGCATCCACCATGTGCCCTACTCGTGGATCTCCCCTCTGCATCCGCTCCATGCCCGCCACTCCCGGCGGACACCAGCACGACGCAAAGGCCATCAACCCACGCAGATGCTCGGACCTCTCCACTCCCTTGTTAAGGTGCCACGAACCGATGCGACTGCATCGGTCGCGACTGCTGGCGAGGCGCACCTCGCCAACTGAAGTGTAGTTCGTACGAGTCGAGCGACTCCGTCAGGTTAACGACCGGGCATCCGTCGTGCGGCTTGTCCAGGGGGTTGTCTGCCCTCCGCCGCAACTCCGCGGCCTCCACAGGCAGGGCCCTTCCTGCGCCACCACGCCGGTCGGGTGCGCTCTACGCCCACCCGGCGCCCCGGCCGGTTGACCTGGGATGGACGAGCCTGCGCTCGCCCCACTCCCTAGAAAGGAGGTGATCCAGCCGCAGCTTCCGCTACGGCTACCTTGTTACGACTTCGTCCCAATCACCAGCCCCACCCTCGACGGCTGCCTCCCGTATCGGGTTGGCCCACCGGCTTCAGGTGTTGCCGGCTTTCGTGACGTGACGGGCGGTGTGTACAAGGCCCGGGAACATATTCACCGCAGTATGGCTGACCTGCGGTTACTAGCAACTCCGCCTTCATGGGGGCGAGTTGCAGCCCCCAATCCGAACTGAGACCGGGTTTGAGGGATTGGCTCCGCGTTGCCGCTTGGCCGCCCGCTGTCCCGGCCATTGTAGCGTGTGTGTCGCCCAGGGCGTCAGGGCCATGCGGACTTGACGTCATCCCCCCCTTCCTCCGGGTTGTGCCCGGCAGTCTGGCTAGACACCACCGTAACTAGCCACGAGGGTTGCGCTCGTTGCGGGACTTAACCCAACATCTCACGACACGAGCTGACGACAGCCATGCAGCACCTGTCTCCCGGCTCCCCGAAGGGCACCCCCCGGTTTCCCAGGGGTTCCGGGGATGTCAAGCCCTGGTAAGGTTCTGCGCGTTGCGTCGAATTAAACCACACGCTCCGCTGCTTGTGCGGGCCCCCGTCAATTCCTTTGAGTTTTAGCCTTGCGGCCGTACTCCCCAGGCGGTGGACTTACTGCGTTAGCGCCGGCACGGAAGGGGTCAACACCTCCCACACCTAGTCCACAGCGTTTACTGCGCGGACTACCGGGGTATCTAATCCCGTTCGCTCCCCGCGCCTTCGCGCCTCAGCGTCAGGTCAGGGCCAGCTGGCCGCCTTCGCCACCGGTGTTCCTCCCGATCTCTACGCATTTCACCGCTACACCGGGAATTCCACCAGCCTCTCCCTGCCTCTAGCCACCCCGTCTCGCACGACCCTCCCCGGTTGAGCCGGGGGCTTTCACGTGCGACGCGGGCAGCCGCCTACGCGCCCTTTACGCCCAGTAACTCCGGACAACGCTCGCACCCTACGTCTTACCGCGGCTGCTGGCACGTAGTTAGCCGGTGCTTCTTCCGGGGGTACCGTCACTGCCTTCGTCCCCCCGAAAAGGAGTTTACACCCCGAAGGGCGTCATCCTCCACGCGGCGTCGCTCCGTCAGGCTTGCGCCCATTGCGGAAAATTCCTTGCTGCTGCCTCCCGTAGGAGTCGGGGCCGTGTCTCAGTCCCCGTGTGGCTGATCGTCCTCTCAGACCAGCTACCCGTCATCGCCACGGTAGGCCATTACCCCACCGTCTAGCTGATAGGCCGCAGGCCCCTCCCGGCACGGCTTCCGCCTTTGCTCGATCAGGTCACCCCCAACCGAGCCCATGGGGTATTAGCCACGGTTTCCCGCGGTTATCCCCCGCGCCGGGGCAGGTTACCCACGTGTTCCTCACCCGTCCGCCACGGTCGACCGCCAAAGCGGCTCCCGTACGACTTGCATGCATTAGGCACGCCGCCAGCGTTGTTCCTGAGCCAGGATCAAACTCTCCATCAAGATACGATCCCCATCATGGGGTTTCGTTTCCTTGATTCGCGATACCGGGGAGCACTCCGCCGCCTCGCAGCGACGGCCTCCATCGGAATCGCCGGAGTGCTCGCTGTACGAACTACACTTCAGTTGTCAAGGTGCATGCGGGCGTGAAAAACCCGCCGGCTGGCGGGCGGCACAGGATCCTCGCGCTGGTCGCGTCTCGGCTCCCTTTACGTGCCACACCTCCCGCACTCGCCTGATGAGTCTCCGGGCCGCGTTACCGCGTCCACCCAGAGCCTATGTATTATACTCATCGGAGTTGCCCTCGTCAAGGGCATTGCTCCTCCGGGGCTTGTGCCCCGCCGGCCTCGCGGCCGGGCTGGCTGCCCGCCAGCACGGGGAATATTACTCAGCCACTCCCGCAGCGTCAAGGGTGATCCACCACGATTTCCTGCCCAACCCCACCATCCCACCCGAACCACAGCCCCACGTACGAACGCACGGCACGACGATGCACGAGCACGCCGGCGCCGGCTACGCATCGCGGTAGAACCGCAGGTGGCGGATGCGCTCGGAGAAGATGTCGAAGCCCGACACATCGCCGCGGCCATCTCGGACGAAGACGATGTCGAAGAAGGCCCCGGCATTGAAGGCGTCATCCACGGTCGGATCGAGCACGAGATCCTCCATCCGCCGCCGCACGACCAGCCGCCCGTCGCGCACAACGAGGGTGTACCGGACGCGCAGGTCCGGAAAGACGTAGCTGCCCGCGTACGCAGCCAACGCCTCGACCGGAGGGGTGGTCGGTTCCACGACAGCGAAGACGGCCTCCCGGCCGTCCGCGGTGACCTCGCTGTAGCGCAGCACCCCATCTGGTCCCGGGCCGATGCGCGCTTCGCGGGGCGGCTGTCCGACGCGGAAGCGACCGCCGCCAAGCGGCGTCAGGTCGAGCTGCTCACCGAAGGCGCTACTGATGCGGAGCTGACCGTCTTCGAGGGTTATCGATCGGGTCAGCCCCGTGCGGACGTCGCG
This sequence comes from Sphaerobacter thermophilus DSM 20745, assembly GCF_000024985.1. NCBI lineage: Bacteria > Pseudomonadati > Thermomicrobiota > Thermomicrobia > Sphaerobacterales > Sphaerobacteraceae > Sphaerobacter > Sphaerobacter thermophilus. Next base: position 556,992 of record NC_013524.1, read on the forward strand.
GTAGAGCCCGACCTCACGAAGTCGAGCAGTCCCTGACTGGTGTTACCCGCTTGCCGAGGTGCGACGAACAGGAAACGCCGCCCGGTGATCCCGGGCGGCGGTGTGGGAAGACGCGGCGGTAGCTACACCGCTCAGGTCTGCTCGGCTTCGGCAGCAGCGAGCTGATCGCGAAGCTGCTCGCGGAGTTGCTCGCGCAGCGCCGACTTGAGGAACTTGCCGGTCGAGGTGCGCGGGATCTCGGTGCCGAAGACGATGTAGTCCGGGAGCCACCACTTCGGGAACTGGTCAGCCAGGTGGGCCCGCAGTTCCTCCTCGGTCGCGGTCTGGCCCTCCTTGAGGACCACCACGGCCGCGGGCCGCTCCAGCCACTTCGGGTGCGGCACGGCCACGACAGCCGCCTCGGCCACAGCAGGGTGGGCCATCAGCGCGTTCTCCAGCGCCACCGAGCTAATCCACTCCCCGCCCGACTTGATCACGTCTTTCACCCGGTCGGTGATCTGGACGTAGCCCAGCGGGTCGATGGTCACGATGTCGCCGGTGCGGAACCAGCCGTCCTCGGTGAACTGGGTATCGCCCTCCGGATCGTTGTAGTAGGCGCGAGCGACCCACGGGCCACGGATCTCCAGCTCGCCCATGGTCTTTCCATCCCAGGGAACGAGGCCATGCTCCCCACGGGCGCGGATCTCGATCAGCGGCAGCGGACGGCCCTGCTTGGTCAGGTAGTAGTACTGCTCGTCCATCGGCGCGTCGAGTGCCTGGCTGGGAACGTAGGCCAGCGTCCCGACCGGGGTGGTTTCGGTCATGCCCCAGCCGTGGACGACGTGCAGGTTATGCCGTTCCCGGAAGCCGCGGATCATCCCCTCCGGCGCCGCCTGCCCACCGATGAGCATGGCCCGCATGCTGGAGAGGTCGTAGGCGCCGGGATTGCTGTCGAGCAACTGCAGCAGGCCCAACCAGATGGTCGGTACCCCGGCAGTGACCGTCACGCGCTCGGCCTGGAAGAGCTCAGCCAGGCTAACCGGGTCGAGGTGCGGACCGGGGAAGACCTGCTTGGCGCCGACCATGGTGCAGGTGAAGGGCAGGCCCCAGGCGTTGACATGGAACATCGGCACCACCGGCGTGACCACGTCCGTCTCGCGCAGGCTGATCGCGTCGGGGAAGAGGCAGCCGAAACAGTGCATCACGATTGCGCGGTGGGAGTAGACCACCCCCTTTGGCCGCCCCGTGGTGCCGGAGGTGTAGCACATGGCCGCTGCCTGGTTTTCGTCCAGGTTGGGCTCGCGGTACTCGCTCGGATCGGCCGATGCCAGCAGCTGCTCGTAGCCGATCGTCCCCTCATGCTCATTACCCTCGTTGGAGATGACGACAACGTGCTCGACGTTGAGCTGCGGGCGGATCTTCTGGAACAGCGGGAGCAGCGACTCGTCCACCAGGATGACGCGGTCCTCGGCGTGGTTGGCGACGTAGATCAAGTCCTGCGGGGGTAGCCGGAGGTTGAGGGTATGGAGCACGCCACCGAAGGCCGGGATGCCGAAGTACGCTTCGAGGTGCTGGTAGTGGTTCCAGGCCAGAGTGGCGACCCGATCACCCGGCTGGATGCCGAGCCGCTGCAGCGCCACCGCGAGTTGCTTGGCGCGCCGGATCATGTCGGCGTAGGTGTAGCGGTGGTAGCTCTTATCCGGCAGCCGGGAGACGATCTCCTTATCGCCGTACAGCGCTTCGGCCCGGCGCATGATGGCGGGCAGGACCAGAGGGTAGTTCATCATCAAGCCGTCCACGGTCATCCCTCCTTCTCAAGACCTACCCACGGGGACGAACTCGGGCGCTGCGCTTAGCCCGCGCGCGACGCCGCCGGCTGCGGGTAGCCGCCGGCCGCCAGAACGGCCGCTGCGACCTCACGCTGTACGCCGATGCGGTCGAACGGCTCTCGACGGGTTAGCCGCCGGGCGACCGACAGATACATGCTCAGGTCGTCTCCCTCGGCCACGCGCGGAAGCACGCCCGTCGCGGCTAGCAGCGCTTTGCCCAGCATCGCGTCGAGGTACAGGCGGGCCATGTCGCCCCAGAGAGGCAGCCCGGTCTTCCGGGCGCGAGCCACGCCCGACTCGGCGGCATAGGTGTCGATCAACAGGTCTCCGATGGTGAGCAGCACCTCCTGTTCCTCCTCGATCGCCGTGCCGAACTTCTGAACGGCCAGCCCGGCGATCATCAGCGCCAGCTTTTTGAGATTCGCGACCTGCGCCTCCTCTCGGGCCCACGGACCCTCCGGATCGTCGAAGTCCGGCTCCAGCAATTCCTCCTGGAGCCTTCCCGCCGCCTCCATCAGGGGCAGCTCACCCTTGAGCGCGCGGCGGAAGAGCATCTCGGGGATCAGCAGGCGGTTGATCTCGTTGGTCCCCTCGAAGATGCGCTGCACGCGCGAATCGCGGTAGGCACGCTCGATCGGAAAGTCCTGGAGGAAGCCGTAGCCGCCGTGAATCTGCACGCCCTCGTCGACGGCGTAGTCCATCGTCTCGGTGCCGAGCACCTTCAGGATCGAGCACTCGACGGCGTACTCCTGGATGCCGGCTAGGATGGCGTCGGTGCCGGTCTTGCCGGCGATGGCCTCGTCGATCAGGCCGACGGTGCGGTAGACGGCGCTCTCGGTGACGTAGGTGCGAGTGGCCATCTCGGCCAGCTTCTGCTGAATCGCGCCGAAGGAGGCGATCGGGCGACCGAACTGGCGGCGCTCCTTGGCGTAGGTGGCGGAGAGGGCCAGGGCGTGCTTGGCGGCGCCGACCCCACCCGCACCCAGCTTGTAGCGGCCGAAGTTCAGGATGTTGAAGGCGATGCGGTGCCCCTTGCCGATCTCCCCCAGGACGTTCTCCACCGGGACCTGAGCGTTCTCCAAGATCAACTGGCGGGTAGAGGAGGCCTTGATGCCCATCTTCTTCTCTTCGGGGCCGAGGCTGACGCCGGGGAAGTCGCGCTCGACCAGGAAGGCGGTGAAGTGCTCGCCGTCGACCTTGGCAAAGACGGTGAAGAGGTTGGCGAAGCCGGAGTTGGAGATGAACTGCTTGGTCCCGTTGAGCAGGTAGTGGCGGCCGTCCGCGGAGAGGGTGGCACGGGTCCGGGCACCGAGCGCGTCGGAGCCGGAGCCCGGCTCGCTCAGGGCGTAGGCGGCGATCCACTCACCGCTGGCCAGCTTGGGCAGATACTTCTTCTTCTGCTCCTCCGTGCCCCAGTAGACCAGCGGCAGGGTGCCGATGCCGGTGTGGGCACCGTAGGTCACGGCGAAACCGCCGGTCGGGGCCATCTCCTCGGTGATAACGGCGCCGACGACCTTGGGAAGATCGAGCCCGCCGTACTCCTCCGGAATCTCCGCCCCCAGCGGTCCCAGCTCGCCCAGCTTCTGAATCAGCGGGACGTTCAGCTCCAGTTCACCCTGATCCATGCGGTCGAGCACCGGGAGGACGTCGCGCTCGACGAACGTGCGGGTGATCTCGGCCAGGGTCTTGATGGTGTCGTCGAAGTCTTCCGGGCAATAGATCTCCTGCGGGCTCTCCAGTAGCCATCCGCCGCCGCGCCGCCACAGTGCCGTGTTTTCTGCCATGGCCATGCTCCCTCGTCATACGTCATGCGTCATGCGTCATGCGTCATCCTCCCCTCTCCCCTTGTGGGAGAGGGGCCGGGGGTGAGGGGGACGCATGACGTATGACGTATGACGCACTACCCATACACCTCGAACAACCCGGCGGCGCCCATACCGCCGCCGATGCACATGGTGACCATGCCGATGCCGCCACCCCGGCGGCGCAGTTCGTGGATCAGGCTGGTCGTCAGCTTGGCGCCGGTGGCGCCCAGCGGGTGCCCGAGGGCAATCGCCCCGCCGTTGACGTTCACGATGTCGGTGGGCAGATCCACCTCCTTGATGACCGCCAGCACCTGCGCCGCGAACGCCTCGTTGAACTCGATCAACTGGACGTCCTCGAGGCGCATCCCGGCCCGCGCCAGCACCTTCGGGATCGCCTTGGCCGGCGCGACGCCCATGATGTCGGGGTCGACGCCGGCGAGGGCAAACGTGATGAACCGCGCCAGCGGCTGGATGCCCAGCTCTTCGGCCCGCTCGCGCGCCATGAGGAGCACCGCAGCCGAGCCGTCGGAGTACGGGCTGGCGTTGCCGGCGGTGACGGTCCCACCCACTTTGAAGGCGGGGCGGAGCTTGGCCAGCTTCTCCAGCGAGGTGTCCGGGCGCACCGTCTCGTCGCGGCTGAACTCACAGGTTTCGACCGTCTTCTTGCGGCCGTTCCAGTGATAGCGCTCGACCGGGATCGGCACGATCTCCTCGGAGAAGCAACCGGCCTCCCAGGCCGCCGCGGCGCGCCGGTGGCTCCGCAGCGCCCACTCGTCCTGCTCCTCCCGACTGATCCCCCAGCGGGCGGCGACCCGCTCCGCGGTGAAGCCCATGCCGATGTAGGCCTCGTATAGCTCCGGGTGGATACGAGTGTGGTAGCCGGACATCGGCACCTGGCTCATCATCTCCACCCCGCCGGCCAGCACCACGTCGGCCATCCCGGTCATGATGGCCTGCGCTCCCATGGCGATCGTCTGGAGCCCGGAGGAGCAGAAGCGGTTGATCGTGGCCCCCGGCACGTCGACCGGGAAGCCGGCCCGCAGCAGGGCGTTCCGAGCGACGTTGAGGCCCTGCGACGCTTCGGGCATGGCGCAGCCCCAGAGCACGTCGTCGATGATGGCCGGGTCAACTCCAACCCGCTCGACGGCGGCCCGCATCACGGTCGCCGACAGGTCCACCGGGTGCACGTGGGCGAGCGACCCGTCTGCCTTGCCCCGGCCGATGGGGCTGCGCACCGCGCTGACGATGACTGCCTCGCGCATGATTCCTCCTTGATGTGGTCGACACGCGCGCTGGCGCCCGCACGCGGGCGGCATCAGTTGCGCAGCGGTTTGCCGGTCTTCAGCATGTGGGCGATGCGCTCCTGGGTCTTGCGCGTCCCCAGGAGCTTCAGGAACGCCTCGCGCTCGAGGTCCAGGATGTCCTGCTCGGTCACCTCCCGCGGCGGCCCGTCGCCGCCGCAGAGGACGTAGGCCAGGGCGTTGCCGATCTCGACATCGTGGTCGCTGATCTGCCCGGCCTCACGCATCGACCAGACGGCGTAGCGCAGATTCCCCAGCCCCTCCCGGCCCAGGGCGCGAATCGTCCCCGGCACGGGCGGCACGTAGTCGGGCGCGAGCGCCAGCACCGCGGCCTTGGCGTCCGCGATCAGCCGGTCGCGGTTCATCGTGATCCGGTCGCCCGGCCGGAGGAAGCCCATGCGGCGCGCTTCCAGCGCGCTGGTGCTGGTCTGTGCCATGCCGATCAGCATGAACGCGCGGCGCACCGCCTCGAACGGATCGGCCTCGACGTAGGGGGCCAGCTCCTGCGTAAAGCGGAAGAGCAGCTCCTTCGTGCCACCCCCGGCCGGAATCAGGCCCACCCCGACCTCGACGAGCCCGGTGTACAACTCGGCCGCGGCCTGGACATGGTCAGCGTGGAGCAGGAATTCGGCCCCGCCGCCAAGCGTCAGCCCGTGGGCCGCCACGACGACCGGGAAGGGTGCCGCGCGCAGGCTCATCGTCGCCCGCTGGAACTGGCGCACCGCGAGCTCCAGCTCGTCCCAGCCTCCCTCTCGGGCCAGCATCAGGATCAGCCCGAGGTTGGCCCCGGCCGAGAAGGCACGGGGATCCTCGTTGCCGATCACCAGCCCGGCGTAGCCCTCCTGCTCGACCAGCTTTATCCCGGCGTTGAGCATCCGCAGGATGCCCTCGCCGATGGCGTTCATCTTGGTGTGGAACTCGAGCAGCACCACGCCGTCGCCCAGGTCGATCAGCGAGGCGTCCTTCGAGGACTTCAGGACCTTCCCGGCGTCCTTCAACCCGCTCAGCGCGATCGTGCCCGAAATGCCCGGCACCGGCTGGTAGGTGCCGGAGAAGTCGAGGTAGTGGAGGGTGCCGTCCTCGCGACTGTAGAAGCCGCGTTCGCCCGCTTTCTGGAGCAGTTCCGGCTCGGACAACCCAAGCTCGGCGAAGCCGGCCCGCAGCGCCTCCGCGCCGATCATGTCCATCTGGCGGAACGGCCCGGCATCCCAGCCGAAGCCCCACTCCAGCGCCCGGTCCACCGCGACCAGGTCGTAGGCGACCTCGGGAGCGCGCTCCAGGGTGTAGTGAGCCGTGGTGAAGAAGAGCGTCCGCATGAAGTCGCCGTACTTGTCGGGCAGGGCCAGCACGCCGCGCAGCCGCTCCGGCAGCGGCAGATCCTTGATCTGCCCGATCGCCGGCAGGCGGAACTCCGCCCGCGGGTGGTACTCCCCGGTCTTCCAATCGAGAGTGAAGATGTCGCGTCCCTCGCGCCGGTAGAAGCCGATGCCGGACTTCTCCCCGAGCCGACCCTGCTCAACCAGCGCCTCCACCCAGCCGGGCAGCGAGAAGTCCTCGCCGGTCGCTTCACTGAGCTCGATCGCGACGTGGCGCAGCACATCGAGGCCCGAAAGGTCGGCAGTGCGGAAGGTCGCCGACCGGGGGCGGCCGATCAGCGGTCCGGTCAGGGCATCCACCTCGTCGATGGTGAGGTCAAACCGCTCCATCAGCCGGATCGCCTGGAGCAAGCCGTAGACGCCGATCCGGTTGCCGATGAAGCCGGGAACGTCACGGGCGAGGACCGTTCCCTTCCCCAGGATGCGGGAACCGAACGACTCGATTGCAGCCAGCACCTCAGGGTCCGTCTCGGACGTGGGGATCAGCTCCAGCAGGTGCAGGTAGCGCGGTGGGTTGAAGAAGTGGGTGCCGAGGAAGCGCCGCCGGAAGCGCTCGCTCCGCCCCTCCAGGAGCTGGTGCATCGGGATGCCGGATGTGTTGGAGGTGACGATGGTCGTCTCGGGCAGGACCTGCTCCAGCCGGGCATAGAGCGCTCGCTTCGGCTCGACCTGCTCGATGATCGCCTCGACCACCCAGTCGCAGCTCGCCAGCCGCTCCAGATGGTCCTCGGTGTTGCCGATCTCGATCAGCCGAGCGCGGTCCGGGTCCATGAAGGCCGCCGGGCGCGCCGCGAGCTGGCGTTCTAGCCCGCGCCTGGCCGGGCCGTCGCGGTCATCGTCGCCCGGGAGGTCGAGCAGCACGACCGGCACGCCGGCCGATGCCGCGAGCGCCGCGATGGCGCCGCCCATAGTGCCCGCGCCGACCACGCCCAACTTCCGTATGCGCATGGGGTCCCTCCCTGCTGGGTACGGAGGGGCAGCACGGGCGACGCGGCCCGTGCCGCCGACGTCGTCCCCGCTCTCGTGCGCGAAAGCTCCTCCCCACTCGGTGCCCTGAGCATAGCATGTTTCGCGGGGCGGGCGCGATAGCGTGTCGTCGGGAGACAAGCACCGGGCTGCGGGCCTGACCACCGCTCCTGGATCCGCCAGGATGACTGGACGCAGGTCGGGGCAGGATGGTGTCTACACGCCCCAGAGGACCCCGGTCGGGATTGCGATGACCGCTCGATGTCGAGCGGCCACCGCGGATAAGGCCAAGCGCAGACTCTACCGGAAGCTGTCATCCTGAACGAAGCGAGGGATCTCTCGTTGGAGTAGCCGCACATCCGACAGATCCTTCGCTCCGCTCAGGGTGACAGGATTGGCGAGGTGGACCACTTCCCATTGTGGACGGCACCAGCTTCGCCCAAGCCTGCCGGGGTGCGGAGTCGCCCCGACGCTCACGTCCGAGCACGGAGAGGCATCCTGGAGTGGGATTTGATATCGTGCTCCCGAACCAGCATCGGGCACGACGACAGCCAGGAGTCCCAGCCATGGACAGGAAGGACAGGCCATGCGCACACGCGTGACGGACATCTTCGGCATCCGGTATCCGATCGTGCAGGGCGGGCTGGCGCACCTGGCGTTCGCCGGACTGTGCGCGGCCGTGTCCAATGCCGGCGGACTGGGGCAGATCAGCGCGGCGACCATCCCCGGCGGACCGGACGGACTGCGGGCGGAGATCCGCAAGGTGCGCGAGTTGACCGACCGGCCGTTCGCGGTCAACATCGCCATCAGCGCCCATCGCGACTCGATGTCACTGGTGGAAGCGGCGCTGGCGGAGGATGTCCGCATCATGAGCTTCACCGCCGGCAACCCGGAACCGTACCTGCGCCGCCTGGAGGGGACCGGCGTCAAGACGCTGGTGCTCGTCGCCAGCGTGCGTCAGGCGCAGAAGGTGGAGCAACTAGGCGGCACGGCGGTGATCGCCGTCGGCTACGAAGGCGGCGGCCACCTCGGTCGGGACGATGTCGGCACGATGGTGCTGGTGCCCCGCATCCTAGAGTCGGTGTCGATCCCGGTGCTGGCCAGCGGCGGCATCGGCGACGGCCGCGGGCTGGCAGCGGCGCTGGCGATGGGGGCGGACGGCATCGAGATGGGCACCCGCTTCGTCGCCACTGCCGAGTGCATCGCCCACCCCAACTACAAGCAGGCACTGGTCGACGCGCGCGAGACCGACACCCTCATCATCGAGCGCTCGCTCGGCACCCCCGGACGCGTGCTGGCCGGGCCCGCGGCCGAGCGCATCCTGTCGCTGGAGCAGGAAGGCGCGCGGGACGAACTCATCCGCGCCATCTCCGGCGCCGAGAATCGACGCGCGGCGATCGATGGTGACATGGAAGGCGGGTGGGTCTGGGCCGGCCAGGTAGCCGGGCTGATCCACGACATTCCCACTGTACAGGAATTGCTTGACCGCATGGTTGCCGACGCCGCGCGACGCCTGCGCGCTGCGGCTGCTTCCTGCGCCGCCGTCTGACTTGACACTAAACGCTAGCGCAACTATCCTAGGGCAAGATCAATGACGGTTTTCTGATGCTCTTGATACTGCTCTTGTTCACCAGCGCGACGATGTAAGCGAGCCTTACCCATTACTGACGTGTACCGACACCGAGGAGGCTGGTGATCGTCGAGGCCCATTCATCCTGGTGATGCATCGGTGGCGCATGCCCAGGTCGGCTGCGCCTCGTGGCCCGGCGCCCAGTGATGGGGTGCCCGTGGAAAGGAGGTCCGGCTGACGGAGGACCTCACCGGGCGCGGTTTCCACTCATGTCGCGACTTGGTGGGGTGCCCATGAGTTGAGTGCGACGTTCATAGCTACCGTTCGGGGATGGTAGCGCGGAGTGTTCCGGTAGTGCGGAACCACGTTTCCCGTTGATCTGGTGGACGGACACATGCCCAACTCATCCCACGGCGCAGTGGGCTCGGGGGAGTCGCGTGGGGGACGCGACATCCCGGGCTAGAGCTGGGCATGGTAGAGGAGGAGATCTCATGGAAACAAAATCCCCGCAGCGTTTCTCCCTGGACGAAACACTCCAGGTGGGTGTCAGCCGGCGCACGCTCTTGCGCCGGGCGGCAGCACTCGGTGTGAGCATGCCGGTGGTCGGCGGGCTCCTGGCTGCCTGTGGCGGCGGCGATGACGAGGCCACCACCGCACCGCAGGCCACCCAGGCCGGTGGGGGCGGCGCGACCCCAGGTGCTACCGAAGCTCCCTCGGGTGACAGCACCCCAGCAACGACCCCGTCCAGCGAGGCCGGCGCCTTCGAGTACGAGGAGCCGCAGAACAAGGGCGGGCAGATCATTGAGGGCACCTTTGCTGACGCCAAGACGGTCAACCCGGTGCTCGTTAGCGACACCTCCTCCGGCCGCATCGCCGATCTGATCTTCAACGGGGTTATGACTCCCGACGTCGAGACAACCGAGCCGAAGGGCGAGCTGGCCGAGTCGTGGGAGATCTCGGACGACGGCCTCACTTATACCTTCACGCTCCGCAGTGGCGTCACCTTCCACGACGGCGAACCGCTCACCGCTGAGGACGTCAAGTTCACCTACGACCTGCTGATGAACCCGGCTTCCAACTCGCCGCGCACCGCCGAGCTGACCGAGCGGATCGAATCGATCGAAGTGACCGACGAGTCGACGGTCGTCTTCACGCTGAAGAACCCGACCGCGCCGTTCCTGGTCAGCAACATGGTCTACGGCATCGTGCCGCAGCACATCCTCCAGGATGTCGACCCGGCCCAGTTGGCGCAGCACGAGTTCTCCGTCGGCACCAAGGGCGTCACCATCGGGAGCGGTCCCTTCCAGTTCGAGGAATGGGTCAAGGACGACCACTTGACGCTGGTCAAGTACCCCGGCTACTGGGAGGGTGAGCCGAACATCGACCGCTACATCTATAAGGTCGTCCCCGACCAGACGGTCGCGGTGCAGCAGCTCAAGACCGGTGAGATCGACTTCGGGCCGATCAACGAGGCCAGCTACGAGGAGATGAAGGCCCAGGAGAACGTCAAGGTCTTCGAGTACGACACCTTCAGCTTCACCTTCTACGCCTACCAGCTCGACCCGGAGAAAACGACCCTCTTCCAGGACAAGCGGGTCCGCCAGGCCCTCTTCTACGCGCTCGACCGCGAGGCGATGATCGAGGCGATCCGCTTCGGCCTCGGCGAGGTTGCGCACGGCACCATGCCCTTGATCTCCTGGGCCTACAACCCGGACGGGCTTGAGATCAAGTACGAGTACGATCCGGAGAAGGCCAAGCAGCTCCTGGACGAGGCCGGCTGGGTGCCCGGTCCAGACGGCATCCGCGAGAAGGACGGCCAGCGCCTCGCCTTCAGCGTCTACACCAACGCCGGCAACCAGGTCCGCGAGCAGTACATCACCGTCTTCCAGCAGGCGTGGAAGGAAATCGGGGTCGAGTGCACCCCGAAGACCGAGGAGTGGAACGCATTCCTCGACCGGATCACCGGCAGCAAGGACTTCGAGATGTTCCTGGTCGGCTTCCAGTGGGACGTCGACCCGGATCAGACCACCATGTGGGCCACCGAGGCCTACGAGGGCGGGTTCAACATGAACAAGTACTCGAACCCGCAGGTCGATGAGCTCCTGAAGCAGGGTCTGCTCACGACCGACCAGGAGGAGCGCAAGCGCATCTACACCGAGATGCAGAACATCCTGCAAGATGAGCTGCCGAGCGCGGTGCTCGACTTCCCGAAGGCGATCGCCGGCGTGAACAAGCGGGTCCACAACCTGTGGCCCAACGCCGTCGATACGACCTTCAACGCGCACCAGTGGTGGGTTGACGCATAGGCACGGCTGTGTCCCGGGCGCAGCGGCGCGCCCGGGGTGCCCGTCGCCGGGAGGGCGTCTCCCCGAGTCAGCCTCGGGGAGACGCGCCCACCCCAAACCGGCGTGCGGGCTCCGCCACGAGTTGGGGAGAGCGTCATGGGACAATACGTCGTGCGCCGGGTGCTCCAGATCGTCCCGCTGGTGCTCGGCATCACGATCATCACCTTTGCGCTGGCAAACCTGGTACCCGGGAGCCCAATCTCCGACCTCGAGTTCAACCCGCAGGTGCGGCCCGAGGACCGGGAGCGCATCGCCAAGGCACTCGGCCTCGATCAGCCCTTGCACGTCCGTTATATCCAGTGGCTCTCGCACGTGGCGCGCGGTGATCTCGGCCTGTCGCTGATCACCTACCAGCCGGTCATGAAGACCATCATGGAGAAGCTGCCGAACACGCTGCTTCTCACGGTGACGGCACTGATTCTGTCGCTGCTTATCGCCATCCCGATCGGGGTCTACGGCGCCGTCAGGCGCAACTCTGCCTTCGACCAGGTGACAACCGTGGGGGCGGTGGCCGGCTTCGCCATGCCCACCTTCTGGCTGGGGCTGATGGTGATCCTCATCCTGGTGCGCATGAAGGGCGCAGGATTGCCCACCCTGCCCACCGGCGGGGTCTGCGAGCTGGGGAACTGCACCGTTCTCAGCCGCATCCAGCACCTCATCGCACCCGCCTTCGTCCTCGCATTCGTTCAGACCGCGAGTTGGACCCGCTACATCCGTTCCCAAATGATCGAAGTCCTGCGACAGGACTACATGCGCACCGCCGAGGCCAAGGGGCTCCGTGAGGTCGTCGTCGTCTTCCGACACGGCCTGCGCAACGCGATCTTGCCGCTGGTCACGCTGCTGGCGCTGGATCTCCCGACCCTCTTCAGCGGCTCGGTGATCGTCGAGCAAATCTTCACCTGGAACGGATTGGGTCGGCTGATCCTCGACTCGGTCAATAAGCGCGACTACACTGTCGTCATGGGCGTCACCCTGTTCGTGTCGGTCCTCACGGTGGTTGCGAACCTTCTGGCAGATATTGTGTACGGCGTGCTTGACCCACGCATTCGTTACGATTGACGCAAGACCGGTGGCCGGGCCCGCCGCCGTGCCCGGCCGATACGTTGTCGTGAGAGAGCTTTGGAGTTGAGCGATGGCAGAGGTTCGACCCGAAGGCTTCGCGGAGCGACGCCCAGCGGCTCCGGCCACCAGCCGGGTGGCGGATGATCTCAGCCGCGTCGGCCGTACCAAGCCCCGCAGCAACGCACAACAGGCATGGGCGCGCTTCCGGCGAAACCGCCTGGCCATGGCCTCAATCGTCGTGGTCCTGCTGGTGTTCGCCTTCGGGTTCGGCGCACCGCTTATCTCCCGCTACGTCACGCACGTCGGCTACGACACGCAGTCGCTGCTCGACAAGTTCAAGAAGCCGGGCGAAGACGGCTATATCCTCGGCACGGACAACCTGGGCCGGGACGTCCTCACCCGCCTCGCCTACGGCGCCCGCATGTCGATGATGGTCGCCATTCTGGCCGTCGCCAGCGCGCTCCTCCTCGGCGGCACGCTCGGGTCGCTGGCCGGCTACTACGGTCGGTGGATCGACTCAGTCATCATGCGCTTCGTCGACATCATGCTCTCGATCCCCTCGCTCTTCCTTCTCATCTTCATCAACACGCTCTTCACCGTCGGTGCCACCGCCCTCGCGTTTGTCATCGCCTCAGTGAGCTGGATGGGTCTCGCCCGGCTGATCCGCGGCGAGATTATGTCCATCAAGCGCCGCGACTACGTCGAAGCGGCGCGCGTGCTCGGCGCTCCAGACAGCCGGATCATCACCCGGCACATCCTGCCGAACGTGACGCCGATCGTCATCGTCTGGGCAACGCTGGCCCTGCCGGCCTTCATCCTGGTCGAAGCTGCCCTCAGCTTCCTCGGCCTCGGCGTGCAGGTGCCCGTCCCGAGCCTGGGCAATATGCTCAGCGACGCCATCACCTACATCTCCCACTCCTGGTCGCTGATCTTCATCCCCGGCTTCGTCATCTACATCACGGTGCTGGCGATCAACCTGTTCGGCAACGGCCTGCGCGACGCGCTCGACCCGCGCCTGGGCGAGAACTAGCGCATCCCCTACGCGCCGCCGGCCGCGGTACCGGACTCGTATGCCCTGCTGACCAGGGCAGGAAAGGTGGATGCGCATGTTCCGCAATCCCCAGGTGAACTTCTACGTCCGCGATGTCGAAGCAGCAGCGCGGTTCTACACCGAACTGTTCGGCTTCACCGAAACCTTTCGCACCCCCGCGACCGGCGCCCCGGAGCACGTCGAGCTCCGCCTGGACGGCTTCATCCTCGGCCTGGCCTCGATCGAATCGGCGCGGCGCGCGCACGACATCCCGGCGGACTCCGGCCCGCCACGGGCAGAGGTTTGCCTGTGGACCGACGACATCGACCGCACCTACACAAACCTCCTCACCAGGGGCGCCCGGCCGGTGAGCCCGCCGCACGACTTCCTCAACGGCCGCCTGCGCGCGGCCTGGGTCGCCGACCCGGACGACAACCCCATCCAGATCGTCGCCGAGCGCACTCCCGCGGCGCAGGAACAGTAGCCACCTCCTGCGCCCGCGGCAGCAACCCCGGCTGCGTCACCCGCCTTATCCCGCCGCCTCGACGCGGCTCCATTCGCGCTGCCCTGCGGCGGCGTGACCAGCAGCGCGGACGTCGGACATAGTTTCGCCCGACTCCAAGAGATGCGCGCATTGCCGCGCGCCTCCGGCACATCGTCCACCGAGACGCGCGATTGACAGGCCACGCCCCGCGCGCATAGGATGGAGACACGAAACGCACGACAGGTCATCCTTCCACCAGGCTCGCCCACGGGGCGGCGCGGCACCGGCCTTGATGCCGGGTGCCGGACTCGGGTCTACCCAGCACCGGGCAGCGGAGCGGTTTCCTGTCGATGCGACGACCTCCGGCAGCCACACGGGAGGGAGAGCCCATGTCCGTACTGATCAAAGGCGGGCGCATCATCACCGCCAGCGACGACTACGTCGGCGACATTTACATCGAGGATGAGCGCATCTCGCTCATCGGCCAGTCGCTCGACATGCCTGCGGACACGGTGATCGATGCAAGCGGGAAGTACGTCTTGCCCGGCTGCATCGACCCGCACACCCACATCGAGTTCCCCTTCGGCGGGACCACTACCTGCGACACCTGGACCTCGGCGACGGTCGCGGCGGCCTTCGGCGGCACGACGACCCTGGTCGACTTCTGCTGCCAGGTGCCGGGCCACTCACTCTTCAGCGCGCTGGAGGACTGGCACCGCAAGATGAGCGAGCGCAAGCCGGTGATCGACGTAGGCTTCCACATGGCGATCACCGACCTGTCCGACCCCGCACGCATGGAGGAACTGAAGCGAGTCGTACAGGACGAGGGCGTAACCAGCTACAAGCTCTTCATGGCCTACAAGGGCTCGGTCATGGTCGACGACACGACCCTCTTCAAGGTGATGCAGCAGGCACACGAGACCGGTGCCCTGGTCATGGTGCACGCCGAGAACGGCGACGTCATCGACGTCCTGGTACGCCAGGCGCTGGCGGCGGGACACACGAGCACCATCTGGCATGCCCGCACGCGCCCGCCGATCACCGAGGGAGAGGCGACGAACCGGGCCATCCAGCTCGCCCACCTGGCCGACGCGCCGCTCTACGTGGTCCACGTCTCCTGCAAGGAAGCGATCGACCCGGTTGCCGAGGCGCGGGCCAAGGGCTGGAAGGTCTGGGCTGAGACCTGCCCGCAGTACCTCTTCTTCGACGAGAGCGTGCTCGACCAGCCCAACTTCGAAGGCGGCAAGTGGATCTACACCCCGCCGCCGCGACCCAAGGAGCACCAGGAGCACCTGTGGCAAGCGCTGTCGACCGGCATCCTCTCGGTCGTCTCAACCGATCACTGCCCGTTCAACTTCAACGGCCAGAAGACGCTCGGCCGGGACGACTTCTCCAAGATCCCGAACGGCGGGCCGGGCATCGAGAATCGGCTGCACCTGATGCACGAGTTCGGCGTGCGGCAGGGCCGCTTCTCGATGAACCGCCTGGTGGAACTGCTGGCGACCAACCCGGCGAAGCTCTTCGGGCTCTACCCGAAGAAGGGCACCATCGCCGTCGGCTCCGACGCTGACCTCGTCGTCTTCGACCCGAACAAGCAACTGACCATCTCCGCCGCCACGCACCACTCGCTGATCGACTACAACCTGTACGAGGGCTACCAAGTGACCGGAGCGCCGGAGATCGTGATGGTGCGCGGCCGGACGATCGTCCAGGGTGATGAGCTGGTCGCGGGGCCGGGCGCGGGGACGTTCATCAAGCGAGCCCGCTTCGGCGAGGAGCTGACCGGCGCGACGGGAGGGGTAGCGGTATGACGCACGACGCGCAGACCCACCAGATCTACCAGCGAGCCGGCTTCGGCCAGGCAGTTCCCCGCGGACAGAACCCGGCAGTGCTCGTGGTCGATTTCTCCTGCGGCTTCACCGACCCTGCCTGCTCGCTCGGCTCGGACCTGACGGCAGAGGTCGAGGCAACCCGGCGACTCCTCGACGCCGCGCGGGCCAAGGGCTTCCTGGCGGTTTTCACCACCATCGGCTTCGAGCCGGGATTGACCGACGGCGCACTCTGGATCAAGAAAGCCCCCTCGCTGGCTGAACTCCAGCTCGGCGGGCGCTGGGTCGAGATCGACCCACGCCTGGCGCGCCGGGAGAGCGAGCCGGTGATCCTTAAGAAGGGGGCATCCGCTTTCTTCGGCACCAACCTGGCGTCGATCCTGATCGCCCAGGGCGTCGACACCGTGATCCTGTGCGGCGCGACGACCAGCGGCTGCATCCGCGCCACGGCGATCGACCTGCTGCAGTACGGGTTCCCAACCCTCGTGCCCCGCGAGTGCGTAGGCGACCGTGCCCCCGGACCGCACGAGGCGAACCTGTTCGACATCAACCAGAAGTACGCCGACGTCGTCTCGGTCGACGAAGCCATCGCGTACATCGAGTCCCTCCCCGCCCGCACCGCAGCCATGGCGCACTGAGCGGGGACGACGGGCCGCCAAACGATTTGGAGTGCGGCGGCCCGAGACGCCGCTTTGGTATGGCCGCTGGGTAGTGACACACGCCCGCGGCCGAATGATGCGAGGGGCGTCGCGGTACGGTCAGTGCCCAGGGATGAGTTGTGCGAGGATCCCCGCGCGGTGGTCTGTGCCCGGGGGTAAACCCCCGGGCTCACAACGACAGCCCGCTTTAGCGGGCTGAGGACGATGGTGAAGAAAACCGGTGTGGTGACAAGACCACGGCCCCCGGCACGTGCCCGGGGCTAGAGCGCCGGGCTGAATAATGGGTAAGCCCACTGAAGGGGCTGAAATGGCGAGATACAGGCGTATCCGGTTACGTCTCCCGCCGGACCCAGCGTCCCCTGCCCCTTCAGTGGGCTTCGCCGTGTTAGCCCGGGGGTTTACCCCCGGGCACTTACCGACCGGCGGACACCGTTTGATGCGGATCTGAGTCCGCCTGCTCCCCAGCCGGCTTTAGCCGGCTTTCCTTGTGAGCCCGGCGGCTTTAGCGCCGGGCACGCGCCACGACCCGAAGACCCTCACACCTCCCCCCTGGGCCGTGCCCAGCCCGCCACCCACGAGCATCCTGCATGCTACACTGCGTGGCAGAAGTGCCATGGGAACATCGGAGCCGTCCGGCAAGGGAGGCGCGGGTGGTTGGCGAACTGCCATTCATGAAGCTCAGCGGGGCGGGAAACGACTTCATCGTGCTGGCCGAGGAGGACGCAGCCGACCTTGATCTCAGTTGGCTAGCCCGCCGGCTCTGTACCCGTGCGCTGTCGCTCGGCGCCGACGGGATTATCGTCGTCGGCGCCGAGCGGTCCGACGCGGCGCGCATCCGCTTCTACAACCCGGATGGCTCTCTCGCCGAGATGTGCGGCAACGGCAGCCGCTGCGCCGCGCGCTACGCCGTAGAGCGAGGGCTTGTGCAGGGCCCCGAATTCCACCTGCTCACCGACTCCGGGGATCTGCCGGTCATGGCCCGCCCTGACGGGCGGTTTGAGGTGGTCATGCCGGAACCGGAGCAGGTCCGCTTCGATGCCATGACGGTCGAGGCGGGTGAGGAGCAATGGCCGCTCCACGCACTGTGGGTCGGCGTGCCCCACGCGGTCGTGTTCGTGCCGGACGTTGAGCGCCACTCTGACGAACACCTCACCGCGCTCGGACGGGCGCTGCGATACGACGACAAGCATTTCCCGGCCGGGACGAACGTCAACTTCGTCGAGGTGGCGCCAGATCGGCCGATCCGGCAGCGGACCTATGAGCGCGGCGTCGAGGCGTTGACCAAGGCCTGCGGCACCGGCGCCACCGCGACCGCGTTCGTCGTCCACACGCTGCTGGATCGCCCCTGGCCGGTGGACCTGGTGGTCGATGGCGGACGCCTGACGGTCGACCAGCGCGACGGTCGTCTGTGGCTGATCGGAGACGCGCGCATCATCGCACGGGGTACGCTGAGCCCCGAAGCGCTGGCCTGGTAGCGCACGGCGCCGGAACGGGAAACACGATGGCCGAGGACGCACTCCCACACTACTTCACCGTCGAGGAAGCCCGGGCACTGGTTCCCCGGCTGCGCGGGATCCTGACCGCGATCCAGGCCGAGAAGCAACAACTCGATCAAGAGGTGGTCGCCCTGCAACAGCTCACCCCAGCTATGCGCAGCAACGGGCATGGAGCCGAGGCCAACCGGCGCGAGGAACGGATCGCGGAGTTGGTCGCCGCGCTCCAGGAGAAGGTGCAGCAACTCATGGAGCAGGGCATCGAGGTGAAGGACCTGAACATGGGACTGGTGGACTTCCCGAGCCTGCGCGGCGGGCGGGTGGTCTACCTCTGCTGGCGCGTGGACGAGCCGACCGTTGCCTTCTGGCACGAGACAGACGCGGGCTACGCCGGCCGGCAGCCGTTGGAGGAGTAACCGGTCGGCGCCGGGCAGGGGGACAGGTCGAGCATGGAGAGTCACAGCGGGGTCGGGCGCCTGCTCGCCCCGGACGGGACCGAAATCGCAGCGGTGCGCTACACGTACGAGATCGACCGCCGCAATCGCGTCTGGCGCGGCACGGCCACGCGTTTGGACGGTGAGGGCGCGCTGGCGCAGCCGGCCGGGCCCGCCACGCTGGAGATCGAGGACGGCTCCCAGGCACCCGTCCACTACTTCCAGCGCCACACCCCAGAAGGCACCACCATCGTCTTCACCGGCCGCGGCGCCCCGCCCGGGGAGTAGCCAGCCGACCCCCTCCCGCCCTCGGGATTCGTTTGCATCCCTCCATGGTTATCCCCTATAGAAGAGCCCCGCCTGGCACGGCGTGACAACGGCGCTGAGCCAGTGACGGGTACCGCATGATCGGGCATGCCGCGCCAGCGACGTCAGGCCAACAGGGCGCCGCCGGGTGGCATCGATCCGGCGACAGGAAGGGGCGCAACGACGCGCCCACGCCTCGCTGCAGAGAGGGGACGCCGAACCGATGGAATGGCTTCGACCGGGTGAGCGCCAGGCACCCCGCATCGTGATCCTGGGCGGCGGCTTCGCCGGCGTCTACACCGCATTTGAGTTGCAGAAGCGCTTGCGCCGCACGCCGGCCGAGATCGCGATCGTCAACCGCGAGAACTTCTTCGTCTTCTACCCCCTCATCCCCGAGATCGTCTCCGGGGCGATCGAGACCGAGCACATTCTGAACCCGATCCGACTGCTGGTTCCCCGCGCAACGCTGTACGTCGGCGAGATCACCGGCATCGATCTGGCGGAGCAGCGGGTGGATATCCGCCACGGCCTTTACCGCCACCGGCAACAGCCGCGCTCGCTGTACTACGACCATCTGGTGCTGGCGCTGGGCGGCGTGCCCAACGTGGGGCTCGTCCCCGGTCTGGGTGAGTACGCCTTCGACGTGCAGCGGCTGAGCCACGCCTTCGCCCTGCGGAACCACCTGATCGACATCCTGGAGCAGGGGGACATCGAAACCGATCCGGTGGCCAAGGCCCGGCTGCTCACGGTGGTGGTCGTCGGCGGTGGCGCCAACGGGGTGGAGGTGGTGGCCGAAGTCACCGACCTGCTCTACGACGCCGCCAAGCACTACCGACACCTCAGCACGGACGACTTCCGGATCGTCCTGGTCCATGGCGGTGACCGCCTGATCCCCGATCTGCCGGAGAACCTGGGCCGGTTCGCTGAGCAGCAGTTGCGCTCCCGCGGCGTCGAGGTGATCCTCGGAAGGCGCGTCGCGTCGGTCGAGCCGACCGCGGTGCGGCTCGACGACGGCACGGTGATCGAGACGGAGACGGTGGTCGGCTCGGTCGGCGTCATGCCGAACCCCCTGGTGCGCGACCTGCCGCTACCGAAGGACGAGCGGGGTCGCCTGATCGTAGACGAGTACATGGCCGTCGAGGGCCAGGACAACGTCTGGGCACTCGGGGACAACGCGCGGGTACCGGACCCGACCACCGGGCAGCCCTACCCACAGACTGCGCAGCACGCGATCCGCGAGGCGCGAGTCCTGGCGCACAACGTGGCCGCACGGCTGCGTGGCCGGTCGCCCAAGCCGATCGCCTACCGCACGCTGGGGCAGATGGTGGCGCTGGGCCACCGCTCGGCGGTGGTAAACCTGCGGGGCTGGACCTTCTCCGGGTTCCCGGCCTGGTGGTTGTTCCGAACCTACTATCTGTCGCAGTTGCCGCGCTGGGAGAAGCGACTGCGGGTGACGCTCGACTGGACGCTCGACCTGCTGTTCCCGCCGACGCTCGTGCAACTCAAGGTCGGCCAGCCGGCCCCGATGGCCGATCGGCCCGCCCGCGAGGCAGTGCGCGCGGGCGACGGGGAGGGATAACGAAGGGGAACCGCCGAGCGCCCGCGGGCAGGTTTCACCGAGTATGACCGTCTAGGGAAGTGCCCGACGGGAGAATCTAGCTCATCCGGAATAGCACAACGCCGCCCCTCCCCGAGCCTGCGGGGAGGGGCGGTAGATGACGCATCCGTGAGGGCGCGGCTAGCGGGTGAAGCCCCAGACGATGTAGATGAGGGAGAGCACCAGGGACACCACCCCGGCGGCATAGCCGATCTTCTCCAGCCAGGGGTAGCCCTGCTCACGCACCAGCCGGGTGCCCGCGATGCTCCAGAACGCACCGAAGAGCCCCATAATCCCCAGCTCGATCATCAGGTAGCCCTGGGCCACCGCTCGCTCCTCTCGTCCGCCGTCCCCTGCCGGGGGTCACTCGCTGTCGCGCGTCGTCAGTTCACAAATTCACACTCAGAGGGGCGCGGCCATGGGCCGCGCTACACTGGCACCATAGCATGAACGAGCCGATCCGGCTACCCCGCCGGTCGACGTATCGAGGAGATGATACGGCAAGACGGCGCCGGATGGTAGCCGGGCGCGGCTCCTGCGAGCGCTTCCGTGTAGACTGACGGCGGCCGGGGCGCTGGCTCCGCGGCCCGACCGGCGGATGGGTAGCGATGCGAGGAGGTCGAGGCTCATGGCGCAGATGACGCGCGACGCGGTTCCCGAGAGCGAGCGGTGGGATCTGACACACCTGTTCCCGAGCGCCGAGGCGTGGGAAGCCGAGCGCCAGGCCGTCCAGGCGGCGCTGCCGGACATCGAGGCCTTTCGGGGCACGCTCGGCCAGAGCCCGCAGCAGTTGCTGGCGGCACTCTCTCTGGCGGACCAGATCGACGAGCGACTGGAGCGCCTGTTCGCCTACGCGATGCTGGAGCGGGACGAGGATACCCGCAACACGGCCGCGATCCAGCGCTACGAGCAGGTGATGGCGCTCGTGGTCGCCGCCGGGCGGGCGACGGCCTGGATCCAGCCCGAGTTGCTGACCCTCACCGACGAGCAACTCCGCGGCTTCCTCGACGCCGAGCCGGGCCTTGAGCCGTTCCGGCGGCTGATCGAGCGCACCATCCGCCAGCGTCCGCACGTGCGCAGCGCCGAGGTCGAAGAGGTCCTCGCCGAGACGGCGGAGATGGCGCAGACCGCCTCAAACGTCTTCACCTTCTTCGACAACGCCGACATCCGCTTCGGGACGGTCATCGACAGCGACGGCACCGAGATCGAGCTGACCAAAGCGCGCTACCTGCGCCTGCTCGAAAGCCGTGACCGCCGGGTCCGCCGCGACGCCTACGAGACGCTGCACGCACCCTACCACGCCCACCGGAACACACTCGGGGCGCTGCTGACCGCGAGCAACCAGCGCGACGCCTTCTTCGCCCGCGTGCGCCGTTACAACAGCGCGCTCGAAGCGGCACTGAAGCCGGAAAACATCCCGCTCGAGGTCTACACCAACTTGATCGACACGGTGCACCGCTACCTCCCGCTGCTCCACCGCTACGTGTCGCTGCGCAAGCGGGTCCTGGGCCTGGACGAGGTCCACATGTACGACCTCTACGTGCCCCTGGTGGAGATGCCGAAGCGGACCTTCGACTACCAGGAGGCGACCGACACCGTCGTGGCCGCCTTCGCGCCGCTCGGCGAGCGGTACGTCAATGCGGTGAGCGAGGGGCTGCGCTCCCGCTGGATCGACGTGCACGAGACACCGGGCAAGCGCTCCGGCGGGTACAACCTCGGGGTCTACGGGGTTCACCCCTACGTGCTACTCAACTGGGGCGGCACACTCAACGACGTCTTCACCCTGGCCCACGAGCTGGGCCACGCGATGCACTCGCACTTCTCGGCAGAGAACCAGCCGCACCCCACGTCGTCCTACACCATCTTCGTCGCCGAGGTGGCCTCCACCTTCAATGAGGCGCTCCTGAGGGCATACCTGCTCGAGCGCAGCACCGACCCGCGAGAGCGGGCCTACCTGGTGAACGACGCGCTGGAGGGGATTCGCACCACCATCTTCCGGCAGACGATGTTCGCCGAGTTCGAGCTGCTGACGCACCAAGTGGTCGAGGCGAATGAGGGGCTGACGCCGGAGCGGATGATGAACGAGTACACCCGCCTGGCGACGATGTACCACGGCCCCGACTTCGCGGCCGACGACCAGTTAGCAGTCGAGTGGTCGCGCGTGCCGCACTTCTACCGCGCGTTCTATGTCTACCAGTACGCCACGGGGCTGATCGCGGCCATGGCGCTCGCCTCAGCGGTGCTGTCCGGAGACGAGCAGGCGCGCGACCGGTACCTGGCCTTCCTGGCTGCCGGGTCGTCGAAGGACTCGCTCGATCTGCTGCGCGACGCCGGGGTCGACCTGACGACGGCGGCGCCCTACGACGCAGCCTTCGCGACGATGGAGGAATACCTCAACACGCTGGAGGAAGCGCTGAGCGAGACGCAGGCGTAGTGCGTACTGCGTAGTGCGTATCGATAGGAAGCGCGGCGGATCAGAGCTGGTCGCCGGCCAGTGGAAAGCGTAGGCCCAGGTCGCGGGCGAGACCGGCGCGGCCGGCCGGAGTCAACTCGACGAGGCGCTCGCCGGGGACGGGCACGATCCAGCCGCGCTCAATCAACCGGGCCAACAGTGCCGGCCCAAGAGCGCCGGCCAGGTGCGGCCGGCGCTCGGTCCAGTCCAGGCACCGACGAGCGAAGGAGCGACGCGCCCGGCGCGCTGCCACGAGGTCCACGCCGAAGTCCGCGAACCAGGCCTCCCCGGCGGGCGTGACCTGATGCTCCGCGCCGTGCTCCAGCAGCAGTCCTCGTTCGATCATCGCGCTCCGGATCGCCACCGCGGGGCGGCCGGCGAGGTGGTCGTAACAGGTGCGGGCAAAGCGCAGCCCCTCGACCTCCTCGAACTCCGACGCATCGCGATCCTCGGCTGGCTGCGGAAAGGCACCAAGCGTCTCGATCACGCGCGCGACCTCCGGGCCTGCCAGGCGGTAATAGCGGTGGCGGCCTTGGACCTCCACCGCGAGCAGCCCCCCATCCACGAGCCGTGCCAGATGGGCGCTGGCCGTCGACGGCGCGATGTCGGCCCGCGCCGCCAGCTCCGTGGCCGTCAGTGCACGGCCACCCATCAACTCCGCCAGCATCACCGCGCGGGCGGGTTCGGCAAACAGAGCACCGAGCTGTGCGAGACGCGAATGCGTAGCCATGCCGCCAGTATACCCACGCGTCGGCGCCGATACTTCGGTTCAGACCGAAGCATCTCCGCGGGATGAGGAGTACAGTCTAGGGAAGCAATGCAAGCGCCCGCCGCGGTGGCCGGTGCCCGACGGCGAGCCTGGCTCATAACACGTGATGACGAAGGCTCCTCGCGGTCGGCACGTGCCAGGGGGTAACCCCCCGGGCTGACAACGAGAAGCCGGCTGAAGCCGGCTGGGGACGAGGGCTCACCCCTCGATGCTACGGTGTCCACCATCACGGTGCGTGCCCGCATAGTCGGAACCGTATCGCCAGGGTCGGCGCCCTGCCACGTCCCAGCCCGCTTTAGCGGACTTTCGTTGTGAGCCCGGCGCCTTTAACGCTTGGTGTGAGTTAGCCGGGGCATGCTGTGCCCTCTTGACACAGGAAGGTGCCCACTTCCATACGGGAGATAGCTCGTATCCGTCTCCCACGAAAGGAGCACCCGATGGATGTGGACACCTTCCTGATTACAGTCTATGTCCTGGTCGACACCTTCTGCCAGACCCACCTGCCCCCGGAGCCCCACCGCCCCGGCCCCGCGCCGGCCCTGAGCCGCAGCGAGGTCTTGACCCTGGCCATCTTCGGGCAGTGGATGAGGTTCTCCAGTGAGCAGGACTTCTACCGCTACGCCGAGCGCCACCTGCGCCCCTACTTCCCGACCCTGCCCCACCGCAGCCAATACAACCGGCTGCTGCGGCGGCATCAGGTCGCCCTGGCCCAGTTCGCCCTCTACCTGGCAGACCAACTTGGCCGGGGGCCAGTGGCGGTGGATGTGCTCGATGTGGCGCCGGCTCCGGTGCGCAACGCCAAGCGCCGCGGGCGGGGCTGGCTGGCCGGCGAGGCCAACATCGGCTTCAGCTTGCGCCTGGGCTGGTTTGCCGGCTTCCGCGTGCTGACCGCCGTCAGCCTGGAGGGGGCGATCACCGGCTGGGGCGTGGCCCCGGCCAGCACCAATGAGCGGTCCCTCGCCGAGACCCTGATTGCCTGTCGGGCCCACCCCGATCCCCGCCTGCCCAGTGTCGGCACGCCGGTGGCGACCTATCTGGCGGATAGTGGCTTTGCCGGCGAGGACTACGAGGCGCACCTGGCGGCCACCTACGGGGTGACGCTGGTGGCCACCCCGCAGCGAGGCAGTCGGCGGCGCTGGCCCAAGGCGGTCCGCCGCTGGGCGGCCCGGCATCGCCAGATCGTGGAGACGGTCATCGGGCGGCTGCTGCACACCTTCGGGCTGGAGCGCGAGCGGCCGCACACGCTGGCGGGCTTCCAGGCGCGGCTGGCGGCCCGGGTGGCGCTGCACAATCTCTGCTGCTGGCTAAATCGGCAGCGGGGACGGCCGCTGCTGGCGGTGGCGAACCTGATCACCTGGTAGCCACGGCGCCCTAACTCACACCAAGCGTTTTAGCCCCGGGCCCTGACCACGGTGCGAGAACGGTCGCGCCACCCGTCCCGGGCCCAGACCACGGCACCGGGAACCCTCACACCACCCGTCCCGGGGGCGGATGGGCGGGTCCAATGGCGCGGGGCTCTCCGTCCCGTGGATGGTCCGTCGCACGCCGGCTGGGCCGGAAGGAGGTCAAGCATGTTCGTCGTGCTCTTCGAGGTGTGGCCCAAGCCGGAGCGCTGGGACGAGTACCTGGAGATCGCCCGGCTGCTGCGGCCGGAGCTGGAGCAGATCGAGGGCTTCATCGACAACGAGCGGTTCCGGCGCATCGGGGACGAGAGCGGGCTCCTCTCCCTCTCGACCTGGCGCGACGAGAAGGCGTTGATCCGCTGGCGGACCAACGCGCTGCACTACACGCGCGGCCAGGTGCCCGGGCGATTCGAGATCTTCGCCGACTACCGCTTGCGTGTCGGGGAGGTGATTGCCGACACGCACCCGCCCGCCGGGCTCGAACCCCGGCCGACGCGCCTCGATCTCACGGAGGTCGGCGTGGCCAAGGTCGTCACGATCACCGAGACGCTGTCCCCCGCGCCCGACGCCGCAACGACTTCCCCACCGCCGCCGGCGATGGGCGACCCCGTCGAACAAGCACGGTTCGAGAGCATCTACCAGCCCGGGAAGCACCTGCTCCTCATGTCCTGGCGGAATACTCCCCCGGAGACACCGGCGCTGCCGGAGGGCGTCCGTTACCGGCAGGTGCGTGTCATCCGCGAGTACGGGATGCGCGACCGCCGCGAGGCTCCGCAGTACTTCCCTCCGGTGGACTGAGCCTGTCGATCCGGCAGACATGGTGGAGGAGGTATGCCCCTGACGTAACAGGCACTTGATATGATTGCCTTGAAGCGTAGTCTGACCATATGATCGGGAACGTTCGCGCAATTTCGCCCCTGCCTGACCGGCATCGGGTGCGGGGTGCAGCCAGCGCCCAGCTTCGACCCCGACCATGAGATCTGGGCGGAGAACGCGCACCCCTTCGCCAGTAAGATCGCCTTCGCCGTCGGCACCTCGGGCAGCACCTTCAGCGACTACGGGATGACCTGGGACAACTCCGGCAAGAACGGGCACTACGCCCCGATCTCATGGTCGGGGTAGCCGTCCGCCCTAGCCCGAGGCCCGAAGCCCACCGCGGCGAGCGGCGGCGCGATCCTGATCCTCGCCGGGCTGTACCAGCTCTCCCCGCTCAAGCGTGCCTGCCTGGCCAAATGCCGCACCCCGCTGGCGTTCATTCTCCCCTCGTGGCGCGACGGCGCCCGAGGCGCATTCCGGATGGCAATTGAACACGGGAGCTACTGTCTCGGGTGCTGCTGGCTGTTGTTCGTGATCCTCTTCCCGCTCGGGATCATGAAGGTGGCGGTGATGGCGCTCGTCACGGTGCTGATCTTCGCCGAAAAGGCGCTGCCGATCGGACCGCGACTGGCGCAGGTCGCGGCCGTCGCCCTCATCGCCTACGGCGCCCTGGTGCTCGTCATGCCGGAGTTGCTGCCGACCGCCATGCCGGCCGGGATACCGGCCGCGATGTAGCGCCCCCTGAGTAGACCTCTCCCGCTCAAACGGCCCCTACCGGGGGGTTGTGCCCGGCTTGACGCCGACATGCAGGGCGACGGTCCGCATCATCAGGTACTGGTAGCGGACCGTCGCCAACCCGGCGCGCGTCATGATCGCGGCCAGTTCCTCGGCCGGAGGAAAGGCGCTGACGGAGGTGGGCAGGTAGCGGTAGGCATCGCGGTCGCCGCTGATGAGCCCGCCGATCAGGGGAACGAGGCGATCGAAGTACCAGCGGAAGAGGGTGCGCAGCACCGGCACGCGGAGCGGGGTCATCTCCAGGACCACCAACCGGCCGCCCGGCCGGAGCACGCGGGCCATCTCGACGACGGCGGCCTCGTAGTCGGGCATGTTCCGCAGGCCGAAGGCAACGGTGCAGGCGTCGAACGCGCCGTCCGGGAACGGGAGTGCCATCGCGTCAGCCTGGAGCAGACGAATCGACGCGCCGCGCCCGCGGATCTTGTCCGCGGCCAGTTCGAGCATCCCGCGGGAGAAGTCGGCGCCGACGACATGCGGGGCGCCCTGGCGCGCCAGCTCCAGTGCCAGGTCGGCGGTGCCGGTCGCCACGTCGAGCACCTGCCGGGCACCCCCGGCGACCGCCTCGCGGGCGGCCAGGCGCCGCCAGGCGACATCGCGCCCGAGGCTCATGAGCCGGTTCATCAAGTCGTAGCGCCGGACGATGCGATCGAACATCGCCCGGACCTCGGGCGGCTGCCGCAGCGCCCCACGTGCTCCGCGCCGTGGCGTCTCGGTTTCGGTCCCGGTCACGCCTCGCCTCCCCCTCATGCCTGCGCAGGTCCAGCACCGCGCGCCCGAACTGTGGCACGGAGACGATCCCCGCGGCAAGGCTTTCCGTCCAAGCAGTGGTCGCGACACGCTTTGGCGGGCGTGAGTCCGCCGCTCAGGCTGGGGCGTGATACCGAATGCAGGTGATTGCTTGTATTCGTGATGCTCCTATGTCAAGGGTTGGGGCTGGCGAGGTACGGCTGTCATCCTGAGCGGAACGAGGGATCTCATGTGGTGATGCTGAGCACCGGGGGCACGACCAACCGTTCGGTATCGGGGTGAGCCGGTCGATCGAGAGCTCGCGCGATATGTCGCCTGAAAGCGCCGAAGCGCGCCGCCGCTCTGGTTCACCACCGACCACACTGCCAAACTCAGCCACCGGCGGCGCGGTCCAGCTCGCGGGACGTCAGCGACGGTGCTGTGTACGCCTACGTCCGAGCGCGTTACCAGTAGCGCCGGCCGGCAGGAACCCGGGTTCCCGAGGACCCGTTCAGACCCGGCTCCCGGCCCCTGGTCACCGCCATCGCTCACGGGATATGTATCGTTGTAGCGGCCGGGACGAGCATCACCTCTCGGCCAGCCAGCTCCCCCGCGACGGTTCGCCCGCCTTCGGCACTACACCGCCATGGCGGCCTCGCGGCGCTCGGCTCGCTGCGCGGCCAGCGCGAGGGCGTGGTCCACGATGCGGCCCGGGATGTTCACGCCCGTGGTGTGGATGCTGTTGCGGAACTCCATCGTGGCGTTGACCTCGTTCACCAGGAGCCCACGGTCCGGGTCCTCGAACAGGTCGATCGCCAGCACCCCGCCGCCGACCGCGCGGGCGACTGCGCTGCACAGCTCGGCGATCTCCGGCGTGACCACGCAGTTGCTCGCCTCGGCACCCCGCGCGGTGTTGGTGATCCAGTGCCCGGAGCGGCGGTAGATGGCGCAGATCGTCTCGTCGCCGACGACGAAGGCGCGGATGTCCCGCCCCGGCTTGCGCACGTACTCCTGGATGTAGAAGGTGCCGTGGTGGAACGCCCCGAGAGACTCCTTGTGCTCCAGCAACGCCTCGGCCGCGGCACGGTTGTTGACCCTGGCCAGGAGCCGTCCCCAGGAGCCGACGGGCGGCTTGAGCACAACCGGGTAGCCCAGCGACTCGATCGCCTCCAACGCTGCCTCGGGCGTGTAGGCGACCAGCAGGCGCGGCTGCGGCAGCCCGGCGCAGGCGATCGCGGCCGAGGTGCGCAGCTTGTCGTTGCAGAGCGCCACTACCTCAGACCGGTTGAGCGTCGGGATGCCCCACCCTTCGGCGATCGCCAGGGTGTGCAGGGTCCGCTGCTGGCTGACGCTGCGCCCGATCACGACATCGTAGTCCCAGGGCTGGCCGGTGAGGTCGACCACAGCACGACGATCGTCGATACGGGCGACTTCGATGCCGCGGCGCGCGAACTCGGCGAAAAGCAGTCGCTCCTCAGCCCGCAGCGGGCCGTGGACGACCGCGACGCGTGGCGCCTGCGGCGCGTTGGGGATCGGTGAAGACATCGGTCCGTTCTCCTCTTCGGTCAGGTTCCGCTCCAAAGACGACAGACACGGGCAGCGCCGACGGTTTGCACCGCAGCGAGCGCCGGGCCTGTTTGGCTTTGGAGCCGGCGAGAACGGACCATGGTTTGAGGGCGTCCGAGGAGGACCCGGCGCGGCGCGCCGGCAGGAGAGCCACGGTGTTCCGGACGATGTTGTCCATGTGATCGCGCATCTCTGCCTCTCTCGGACGGGCCGGGACGCTCCCGGCATGGTACGAATACGAACTCGATCGACGGCGACACCGGCGAGGCGCGGGGAAACAAAAAACCGCCGCCCCGGCTGGGGACGAGCGGTGTCCGACTCGTGGTACCACCCCACTTCGCCGTGCCCTCGCGGGTCACGGCCTCAACCCGTGCCGATACCTCGACACGGCCGGTTCGCTAACGGGAACCGCTCCCGTCGCCGCCTACTAGGAGGGGCAGCGCCCGCTCCGTTGGGGGCGAGGCTCCGAGGGCTTCTTCGCCGGCATTCCCGATCCCGCTTCTCAGCGCCCGCGGTTCTCTGTCTCGTTCCTGCCGGTTACTCGTCCTCATCAACGCCGGTGCGCGCTCAGTTGTCCGCGGCAGACGGTAGCACAGGGGGCAGCGAGAATCAAGGGTGCTTCATGCGACCGCCATGCGTACGCTTCGTGGGTTGCTTGCTCTCACCGCCCGCAAGCTCTCGCGCCCCTACGAGGACCGACACCCCGCATCCTCACACAGCACTACAACCGGTGCGTGCACGGATGACCTCAGCGATCTCCAGAGCGATCTCATCTATGGTGTGCGCAGAGGAGGGAGTGCGCCGGGAAGAACACGGACACTTGAACGCACAGTACCGCGGAGGCC
Source organism: Sphaerobacter thermophilus DSM 20745 (assembly GCF_000024985.1). NCBI lineage: Bacteria > Pseudomonadati > Thermomicrobiota > Thermomicrobia > Sphaerobacterales > Sphaerobacteraceae > Sphaerobacter > Sphaerobacter thermophilus. The sequence continues at coordinate 586,429 of NC_013524.1, forward strand.
GTTCAGATCGACGGTAACGTACCAACGCCCCGACCGAGGGATCTGAAGGAGAACAGGCGAGCGCGTCACCAGACCACCAATGTACCGATGCCGTTGATGAGCCCGGTACCGACTGAAGTTGAGCGAGTCGAGAAGCCTGACATTTGCTGCACTGCCAGACAGGGTGACTTCGACGATCTCTCCTCGAGATCGGTGCCCGAGGTCGTAGTAGTTGAACCGCATAGACGCCAACCCCTTTCACGCCAGTCAACGTACGTACAGCTTACCAGAATGATACCACAACATGTAGTGTTATCAAGGATATGGGACAGCCATATCTTGTGACTCATAGTCACATCACCCAAACGACCAGGGTTGCTCTGAACATCATGTCCCACAGGTGCTGCAACAGCGGGATCGGCCCCGTCGCACTAGGGCAGCACGAAGAATGCTTCGTGGATCACGGGTTGCCTCTTGCTATGGGAGCTGTGCAGGGCTATCAGGGAGCGGTGCGATCTATGCAGTGCGCGAAACCACACGAAGAGGCGATCCCGGGCGGTCCCGTGAAGACCGCCCGGGATAACGCCCGCCTAGAAGCTGACCAGTGGGCTGCCGGTCAACTGTGAGACGGCGAAGTTGATGAAGAAGAAGCCGAAGAAGAGGACGTTGAGCATCAGGATCACGTAGGACCACCAGCGCATGCGGGCGGGGCCGGGCAGCTTGCTGTTCAGGTACATCAGCAAGAACGGGTAGATGAGCGCCCCCAGGTTCGCCATGTTGGCCGAGATCAGCACCAGCCCGACCGGCAGTGCCACGAAGAGGATGATGCCGATCACGACCGCCAGCACCGCCATGTACGGGTAGTAGAAGCGGCGCGGGTCGCCCGCAAGGAACTGGCGGAACCGCTCGCTGGTGCCGTAGAGTCCGTCGGCCACGTTGCGCACCAGGCCCTCGTAGATGCCGATCTGGGTGCTGAACAGGACGAAGAAGCCCATCAGCAGCGCCCAGTAGTAGAAGAATGAGCCGTAGTGGCGCGAGAGGACGTCGGCCGCGTAGGTCGGCATCGTCTCGCGGGTCGGCGCGGCCTCACCGGGCAGCCCGGCCAGGTGCGACACCAGCAACGTAGTTAGGAAGATGCCGATGAGCGCCCCGCCGAAGAAGACCACCCACTGGTCGAGCATCAGCAGGCGGAACCAGCGCTTCCAGCGCCGCTCGTTCTCCGGCGTGTCGGGGAAGGTCTTCCCGACTGGGGCGATTTCTTCCTGCCGGCCGCCGATCAGGCCGGAGATGAACCCGACCCGGTAGCCCATGCCGTAGCCGTGGTCGCGGTAGTAGTTCATCGCGTACCAGTTGAGGCCGGACGAGAGCGCGGTGTAGCCGACGATCCCGCCGATGACGGTCGCATCGACGCCGGACGGCGGTAGGGCGGGCGTGACCAGCCCCCGCAGGGCCGCGGCCCAGGTCGAGAAGGGCACGACAATCAGGTCCACGATGAGCAGGGTCACGACGATGAAGCCGACGATGACCCAGTTGACCAGCTCGAGCGTGCGGGCGATCTTGCGCCCAACGAGGGTGATCGCCAGCACCAGGAGCATCAGCCCGAAGGCCAGGAAGCGGGCGGTCGTGCGCTCGCTCGGGGTATCGACCAGATCGCCGGTGAAGAGCACATAGAGGCTCTCGCCTGCCCCGGCAGCCCAGCCGCCCCAGATGTTGGCCATGTAGAGGATCGCCAGTGAGATCGCCACCCAGAATATGGCGCCCGGAGCCACGCGCGCGAACCCCAGGATCGGCACCTCACCGGTGGCCATGATGTAGCGGCTGACCTCCATGTTGTAGAACGTCTGCAGGACAGCCGAGATCAGGATGATCCAACCAATGCCGACGAAACCGTAGGACGCCACGCCGAGGGGAGCCAGCAGCCACTCGCCACTACCGATCGAGATGCCGAGCGCGATCAGGCTCGGGCCGATGACATGGGTGATGGCCTGCTTCGGGCCGATGTGCGGAACTTTGAAGACCTCTTCCGGTTCAGGCAGGTCGTCAACGTCAAGCGGTGGCCTGGTATGGCCCAACGGATACCCCTTTGGGGAGGCAATGCTTGCCTCTTCGGCAATCGTCATACGCCACCTCCGGGTGATGTCAGAGCCATCAATCGAACGTCCCGGGAGTAGTCACATCCTGAGAACCGGGGTCAGAGGGATTGCCCCACGGCACACCGCAAGGGCACGGGGGAGGCCGACTGCGGTACGGCACCACCGCGTGAGCCACCGCAGGATCGGTCGCACGGGGTTGCCAGGGCACACGAAACTGGCGACCCCGAACCAGACGCGTCGTGGTCTCCACCATCGGCGCCACCGAACCCACTCATCGACAGGTGCGTAGCTGAATCCACTCTAGCACGCGCTCATGAACACCGCAACTCTGTGCATCCTGTCACATACGCGACGTACACGAATCTAACCGCGTGAACTGTCAGGTCCGGGGTCGCGCCGTTGCTACGGTTGGATAGGGTCGTAGACCACCTCGGTGACCGTGAGGTCGATGTAGGAGAAGTCCCCGTCCGGCAGCATCCAACTCGCTCGAGCCCGGACGGGGAGCATCAGGCCGCCGCGCTCGCCGTACTCCAGGGCCTCGGCCGACCAGGTCGTCAACTCCTGCCCCCCGTCGACGCTGCGGTAGCGTTGGGCGACGAAGCGGGTGAAGCGGCCCTCGTCGTCGAAGTGCATGGTCCCGCTGACGCGCTGACCGTGGTCGGTGAGCGTCACCCGGACCGACTGCGCATCCAGCGACTCGAAGGCGATCTGCTCCCCGAGGAACCCGGTGGGGAGCCAGATCAACTCGCTCAAGTAGCGCATGAGCGCGCCCTGGTCCATCTCCGGCCCGCCGGCATCGGCCACGGTGACGACCCCACCGGCCTTGATCAGCATGTGCCCCACGCCGTCCAGATACATGTCCCGGCCACGCGCGACAGGGAGCGGGCCAAGCCGCACGGTGCCGTCCCAGACGAACCCGGGTGGGCGCACCGAGAAATACTGCTGTGCGGTGAGGGGCATCCAGGGCTGGCCGGGGCTGAGCCGCATCCGTCCAGTCTGCTTCAGATGGACCGTGCCGGCCATCGGCTTGCCGACGATGCCGCTGTACGCGAGATAGCGCCGCACCGGCTCAGGGAGATCGCTCAGCATGGTGTCGGTGACCACCCCCGCCGGGACGGGCTCCGCGCGAGTCAGCAGCGCCGTGACGTCGCGGCGGACCATGCGCGTCATTCCGCGCTGGCCGAGCGTCACTGAGGCCGAACCAACAGCCAGCCCCACCACGACGGCGCCGGTTATCCATCTCAGGAGTGTTTTCATGGCGCGATCCTCCGCTCCGTCCTGGCAAATTCCTCCGGCGCCTCCCGACTGCGGCGCGACCGTGCGACCTGCCCCGCGCTCAGCCCGCACTGCCCGCGAGTAGGGGCAGCTCGGTGGCGATCTCCCGGGCCCAGGCACGGATCGCGTCCCAGTCCCGAAAATCGCCCTCCGGTGCCTTGACCATCCTCACGATGAGCCGCTCGCCGATGCCCAGTCCACGCATGTCCAGCTTGCCGGCAAAGATGCGGTGCCCGCGGGCCTGGGTCGCCTGGATCAGGTCGTCCAGGCCGGCAGGGTCGCCCGTCGGCTTCGGATCGTCGTGGCCCAGCGGCCCGCTGCAGAAGAGCCAGACCGGGATGGCCGCCAGCCGTGCGCGGTGTCGGGTGACGAACTGCCGGGCCTCAGGCAGCCACTTTCCCATGTAGACGGCACTGCCGAGGACTACCGCATCGTACGATTCCAGGCTGTCGACATCCTCCGCGGCACGCAGGTCGACGACGTCACCGGCGGCCCGCACCTCAGCGGCAATCACCTCGGCGATCTCGTACGTGCTGCCGTGCCGGCTCGCGACGGCGATCAAGACGCGCATGGTGGAACCTCCTGCCCCGTCGGCGCGCGGGCGATGGATTTGCCCGCCGCGCCGCGGCTGCCGTGCGCTCAAGACACGGGCCGCGCCCGGTGCGCGCCGGTCACGATGAGGTACAGCAGGGCACACTCCAGTACGATCTGGACACCCTTCGACACCAGCCCGCCAGCGGAGAAGAGCACCGCCGGCCGGTCCAGGTAGCTCGTGAGGAAGATGAGGATCACGATCGCGTTGATCACAGCGCCGACCACCCAGAGCCAGCGGCGCCGGATCAGGATCAGCAGCCCACCCAGCACGTAGCCGCCCGCGGCTGCGAAGATGATCCCGGCCGGGCGCTCGGACGCGGCAAGGTCGCCGACAGTCAGCACCTCCAGGCCGATCAGCACGTAGCACAGGGCAGCCACTAGAGCCATCCCCGCGGCAAGCCACAGAGCACGGTCGGCAGTCCCGGCCCGAGCGGCCCGCCCCTGTCGAAGAGCAACCATCGTGGACCTCCCAGTCCCAGCCGCACTCGCACGCGGCCCGTACAGGTCGAGCGTATCTGGAGGCGCATGACAGATGTGCGTGGGAAGCCACCCGGAAATTGCAGGGTTGCAACAGGGAGATGGCGGCACTTTACGCGGCAGGGCGCGAGCGTGGTCGCCAGTACCGGGGGACGGCCGCGGCCCGCTCCGACGCCCGAGCCTCCCGGGTTGTCATATGGCGCCGGTTGGAAGAACGCGACGGGAGCGGTGGCCTCGCCTCCGCTGCCGGTACCCCGCGCTGCGGTATCATGCGCGTAGTCTGGTCAAGCGCCCCGGGGGCGCGAGCCGCACGAGGAAACGGGGTGTTCCATGCCGGCACGCAGTAAGGAGTTCCAGCGGCGCCTGGACGCCGCTGTCCGCGATCCGAATCTCGCCGTCGCCCTGCGGCGCTCTCTCTCGACCTTCCGCGACCGCCGGGCTGGAGCCTTCGCCCCGCTCGACTTCCCCGCCATGCAGGCCGACCTGCGACGGCGCAAGGAGGACGCGATCGCGCGGCTGCCGGAGCTGATCGAGCAGTTCACCCGCGAGGCGGAGGCGGTCGGCGCGGTCGTCCACCTGGCCAAGACGCCGGAGGACGCCTGCCGCATCATCGCCGACATCGCGACCGAGCGCGGCGTGAAGCTGGCGGTCAAGAGCAAGTCGATGGCGACCGAGGAGATCCGCCTCAACCCGGCGCTGGAGGCGCGCGGTATCCGGGTCGTCGAGACGGACCTGGGCGAGTGGATCGTGCAACTGGCGGGCGACCACCCCTCCCACCTGATCGCCCCAGCGATCCACATCACGCGCGAGCAGGTCGCTGAACTCTTCTCGAAGGAGACGGGACAGGAAGTCTCGCCGGAGGTGCAGGCGCTGGTCGGTGTCGCACGGCAGCGACTGCGGCAGGCCTTCATCGACGCCGACATGGGCATCACCGGCGCCAACGCGGCCATCGCCGAAACCGGAACCATCGCCATCGTCACCAATGAGGGGAACGACCGGCTGGTCGCCACCCTCCCCCCGGTGCACGTCGCGGTCCTCGGGGTGGAGAAGATCGTGCCGACCATCGACGACGTGGCCGCCATGCTGAAGCTGCTGCCGCGCTCGGGCACGGCGCAGAAGATCACCAGTTATGTCTCCTTCATCACCGGCCCGAGCCGAACGGCGGACATCGAGCTGGTGACGGCCATGGGCGTGCACGGGCCGAAGGAGGTCCATATCGTCCTGCTGGACAACGGGCGGCTGGCGGCGCGCGAAGACCCGGAGCTGGTCGACACGCTCTACTGCATCCGGTGCGGCGCGTGCTCGAACGTCTGCCCGCCCTACCAGGTCGTGGGCGGTCACCTCTTCGGCCACATCTATACCGGGCCGATCGGCTTGCCGCTGACCGCGCTGCACCACGGCTTGGACGCCGCGGCCGACCCGCAGAGCCTCTGTGTCTCCTGCAATGCCTGCGAGCTGGTCTGCCCGGCGGGTATCCCGATCCCCCGGCTGATCCTGGAGGTGCGCAGCCGCGTCACGGAGTCAATGGGACTGCCCACGCCGAAGGAGCAGGTGATGGCGCGCTGGCAGCACCCCAAGCGGGGTGACCGTTGGGCGCGGGCAGCCGCGCGCGGGGCGGCGCTGGTGGCACGGGACGGCTATATCGAGCGCATCCCCTTCCAGGGGGAACTGACGCGGGACCGCCACCTGGTCGCCCCGGCACGCAAGCCGCTGCGCGACCGCGTCCGCCACCTGGCCGGGAACCGTGCACGTCAGCAACCGGCCCCGGAGCCCCGCTTTGCCGGCAGTCAGGCGGCCGGGCTGACGGTCGCCTATTTCCCGGGCTGCATGGTCGACCGGCTCATGCCGGAGATGGGCGAGGCCACCATCCAGGTGCTGGAAGCCTGCGGCTGCCGCGTCATCTTCCCGCCCGATCAGCACTGCTGCGGCCTGGTCGCGCTCAACATGGGCGACCGCCCGCGCGGGCGGGTCATGGCCGAGCAGACGGTTCGGGTGCTGGAGGAGGTCGAGGCCGACTGGATCGTGACCAACTCGACGAGCTGCTACGCAGCGATGGCGCAGGACTACCAGCACCTGTTCCGCGACGACCCGGAATGGCGAGAGCGGGCGGCACGACAGGCGGAGCGGCTGATCGACCTGACGACCTTCCTCGACCGTGTCGCACGGCTCGGCCCGCAGCAATGGACGGAGCCGGGACCGCGCGTCACCTACCACGATGCCTGCCAGTCGTACAACGCACTGGGCATCCGCGAGGCGCCGCGGCGGATCATCACCGAGGTGCTGGGTCTGGAGCTGGTCGAGATGCCCGAATCGAGCGTCTGCTGCGGGTTCGGCGGCTCTTTCTCGGTGGACTACCCGCAGGTGTCATCCGCCATCCTTGGGCGAAAGCTCGATAACGCGCTCTCGACCGACGCGCCGGTGGTCGTGGCCGACAACCCCGGCTGCCTGATGCAGATCCGTGGTGGCCTGCACGCCCGCCGCAGCCCGGTCCGCGCCCTGCACCTGGCGGAGTTGATCGCGGAGCGGCTGGGGATGTGATGCCCGTCCCGTGCCGGGCCTGCGGAGTGTTGCGAGTTCGACAGCCGTCCGCGTTTACGGACGCGGACGGCTGTCAGTACAATGACCTAGCATGGTAGCCTGGCGAGCGCGATCCGTCGCCGGTATGCTCCGCACGCCGGTGACCTGACTGCCTGCCAGGTGGAGGGAGGGGCGCGGCGTGGAGCCCGCCGCGTGGGACACTCAGCAAAGGAGAACGGGCCGCCATGGCGAGCAACGGCGATAGCCAGACAAAGTACCTGCTCTCGGAAGCGGAGATGCCGACTGCCTGGTACAACCTGCAGGCGGACCTGCCGAACCCGGCGCCGCCGCTGCACCCGGGCACGGGCCAGCCGATCGGGCCGGCTGATCTGGCGCCGCTCTTCCCGATGGCGCTGATCGAGCAGGAGGTCAGCACCGAGCGCTGGATCGAGATCCCGGAGGAGGTCCAGGCGGTTTATCGGCTCTGGCGGCCGACCCCGCTCTACCGGGCGCGCCGGCTGGAGAAGGCGCTCGGGACCCCCGCGCGGATCTTCTACAAGTACGAAGGCACGAGCCCGGCCGGGAGTCACAAGCCCAACACCGCCGTGGCCCAGGCGTACTACAACAAGCAAGAGGGCATCAAGCGGCTGACCACGGAGACCGGGGCCGGGCAGTGGGGCAGCGCGCTGGCGATGGCCTGCGCCTTCTTCGGCCTTGAGCTGAAGGTCTACATGGTCAAGGTCAGCTACGAGCAGAAGCCCTACCGCCGGGCGCTGATGGAAGCCTGGGGCGCCACCTGTGTCCCCAGCCCGAGCACCGACACCGAGTCGGGCCGGCGCATCCTCGCGGCCGATCCCAACTCGCGGGGGAGCCTGGGGATCGCGATCAGCGAGGCGGTGGAGGACGCCGCTTCCCGGGATGACACCCACTACTCGCTCGGCAGCGTGCTCAACCACGTGCTGCTGCACCAGACGGTGATCGGCCAGGAGGCGCAGAAGCAGCTCGCCATGGCCGACGCCGAGCCGGACATCATCATCGGCTGCGCCGGTGGCGGCTCGAACTTCGCCGGGCTGAGCTTCCCCTTCGTGCGCGAGAAGCTGCTGGGGAAGGAGATCCGGATCGTGGCGGTCGAGCCGGCCGCCTGCCCGACGCTGACCCGCGGCGTCTACGCCTACGACTTCGGCGACACCGGGCAGATGACGCCCCTGCTGAAGATGCACACGCTCGGCCACAGCTTCATGCCGGCAGCGATCCACGCCGGTGGGCTCCGCTACCACGGCATGGCGCCGTTGGTGAGCCTGCTCTACGAGCAGGGGTTGATCGAGGCGGTGGCCCTGCCGCAGACGAAGGTGTTCGAGGCGGCGGTGCAGTTCGCGCGGACCGAGGGGCTGGTCCCGGCGCCGGAGTCGGCCCACGCGGTGCGTGCGGCGATCGACGAGGCGCTGCGCTGCAAGGAGACCGGCGAGGCCAAGACGATCCTGTTCGGCCTGAGCGGCCACGGGAACTTCGACATGGCGGCCTACGAGGCCTATTTCGCGGGTCAACTGATGGACTACGCCCACCCCCAGGAGGAGATCGAAGCCGCGCTGGCCGGTCTGCCCGCGGTGGGGAACTAGTCCGCAAACTCCCCAGATACGAGCACTCGCGCCGGCTGACCGCCGTGTGGCGGTCAGCCGGCCGCACCCTGATCCCACGCCCATTCCGCCCTCCAACGACTAGTTCCTGTTCATTACGTAGCCACTAGACGTACTACTCAGACGACATGCCGTCGGTACGACAACCTGCTCAGCTACTAGACATTCCCGGAGCACCAAGCCGATTCGGCAATGATTGTCTTGACAGCGCAGCACAGCACTGCCTACAATCTCCGCGTCTGGCACAGGGCATCGTGACGCACACCACCGGGCCAAGGTCGGTACAGGTTAGTCCTTAAGCAGCGAGAAACGCAGCACAGCGGAGAACGCGGCGGTGACAACCGGGCATTCTGGCGGCGGTGCGTGGTTGCCCAACGCGCAGGCAGAGGAGGAGTCGGCCCCGGGGGCCAACGGGGGGTTTCCGGGCGTCCGGCGGGCGTCTGAGGAGGAGATGTGATGCAGAAGGGCTCCGAGGAACTTCGTCAGTTGTTGGCCGATGCACTGGCCGGGAAACAGAGCCGGCGCGAGATCCTGCGCCGGGCCGCGGCGATGGGGATCAGCGCTCCCGTCTTCGGCGCGCTCCTGGCTGCTTGCGGCGGTGGTGACGATACGTCGGATTCGGGCGGCTCCGGTGGCGGCAGCCAGACCACGCCGTCGACCGGGGGTGACACCACGCCGACGGCGTCGAGCGGTGACGGTGGCAGCTCGGGCGGCGATGGCGACATCCCCGAGGAAGTCGTCATCATGCAGGGCGTGGACGCCAACACGCTCGATCCGCTCCTGCGCAACGCCACGCCTGAGTTCAACATCAACGTCCACGTCTTCGACATGTTCACCAAGCGGAATCCGCAGACCCTGGAGGTCGAGCCGCACATCGTCACCGAGTGGAAGACGATCGACGACCTGACCTGGGAATTCAAGCTCGTCGAGGGCGCGACGTTCCACAACGGCGACCCGGTCAACGCCGACGCCGCGATCTACTCCTTCGAGCGCTGCGCCAAGGGCAAGATCGGGGAGCAGCCGGTCGTGCAGACCATTACCCGCCTCATCGGCTACGAGTCGGCCGAGAAGATCGACGACTACACCTTCCGGGTCAAGACCTCGAAGCCGGCGGCGATCTTCCCCGACCTGCTGACCTCCTTCGAGATCATCCCGCCGAGCGTGTACACCGACGCCGATGCGGACACCATCGCCAAGGTGCAGCGCGAGCCGGTCGGCTCCGGCCCGTACAAGCTGGTCGAGTGGGTCAAGGACGACCACATCACGCTGGAAGCCTACGAGAACTACTGGGGCCCGAAGCCCAAGGTCAAGCGGGTCATCTTCCGCCCGGTGCCCGAACTGTCGTCCCGGGTGGTGGCCCTGCAGAACGGCGAGGCCAACATCATCGTCAACGTGGCGCCCGATCTGGTGCCGCAGTTGGACGCGGGCGAGAACACTCGGGTGTCCCAGGTCACCGGCGGCCGCATCATCTTCATCGGTATCCGCTGCGACAAGCCGCCGTTTGACGATAAGCGCGTCCGCCAGGCGCTGAACTACGCGGTCGACTTCGACTCGATCCGAACCGCGCTCCTCAACGGCGCCGGCGAGCGGGCGGCGACGATCGTGAACCCGCCGCACCAGCACCCGGACCTCAAGCCCTACCCGTACGACCCGGAGCGGGCCCGCGCGCTCCTGCAGGAGGCTGGCGTCCCCGAGGGCTTCGAGGTGACGATGGACGCCCCGAACGGCCGCTACATCAAGGATGCGGAGATGGCCCAGGCCATCGCGCAGAACTTCCAGGATATCGGCCTGAATGTCAACCTCCGGGTCCTGGAGTGGTCGGTCTACGCCGGAGAGTTGCTGCCGTCGGGCAACCCCGACCCGCTCTTCTTCCTGGGTCTGGGCGCTCCGTTCAGCGGCGAGCAGGAGATCTTCTACGTCCACCCGGATTACTCGCTGAACTTCACCTACTGGCAGCATGACGAGTTCGTTGCCAAGTTCGCCGAGTTGAGCCAGACGATCGATTCGGACAAGCGGCAGCAACTCATGAACGAGCTGCAGGAGATCATTTACGACGAGTGCCCGTGGGTGCCGCTCTGGCACCAGGTGGACTTCTACGGGGTGACGAAGACCTTCCCGTGGGAGGCCCGGCCGGACGAGCGGATCTTCGTCGGCGACGTGGGCATCTAGCCAGCCTTCGGCGGAGAGTCCCGTGCCGCCGCACCGGCTTCGGCCGGTCTGGCGGCGCGGGCCATTCCAGGCTGCGACCGGGGTGTCGCACGATACGGGAAGTGAATCCCCATGGGACGTTTTATCATCCGACGTCTCCTCCAATCGATTCTCGTCGTCTTCGGCGTCACCTTGCTGGTCTTCGTGGTGCTGTTCAAGACCGGCGACCCGGTAATCCTGCTGGTGAGCCCCGACGCGACCAAGGAGGAGATCGAACAGGTCCGACGCGAACTGGGCTTCGACCGGCCCTGGTACGTGCAGTACGCCGACTTCATGACCGACGCGCTGCGGGGCGATTTCGGCATCTCGCTGCGCCAGAAGCAGCCGGTGTTCAAGCTCGTCGTGGAGCGCATCCCGGCAACACTCGAGCTTGCCATCGCAGCGTTCATCATCTCCATCGTTGTGGCGGTCCCGGTCGGCATCATCTCCGCCACCCAGCGCAACTCGATCTGGGACAACCTGAGCATGGGCTTCGCCCTCCTGGGCCAGTCGCTGCCGGTCTTCTTCCTCGGGGTGATGCTCATCTTCATCTTCGCCGGTCAACTCAAGGTGTTACCCAGCTACGGCCGTGGCGACGGAACGCTGGTGGGTGAACTCCGCCACCTGATCCTGCCCGCCGTGACGCTGGCGACCTTTACGCTGGCCCGCACCGCGCGACTGGTACGCTCCAGCCTGCTGGAGGTACTGGGCCTCGAATACGTCAAGACCGCGCGCGCCAAGGGATTGGCCGAGCGGGTCGTCATCCTGCGCCACGCATTGCAGAACGCGATGATCCCGGTCGTCACCGTGCTGGGCCTTGAGCTCGGCACGCTGCTGGGCGGCGCGGTGATCACCGAGACGGTATTCGCCTGGCCGGGAGTCGGCCGACTGGTCATCAACGCGATCCAACAGCGCGACTTCCCGGTGGTGGTCGGCGCGGTGACGCTGGTGGCCGTCATGTTTGTCGTGATCAACCTGGTGGTCGACGTGCTCTACGGCGTGATCGACCCACGGGTGCGCTACTCGTAGCGCGACCGCACGAGGCGGGGCGCTTGGGACTGGCAGCCCAAGGGACATGAGGGGTTTACGGGATGGCTAAGAGCGACGACGCAGTGGTCCAGGCCGGAAGCCGCGCGAGCGGCGGGGCGCTGACCGAGTTCGGGGCGGCACGGCCGACCCGGCGGCGAATGCCGCGTGCACTGCGCAGCCTGCTCCAGAACCGGCTAGCCGTCTTCGGCGCCCTGATGCTAGTGCTCGTCGTCATCGCGGCGATCGCGGCGCCGGTGCTCAGCGACCTGGACCCGCGCCGGGGCGAGATCCTGGCCAGCAAGAAGCCGCCGGCCTGGAGCAGCGGCGGTAGTTCGGAGTACCTGCTCGGCACCGACGCGCTCGGCCGCGACATCTACACCCGCATCCTCTACGGAGCACGCATCTCACTGGTCGTCGGTATCGTCGCGGTGCTGATCGCCGGAGCGATCGGCGTGACGCTGGGCCTGATTTCCGGCTACTACGGGGGCCGAATCGACGACATCATCATGCGCATCGCCGAGATCCAGCTCGCGGTGCCGTTCATCCTGTTCGCCATCGCCATCCTGGCGGTGTTAGGCCAGGGCCTGGACAAGATCATCATCACCCTCGGCGTGACCGGCTGGGTTACCTACGGCCGCGTCGTGCGCGGGCAGGTGTTGTCCTGGAAGCAAGCCGAGTTCGTCGAGGCGGCCCGCGCCATCGGCGCGCGCGACCTGGCGATCATGGTCAAGCACATCCTGCCCAACACCTTCGCCTCGATCATCGTCATCGCCAGCTTCGCCGTCGCCAGCACGATCCTGGCCGAGGCCTCCCTGTCGTTCCTCGGCCTCGGCGTGCCGCCGGATGTACCCACCTGGGGCGGGATGGTCGCCGCCGGGCGCGATTACATCCTCTCCGGCCAGTGGTGGATGTACACCTTCCCCGGCATCGCCATCATGCTGACGGTCCTGGGGATCAACACCGTCGGCGACTGGCTGCGCGACTACCTCGACCCACGGCTCAACGTCTAGCCGCCGTGGTCCTGCTCCGGGGCCATAGAGCCTAACCATTGAAATGAGGCGTATGCGGTCAGCCCGGGGGGTTATCCCCCGGGCTGATTACGCCAGGCGGTTGGGCGCGCGGCGCGGAAACGCCGGACGGCCACTCCGGATGCCGTCCGATGTCCGGGACGGTGATGTACGGATTTCGCGCCGTGGCACGTGCCCGGGGATGAACCCCCGGGCCGCGACGACGGGGCGAGAATCCCCACCAACCACGTCGGCGCCCTGCCTCCAAACATCCGCCGCACCCGTGGCGACCACCTTGCTGTCATCCCGGTGGCCGTGCTGGTCCGGGTGCGGTAGCGCGTTGCGCGGCGCGAGGGACGGCGTCGCGCACGGAGCCGGCGCGGGATCCACCATTTGGCGCACCGCACCTGACCGGTCGAGCCGGTCTGGACCTGATCCGAGGAACAGGTTGACACGCGGACACAAGCTGCTAGTATACGTACAGAACGCCTGTTCTGACCGTGGTGGTTGAGCAGCATCGTGCGGCCACACGCCCCACGCCACCGCACGACTGCCGACCGCACTAGCGCGCCGTGTTTGGAGCGACCTGCATGATGAACACGCACGCGGACGAGCGGGTGCGCACCATAGTCGACAACGTCTACCGCTCGGACGGGCGGCGCGTCTTCGCCACCCTCATCCGCCTGCTTGGCGACTTCGACCTCGCGGAAGATGCGCTACACGAAGCCTTCGCAGCGGCCGTGGAGCAGTGGCCGAGAGACGGCCTGCCGGCCAACCCCCGGGCCTGGCTGGTCTCCACCGGCCGGTTCAAAGCCATCGACGCCATGCGCCGCCGTGCCCGCTTCGACGCGTCACTGGCGGCCCTCGCTGAGCGTCTGGAGACGGTCGGCCGCGACCCCAGCGACTGGGACGACGACAACATCGAGGACGACCGGCTGCGACTGATCTTCACCTGCTGCCACCCCGCCCTGTCGCCCGAGGCGCAGGTAGCACTGACGCTGCGGGAGGTATGCGGGCTCACCACCGAGGAGATCGCGCACGCCTTCCTCACCACCCCCTCAACGCTCGCCCAGCGGATCGTGCGCGCCAAGCGGAAGATCCGCGACGCGCGCATCCCATATGTCGTGCCCTCGCGGGAAGAGCTGCCGGAGCGGCTCGATGCCGTCCTCCGCGTCATCTACCTGGTGTTCAACGAGGGGTACTCCGCCTCGTCGGGCCAGTCGCTCACCCGCGCCGACCTCTCGGGGGAGGCGATCCGCCTGGGGCGGCTGGTGTTCGAGCTCCTGCCGGAGCCGGAGGTGGCCGGTCTGCTCGCGCTGATGCTGCTGCAGGAGTCACGGCGCGCGGCACGGACCACGCCGACCGGCGACCTGATCCTGTTGGAAGACCAGGACCGCTCGCTCTGGAACCAGGAGCAGATCGCAGAGGGATTGGCGCTGGTAGATCGGGCGCTCGCGTCGCGCCGCTTCGGGCCGTACACCATTCAGGCCGCCATCGCCGCCGTCCACGCCCGCGCAGCCACACCCGACGCGACCGACTGGAACCAGATCGTCGGGTGGTATGACCTGCTGGCGCAGTTCGAGCCCTCGCCGGTCGTCGAGCTGAACCGAGCGGTGGCGGTGGCGATGCGAGACGGGCCGGAGGCAGGGCTGGCATTGATCGACGCCATCCTCGAGCGGGGCGACCTGACCGGTTACCATCTGGCCTACTCGGCACGCGCAGACCTGTGCCGCCGCCTGGGCCGGACAGCGGACGCCCGTGCCGCCTACGAGCAGGCCCTGGCCCTCACCCAGCAGGAACCCGAGCGGCGATTCCTGGAGCGGAGGCTACGCGAACTAGCCGGCTGAGACGGCACACGCGGGACTCGGCCGATTCCATCCGATCGGAGTCGATTTCGGCATCTGCCGAACGACGAGAGCGTGGGACGAGCCAGGCGCGGCGCTTGGAAACCGCCCCGGGAGCCTGGCCGGCATGCGGAAAGGGAGTCTGATGATTGCGTACGTTCATTCGGCCACCATCATCGTCAGCGATCAGGAAAAGGCGCTCGACTTCTACGTCAACACGCTCGGCTTCGAGAAGGTGTTCGACAATCAGCTCGACCCCAACATGCGCTTTGTCACGGTGGTCCCGCCGGGAGCGCAGACGCAGGTCGCGCTCGGGCTACCGTCCTGGTATGAGGATGGCCGCAAACCGGGTGGCTACACCGGTATCTCCCTGATCACCCGCGATATCGACGAGGCATACAAGACGCTGACCGAGCGCGGCGTGACCTTCACGAAGCCGCCTGAGATGATGCCCTGGGGACAGCGGGCGACCTGGTTCTCCGACCCCGACGGCAACCAATTCTTCCTGGTCGAGGAGTAGAGACCACGACAACGCCGGCCGGGGACTGGAGCGATTATCCGGTTCCCGGACTGTGAGGCATGCGATCCACGAGCGTAGACGGCGCACGGCGGTCAGCAAGATCAAGGCGATAGACGCCGCGTTTCTCATGTGACCGGCCCAGGCGGTCCGGGTGGTCCAGGCGCTGGCCCTGCTCGTGATCGGGAACTCGGACATTACCCGACCGGAGCACATGGCCGAGTTGTTCCGCCTGCTCGACGGCGTCTCCGGCGACAATGAGACACTGCCGACGGCCCACCTCGCAATCCTGCCCGGCACCTTACACATCTCGCCCATCTACCAGGTCGAGTGGCTCGCCTCGATGACCAACGCCTTCCTGGACGCGCCGATGCCCGAGAACGGACACAGGCGGTTCACGCCGGACCGAGGAGGCACAGCCTAACCATCGGGCATCGAGCTCCGCCCTCGAGGCTTGACCCCTTGACACTAGCACGATTGTTCTATACTGTACGTACAGGCGCCACCTGTCGAATCGGGTCCGGCTCGTTCGACTACGGTATGGGAGCAACAGCCGTGGTCAGTGGTATCGAGCGCTCAGGAAGGAGCCTTGGATGAGCGGAGTCCGTGTCCTTGTTGGGACACGCAAGGGAGCTTTCATTCTCACCGCGGACGGCAAACGTGATCGGTGGCAGGTTACCGGTCCCCTCTTTGGGGGCTGGGAGGTCTACCACATCAAAGGCTCACCCGCCGATCCGAACCGGATCTACGCCGCGCCGTCGCTGAGCTGGTTCGGCCAGCAGATCCAGCGCTCCGACGACGGCGGCGAGACGTGGGAGCCGGTCGGCAACGAGTTCGTCTACGACGGGGAGACCGGGACACACCAGTGGTACGACGGCACCCAGCATCCCTGGGAGTTCTCGCGGGTCTGGCACCTGGAGCCGTCGCTGACTGACCCCGACACGGTCTATGCCGGCGTGGAGGACGCCGCTCTGTTCCGCTCCACCGACGGCGGCCGGACCTGGCAGGAATTCCCCGGCCTGCGCTGCCACGATACCGGCCATCTCTGGCAACCCGGCGCCGGCGGCCTGTGCCTCCACACCATCCTGCTCGATCCCAGCAACCCCGAGCGTATTCTCGTGGCGATTTCGTCGGCGGGGGCCTTCCGGACCGACGACGGCGGCGGGACGTGGAAGCCGATCAACCGCGGCCTGCGCTCTGACTACATCCCCGATCCGGATGCCGAGGTCGGCCACTGCGTCCACCGGATTGCGATGCACCCGTCGCGGCCGAACGTGCTCTTCATGCAGAAGCACTGGGATGTGATGCGTAGCGACGATGCGGGCGAGTCGTGGCACGAAGTGAGCGGGAACCTCCCGAGCGACTTCGGCTTCCCGATCGAGGTCCACGCGCACGAGCCGGAGACGATCTACGTCGTCCCGATCACGAGCGACCATCAGCACTACCCGCCCGAGGGGAAGCTGCGGGTCTACCGAAGCCGCACCGGCGGGCATGAGTGGGAGCCCCTGACGAAGGGCCTGCCGCAGCAGAACTGCTACGTCAACGTGCTGCGCGATGCGATGGCCGTGGACCAGCTCGACCCCTGCGGCGTCTACTTCGGGACCACCGGCGGGCAGGTCTACGTGTCGGCCGACTCCGGCGACACCTGGATGCCGATCGTCGAGAACCTGCCGGCGGTCGTTTCGGTGGAAGTGCAGACCCTGCCATGATCCGTGTGGTGCTCCCGCCCCACTTGCAGATCCTGGCGCGGACGGGCCGCGAGGTGACGGTCGAGGTCGAGGGGCCGGTGACGCAGCGTGCGGTCCTCGACGCCCTGGAAGCCGCCTACCCGGTCCTGCGCGGCGCTATCCGCGACCACGTTACCAAGCGCCGCCGGCCCCTGGTGCGGTTCTTCGCGTGTGAGCAGGACCTGTCACACGACGATCCGGATGCGCCGCTCCCCGAGGCGGTGGCGTGCGGCGACGAGCCGTTCAGAATCGTCGGTGCCATCGCCGGCGGTTAGAGAAAGAAACGAGGGAGACCCGTGCGATACATGCTCCTCATCTACGGCAACGAGCAGGCGCTCAGCGACGACGAGCGGCAGGCCTGCTATCAGGAATCCACGGAGCTGGCACACCAGCTCGCGCGAGAAGGGCACTTCATCGCGACCGCGCCGCTGCATCCGACGTCCACGGCGACCAGCGTGCGCATCCGCGACGGCAAGCGGCTGGTGACCGACGGCCCGTTCGCCGAGACACACGAGCAACTGGGCGGCTTCTTCATGATCGAGGCCAACGACCTCGATGAGGCCATCGCCATCGCGGCGCGGATTCCGGGCGCGCGCTGGGGCACGGTCGAGATCCGACCCGTCATCGAGCTCCCCGGCCTGCCGGAGGAGAAGCGCTCGGCCGATCTCGACGCGCAGCCGACGCTGTAACCCATCGTCCTCGTGCCAGCACCACGAAAGGAGCTTCATCATGGCACATGGTGCGCGCGGCACAGGCGGAGACATTACGAGCGGGTACGCCCCCGTGAACGGCCTGCAGATGTACTACGAGATCCACGGCGCCGGGCAGCCGCTGGTCGTGCTGCACGGCGCCTACATGACGATCGAGCTCATGGGGGAGTACATCCCCGCGTTCGCGAGGACACGGCAGGTCATCGCGGTCGAACTCCAGGGGCACGGGCACACGGCGGACATCGACCGGCCGATCACGTACGAGTCCCTGGCGGACGACACGGCCGCGCTGCTGCGGTTTCTCGGGATCGACCAGGCCGATGTCTTCGGCTACAGCATGGGAGGCACCGCGGCCCTGCAGGTGGCGATCCGGCATCCGGCGCTGGTGCGCAAGCTGGTGTCCGTCTCGGGGTCCTTCAATACTGGCGGTCTCTACCACGAGGAGCTTGAAACCATCGAGCAGATGACGCCCGACTGGTTGGAGAGTACGCCCATGCGCGCGGCTTACGACCGCTCGTCGCCCCACCCGGAGGACTTCCCCACGCTGATGGCGAAGCTGAAGCAGTTGGATCTCACGCCGCAGGACTGGCCCGCCGAGGAGATCCAGGCGATCACCGCACCGACTATGATCGTCATCGGCGACTCCGACGGAACCCGTCCCGAGCACGCCGTGGAGATGTTCCGGCTACGGGGCGGCGGCGTGTTTGGCGACATCACCGGGCTCCCAGCAGCCCAACTCGTCGTCCTCCCCGGCACGATGCACCTGGGCATCCTCGACCGCGTCGGCTGGTTGGTGCCGATGGTCGAGGAGTTCCTCGACGCGCCCATGCCGGAGCAGGCGTGATCGACCAGGGGTCCGGCGCGCCCGGTGTCGATTTCGGACGTCCCCGAACGACTACCGAGCAAGGTGGCCCCTTCGCGCCACGGCCGGTAGAGGCGGCACCACGCCGAAGGCCGTGGCGGGCACGAGGGGACACGGCAGGCACCCGGGCGGACGCAGAGCCGCCCGGTGCGACGAGGATGCATGGTACGCCCACACGAGGGAGGATCACCATGGCGAGTCGCGGACCAGCGGCTGACCTGATGGTCGTGATCGACGACGCGCATCGGACCCCGGCGGCGTGGGAGGACACCCGCAGCACGCTGGAGGCGGCGCAGTGGTTCTGGCTGGCGACCGTGCGGCCGGACGGCCGACCGCACCTGGTACCCCTGCTCGCGATCTGGATGGACGATGCCCTGTACTTCGCCGCCAGCCCCAACTCGCGCAAGGGCCGGAACCTCGCCGACGATCCCCACTGCACCATCGCGACGCGGGAGCACGGCGTCGACCTCGTGATCGAAGGCGAAGCGGTGCGGGTGACGGACGAGGCTCGCCTCCACCGGCTCGCCGATGCATATGCGGACAAGTACGGATGGCAGGTCGAGGTGCGGGATGGCGCGCTCTACGGCGACGGGGCTCCCACTGCCGGCCCACCCCCGTACGCGGTCTACGCACTCACGCCGGCGACGGCCTTTGGGTTCCCGGCGGGCCAGCAGTTCCCGCCGACCCGATGGCGCTTCGCCAGCGGGAGCGACTAGCACGGGATCGCCTTACGAAGGGAGCACCCGATGGGACGCGTGTTTGCATCGATGTCCACGTCGATCGACGGCTACATCACCGGCCCGAACGATCGCCTCGAGATGCCCCTCGGAGAAGGCGGCGATCGGCTCCACGAGTGGCTCTACGATCTGGAAAGCTGGCGCAAGCCCCACGGCCTCGAAGGTGGGGAGGTCACCACAGACGGCGATCTGCTTGACGAGGCCATCCAGCGCACCGGCGCCGTGGTGATGGGCCGGCGCATGTTCGACTTCGCCGAGGGACCGTGGGGCGAAAACCCGCCCTTCCACGTGCCGGTCTTCGTGGTAACCCACCGCACGCGAGAGCCGCTGGTCAAAGAAGGCGGCACGACGTTCACCTTCGTTACCGACGGGATCGAGCCCGCCCTGGACCAGGCCCGCGCCGCCGCGGGCGACAAGGACGTGTCGATCGGCGGCGGAGCCAGCGTCATCCAGCAGTACCTGCGGGCCGGGCTCCTCGACGAGATCCACGTCACCCTGGTGCCGGTGCTGCTGGGGGGCGGGAAGCGGCTGTTCGACCATCTCGACGAGACGCCCATCGAGCTGGAGCGGACGCAGGTAGTCGCGTCGTCCGGCGTCACCCACCTCCAGTTCACCGTTGTGCGATGAGGGATATGCCGCCCCGGTCGCCCGCGCGGCGCCGGGGCGGATCGCTGTCACGAGAACTGTGTCGAGACACGAGGGAACCGAACGAATTGAGCGCGAAGACCGTGGCCCAGAAGCTCCTCATCAAGCCGGGGGCGACCGTCTGGTCGTCGCGCTCCGATCGGCTCCGGCTCATCGAGCCGCTGCCCGAGGGGGTGCGCACGGTGGGCGGGCTGGATGAGGCGACGACGGCGCTGATCTTCGCCGACGACGAAGCCTCGGTGCGGGCCATCCTCGCGGCGCACCAGGACCACCTGGCCAGCCCCGCGCACCTCTGTGTGGCCTTCCCCAAGGCGAACCGGACCGACATCAACCGCGACACGCTGTGGCCGATCCTGGCCGAAAACGGACTGCGCCCGATCACGCAGGTGGCGGTCGACGACGTCTGGTCGGCGCTCCGCTTCCGCCTGGGCAAGGAGGGCGAGGCGCAGTTCACAGGAGGGAACAAGTCCTGATGCACGCAGACGAGACGGCGGTCGACCTGCCGACCACGCTGGCCCAGCCGGCCCGACGCGCACTTCTGGGCGCCGGCTACACCCGGCTCGAGGATCTCACCCGGGTCACCGAGGACCAGCTTCTGCAACTCCATGGGATAGGCCCCAAGGCGCTGGCACAGCTCCGCGAGGCGCTGGCCGCCCGGGGCCTCGCATTCGCCGCCGATACCGACGACTAGCCGGTGGGGCCTCTTAATGAAGTTTGACGAATTGTCTTGGTACCCCGGAGCCGCCCCTGTCGCTCGTTCGCTGTCATCCTTCGCTGCGCCGGGGCCGGCTGGCCGCCGCCCCCGCTCCGCTCAGGATGACCGCAGGAGAGTCGCGGGCTGCTGGCGGGTTTACGGGGTTAGTTCGACAAAGGTCATAGACAGGCCCCACCGGCATCGCTGCCCGCACATGACGGAAGGAGCAACCAGTGACGCGTGTTCCCGCGCGGATCACCGCGGCGGTTGACCTGCTCCGGATCCACCCAGGTGACACCATCCTGGAGATCGGCTGCGGCAACGGAACGGCCGCTGCTCTGATCTGCGAGCGACTGGGCGACGGCCGGCTGGTCGCCATCGATCGGTCGGAGACACAGATCCGCCGGGCACGCGAGCGCAACCGTGCGCACCTCGCATCCGGCACCTTGACGCTGCATGTCATGGCGCTGGAGAGCGCCATCCTCCCCGAGGCGCCGTTCGACACCATCTTCGCCATCAACGTCAACTGCTTCTGGCTGCGCGCCGACGAACCGCTAGCCGCGGTCCGGCGTCTGCTCAAGCCCGACGGTATGTTTTATGTCTTCTATGAGCACCCAACAGCGGCCAAGATGCGCGACGTGGCGGCGGTCCTTCGGACCAACCTCGTCCGCGCGGGTCTGACGATCCGCGACGAGACGGCGACCGGCCCGGTCTACGCGCTGGCGAGCACCCTCACCGCCCACGAGTGCACTGATATGGCGGCCATCCCCGAAGCAACCCGCGAGCCGGATTTCCCGCGATCGGTCGCCCAACATGTCGATTTCAGCGCCCTCCGTTCGACCAATAGATGGAGGCAACGAGAGACGGCCCTGTGCCGCAGGTAGGGCCCCGCCAGTGTGGGGCGGGGCTACGAGAGAGGAATGGCAATGCGGTTCATGATCCTGGTTCGGGCCAACGATGAGACCGAAGGGGGAGTCCTCCCGACGGAAGAGGACATCGCCGCGATGACGAAGTTCAACGAGGCGATGGTGGATGCGGGCATCCTGCTGGCGGGAGAGGGACTCCACCCCAGCTCCAACAGTGCGCGCGTCCGGTTCTCCCGGGGGGAGACGACCGTCATCGACGGCCCCTTCCCGACCAAGGAGGTGATCGCAGGCTTCTGGATCATCCAGGTCGGGTCGAAGGAAGAGGCCATCGAGTGGGCCAAGCGCTGCCCCGCCCGGCCCGACGAGGAGATCGAGCTGGAGATCCGGCAGATCTACGACGCAGACGACTTCGGTGAGGCGCTCACGCCCGAGCTGCGCGCGGCCGAGGAGCGTATGATCCAGCGCATCGCTGAGCAGCACGGCTGATTCCCGGCGCCCATCAGCACCAAGTTTGCACCGGGTGACCAGCGACAGGCGGACGACCTCCGAGCAATTTACCCCGCCTGTCGCGGAACCCGGACAGAAACCGGTCAGTAGTGCGAGTCGTCGTGTTGGAGTCATGAAGGGAGAGGCCCATGAAGTTCACTCCGTACCTCAACTTCAACGGCACCTGCGCCGAGGCATTCCGGTTCTACGCCGAACTGCTCGGCGGTGAGATCGTCGAGTCCACGACCTTCGGGGAGACGCCGGCTGCGGCGCACGTCCCCGCCGACTTCCAGGACCGCGTCATGCACGCCGTGCTGGCGGTGGGCGATCAAACCATCTTCGGGTCCGACGCACCATCGGCGAACTACGCCAAGCCGCAGGGCGCCTACGTGGCACTCCAGGTCGATAGCCCGGCTGAGGCCGAACGGATCTATCAGGCACTGGCCGAGGGCGGCACGGTGGAGATGCCGCTCGCGGAGACCTTCTGGGCGGCCCGCTTCGGCATGCTGGTCGATCGCTACGGCACGCCCTGGATGATCAATTGCCCACCGCAACAGTAACGCTTCGGAGTCGAACGGTTCCGGCCGGCGTCGTCGCACGATTCGAACGCTCCGGCCGGAACCATGCAACGCATTGACGTGGGATCCGCGACGATGCGGCGAGAGGATCGCGACGATGCGACGCCTGATCATGTGGAACCTGGTCACCCTCGACGGCTACTTCGAAGGGCCGGAGAGCTGGTCGATCGACTGGCACGACGTCGCCTGGGGCGATGAGCTGGAACAGTTCTCGCTGGAACAACTGGCATCGGCGGACCTCATACTGTTCGGCCGCGTGACCTACGAGGGTATGGCCGCCTACTGGTCCAATGCCGAGGGCGCGGTGGCCGAGCAGATGAACAGCATCCCCAAAGTCGTCTTCTCGCGAACGCTCGAACAGGCCACCTGGAACAATACGCGACTGGTAAAGGACGAGGCTGAAAAAGAGGTCGCCCTCCTGAAGGAGCAGCCGGGCAAGGATATCCTCCTCTTTGGGAGCGCCAACCTGGCCTCGACGCTGATGCGGCACGGCCTGATCGATGAGTACCGCCTCGGCGTTGCGCCAATCGTGCTCGGCGGCGGAAACCCGCTCTTCAAGCCCAGCCCCGACCGGATGCAGATGACGCTCATTGAGGCCCGCCCCTTCTCGACCGGATGTGTCCTGCTGCGCTACCAGCCCGCGGCGACAGCCTAAGGGCACGGCCCCGGAAACAGCTTGCCCACACGCAGCCCCGCATGAACGGAGAGCGCGATGCGCACCGTGGTCTACGGGATGATGGTGACGATCGACGGCTTCATCGAGGGGCCGAACCACCAGCTCGATTGGCCCATCATCGACGACGAGCTGCACGAGTACGTCAACGAGCAGCAACGGTCCAAGGACACCTACGTGTTGGGGCGGCGGCTCTACGAAATGATGGAGGCGTTCTGGCCGACGGCGGACCAGGATCCCTCCGCTCCGCCGTACATCGTCGAGTTCGCCCGGATCTGGCGGGACACACCCAAGGTCGTCTTTTCCAAGACTCTCGATCAGGTCGGGCCGAACGCCCGGCTGGTCCGCGACGACGTCGTCGACGAGGTGGCACGGCTGAAGCAGCAGCCCGGCAAGGACATCGACGTCGGCGGCGCCTCGATCGCGGCATCCCTCATGCGGCACGACCTGATCGATGAGTACCACCTCTTCATCCACCCAGTCGTGCTGGGCGGCGGGACGCCCATGTTCCCGGCGCTCAGCGACCAGCGCCTGTTGCGGCTGATCGACATGCGCACGTTCCGATCCGGAGTCGTGTTCCTCCGCTACCAACCGGCTGATGCCGAGCACGTGAGGTAGCGGTCCATCTGATGAGGAGCCGGGCCGATGCAGACGGTACCTTCCAGCGACGGGACACCCATCGCGTTCGAGCGGTCGGGCAGTGGCCCGCCGGTCGTGCTGGTCGGCGGCGCACTGTCCACGCGCGCGGGCGGCGCCCCGTTGGCGGAGAGACTGGCGCCGCATTTCACCGTGATCTGCTACGACCGTCGCGGGCGCGGCGACAGCGGCGACACACCACCGTACGCGGTCGAGCGGGAGATCGAGGACCTCGCCGCGATCATCGACGCCGCCGGCGGCGCCGCGTTCGTGTTCGGCATGTCCTCCGGCGCGGGACTCTCCCTGCTAGCGGCGGCAAGCGGCCTCCCGATCACCAGGCTCGCTGTGTTCGAGCCACCGTACGCCGTGGACGATAGCCGGCCGCCGGTGCCGCCGGACTACCAGACACGGCTCGATGCGCTGCTGGCGGAGGGTCGCCGCGGCGACGCGGTCACATACTTCATGACCGAGGGAGTGGGCGTCCCGCCCGATCTCGTCGCGCAGATGCAACAGGCCCCGATGTGGCCGGGTATGGAGGCAGTCGCCCACACCCTGCCCTACGACCACGCCGTCATGGGAGACAATACGATCCCGACCGCTCGGTTCGCCTCGATCTCGATTCCGACGCTGGTGATGGATGGCGGCGCGAGTCCAGCCTGGATACGGCACACAGCCCAAGAACTCGCCGACACCATCCCGAACGCGCGGTACGTCACCCTGGAGAACCAGACGCACACTGTCGCACCGGACGCCATCGCCCCGGTGCTGGTGGAGTTCTTCACTCGCTGAGGTGGCCGGTCCACGGCGCGGCGAGCGGTGGAGAGGGACAGCCTATGGAGACCGGAGGACTGTCCGCGGCACGACGTGGGCGCATTCACGAGGTCATGGCACGGCATGTCGAACGCGGCGAGATCCTTCGCTCCGCTCAGGATGACAGTGGAGCGTCATGCGAGCGCGCCTACCCGCAAATGACATGTGTGCAACCGCCCACAACACCGACTGGAGGCAGCCCGGCATGTGCCGCAATATCACGAGGCTCTTCAACGTCGACCCACCGGTGACCGACGCCGAGATCCACGCCGCGTCGCTCCAGTTCGTCCGGAAGATCAGCGGATACAGAAAGCCCTCCAAGGAGAACGAAGCCGCCTTTGCCGCGGCGGTTGAGGAGATCGCGGCGGCCGCGCGCCGGCTTCTGGACTCGCTCGAAACGAGCCGCCCTCCCAGGAGCCGGCTGGAGATCGCGGAGCGCGCCGCGGCTCGCACTGGTCGCGACCGCTAACGCGCCGTCGGGTCGTACGGGACACCACGGGCGTCGCGACGGACGAAGGGGTCCTGGACCTCGGGGGCGACGAGCGGGCCGTACCGGTGCGGTCGCCGGAAGGCGTTGCCCCAGACCTCGCGCTGTCGCCAGGCCCGCAGGCGGTCCAGGTCGAACGGCGCCAGGTAGATCCCCTGGGCCTCCCCCGCCTCGACGATGAGCGTGTCGCGGAAGCGCTCCTCCTCGTCTAAGGCGATCGGGTCGAACGCCACCGAGTGGCCGTTCTGCTGGGGCGCGGCGTAGTTGGCCATCGCCACCCCGACCATGTTCTCGAAGGCGCGGGCGCGGAACTGCCCGATCCGGTTCGGCTCCAGCGGGCAGGCATTGGGCGTCAGGATGATCTCGGCGCCGTTGAGCATGAGCAGCCGCGCGCTCTCGGGGACTCCCGGTCGAAGCAGATCATGGCACCGACCCGCACCGGCCCGGCGGCGGTGTCGAGCGTGCAGACCGGGAAATCGTCACCGGGGGTCAGGGCGGCCTCCAGCCCGAAGTCACAGGTGTGGACCTTGGCGTAGGTCAGCACGATCTCGCCGTGGCGGTCGATGAGGGATACGGTGTTGCGCGGGGCGCCGGGCCACCGCTCCAGGTAGGTCAAAGCGATGGCCATGTCGAGCTCACGGGCGAGTTCCCGGAAGTGGACGACAAACGCGTCGTCGGGGCCGATCGCCTGCGCCTGCCACGCCGCGCGGGCCCGCGCCTGCTCCGGCGTCTCAGCCCCGACCTGATGGTAGTTCACGGCGCAACCCGGGTAGGGCGTGTAGCCGATGTTCCACATCTCGGGAAAGAGCGCGATGTCGGCGCCCATGGCGCGGGCGCGGCGGCAGAAGGCGTCGCCCTTGCGCAGGTTCGCGTCCTGGTCGGTACCGGAGGCGACCATCTGGAGCAGGGCGACGGTCAGAACAGGCATGGCCGCCTCCTCCGGGTCAGACGTCTGGTTAGAGCGTGATCACCTGGTCCGGCGGGTTGCCGGAGAGCGCGGCATAGAGGTCGGGGAAGCAACCGACCTGGACTCCCTCGACGGTGCCGCTCGGCCGGCAATCACCCGGCACGCCCTCGGCCAGTCCCCGCTCCAGCGCGCACTGGTCGCAGAGCATGAGCAGGATGTTCTGCTCCTTCGCGACCTTCGCCAGGCGCTCGCCGAGCGGGTCACCCTTGCGCAGGAGATAGGTGTTGTCGTCGAAGAAGAACATGCCGACGACGTCGGCGCCGTGCCGCCCCTCCTCCAACTGGGGCAGGATCATCTTGCCCAGCTTGTAGCTGGCGGTGTGGCCGGAGGTGCTGAAGACATAGGCAACCTTCATGGACCATCGCCCCCATCACTCGGTCTGCCGCGCTCCACGAGCGCGGGACCATCTCCGGCGGAATCCGTGCCGCCGGTTAGACGCGGGGCCAGGAGCCCCTGCCGCTATCGTACCGCAGGCGTGGCAAACAAGCGGCGCCAGCCGCCGCGCTTCGGGGAAAAGACCAGCGCCAGCAGGAAGAAGGCACTGGCGACCAGCACGATCGTCCCGCCCGAGGGAACATTCAGGTAATACGACAGATAAAACCCGATCAGCGCCGAGAGGGCGCCGAACCCAGCGCCGAGCGCCATCATGCGGCCGAAGCGGTTGGTCAGGAGGTAGGCGGTCGCGCTCGGGGTAACGAGCATCGCCACCACCAGGACGACCCCGACCGCCTGCACCGAGACGACGACCGTCACCGCCAGGAGCACGAGCAGCAACATCTGCAGCAGCCCGCCGGGCAACCCCGCGGCCTCGGCGACCACCGGGTCGAAGCTGACGAAGAGCAACTCCTTGAAGAGGGCGAGCACGACCAGCAGCACCAGCGCACCGAGCAGCGCGATCGCCACGAGGTCGGCCGCCTGCACGCCGAGGATGTCGCCGAACAGGTAGCTGAAGAGATCGACGGTGTAGGTCTGGATCCCGACGCTGGCGAGGACGATGCCCAGGGCGAAGACCCCGCTGAAGAGAATACCGATCGACGTGTCCGTGCTGATCCCTGCCCGGCGGCTGACAGCGCCGATGCCGAGCGCGGCCAGCACCGCGGCGACCAGCGCGCCCAGGTAGAAGGCGAAGCCGCCGATGAAGGCCACGACGATACCGGTGAAGGCGATGTGGGCCAGCGCATCGCCGATGAAGGCGAAGCCCTTCAGCACCACGAAGGTGCCGATCACGGCGCAGATGATGCCGATCAGGATGCCCGCGACGAGCCCCCGCTGGAGGAAGCCGTAGCTCAGCGGCTCGAGCAGCAGGTCAAGCAGTCCCATGATGGTCGGGGTCCTCCACCACGAAGGTCCGCTCGCCCACCCGCAGGAGGAGCAGGTGCGAGCGGAACGTCTCGTTCAACAACTCCTGGGTCAGAACCTCCTCGGGCGGTCCGTAGGCGACGACGCGCTGGTTGAGGAGGAGCACCTGATCGAAGCGCTGGGCCACACAGCTCAGGTCGTGCGAGGCGACCATCGCGGTAATCCCGCGCTGGCACAGCCGCTCCAGCAGCTCGAAGATCTGGTGCTGAGTAACGGCGTCCACGCCGCTGACCGGCTCGTCCAGGAGGAGGATGCTCGGCTCCTGCGCCAGGGCGCGGGCGAGGAAGACGCGTTGACGCTGCCCGCCCGACAGCTCGCCGATCTGCCGGTCGCGGTACTCCTGCATCCCGACCGCTTCGAGGGCCTCGGTCGCGATCTCGTGGTCGCGCGCGCGTGGCCGCCGGAGGAACCCGAGCCGCGGCGTGCGGCCCATCAAGACCACGTCGTGGACCGTGACCGGGAAGGACCAATCGACTGTCTCGGCCTGCGGCACGTAGGCGATGCGCGGGCCGGGCCGGCGCGGCGACCCCTCGATCAAGACGGTGCCGGACCATGGCCGGAGCAGCCCCAGGATCGCCTTGAACAGGGTCGACTTGCCGCCACCGTTCGGGCCGATGACACCCACCAACGAGCCGCGCTCGACCGTGAGCGTGACATCCTGCAGCACGGGGTTCTCACGGTAGCCCGTCGTCAGGTTCCGTACAACGATCGGGGCGGACGTGGCCGGCTCCGCCACGCCGTTGGCGATGGTCGATTGCACCGGCTGCCCCTTCAACGTAGCCCCTCCACGACGTGCTCGATATTGGTGCGCATCAGCTCCAGGTAGCCCCCACCCTCGGGTGGCGTCTCGCTGTAGAGCACCTGGGTGGTGATGCCCGCCTCCTGCGCGAGACGCTCGGCCAGTCTCGGGTTGAACTGCGGCTCGACGAAGAGCACCGGCACCTCCTGTGCCCGGATCTCATCCACGAGCCGCGCCAGATCGCGGGGCGATGGCTCCCGGCCCGGACTCGGCACGACCACCCCGACCAGCTCCAGCCCGTAGTGCGCCGCGAAGTACGGGAACGCGTCATGGTAGGTCACCAGCGTGCGCCGCTCGGGCGGAATGGTCGCGATCTGCTCCTGCGCCCACGCGTCGAACGCCTCGATCTCCGCGACGTAGCTATCGGCGTTCGTTCGGTAGTGATCAGCCCCGCCCGGGTCGTGCTCACTCAGCCGCTGCTCGATCTGACGCACGTAGGCGATGGCATACGTCGGGTCGAGCCACAGGTGTGGGTTCCCCTCCGGGTGCTCGTGGTCGTGGTCCTCTTCCTCGATCGTCGTCAAACCCTGTGCCAGCTCATAGACGGGGACCTGCTGGCCGCCGGCCGACTCGATCAGCCCGCGCAGCCACTCCTCCAGCCCGGCGCCGTTGATGAAGACCAGATCGGCATCGGCCACGGCCTTCGCGTCGGCCGGGGTCGGCTGATAGGTGTGCGGGTCAGCGCCCGGGGGCACGAGCGCGGTTACGTCGACCCGCTCACCCCCAACGGCCTCCACCATCGAGATGAAGACCGGCAGGCTGACGACGACACGGAGCGCGGCGTCCTCCCCGGCCGCACTCGACCGGTTCTCGGTCCGCCCGGGGCCGCAGGCAACGAGGAGGAGCGCGGCGAACAGCGCCACAACCACGGGCCACCTACCCCGGCGGTCAATCCACCGCATCCGCTCCATCCCGATTTCCGCTCTTCCTGCCCACCATGCGACCCGGTCGCCGCGCCGCTATTGATACTCGGTATCAATAGTACAAGGGATGTCAAGGACGCAGCGGGCCAAGCCGACCAGCCCGCGCCTCAGTCAGCGGCGTCTCGGCTCTGGCAATCGGCGCACACGCCGAAGAACTCCAGCCAGTGCCCCTCGATGCGGAACCGGGTGCGATCGGCCAGCTCGTCGGCGAGGGCAGCGACGTTGCAGCCCTGGAACTCGACGACCGTGCCGCAGGTGGAACAGACGAGGTGATGCCGGTGTCCTGGCTCGCGGAGGACGTACCCGTGGCTACCATCGGGGCGATGGACGCGACCGAGCAGGCGCAGGCCGACCAGCAGGTCGAGCGTGCGGAACACCGTGGCCCGCCCGGTGCTCGAACCCGCGGCGCGCAGTTCGTCGTAGACCTCGTCCGCGGAGAAGGGCATCTCGCGGGCGCAGATCGCCTCCACCACCTCGCGCCGCGGGCCGGTGATGCGCAGGCCAACGTCGCGTAGGCTCTCAAGAACGTGTGCCGCGTCCACCGTCGGTACTACCTCCATCCGCCCCCATTATACGGTGGGTGGAAAGAGATGCAGGCAGCGGACCGTCACGCGTCATGCGTCATCCGTGTTGCGTGTTGCGTGTTCCGTCTTTCTCCCCTTCCCCTTGTGGGCTCCGTCCGAGAGGGGCCAGGGGTAAGGGGGACGCATGACGAGTGACGCATGACAAGTGACGCATCCCCGCACGGCGCCGGCCACGAAGCGACCGGCTCAGATAACCCCCTCGATCGCCGCCGCGTCCGCGACGCTCAGCGCGCGGCCGGCCTGGAGCACCAACGTGTTCCCCGACGGATCCTGCACGACGACACGGTCGCCGGCCTGCCGGTGGGCGATCCCGGCCGCATCGATGCGCGCGACGACAGCCTGAAGCGCCTCGCGGCTAGGGAGGTCAACCGTGAAGTAGCGCAGGCGCACGAACTCATCCGGCGCCGGGCCGGCGCCGCGAGAGTGCCAGACGTTCATGCCGATGTGGTGGTGATAGCCGCCAGCCGACACGAAGAGCGCCATCGGCATGTGAGCCACGATGTCGAAGCCGAGGACGCCGTGGTAGAAGTCGGCCGACTGCCGGATGTCGCTCACCTGCAGGTGCATATGCCCCAGGCGGGTGCCCTCGGGCAGTCCCGACCACGGCCGCCCCTCCTCTTCGGCATCGCGCAGCAGCCCGCGAATATCGACCGGCAGGGTCGCCATCTGGACCTGGCCGTTCGACCACTGCCACTCCTCGCGCGGCCGGTCGCGGTACATCTCGATCCCATGCCCGTCCGGGTCTTCGAGGTAAAGCGCCTCGCTGACCAGATGATCCCCCTGGCCGGGCAAGGGGAAGCCCAGTTCAAGCCAGTTGCGCAGCCAGCGCCCCAGGTCGGCACGCGTCGGCAAGAGAATGGCGAAGTGGTAGAGGCCGGTGTAGCTGCGCGCGCCGCGGGGCCACGGCTCGGCACCCGGCTGCTCCCGCAGCAGCAGGATCGGCCGCCCCGCCACGCCGAGCGTCGCGGCACCATCGGATCGCTCGAGCACCGCCAGGCCGATCGCTGCCGTGTAGAACGTGAGCGAGCGCTCGAGATCGGCCACGGTGAGCGCGAGCAGGCCGACCTCCGTCCCGGGGTCGATCGTCGCGGTGGGATGATCGGGCGCGGTGGACGTCATGGTGTATCTCCTAGACGAAGCACGTAGCAGCCAGAGCCGGAACGCAACGGCGTGCTGAGAGTCTCGCACAACACGGGCCGGACCGCGCTCGGCGGTCCGGCACCACTCCCTAACACACACGGCTCCCGCCGCATTCCATACAAATCAGACAAATCGCGCACCGCGCACACCGCTCTGGCACCCGGCTTGCGTCCCGGCGGCCGAAAGCACCGGCGCTTCACCACGCGAAAGGAGATACCCGATGGAGCGGACCCACCTCGACCTGGGCAAACCGGTCGTCGCCGCCGACGGCAAGCGAGTCGGCACCGTCGACCGGCTGGTTCTCGACGCCAACTCCAAGGAGCTCCGGCAGTTCATCGTCCGCCAGGGCACACTCCTGACCAAGGACCGCATCATCGACCGCCCGGTGATCGACCGGATCGACCCGGACGGGACGGTTCACCTGAACGTGTCGTCCGAGATGGTCGATCAGTTCCCCGAGTTCTACGAGGCGAACTTCATCATCCCCCAGGAGGAGGACCTGACCTGGCTTCCACATGCCTGGGTGAGTGGGCAGCCGATCGAGGGGGCGATCCTCTACCCTGCCGGTGGCTCCTTCGGGCAAGGGTACGATCCGCACGCCGGGGTGATCGAGGCCGCCCCGCTCGACCCGCCGGTGGTCGAGACGGAGTCGAACCTGAGCACCGACACGGTGCTGATCGACGAGGGCACCAGCGTGGTGGACCGCAACGGGGACAAGATCGGCACGGTCGACGAGATCGTCTATGATGAGGACGGCAACGTCGTCGGCTTCGTGGTCAAGGCCGGGTTCATCTTCCACCACGACGTCCGGATCCCGGCCGACTGGGTTGAGTCGGTCACGACCGATAGCGTACAACTGACCGTGACCGCCGAGGAGGCGGAGCAGGCCGGCACGCACGAGTAGGAGGGATGCCGGGTGACGGTCCGGTCCGGCCGCCGGCGCGGCCAGCTCGCCGCGGACGCCCAGTCGGCGCCCAAGGCAGCATCCACCCCGAGGGCCGCACCTGACTCAACGCCCGCGCCGTCCCCGGTGTGGAGTGCGCTGACGCTACTGCCCAACCCGTTGCCGGAGATCGCCCTGGCCAACGTGGACACGAGTGTCCGCTTCCTGGGCCGGGAGATCAGCCTGCCCGTGCTCCTGCTCGCGTCGCAACCCAGCGAGGAGCTCGGGAAGTTGGCAGCGCTGGCCCAGTCGCGCAGGCTGCCGCTGAGCATCGGCGACGTTAGCGCGCTCGCGACCGATCCGGCGCTGCCCGCGTCGCTGCAGGGGCTACGCCTCCGCGCCCCCGACGCCATCCTCCTGGGCGAGATCCCCGCCACCGCGCTGGTGCCGCAGCCGGATCAAGCCGCCCACGACTTGGACCGCCTGGCAGAAGCGCCCCACCAGGCGGGGCTCAGCGGCCTGATCGTCCGGCTCGACTTCGACCAGGCCGTCCTCGCGGGCAATTCCACACCGGACGCCACCGGCGCGCTGGACGCGATCGCAGCACTGATCCGCCGGCTGCGCCTGCCGGTGCTCGTACGCTGTGCCTCAGGGCTCGCGCGCCACACAGCCCGCGGGCTGGTCGAGCGCGGCGTGGCGGGCCTGCTCGTGGCGGGCACCGGCCCCATCCCGACGGCCGCCGGTGGCGGCACCCCGGCCCCGGAGCAGCCCCAACCCCGCTCACTTGCCACGGTCTTCGCCGGGTGGGGCATCCCCACCGTCGCAGCGATCCGCATGCTCCGCTCCGTCGGCGCACCGGTCATCAGCGACGGAGCGGTCGAGACCGGCCTGGACGCAGCGAAGGCAATCGCGCTCGGCGCCGACCTCATCGCCCTGACCCCACCGGTGGACTCCAGCCTCTCCGGCGAGGACGCCCTGGCCGCCTGGCTGGACACCTTCACCGCCGAGATTCGAGCCGCGATGTTCCTGGCCGGCGCCCTCCGCATCGGCGGCCTCCGCCAGATCCCCTTCGTCGCCACCGGCGAAACCCGCGAGTGGCTCGAAGCCGCCGAATCCCTCTGGCGAACGGACGTGGGGGACTAGGCGTACCGCACGTCGCGCCCCCGAAGAAGGCACCCGGGGCCAAGGCCGCCGGACTTACGACGAAAGCCGGCTTTGGAGTGCGGCGGCCCGAGCCGCCGCTTTGGTATCGCGCGGCGTGATACCGCGCGCCCGCAGACGGATGATGCGTGCGGCGCCGCGGCGTAGTGGCACCCGTAGACTGGTAACGCAAGGGTTCCCACGCCGCGGGTAGGGCCCGGGGATTTACCCCCGGGCACGCTCCACGACCGCGCCATCTCACCACGGAACACGCAACACGCAACCGCCCCCTACGTCCCGCAGTGGCTGCCGTGCCCGTTGGGGTTGACGAGGTGCTGCGGCGGGACGTCGAGCGCCGGGTTGGCGTCGAAGAAGCCGAAGGGCTGGAGCAGGAAGCCGACGTACTGCACCGGCATCACCGGCCAGTCCTCCAGCCGCACCACGTGGTGCGAGCCGAGCGTGTACCAGACTACGACGTCGGTGTCGACGATTGGACGGTTCTGCGCCGTCCACGCCGGCAGGCCCGCACCGCCGGGGTGCTGGTTCGGATAGTCGCCCGCGGCGTACTTCTCCTCCGGCCGGTAGGGCGTGACCCAGACGTGCTTGGTCATGAATCCGGCCCGCTGCATCACGCTCGCCGTCGGGTGGGCCATGGGCAGCACGTTCCCGTGGGGCATCAGCCGATAGGCCACCGGCTCACCCACCTTGTTGAGCGAGTTGTGGTTCACGATCTTCCAGTAACGGGCCGACAGTGGATCGACCACCCGGTGGCCGTCCCCCTCGCGCTCCAACAGGACGGCGTGGGAGCGGAAGGCGTTGCCGTGCGGGTTGTCCGGCCCGAGTGGCTCGGGCGCGGAGTGGACCTCATAGACCGCGTTGACCGGACCGTCGACGTCGAAGTCGAGCCGGTAGTTGAAGAAGTGCTGGTGGATCGGGCCGTAGAGACCGTCGGGCGAGAGGAGCTGGCCGTAGGGCGACTTCTGGCCCGGCGGCAGCGCGGCGGTCGAGACCAAACCGGTCAGCTTCACCTCGTGCTGGATCGTGCCGTCCTGGTAGAAGTACCAGAAGAAGCCGTACTCGTAGTTGCCGACGGTGGCAATCCAGGAGATGACCAGCCGGCGGGAGCGTCGTACCTCGGCCGTCTCCAGCCGGAAGTCGTAGTGCTTCCAGAGGATGCCGTAGTCCTCCTCGTGGAGGCAGATCGCGTTCTTGATCACGACCGGGTTTCCGTCGGTGTCGGAGAGGACGGCGTCGAAGTAGCGGATCTCGCCCAGGCAGTCGCAGCCGAGCTCCAGCGAGTTGGCCAGCGCACCGATGTTGTACTCCCCGGCATCGAAGGCGTTCTTGCGCCACTGAGTCGGGGACGGATCGCCGTAGGGCACCACCATCTCGGACAGCGAGGCGCGATAGAGGATCGGCCGGACGCGGCCCTTGTCCTCGTAGCCGACGGTGTGCAGCACCAGGCCCTCACGCGCGGTGAAGCCGACGCGGAAGCGCCAGCGCTGCCAGCGCACCTCATGGCCGTCGATCACGAAGCTCGGCCCCTGCGCCTGGTGGATCTCCAGCGGCTTGAGGTCGGTCCGCAGCGGGCCGATGGCCTCCGGGCGGTACTCGCCGGGCGTCTTGGGGACGGGGATGACGCCGTAGTCCTCAACCCGCACGACCTGGTTGGCGTTCAGGTCGAACACGACCACGACGTTGTCGACCGGGTGGGCGTACCCGTTACCCTCTGGGTCGGGTCGCACCCAGACCAGCGCACGCAGCAGCCGCTGGCCGCGCTCCGACTCGTCGCCGTAGTAGCCGGCCGACCAGGGCTCGACCATGACCAGGTCGAGGTCGGTGATGCCGCGCTTGCGCATCGCTTCCTGGAAGTCCGGATGCTGCTTGACGACCGACTCGCAGGCGAGGAACTCATCGAAGATGATCGGCGGCTGAACATCCGGGACATGCTTCCAGGAGCGGACCTCGCCCGCGGTGATCGACACAACCGCCTCATAGGTGGCACGCTCGGCCTTATCGAGCACCACGATGAACGCCTCGCGGTCGATCGGGTCGCCCGGCTTGAAGGACTGGACGACGTCCTTGGACGGCTCGTGGAGCGTGATCGAGACGATCCGCGCGCTGTCGGTGAGCCCGCGCTGCTCGCGCACGATCTTGCCGGCGGCCGCGATCTCCTCCGGGCCAAGGGGATCCAGCGGATGGCTGACCTGAGAGCGGACCGAAACTGCCATGACGCAGACCTCCTCCCGTTGGTCTCGACGTCGCGCACGCCTCGCTGCCGGCCAACGGCGATCGCGCGGGCGTGGCGCAGGGTAGCCGACCGCCGGCGAGGCACGGAACGGGCGCCTCACCATCGGTCATACCTGCGGAAACCGGTGCTTGCGAGCACTGTACGGAGGGGCGCACAAGATGTCAAGCGAGCATGAGGGGGCGTGCCGCGTGCTTGGCGCCCGGGTGCAACGGATTCATTCGCCTCGCCACTCCCGGGCACGCCCATGCCCCAGTCGGCCGGCGAACGAGTTGCCGAGCACCACGCTCACGCTGGCCGCCATCGCCACCATGGCCCAGACCGGCGCGACGAGGCCGGTGATGGCGGCGATGACCCCGATGCCGTTGAAGGCGAGCGCCAGCCCGACGTTCGTGACGGTCAACTGGTAGCTGCGGCGCGCCAGCTCGCGCGCCTCCACGAGCGTCTCCAGACGCTCGCTTACGAGCACCACGTCGGCGGCCTCCAGGGTGACGTCGGTGCCGGCACCGATGGCGATGCCCACGTCCGCCTGCATCAGCGCGGGCGCATCGTTGATCCCGTCGCCCACCATCGCGACCCGCTGGCCCTGCGCCTGTAGCCGGCGGATCTCGGCTGCCTTGTCGCCGGGGAGCACCTCGGCCAGCACCTCGTCGATGCCCGCGGCCGCGGCGACCGCGCGCGCGGCGTGCCAGTTGTCCCCAGTGAGCAGGACCGGTTTCATGCCCAGCCGGCGGAGCCGCTCCACGGTCGCCCGCGCGTCGGGCTTCGCCCGATCGGCCAGGGCCAGCACGCCGGCGGCGCGGCCATCGACCGCGACCAGGACGGCGGTCTGCCCGCGGGCGTGGACCTGCTCGACGAGCGATGCAAGCGGGGCGAGGTTCACGTTCTCCTCGGCCAGGAAGCGCTCGGTTCCAACCAGGAGCCGGTGCCCCGCCACGGTGGCGGCGACGCCGCGCCCGGGCCAGGCGGCAAACTCGGTCGGCGTCTCGAGCGTGAGCCCTCGGGCGTGGGCCTCGGCCACGATCGCCCGGGCAAGCGGATGCTCGGAGAGCGTCTCGGCGCTCGCCGCCAGGTGTAGGAGCCGGTCGGTGGCCGCGAGTGGGCTGAGGCACGCGACGAGCTGGGGTTTGCCCTCGGTGAGCGTGCCGGTCTTATCGAAGACGATGGTGCGCACGCTGCGGAAGACGTGGAAGGCCTCGCCGGAGCGCATGAGAATGCCGCGTTCGGCGGCTTCGCCACTCGCCCGGATGATGGCCAGCGGCGTGGACATCCCCAGAGCGCAGGGGTAGCCCATGATGAGCACGCTCAGGGCTGCGAAGCCGCCGCGGAGCAGGTCGGGCGCGCCGGCGAGCAGCCAGGCGCCGACGGTCCAGATGAGCAAGCCGGCGGCGCTGGCGGCGAAGACGGCCGGCACGTAGACCACGAGCACCTGGTCGACGAGCCGCAGGATGCCGGGCTTGAGCGCCCGCGCCTCGGCGACCTGCCGGGCGACGGTCTGCAGGAAGCTCTCGGCACCGACGCGGCTGACCCGGATGATAAGGCTCCCCGCCTGGTTGAGCGAGCCGCCGATCACCTCGCTGCCGGGCAGCTTATCCACCGGGATGGGCTCGCCGGTCACGAGGCTCTCATCGACCGCCGAGGCGCCGTCGAGGACGACCCCATCCGCCGGGATGCGCTCGCCGGGGCGCACGCGCACGCGGTCGCCGACGGCAAGCTGGGCGACCGGGACGACCTCCTCACGGCCGTCCGCGGTGAGCCGGTGCGCGGTCTCCGGAGTGAGGGCCAGGAGACGACGCACCGACTGGGAGGCGCGGACGTGGACAAGCACGGATGCATAGCCGCCGATCAGATGGAAGGCCAGCACGAACACCGTGGCGCCGAAGAAGCCACCGGCGGGGACGGCCGGCACGACGAGACCGACGAGCCCACCGAGCAGCCCACCGAGCGCCGACGCCGTGACGAGCACGTCCTGATTCAGGATGCCGCGGCGGATCGACTGCCAGCCGTTGCGGACGATGATGAAGCGGGCCGGGCCGCCAGCGGTGAAGAGGGCGAGCGCCCCCATCGCCAGGGTCCGCTCGAGACTCGGGCCAAGCCAGACGGTGGTGAGCATCACGGCGGAGGCGGCGACCAGCAGGCCGATCGAGAGGACCGCCTTACGCCGGGCGACGGCCAGATCCCGCTCCTCCTCGGCGAAGCGCTCGGCCTGGTCTGGCTCCCGCACGGTGTAGCCGATGTCCTCCAGCGCCTCGGTGATGATCTCCGGGGTCACGCGCGCCGGGTCGTATTCGACCAGCGCCTCCTCATGGGCGATCGAGA
This sequence comes from Sphaerobacter thermophilus DSM 20745, assembly GCF_000024985.1. Classification (NCBI taxonomy): domain Bacteria; kingdom Pseudomonadati; phylum Thermomicrobiota; class Thermomicrobia; order Sphaerobacterales; family Sphaerobacteraceae; genus Sphaerobacter; species Sphaerobacter thermophilus. Next base: position 623,855 of record NC_013524.1, read on the forward strand.
CCTGCACCGACTGCACGCCGTCCAGGCGTCCGATCGCGCGGCGGATGGACTCCGTGCAGAGGGAGCAGTGCATGCCGCCGACGCTCAGCAGCAGCTTCTGCTGCGCGGCACCCGGCGTGCCCCGCTCGACGTGCCCCCGACCGCCCGGCCGGGCCGGTGCGCGCGCGCTCATGCACCCCCCTCCCGCCGGGGCGGTCTCGAAGCCCGCCCGGGCCAGCCTCGCCCGGATCTGCTCGACCGAGACCTGCTCCGGGTCGAAGGCCACGCGGACCTGCTGTGTTTCCTGGCTGGCCTGGACGCTCGCGACGCCGGGCAGGCGCCGCAGGGCGTTGCCGATCCGCTGCTCGCACCCGGCGCAGTGGATCGGGGTTCGACCGCTGATGGCGAGGTGGATCGTCTGGGTCATCGCGTGATGCTCCTCCCGCGGAGACGGTGGGCCGGCGTCGCCGACCGGTCTCGCACTGCCATGGCGCGAGGGTACACCTTCCAGTCGACTGGAAGGTCAAGGGCCCGGCGCTCGCCTCCTCCTCAAGCGAGACGAGCGCCGGCGGGGGTCAGGCCGGTTGCTGACGGTCGAGGGCGGGCGGGCGCTCCCGACGCCGGGGACGTGCGGGCCGCGGCGCGGCGGTCAGGGGTGGTGTCTGGTCGCGCTGCGCCGGCTCATGGCGCTCGATGATGCCGCAGACGCAACTGTCGGTGGACATCGCGCCGGCCGCAGTATCGCGGAGTGTCAAGAGCTCCGCCCGGAATTCGGCCAGCGCCCGGAGCTGCTCGTCCACGGCGGCGAGCTTCCGGTCGAGCAGGGTGAGGACATGCTCACACGGCCGCCGCCCATCGCCGCGGACGGCGAGCACCTCACGGATCTCCTCGAGGGTGAGGCCGACCGCCCGCGCCTTGAGGATGAAGCGCAGGCGCTCTCGATCCGTGTCGCTGTACAGGCGGTAGCCCGCCGGCGTGCGGCGCGGAGCCGGGAGGAGCCCAATGGCTTCGTAGTAGCGCAGCGTCTTGGGATTGAGGCCGAGTTCGGCGGCCAGCTCGCCGATGCGCATCTTCCTGCCACCCTCCCCATCGGGCACTACCGGCCCATTCTACCCGACCAGATCGTCACGCAGCTCTGGCCCTCGATGTGCAAGGGCAGCGACGCGAGCCGGCCCTCGCCGGTTGACAACGGGTAGGGCGAGGCCTAATCTCCAACGGCGCGGCGCCACGGCGCCGGTGGCGCCGTCAGGATGGTCGAGCAGTGCGAGGCGAGCTCAGGCGTGAGCGATCCCGGACAACCCCGGTCAGGGACTCCACCCCGCTACACGCGCCGGCCCGGCGACCGGGTCGTGCGGCGCGCGGTGCTCCGGCCCGAAGCCGTCACGCTCGCCGCGCCCAAGGCGCGGCGCCGTCCCCGCCCGCCTGCGCTCGTTCCGGTGCTCGGCTTCGCCGGGGTGATCCTCGTCGGCGCGATCCTGCTCTCCCTCCCCATTGCCACCACGAGCGGCCGCTCGACACCCTTCATCGACGCCCTCTTCACCGCGACCTCGGCAGTCTCGGTGACGGGACTGGTGGTGGTCGACACCGGCACCCACTGGAACGCCTTCGGTCAGGCGGTCGTGCTCGCGCTCATCCAGATCGGCGGCCTCGGCTTCATGGCAACATCTACCCTGCTCCTGATGCTGGTGGGACGGCGCGCCACGCTGCGGGATCGCATGGCGCTGGGCCTGACGATGGGGACACCAGAACCGGGCGGAGCGATGCGGTTGTTGCGCCGTATCGCTCTGATGACCCTGATCATCGAATCCGTCGGGGTACTGCTGCTGTTTCTGCGCTTCACCCAAGAAATGCCGCCCGGGCGTGCCCTGTGGTGGGGGCTGTTCCACGGGATCTCGGCCTTCAACCAGGCAGGGTTCGACATCGTCGGCGGCTTCCAGAGCATGATCCCCTTCCAGCGCGACCCGTGGATTCTCCTGACCATGGCCGTGCTGATCACCCTCGGCGGAATCGGCTATACGCCGCTGGCCGACGTGCTCCGCTGCCGCACCTGGCGACGCCTGACCGTCGACACCAAGCTCGTCCTGAGCACCACGGCCGCGCTGCTGGCCGTCGGTATGGTCGGCTACCTGATCATGGAGTGGAACAACCCGGCGACGCTGGGCCACCTCCCCTGGGGGGATCGGCTGCTCAACGGGTACTTCCAGAGCGTCACGCCGCGCACGGCCGGCTTCAACGCCATCCCGATCGGCGAGATGCGGGACCAGAGCCTGGTGTTCACCATCGCCCTGATGTTCATCGGCGGGGCGTCCGGCTCGACCGCGGGCGGGGTCAAGGTCCAGACCTTCAGCCTCCTCTTCTTCGCCATCCTCGCCGCCATCAGCGGCCGGGAGTCGGTGGTCGCCTTCGGGCGCGAAATCCCGCCCCGGCAGATCTACCAGGCGCTCGCGGTCGTCCTCCTCGCCATCGCGGTGGTCTTCTTGGTCGCTCTGGGGCTGACGGTGTTCGAGCCCTTCGATGCCATCGATGTCGCCT